>NZ_JBCFOK010000026.1:0-93512 GCF_039605595.1 Streptomyces odontomachicola
GCGGAAGAAACGAACGCAGCGGGGCGCGGGCGGGACCGGGGGAACGTGTCCCGCCCGCGCCATTCGCGCGAACCCTGAGGTACGGGGGGAACCTCGGGTCTCTCGCGCAGCCGATGACCAGTCGGCTCACTTTCAACTGCGTCGCTGTCCCCGAAAGTGTCACACCGTGCGGTGTGTGCTGCGTCACGCGGCGCGGGCCGGTGCCTGGCCGTGCGTCATCCGCGAGGTGGCTGGGGGTGCACTCGCGGGTCAACCGCCCGCGGGGCCACCGGTGTTGGAGCCACCGGAGTCGGAACCGCCTGGGCTGGAGCCGCCCGAGGTGGAACCGCCGGTGTGGGAGCCATCTGCGGTGGGGCCGCCCGTGCTGGAGCCACCTGTGGTGGAGCCGCCGTCCGTCGCGGGGCGGTCCTGGGATCCGGCGTCGGTCTGGCGGTCCGCTCCGCCAGCGGTCCCGCCGCCGGCTCCGCCGGAGTCGCCGGTCCCGCCGTTGCCTGTGCCGCCCGCTGCGCCCGCGTCGCCGCCGCCGTTGCGGTCCGGGCCGCCGTGCTGCGGGCCGCCATGCTGCCGGCCGTCGCCGCCCGGGCGGGAGCCGCGCTCGCCGCCCCCGGAGTGCGCGCCGGAGCCGTCCGGCGGACGGTGTGCTGCGCCGCGCCCGTCCGTGCCGCCGTTGCCGCCTCCGCCGTGACCCGGACCCGGACTCGCGTTGCCGCCGTGGCCGCCGGGCCCTCGCCCGCCGCCGTGATTGCCGTCGTGATGGCCGCCGTGGCCGGGCCCCGGGCCACCGCCGTGGCCTCCCGGGCGCTCAGGCGAATGGTTTCCTCCCGCCCTGCGCCCGCCGTTCCCCTGGCCGTTGCCGTCGCCGCGCTCGCCGCCGCCCGGCTCCGCGCCGGGGCGGTGGCCGCCGCCGTGGTGCGGAGGGGCGCCGCCGCCTCCGCCGTGTCCGGGACCACCGCCGCCACCGTTCCCGTGGCCGCCGCCGTGCCCGTGTCCCCCGCCGTGTCCTCCGCCATGGCCCGGGCCGAGACCCGAACCGCCCCCTGGGCCGCTCCCCCCGTCGCCCGAGCCGCCCGAACTGCCGCCGCCGGAGCCGCCGTTGCCCCCGCCCCGGCCGCCCTGACCGCCGTGGCCCGAGCCGCCGTGGTCCGAACCGCCCTGGCCGCGCGAGTCGGCGCCGCCCACCCCGACGCCCGTGGTGACGGACGGCAGCGAGACGCCGTGGCCGTGCCCGTGTCCGCCGCCGTTGCCGCCGCCGTGCCCCGGTCTGCCGTGCCCGTGCTGGTGCTCGGCGCAGAACTTCGGCACCTCGGAGGGCCCGCCCGCCGCGCGCTCCAGCTTCCTGCGGTCGGCGCCGGAGAGCTCCTCGTCGTCGTACGCGGAGCAGAGCTGGCGCACCAGCGCCGCCTTCTTGCGGTCGCCGCCCCAACCCTTGTGCTTGCCCTTGTCGCGGCCCTTGCCCTTGTCCTTGCCGTGGTCGCCGTACGTGCCGCCGTCGCCCGGCGAGGGGCTCCTGCCCTGGGTGCCCGCGTCGCCGTGCGGGTGGTCGGGCAGCGTGCTCGCGCCGCCCTGCGCCTGCTCCTCGTCGTCGGCGCCGCCCGCGCCGGAGGGGCTGGCAACCGGGGAGGCGCTGCTCGCCGGCGTGCCCCCGCCGCCGAAGGGCGTGGGCAGTACGCCGGTGCTCGCCGCCACCGCGACGCCGCCCAGCGCGCAGCCGGCCACCGCGATCGCGAAGCCCGCCTTGAAGGGCCGCGCCAACTGGCCCGAGCCGCGGCTGCGCCGCCCCGCCTTTCCTGCCTCCGGTGAGCCCGCGCCCCGGGCGCCCGCGGCGCCGAGCCCGACCGAACCGCTGCGCAGCACACCCGCGTAAGCGGAACGGAAGGCGTCGACGGCGGCGTCCTCGCCCGGCAGCGGGCCCTGCCCTGCCGCCAGCGCCGGGGCCTCCGCGAGCTCGCGCAGCGCCGCCTCGAGACCCGCCACGCCGTCATCGCCGGTGCCCGCGCCCGCGCTCGCGGCCGCCCGCACGCTCCCGGCAGCGGATTCGGCGGCGGACTCCGCGGGGGCTTCCTGCTCCGCGCCGCTACGGGCGTTCCCGTTTCCCCGGCCGTCCCCGGGGCCCTCCCCCGGGCCGCCGTTCCCGTTCCCGCCGTCGGTGGCGCCGCCGTGCGCGTCGACCGGCAAGCCGCGCAGCAAGCGCTCCGCAGCGTCTCCGTCAAGCCACTTGTACCGGTCGTCCGCCATCACGTTTCCCTCAGCGTTCGCGTGGCTTTGCGCGTCACACCACGCGCCGTCTCCCCCTGCTGCGGCGGTCCGCCGCCCCTCTGCGGATCCCCGTCCCCGGGCAGCTCCCCGGGGTTCTCCCCCGGGCCCTCCTCCGGGTCAGCGCCCGGCTCCGCGTCCGGGTCGTGTGGAGTCTCCTCCAGCAGCTCCGCCAGCTTGCGCAGTCCGCGGTGCGCGGCGGTGCGCACCGCTCCGGACCGCTTGCCGAGCACCTGGGCCGCGCCCTTCGCGTCGAGGCCGACGACCACCCGCAGCACCACGGCCTCCGCCTGATCCTGGGGCAGTTGCGCTATCAGCCGCATCGCGCGGCCCGTGCCGAGCGCCTCCAGCGCCGACTCCGCGGTGTCCGAGGCGTCCGGCAGCGCGGTGAGTTCGCTCTCGTCGCCGCCGACGGCGGGCCTGCGGCCGCGCATCCGTATGTGGTCCAGCGCGCGGTTGCGCGCGATCCGCGCCGCCCAGCCGCGGAACCTGTCCGCGTCCCCCTTGAACTTCGCCAGGTCGCGGGCTATCTGGAGCCACGCCTCCGAGGCCACGTCCTCCGCGTCCGGGTCGGCCACCAGCGTGCGGACGTAGCCGAGCAGACGCGGATGCACCGCGCGGTACACCTCACGAAAGGCGGACTCGTCGCCCTCCTGAGCCGCGCGCACGGCGGAGGTCAGTTCCGCGTCGTCCCGCTGCACGCCCGTGTCTCTCTCCGCGATCTCGCGATGGCTCTGGTCCCGCGTCCGCCCCACCGGCGCCGACGCGATGCAGAACGCTAAGGCCAAGCCCGCTGGTCCGTCCATGCCGGACCGTCCCGTAACAGTTTGCCGACAAGGGGCGCTGAGGAGAGTACGGGCCGACGCGCCCGTACTCGACGACGGCCGGGGTCTCTCCTGTGGGGGGTGGCGACCCCGGCCGTCTTCGCTTCACCGGCCCGCTTCCGGGCCCGATTTCACTCCGGATTCACTCCAGCCTGTCGGCCAGCTTCTCGAACTCCGGCCAGGACTGCCCGGGCTTCTCCGGATCCCAGAGCTTCTGCGCGGTCGCCGCGAGCGGCATCCTGATGCCCTCGGCCACCTGCTTCTGGCTCTGCGCGTCGGGAATGTCACCCCACACCGCGAACCGCCCGCCCGGCACCTTGTCGGGCCCGGACAGCGACTTCGGCACCGCCTCGCTGCCGCGCAGCACGGCCGGGGTCCACTCCTTGTAGATCCGCTCGCCGGTCGGGTACGTGAAGTCGTTGGGCTGGCCCAGTACGTAGTACAGGTACTCGTCGTTGAGGTTGACGGTCTTCCAGCCCTCCTTCAGGTACTCCTGGGGCTGCCGGGCGCCGATCTCCTTGCCGGTCCAGTACGCGACCTCGCGGCCCTTCTGGGGCTTGGCGCGGCCCTGCCGGTGCATGCCGTCGTTCCACACCTGCGGGGTCTTGCCGAGCTTGCGCACGGTCTCCGCGCGGTCGTTGATCCAGTCCGTCGCCAGGTCCTGCACCTTGCCGCCGCTGCCGTACTTCTTCCTGGCGGCCGCGGTCAGCTCCGGATAGCTGGCCTCGGGGTTCTGCTTGGTCAGCGCCTGGTACTCGTCGCCGCCCAGGTGCCAGTACGTGGCGGGGAAGAGGTCCGCGTACTCCTTGAGCAGATCGTCGACGATCTTCCCGGCCTTCGGCTTGGTGATGTCCACCGCGCCGCGGGTCGGTGCGCCGTTCCTGTCGCGGAGCTGGAGGTCGGGGTGCTGCTTGATCACCGCGCCCAGGTGGCCAGGGGAGTCGAACTCGGGGATCACCGAGATGTGCCGGGACTCCGCGAGCTTCACGATCCGCCGGATCTGCTCCTTGGAGAGGTTCGGCTTCGAGACCACCTCGGGGTGGCTGTCGCTCTGGATGCGGAACGCCTGGTCGTCGGTGAGGTGGAGCTGGAGCTGGTTGAGCTTCCGCTCGCCCATCTCCTTCACCCGGTCCTCGATCCAGTCCGCGCTGAAGTGCTTGCGCGCCACGTCCAGCGAGAAGCCGCGCTGCGGACGGTCCGGCTCGTCCCGCACGGTGCCCTCGGCGATCCGGCCGCGGTCCGCGATGCCCTGCTCGAGGGTGCGTGTGCCGTAGAACACACCCGCGCCGCCGCCCTTGATCGTCACCTCTCCCTTGCGGGTGGTGAGTTCGTACTCCTCGCGGCCGAGGCCCTTGCCCTGGTCCAGCGACACATCGCCGGGCCGCGCCTTCGCCGTGCGCTCGAAGGGGATCTTCAACTCCTTCGCGAGGAGCCGCCCTTCGTCCTCCAGCGACGCCTTTCCGGCGACCACGCGGCTGTGCTCCGAGGGCTTCCAGCCGGTGCCGCGCACCGGCTGCCAGTCCCGCACGGAGGGGATCGCGCGCGGCGCGGGCCCCTTCTCCGCCGGGCCCGCCGGAGGCGGCGCCGGAACGGACTCCTGCTGCCTGTCGTCATTACGGCCGTCGCCCGAGCCCGCGTCCGAGGAGCCGCCTGCGCAGCCGGTCAGCGCGAACGTGCCCGCCGCCACGGCCCCCGCTCCGAGGACCGCGGTCGAAACGACAAGCGGTTTTGGCCAGTTACGTCCCATACGAATACGGTATTGCCCCTTTCCGGCATCTCTCCGTCAGCTATGCGACTACGGAGCGCTCCCATCCGGGTGAAATTCGCGCATTCGTCGGATCGTTGAGCGCATCGGTAGCTACGGTGACGCCAACTTCTCAGCTCGGCTGTAGCCAAGCTCACAAGCTTCCTGAATCTGCACAATCTCCTCCGGCCCGATGCGGCACGGAGCACCCGCACCGGAAAGGACCCGCCCCCGCAGCCATGCCTTCGTCCACCGACCGAACCTGGCCCCGCGGCACCGGCGGCGACGGCGGAGTGACATCGGACACACGGGGCGGCGAATTCGCGGGGATCGAGGGGTTCAACGCCGCACCCCCGGCGCAGGCCGAGGAGGCGCTCGGGCGCTGCTGCGGCAGCCGCCGCTGGGCCGCGCGGCTCACCGCGCACCGCCCCTACCCGGACCTGGACGCGCTGCTGGCAGCGGCCGACGAGGCGAGCTACGACCTGACGGCCGAGGACCTGGGCGAGGCGCTGGCCGAGGAGTCGGCCCAGCATCCGCTCTCCGACCAGCCGGGGCTGCTGGCGGCGCACACCGCGCTGCGGGCCGCGCACGCCGCGTACGAGAGCAGGTTCGGGCACGCCTTCGTCATCTGCCTGGACGGGTGGTCCCGCGACGAGCGGCTCGACCAGGTGCTGGCCGGCATCCGCGGACGGCTGGGCAACGACCCGGAGCGGGAGCGCGAGGCGACGGCCGAGGAGCTGCGCAGGCTGGCGCGCGGACGGCTGACCCGGCTCGTCGGGCCCGACTGAGCCCCCGGGGAGCGGGGTCGTCCGGCCCGCATCGCGCGGGCACACGGGGCCTCACCGCCCTTCGCCGGGCGTGACCCGCGTTGCTCCGGGCACCCGCGCCGGATGCCCCATCCGTGCCTGATTGATCACACCCGTGCACCCGCCAACGGGGTTCCGACACGGCGTCGCTACGATGACCCAGGCCGGTGGACCGTACCCGGCCGGGCCCGACCGACATCGCTGCACTGCCTGTGAGAGGTGAGCGGCTGGCCCCGACATCCGCTCCCGGAGAGGTAATTTCCGTGCCGGCTGGAACGCTGTACCGCGGCCGGGAAGGAATGTGGTCCTGGGTGGCTCACCGAGTCACCGGCGTCCTCATCTTCTTCTTCCTGTTCGTGCACGTCCTCGACACCGCGCTCGTGCGCGTCTCGCCAGAGGCGTACGACGACACCGTCGCTATCTACAAGACGCCACTCGTCAACCTGATGGAGTACGGCCTGGTGGCCGCCATCCTGTTCCACGCGCTGAACGGCCTGCGGGTCATCGCCGTGGACTTCTGGTCGAAGGGCGCGAAGTACCAGAAGCAGATGCTGTGGACGGTGATGGGCGTCTGGATCGTGCTGATGATCGGTGCCTTCTACCCCGTCCTCCAGCACACGCTGCGTTCGCTGTTCGGGAGCTGATGAAAGATGTCGACCGAGACCGCCAAGGACGCCGGCGCGACCGAGCCCGCCGAGGACGCGCGCCTGTACGACGTCGAGAACCCGGCTCCCTACATCGAGCCCCCGCGCAAGCGCACCGCCAAGACCCCGAAGTCGACGCGGACCAACTTCGAGATGTACGGCTGGCTGTTCATGCGCCTGTCCGGCATCGTGCTCGTGGTGCTGGTCCTCGGCCACCTGCTGATCCAGCTCGTGCTGGACGGCGGCGTGAGCAAGATCGGCTTCGCCTTCGTGGCCGGACGCTGGGCCTCGCCGTTCTGGCAGGTCTGGGACCTGCTGATGCTGTGGCTGGCGATGCTGCACGGCGCGAACGGCCTGCGCACGGTCATCAACGACTACGCGGAGCGGGACAACACCCGCTTCTGGCTGAAGATGCTGCTCTACACCGCCACGGTGTTCACCGTCCTGCTGGGCACGCTGGTGATCTTCACCTTCGACCCGAACATCCGCTGACGTACCGGGGCTGAGGGCTGAGGTTTCCCATGAACAACGCGAAGATCCACAAGTACGACACCGTCATCGTCGGCGCGGGCGGCGCCGGCATGCGCGCCGCCATCGAGTCGACGAAGCGCAGCCGCACCGCCGTGCTGACGAAGCTCTACCCCACCCGCTCGCACACGGGCGCTGCGCAGGGCGGCATGGCCGCGGCGCTCGCCAATGTCGAGGAGGACAACTGGGAGTGGCACACCTTCGACACGATCAAGGGCGGCGACTACCTGGTCGACCAGGACGCCGCCGAGATCCTGGCGAAGGAGGCCATCGACTCCGTCCTCGACCTGGAGCGGATGGGTCTGCCGTTCAACCGGACCCCGAACGGCACCATCGACCAGCGCAGGTTCGGCGGTCACAGCCGCAACCACGGTGAGGCCCCCGTCCGCCGCAGCTGCTACGCGGCGGACCGCACGGGCCACATGATCCTTCAGACGCTGTACCAGAACTGCGTGAAGGAGGGCGTGGAGTTCTACAACGAGTTCTACGTCCTGGACCTGCTGCTCAACACCGACGAGGACGGCACCCGCAGGACCGCGGGCGTCGTCGCGTACGAGCTGGCCACCGGCGACATCCACGTCTTCCACGCGAAGTCCGTGGTGTTCGCCTCGGGCGGCAACGGCAAGTTCTTCAAGGTCACGTCGAACGCGCACACCCTGACCGGCGACGGCCAGGCCGCGGCGTTCCGGCGCGGGCTGCCGCTGGAGGACATGGAGTTCTTCCAGTTCCACCCGACGGGCATCTGGAAGATGGGCATCCTGCTCACCGAGGGTGCGCGCGGTGAGGGCGGCATCCTGCGCAACAAGGACGGCGAGCGCTTCATGGAGAAGTACGCGCCCGTCATGAAGGACCTGGCGAGCCGCGACGTCGTCTCCCGCGCGATCTACACCGAGATCCGCGAGGGCCGCGGCTGCGGCGCGGACAAGGACCACGTCTACCTGGACCTGACGCACCTGCCGCCGGAGCAGCTCGACGCCAAGCTGCCGGACATCACCGAGTTCGCGCGCACGTACCTGGGCATCGAGCCCTACACCGACCCGGTGCCGATCCAGCCGACCGCGCACTACGCGATGGGCGGCATGCCGACCAACGTGCAGGGCGAGGTGCTGGCGGACAACACCACCGTCATCCCGGGCCTGTACGCGGCGGGCGAGGTGGCCTGCGTGTCCGTGCACGGCGCCAACCGCCTGGGCACCAACTCGCTGCTGGACATCAACGTGTTCGGCAAGCGCGCCGGTGTGGCGGCCGCCGAGTACGCGTCCACCGCCGACTTCGTCGAGCTGCCGGAGGACCCCACCAAGTTCGTGGACGACGAGGTGGAGAACCTCCGCGACGCGACCGGCAACGAGAAGGTCACCGACATCCGCCGTGCGCTCCAGGAGTGCATGGACAAGAACGTCATGGTCTTCCGTACCGAGCAGACGCTGAAGGAGGCCGTCGAGGAGATCGGCGAGCTCCGCAAGCGCTACCGGAACATCAGCGTCCAGGACAAGGGCAGGCGCTTCAACACCGACCTGCTGGAGGCCCTGGAGCTGGGCAACCTGCTCGACCTCGCCGAGGTCACCGCCACCTCGGCGCTGGCACGCAAGGAGTCGCGCGGCGGCCACTACCGCGAGGACTTCCCGAACCGCGACGACGTCAACTTCATGCGGCACACCATGGCGTACCGCGAGGTGGGCGACGACGGCACCGAGTCGATCCGGCTGGACTACAAGCCGGTCGTGCAGACCCGCTACCAGCCGATGGAGCGTAAGTACTGATGAGCACCGCAGTGATGGACAAGGAAGCAGTCGACGCCGAGCCTTCCGTCCCGCACCTGATCACCGTCACCTTCCGGATCCGCCGCTACAACTCCGAGGTCTCCTCCGAGCCGTGGTGGGAGGACTTCACGCTGGAGATGGACCCGAAGGACCGGGTGCTGGACGCGCTCCACAAGATCAAGTGGGAGCAGGACGGTTCGCTGACCTTCCGGCGCTCCTGCGCGCACGGCATCTGCGGCTCGGACGCGATGCGGATCAACGGCCGCAACCGGCTGGCGTGCAAGACCCTGCTGAAGGACATCGGCCCGGAGAAGCCGATCACCGTCGAGGCCATCAAGGGCCTCACCGTCCTCAAGGACATGGTGGTCGACATGGAGCCGTTCTTCCAGGCGTACCGGGACGTCATGCCGTTCCTGGTCACCTCCGGGAACGAGCCGACCCGCGAGCGGTACCAGTCGGACGAGGACCGCGCCCGCTTCGACGACACCACCAAGTGCATCCTGTGCGCCGCGTGCACGTCCTCGTGCCCGGTGTTCTGGAACGACGGCCAGTACTTCGGCCCGGCGGCGATCGTCAACGCGCACCGCTTCATCTTCGACTCGCGCGACGAGGCCGGTGAGCAGCGCCTGGAGATCCTCAACGACCGTGACGGCGTGTGGCGTTGCCGCACGACCTTCAACTGCACGGACGCCTGCCCGCGCGGCATCGAGGTCACCAAGGCGATCCAGGAGGTCAAGAAGGCGCTGATCACGCGGCGCTTCTGATCCTCGGTCCCGAGGAAGCCTCCGGCGGATGAGCCGGTACGAGGCCCCGTCACCCCTCGTGGGTGGCGGGGCCTCGTCGTTGCCTGGGCGGGGTCACATCTGGTTGCTGACCAGCGTCAGCAGGCACAGGTGCAGGAACATCGCGCCGCCCGCGGCGAGGCGGGTCGTGTTCGCGGCGCGGCTCGGGTGCTCGCGCTTGGGCCACAGGGCGCAGCGCAGGCCCGCCCAGAACCCGTACAGCGAGGCGGCCAGCGGCAGTAGCTGCAGAACGTAGGCGATGGGCCCTCCGATGCCCGAGAGGGCCGCCACCAGCACGACGCCGACCGCGAACATGCCGTACGAGAGGTAGAGGCCGCGCCAGTGCTCGGGAAGCGTCGGCAGCTTCGTCCGCTTCGGCGCGGGCGAGCCCGTCGGGGCGATCCCGGGACCGGCCCCGAAGGCGGCCTGCTGCTGCGGTACGGGCGCGGGCGGCGGCCCCGTCGGCGCCGGGTACTGCCCCGCCGGCGCCCCGGGCTGCCCCGTCGGCGGCACGGGCGAGGCGTACGCCGGATGCGCGGCGGGCGGCGGCGCGGGGGACGACTGCGGCACCGGCGACTGCGGCATGGACGGCTGCGGCCCGGACGGCTGGGACTGCGGTACGGGGGACGAGCGCGGTACCGAGGAGCGCGGCACCTGCTGCATGCGCATCGTGTCGGAGTCCGCGGCCTGCGGCGGCGCGGCGAACGCGCCCTCCCCGCGCTCCCGCAGCCGGTCCACCTCCGCGCGCATCGCCGCGGCGTCGGGGAAGCGCTCGTCGGGGTCCTTCGCCAGCGCGCGGGCGATCAGCGCGTCCAGCGCGGGATGCACCCGGGCTCCGGTCCGGGCCAGCGAGGGCGGGGCCATGGTGACGTGCTTGTAGCCGATCTGGAAGACCGAGTCGCCGTCGAACGGCGGGGCCCCGGTGAGCAGTTCGTAGAGCATCGCGCCGACCGAATACAGGTCGCTGCGGCCGTCCAGCGCGCCGCGCCCCTCGAACTGCTCGGGCGACATGTAGTGCGGGGTGCCCACGGCCTGCCCCGTCTGGGTGAGCCGGTTCTCCGCCGCGGCGTCGTACAGGGCGCGCGCGATCCCGAAGTCGGTGACCTTCACGCCGCTGTTGTCGACCATCACGTTGGCCGGCTTGATGTCCCGGTGCACCATGCCGCGCGCGTGGCTGGCGTGCAGCGCGTCGAGGACCTCGGAGGTGCAGGCCAGCGCGGCCTCGGGGCGCAGCGGACCCTGCCGGAGCCAGTGGTCGAGGGTCTGCCCGTAGAGCCGCTCCATCACGATGTAGGGCACCGGCTCCTCGCCGACGTCGTGCACGGCGACGACGTGCGGGTGCTGGAAGGCCGCCGCTGCCTCGGCCTCGCGGCGGAAGCGGGTGCGGTGCGCGGCGTGCGCGACCAGCTCGGTGCTCATCATCTTGACCGCGACGGTCCGCTTCAGTGCGGTGTCGTACGCCTCGTACACCGCGGCCATGCCGCCCTCGCCGATCAACTCCCCTACGGTGTAGCGGCCCTGGGCAAGATCCATGTTCGAAGTCTAACCACGGAGTCCTCTCCTCCCCATGGCCTCCCGGGCGTCCCGGGCGGACACTCCCGGTGTGGCAGGGGCCCCGGAAGGCGCCGGACGCCGCGGCGAGCTCGATGCGCTGCGGATCCTCGTGGTGGCCGGTCTCGTGCTCTTCCACTCCTCGCTGGTGTTCGACGCCGAGAACGACTTCTACGTCAAGAACGCGGAGACCACCACGGTCACAGGGATCACCGCGGGCTTCGGCGTGGTCTGGGCGATGCCCCTGCTGTTCCTGGTGGGAGGGCTCGGCGCGTGGTACTCGCTGCGCCGGCGCGGCACGGCGGGCTTCGTGCGGGAGCGGCTGCTGCGGCTGGGCGTTCCGCTGGTGTTCGCCACGTGTGTGCTGTGCCCGCTGCCGCAGTGGCTGCGGGAGCGCTCGCACCACTCCTCGTACGACGTGAGCTACTGGCACTTCCTGCCGCGCTTCTTCGACGTGCACTGGGCCTGGGGCGACTTCCCGTTCGTGCTGGACGGGCCGTACTTCGAGACCGGTCATCTGTGGTTCGTGGTCGTGCTGCTGGAGTTGTGCCTGCTGCTGGCGCTGCTCGCGCGGTGGCTGCCGGACGGGCACACGCTGCGCCGGGTGCCGCGCGCCGCGATGGCGCTGCCGATGCTGCCGCTCGCCGCGGTGTGCGCGCTGCTGGGCCTGGACACGGCCTACGGGGGCTGGGACAGGTCGGCGTACGCGCTGTTCTTCGCCGCCGGCTATGTGCTGGCCGGCAGTCCGGCGCTGCGGGCCGCGATGCGGCGGGACCGGTGGCCGGCGCTGGTCCTCGGGCTCTGCATGTTCGGCGCGAGCGCGCCCGGGTTCTCCCTCGCGCACGACCCGCTCACCTCGATGGAGGGGGTCGCGGTGGTGGCACGCGCGCTGTTCGGGGCGACGGGCTGGTGCGCGCTGGTGGCGCTGCTCGGCTTCCTGGACAGGCCGCGGCGCGCGGGTGCGGTGGACGGGGGCACGGCGCGCGAGGACGTCGGCCCGCACGGGAGCCCGCGCGAGGAGCACCCCTGGCGCCGGAGGTTCACCGCGTACACGGGCCCCGCCGTACTGCCGATGTACGTGCTGCACCAGCCGATCGTGGTGGCCGTGGCGTACGGGGTGGTGGGCTGGAGCGCACCGATTCCGGTCAAGTACGCGGTGATCGTGGTCTGTTCGCTCGCGGGCACGTGGGCCGCCTATGACGTGCTGGTGCGCCGGACGCGGATCACCCGCTTCCTGTTCGGCATGCGGCGGGTGCCGCGGGATGCGGGTGCGGCACCGGCTCAATGAGGGTCACGGGTTCACTCAACGAGGCGTCAACTTCTGTTCGGATGCGGTGGTTCCGGGGCACGCTTGCCTCTGCGTACGACGCACCGCTCATCTGCCACCGACCGTTCGCAAGAGCCGCACCGAGCAGAAATCGAGCAGAAGGAGTACCGCGTGAGATCTTCGAACCGCACGGCCCGGCGGGCCGCAGGCGCCGTCATATCCGCCCTTTCCGTCGCCTCGCTGGCCGCCGTCGGCCCGCTCGCCTCGCCCGCCGCTGCCTCCGGCGCGCAGACCGGGGACAGCACGACGCAGAGCAGCCCGAGCGCCGACCAGCGCGGGAACGCGGCGGACTTCTGGACGGCGGAGCGGATGCGCTCGGCGAAGCCCCTGGACCTGGCCGAGCTGGGCAGGAAGGCGGGCGACACGGTACGCAAGGCGGTTCCCGGCGGGGACAGCCTGGAGATCCCGCCGGTGGGCGGCGGCAGCGGCACGAAGTCCTTCCCGCAGAAGGGCGGCCCGTGGACGGGCGGCGGTGAGGTCACCAAGACCACGGGGCGGATCTTCTTCACCTACCAGGGCCGCCAGGCGTCCTGTTCAGGCGACGCCGTGACCAGCGGAAACAAGAGCACCGTCGTCACCGCGGGCCACTGCGTGAAGCTCGAGGGCAAGTGGCACACCAACTGGACGTTCGTGCCCGGGTACCACGACGGCCAGGCCCCGTACGGGAAGTGGAGCGCGAGCAAGACGCTGACCACCCCGCAGTGGGAGAAGAGCGAGGACATCAACTACGACGTCGGCGCGGCCGTCGTCTCGCCGCTGGACGGCAAGAAGCTCACCGACGTCGTCGGCGGCCAGGGCCTCTCCTTCAACTCCGGCTACCGGCAGGACATGTACGCCTTCGGCTACCCGGCGGCCTCCCCGTACGACGGCTCGAAGCTGATCTACTGCTCAGGCCGCACCTTCAAGGACTTCCTCCAGTCCAAGGACCACGGCATGTCCTGCAACATGACCGGCGGCTCCAGCGGCGGCCCCTGGTTCACCAAGTTCGACGAGAAGACCGGCAAGGGTCTGCAGTCCTCGGTGAACAGCTTCGGCTACACCTTCCTGCCCAACGTGATGTTCGGCCCGTACTTCGGCGAGGACGCCAAGGCGCTGTACGAGAAGGCGTCGGCGAGCTGAGGTCCCTCCGGCGCTCCGCCCGGCCGCTCCGTGCGGCCGGGCGGGTGCGCGTAAGGTGCGCCGGGTGAGTGCGAGGAGTGGAAGGCGCGGAGCACACGCGCGCGGAGTACGCAGCGTACGGGCGGGAGCGGCCGGTGCGCTGGCGCTGGCCCTCGCGCTGGGCGCGGCGGGCTGCGGCGCGGAGCAGGCGGGCCAGGGCGGCTCCGGCGGACAGGGCGGCCGGCACGAGAACGGCGCAGCGCTGGAGGCGTCACCGGCGACGGCCCCCGCCGACGCCCCCGTCCGGCTCACCGTGCGGGGCGCCGCCGCGAAGGAGCCGATCACCGTGCGCTCCCGCGCCGAGGACCGCGCGGGCCACTCCTGGGGCGCCGAGCGGCGGTTCACGACCGACGGGGACGGCGGTGTGGAGCTCGGGAACCGCGGCATGCAGCTCCTCTCCGACATGGAGCCGCTGTCCGGGCCCGACACCAGGAAGAAGGGCTCGGGCGACGCCTTCTCCTTCCACACCCGCACGCCGGACGAGCAGCGCTCGTACGAGGTGCGGCTGACGGCGTACGAGGGCGGGAAGCGGGTCGCGCACACCGAGCTGAACCGGCAGTGGCTGCCGAACGGCGCGCGGCACCGGAAGCTGACGATGCGCGCCGACGGCGTGGACGGCGAGCTGTACGCGCCGTACAAGGGCGCGCCGCGCAAGGCCCCGGTGCTGGTGTTCGGCGGTTCGGAGGGCGGGAACGCGGGCGAGTTCGCCGCGGCGGTGCTGGCCTCGCACGGCCATCCGGCGCTCTCCGTCTGCTACTTCCGCTGCGGCAGGGGCTCGGACCGGCCGAACGCGATCGACATGATCGACCTGGACTACTTCACGCGGGCCGCGAAGCTGCTGGGCGAGGACCCGGCGGCCGACCCGCGGCGCATGGCGGTGATGGGCAACTCGCGGGGCAGCGAGGCGGCCCAACTGCTCGGGCAGCGGCGTCCCGGGGTGTTCCGCGACGTGATCGCGTACGCGCCGTCCTCGAAGGTCATCGGCCCCTACCCGACGGGCCGGGCCGCCTGGGCCGACCACGGGAAGCCGGTGCCGACGGGCCCGATCAAGCTGGACAGGGTAACGGGGAAGGTCCTGGCCATCGCCGGCGGCAACGACAAGATGTGGGACTCGGCGGGCTCCGCGAAGGCCATCGAGTCCCAGGGCCAGCGCCAGTTGCTCTTCCCCGGAGCGGGCCACCACGTGAACTGGTTCCCCTACGGCCAGCCCGGAGAGGACGGCGGCGAGAACGGCGACGTACGGGGGACGACGGGCTCGGACCAGTACGCGAGGAAGAACGGCTGGCCCCAGGTGCTGGGGCTGTTGGACCGGTAGATCACCGCTACGCGGTGTGGGCGGTCGGTCCGCCCGAGGGGCGGAACGGGCGGGCACACCGGACCGCACCCGCCCGCCCCACGCAACCACGCACCTACTCAGGCGGCTCCACCCGCAGATCCAGCACCACCGCGTGATCCGCGACCAGCACGCTCGCACTCACCGCCCCCAACGCGGGAGACGTGGCGACAACGAGATACGCCCCACTGCCCGGCGCGGACAGCACATACCCGCCGTCCATCCCGGACCGCGCCTCGGCCAACTGCCGCCCGTCAGCGGAAAGCAGGCTGAGCGAGGCATGCGCGACCGGCGCACCCACGGGATCCCGCACCACACCCCGTACAACGGTCTCCTCATCCGCGGAGCCGTCAGCGGCCCCGGCGCCCGCACCACCCAACGACGCCCCCACGGCGACCATTTCGCGCTCGCGCAGCAACGGCGATGGCTCAGGCTCCGCCTCCGAAGCGTGCTCCGCCTCGTCCGGCGGATCCACCGCGATATGCGGCAGCCGCTTGTCGAGCCACCCGGGCAGCCACCAATTGGCCCGCCCGAGCAGGAACATCAGCGCCGGCACCAGGATCGTGCGCAGGATGAACGCGTCCAGCGCCACCGCCCCGGCCAGCCCGATGCCCGCCATCAGCGCCCCGCGGTCACCGCTCAGCACGAAGGACGAGAACACGCAGATCATGATCAGCGCCGCGCAGGTGATCACCCGGCTCGTCTCGGCGAACCCGGCCCGTACGGCGCGCGCGTTGTCCTTGGTGTGCACCCACTCCTCGTGCATCCGGCTCACCAGGAAGACCTGGTAGTCCATGGACAGGCCGAAGAGCAGCGGCAGCATGATCACCGGCAGGAAGGTGAGGATCGGGCCCTCCTTGCCGAGGCCGAGCAGGTCGACGCCCCAGCCCCACTGGAAGACCGCGACCAGCAGGCCGAAGGAGGCGGCAGCGGCGATCAGGTTCATCACCGCGGCCGTCAGCGGCACCACCAGGCTGCGGAAGGCGACCAGCAGCAACAGCGCGCCCAGGCCCACGATCAGCCCGATGAACGGCGGCAGCCGCTCCCCCACCACGCTGGCGAAGTCCTTCTGGATGGCCGTCGCGCCGCCCACGTCCACGTGCAGCGTGCTGCCCTTCTCGGCCGCCGGAACGGTCTTCTCGCGCAGCGTGTCGATGAGCCGGTCCGTCTGCACCGACTGCGGCGAGGTCGTGGGGATCACCTGGATCAGCCCGGTCCTGGCCGCGGCGGGCGAGGCCGCGGCACCCGGCGGGGCCGCCTTGGCCGGCACCACCTTGGCCACACCGGGCATCCGCGCGATGTCCTGCCCCAGACCCCGCAGCGCCGCCCGGTCCTTCGCGCCGCCCGGCGTGTCGGCGACGAGCAGCAGCGGCCCGTTGAAGCCCGCGCCGAAACCGTCCGCGAGCAGGTCGTACGCCTGCCGCGTGGTCTGCGACTCGGGCTGGTTGCCCTGGTCGTTGGCGCCCAGCCGCAGCGAGAGCGCCGGGATCGCCAGCACCGCCATGACCAGGACCGCGGCGATCGCCAGCGACTTCGGCCTGCGCTCCAGCACGCCGGCCCAGCGCGCGGCGAGCCCCCTCTTGACCGGGGGAGCCGCGCCGGTCTCCGCCTCGTCCGCCATCCGCCGCCGCTCGCGCCGCGAGAGCACCTTCACGCCCAGGAAGCCGAGCATCGCGGGCAGCAGGGTTGCGGCGGCCAGCACGCTCAGCAGCGTGGTGGTCGTGGTCGCGATCGCTATGCCGTTCAGGAAGCGCAGGTCGAGCGTGAACATCGCCAGCAGCGCGATGCACACCGTGCCCCCGGCGAACAGCACCGCGCGCCCCGAGGTGTCCATGGCCCGCACGGCCGCCTCCTGCGGCGGGACCCCCGCGCGTACGGCCTTGCGGTGCCGGGTCACGACGAAGAGCGCGTAGTCGATGCCCACGCCGAGCCCGATCAGCGAGCCGAGCAGCGGTGCCACATCGGGCAGGTTCACCACGTGGCTGAGCAGCATCAGGCCCGAGATGCCGATGCCGACCGCGAACACCGCGTTCAGCAGCGGCAGCACCATCGCGAAGAGCGAGCCGAAGGCCAGGAAGAGGATGACGCCTGCCGCGATCAGCGCGGTGCCCTCCGCGAGACCGCTCGGCGGCTCCTGCGCCTGCTCGATGGCCTGGCCGCCGAGCTCGACCTTGAGACCGCCGGCGCGTGCCTGCTCCGCGCGGTCCACGACCCGCTTGATGTCGCCCTTCTTCAGCTCGAACGCCTGCTTGGTGAAGGTCACTTCGGCGTACGCGGTGGTGCCGTCCTTGCTGATCCGCTCCGCCGCTCCGGGCCCCCTGTACGGGCCCGAGACCGATCCGACCTGCGGCAGCTTCGCCATGTCGGCGAGCGCCGCGTTCATCCGCTGCTGGACCTGCGCGCTGCGTACACTGCCGCCGTCCGTGTGCCAGACCACCGTGTCGGTGTCGCCCGAGAGATCCGGGAAGGCACGTTCCAGCCGGTCGACGGCCCGCGAGGACTCGGTGCCCGGCAGGCTGAACACGTTCGCGTAAGCGCTCCCCGCCACCCCGCTCGCCGTGGCCGTTCCCAGCAGTGCCCCCACCCACAGCAGGAGCACCGTCCACCGGTGCCGCAGGCACCACCGTGCGAGTGCCGCCATCCCCCACTCCTTCGTCCGGAACCGCCCGGCGGCATGCGCCGGGCGGCCTCCCCCGAGGTGTTGCATGACGGGCCCAGCCTCGGGATCGCGGGGAACGGGCGCGGGAGCGCGCGCATGACTCTCAGGAAGCTCTCATCCTGCGCACCGGGAATCCGCAATTCCGCGCCGATACTGGGGAGATGAAGGACCACGGGGTCCCCGGAGAGGCGACGGCCACCGTCCTCGTCGTCGAGGACGAGCCGAGCATCGCCGACGTCCTCGCCATCACGCTGCGCTTCCACGGCTTCGAGGTGGCCACCGCCGACAGCGCGCGCTCGGCGGTCAGCGCCGCCAGGTCCGTACGCCCCGACGCCGTACTGCTCGACATCGCACTGCCGGACGGCGACGGGCGCGCGGTGTGCCGGGTGCTGCGCGCCGAACGCGCCGATGTGGCCGTGGTGTTCCTCACCGCGCGCGACGCGCCGGCCGAGGTGGTGCAGGGCCTGACGCTGGGCGGCGACGACTACATCACCAAGCCGTTCAACGTGGACGAGGTGGTGGCCAGGCTGCGCGCGGTGCTGCGGCGCACCCGGGGAGCGCCCGAGGCGGCCGCGCCGCCCGCGCCGCGCCCGCCGGTGCTGCGCCACGGCGACCTGGAGCTGGACGAGGCCACGTACACGGTGCGGCGGGGCGGGCGGAGCGCGGATCTGACGCCGACCGAGTTCGCGCTGCTGCGGCATCTGGTGCGGCACGCGGACCGGATCGTGCCGAAGGAGCAACTGCTGCGCCAGGTATGGCGGTTCGAGCAGCCCGTGGAGTCCACCGTGGTGGAGACCTACATCAGCTATCTGCGCCGCAAGCTGGCCCCGCTGGGCCCGCCGCTGATCCGCACCCGCAGGGGCGTGGGGTACGGGCTGCGGCCCCCGGCAGGAGAGACGCCGTGAGGTTCTGCGGGCTGCGCCCCGGGTCGCTGCGGGCGAAGATCACGGTGAGCACGCTGGCGGTGCTGGCGCTCGGCCTCGTCGTCGCGACCTGCATCAGCCTGATGGGCGTCAAGCACTACCTGCTGTCGGCCGTGGACGCCGAGCTCCTGCACACCCGGGACAACATCGCCCGGGCCCGGCTCACCGCCCAGGAGATCTCGGCGATCGGCGAGGCCACCAAGGTGCGCGGCTCGCACGGGCTGACCGAGGCCGCCGACAGCCGCAGCGCCTACGCGCTGCTCGACCGGCACGGCACGGTGACCGGGCTGGCGGGCAGCGCTCCGGACGCGCGGCAGCGCGCGCTCGCCGAGGCGGCGGCCGGCGCGGGCACCGCCCGGCTGCGGCACGGCGACACCGCGCACGACCTGACCGTCTCCGGCGCCCCGTACCGCGCCACCGCGCTCCGGCTCGGCGACGGCAGCGTGCTCGTGCTGGCCAGCGAGGCGAGCGGGGTCGGCAAGGTCATGGCCAAGGTCGCCCGGCTCGAACTCCTCGCCGGGGTGATCCTGATGACCGGGCTCGGCACGGCCGCCTTCCTCGGCTCCCGGCGCAGGCTGCGGCCCCTGGAGGACATGGTGGAGACCGCCTCGGCGATCGCCGAGGGCAGCGCGGAGTACCGCACGGACGCGGACGGCTGCACCACCGAGGGCCTCGGCCTCTCGCGGCGGGTCGCCGCACCGCCAGGCCGGCACGCGGTGAGCGAGGTCGAGCAGCTCCGGCTCGCGCTCAACGCGATGCTGCACCAGGTCGAGGCGTCCTTCCTGACCCGCGAGCACGCCGCGGCGCAGCTCCGCCGCTTCGTCGCCGACGCCTCGCACGAGCTGCGCACCCCGCTTGCGGCGATACGCGGCTACCTCCAGCTCTACGAGCGGGGCATGCTCGGCGGCGAGGGCGAGCGTGAACGCGCGCTGACCCGCATGATCGCCGAATCCGAGCGGATGGGCCGCCTGGTGGACGAGCTGCTGGCGCTGGCCCGCCTCGACCAGCGCCCCGAGCTGCGGCCCCGGCCCGTGGACCTGCCCCGGCTGGCGCGCGAGGCACTGGAGGACCTGGTCGCCCAACAGCCGCGCAGGCCCGTGGAGTTCAGCGCCGACGGCGTACGGGTGCTGGCCGACGAGCCGCTGCTGCGCCAGATCGTCGGCAACCTGCTCTCCAACGTGCGGATGCACACCCCGGAGCCCGCGCGGGTCTCGGTCGCGGTGCGCAGGGAGGACGGGCACGGGGTGCTGCGGGTCTCCGACGAGGGCCCCGGCATGCGCCCTGAGGACGCGGAACGCGTCTTCGACCGCTTCTTCCGCGCCGACGGCGGCGCGGGCAGCGGCCTGGGCATGTCCGTCGTACGGGCCGGAGCCGAGGCCCTGGGCGGTACCGTCCGGGTGATCACCGCTCCGGGTGCGGGTCTGAGCGTGCGGGTGTCCCTCCCGGTTGACGCCGGTACGGCCGGCGCGGGTCCCGCTGACGGTGGTCCGGCTCAGGCGTCGGCCGAGTGCAGCTCCACCACGGTCATGTCGGACTCGGCGCCCACCCGCACGGGAGGGCCCCAGGCCCCGGCGCCGCGCGTGACGTAGAGCTGGGTGTCGCCGTAGCGCTCCAGGCCCGCGACGGTGGGGTTGGCCAGCCCCGCGAGGAAGTTGCCGGGCCAGAGCTGGCCGCCGTGCGTGTGCCCGGAGAGCTGGAGGTCCACGCCGTGCCGCACCGCGTCGTGGATCTGTACGGGCTGATGCGCGAGCAGCACCGAGGCGCGGGAGGCGTCCCGGTCCCCCAGCGCCTTCTTGAAGTCCGGCCCCTGCCCGGTCTCCTCGCCCTGTACGTCGTTGACCCCGGCGAGGTCGAAGTACGGCAGCTCGCGGCGGGCGTTCTCCAGCGGGTGCACGTCCAGCGTCCGCAGGTGCTCGATCCAGGAGCGGGCGTCGCCGAAGTACTCGTGGTTGCCGGTCACGAAGAAGGAGCCGTCCCGCGACCTGAGGTCCCGCAGCGGGTCGGCGGCGGGACCGAGATCGTCCACCGTGCCGTCCACGAGGTCGCCGACGATGGCGACCATGTCGGGCTGCGTGCTGTTGATGAGGTCCACGACGCGGCGGGTGTGGGCCCGCCCGAGGATGGGCCCCAGATGCATGTCACTGACGACCGCGATCCGGTATCTGTGCGCCCCGCGCGGCAGCTTCGCCAGCGGCACGGCGACCCGCTTGAGCGTGGGCCCGTTGAGCACCCCGTAGGCCCCGGTCCCGACGGTGGCGGCGGCGACGGCTCCGGCACCGATGGCGATGGTCTTGGAGAGCAGCGCGCGACGAGCGAGGTCCTTCTCGGGGGCACCCGCCGCATCACCCTCTTCCGCCGCAGCCGCATCGCTGCCCACAGAACCCTTTCCCGCCGCGGCGGAAATCTCCCCTGCGGAGCTGTCCGGCGGTGAGTACGCCTCCGCACCGGCGTCCGGCGTTTCCGGGCCCGAAGCGGTGCCGGACGGGGCAGCAGGAGGTGCCCACCTGCGGCGCAAAAGCCACCGCAGCGGCTCGACCACGGCCAGCGTGAGCAGCAGGTAGATCATGAGGGCGAGCCACATGTAGCCCGGCCAGGCCAAGGCGCGCTCCACCGCGAAGGGCGCGTTCGCGCGGCCCGAGACGAACGTGGCCACCGTGCACAGCGGCAGCAGCACCACGAGGGCGGAACCCGCGCGGCGCCACCAGCCACCCCGTACGGAGACATCCCGCACCAGGCGCCGCCACAGATACAGGTGCACGCTCCCGAGCACCGTCACCACGACCAGCACGCCGACCACCGCGAACAGCACCGTCGCCACCGCCCACTCCCCTCCCGCGTGCTACGCGCGCTTCAGCGCGCGGAGCCCCCGCAGCCCGATCACTCCGATCGCCGTCCCCAGAACGAACGACGTGACGGCCAGCGCGAGGTGGATCCAGAAGTAGGCCGTGGGGCTGCCCGCACTGTCGAAGGCGAGGCCGCTCGCGTCCTTCCACAGGTTCTTCACGAAGGTGATCCAGACGAACCACGACCACACCCCGAAGGCGAGCAGGAACCAGGAGACGGGGCGGCTGAGGACGCGGGGGCCCGTGCTGCGCCCCTCTGAGGTGGCTGAGGCCGCTGAGTTTTCGGACGTCTCGTCGGTGGTCTCGTCGGTGGTCTCGGAGGAGTGGCGCATGAGGCCAAGTATGGCCACAAGGTGAAAACGATCCCTCACCAGGGGCCGCCGAACGAACGCGGTATGGCAACACTCATAGGACCATCGGTCCACAACACGCGCCCGGCCCTGTACGTTCATGGTCGTGCCGACTTCATCCCGCTGTGTCGCGGTGGTCGCCGCCACGACCGCCGCACTGACCATTCCCGCGACAGCCGCTCCCGCGTACGCCGAGCCCCAGCCCTCCGATCCGAAGCCACCCGCGCAGATGTCGACCGTCGGGGGCGGTCAACTGGGCCGCCCCGGCACGCAGGTTGACCCCGGGCAGGGCGCACCGAAGCTCCCGAAGGGCCTGACCTCCCGCTCCTGGATCGTCTCCGACGCGGAGACGGGCGAGGTGCTGGCCTCGCACAACGCGCACTGGAAGCTCGCGCCCGCCAGCACCCTCAAGATGCTGTTCGCCGACACCGTGCTGCCGAAGCTCGACAAGAACAAGACCCACCGCGTGACCTCGGCCGACACCGCGGGCGTGGGCCAGGGCAGCAGCCTGGTCGGTGTGAAGGAGGGCGAGACCTACAGCGTGCACGACCTGTGGCGCGGCGTGTTCCTGCGCTCGGGCAACGACGCCGTGCACGTGCTGTCGGCCCTGAACGGCGGCGTCGACGCCACGGTGCGCGAAATGCGCCAGCACGCCCAGCAGTTGAACGCCCGCGACACCCACGTGCTGAGCCCCGACGGGTACGACCACAAGGGCCAGGTGTCCTCCGCGTACGACCTGAGCCTCTTCGCCCGCTCGGGCATGCAGAAGGCGGACTTCAGGGAGTACGCGTCCACCGCGCAGGCGCAGTTCCCCGGCGAGACCAAGAAGGACAAGAAGACGGGGAAGAAGAAGCGCGAGAAGTTCGCGATCCAGAACACCAACAAGCTGCTGACCGGCGTCCCCGGCCTCAAGCCCTACCCGGGCATCGCCGGGGTCAAGAACGGGACGACCACCAACGCGGGCTCCACCTTCACCGGCGTCGCGCAGCACGGCGACCGCGTACTGCTGGTGACCGCCATGCACCCCAAGAAGGGCGACGCGCGGCTGGTCTACCAGGAGACCGCGAAGCTCTTCGACTGGGGCTTCGCCGCCGCTGACAAGGTCAAGCCGGTCGGCTCCCTGGTGGCGCCCGGGCCGCTCGACAAGCCGGGCTCCTCCGACGACGCCAAGGCCCACCACGCGCAGCACGCAGCGCAGGCGAAGCCGACCGGCGGCGCGGGCACCGCGATCGGCGTCACCGCCGGCTGTCTGGCCCTGCTGGCCGCTCTGGGTTACGCGGTGCACCGCCGCTGGCCGCTGACCGGGCGCGGGCAGTCGAAGGGGATGCGCCGCCGCCCGGAGCGGGCCGAGGGCTGAGCCCGCCCTCCGGCTCCCCTGCCGGACCCTTCGTCGCGTCCCCGGACTCCTCGGCCGAGCCCGGGGACGCTTCGTCGTCCCCGGCCCCTTCCTTCGCGCCGGGCTCTCCCTGCGCGCCGGCCCCTTCCTTCGCCCCGGACTCCGCGTCCTTCCCGGACCCCGCGTCCTCCCCGGGCTCCTCCTTCGTCTCGGGTGCCAGCGGCTCCGCATCCCGCACGCTGCGCCGCCCCGTCGCCGTCCAGGCCGCGCAGAACAGCAGCAGCTTGGTCATGAAGCTGATCCACAGCAGCAGCGCGATCGGCACGCCGAACGCGCCGTACATGTTCTTCGCGGCGACCCCCTGCAGATAGCCGCTGAGCAGCGCCTTCAACAGCTCGAAGCCGACCGCGCCCATCAGGCAGGCGACCAGCACCGAGCGGCGCGGCGGCCGCACCCGGGGCAGCACCGTCAGCACGTACCAGAGCAGCAGGAAGTCGGCCGCGACCGCCGCCGCGTACCCGGCGAGGCGCAGCAGCACGGTGCCGATGCCGCCCTCGACCAGGCCGAGCTGCTTGGCGGTCCAGCTCACGGCGCTGACCGCGAAGGCCGAGGCCGCGAAGGAGGCCACCCCGAAGACGCCGAGGCCGATCAGCGCGCCGAGGTCCTTCAGCTTGAGCAGGATGGGGTTGCCCGGGTCCTCCTCCAGGTCCCACAGCGCGCGCAGCGACTCGCGCAGCGTGCCGGCCCAGCCCACCCCGGTGAACAGCAGCAGCGCGCCGGCGATGAACCCGACGGTGCCCGCGTTGTCCACCAGCGACTGGAGGTCGAGCTGGTCGGAGATGCCGGGCACCTGGTCGGCGAGCGTCTTCTGGAGGCTCTGCATCCGGGAGGGCGTGAGGAAGGCCGCGCCGATGGCGGCGCCGACGGCCAGCATCGGGAACAGCGCCAGGAAGCTGGTGAAGGTGATGGCCGCGGCGAGCCGGGACCACTTGCGCTCGGTGAGATGTTCGTAGACCCGCCAGATGCGGGAGGCGAAGAACCACTTCGCCGCGGGGCCGATCACCGGAAGCTTCGTCAGCCAGTCCATGAGCACCGCCCGTCCGCGGTCACGCTGCGTTGTGCCATCACCACGTCAGGGTAGGGGGTACCCCGTACAACTCGGCGCAGCACCGCCGGACTTCACGATCTTCGTGACTGTCCGAAACCGCATCCGAAACCGCACCGGGGGTGCCGAAAAGCGCCGGAGGCCCGGGACGCCTCAGGCCAGCGGGGCGCAGTCGGCCTCGTGGGACTGGCGCGGCACCGCCGTCAGCGCCGCGCCGCCGAGCCCGTTTCCGGCGGAAGGCTGCGGCCCTCCTTTGGGCTGCGGTCCGAAGGCGAACTCCCGCTGGAGACGCCAGACTTGGTCGGCCCCCTGCTCATAGAGCGCGAAGCCGTCGACCGTCCAGGCCGCCTCGAAGCCGGCCAGCTCCGCGTGCGCCTTGTCCATCGCCGCCTCGTCGATGCCGTGCGCGACGGTGACGTGCGGGTGGTACGGGAAGTGCAGCTCGCGCACCAGGGGCCCGTCGGCCGCGCGCACCCGCTCCTGGAGCCGGTGGCAGCACTGGCCGCCCTCGGCGACCCGGACGAAGACCACGGGGGACAGCGGGCGGAAGGTGTCCGTGCCGGACAGCCGCACCGTGAACGGGAGGCCCTCGGCCGCGACCCGCGCCAGATGCGCCTCGATCGCGGGCCGGGACGCCGCGTCCACCTCCGTCGGCGGGAGGAGGGTGATGTGGGTGGGAATGCCGTGCGCCGCGGGATCACCGAAGCCCGCGCGCGCCTCCTGGAGCAGGCTGCCGTACGGCTCCGGCACGGCCAGCGATACGCCGAGTGTCACCGTGCCCGCTGTCCCCACCGCTTCTCCCTCCTTCGCCTTCGTCCGTTCCGTCTTCCGTGATCTGTGATCCGTGACCCGTGTCCGTGCTCCGCGGTGCGCCCCGTGCGCCCCGCGGGGCCGCTCAGAACTTCGCGGGCAGGAAGCCCACCTTGTCGTACACCTGGGCCAGCGTCTCCGCTGCCACCGAGCGCGCCTTCTCCGCGCCCTTGGCCAGGACGCCGTCCAGCGTCTCGGGATCGTCCAGGTAGTGCTGGGTGCGCTCCCGGAACGGACCGGCCCAGTCCGCCACGATCTCGGCCAGATCGGTCTTCAGTGCACCGTAGCCCTTGCCGGCGTAGCGCTGCTCCAGTTCCGCGATTCCGGTGCCGGTGAGGGTCGCGTAGATGGTGAGCAGGTTGGAGATCCCGGGCTTCTCCACCTCGTCGAAGCGGATCTCGGTGCCGGTGTCGGTGACCGCGCTCTTGATCTTCTTCGCCGAGACCTTCGGCTCGTCGAGCAGGTTGATGATGCCCTTCGGCGTGGACGCCGACTTGCTCATCTTGACCGACGGGTCCTGGAGGTCGTAGATCTTCGCGGTCTCCTTGAGGATGTACGCCTCGGGGACCGTCAGTGTCTTGCCGTACCGCCCGTTGAAGCGCTCCGCGAGATTGCGGGTCAGCTCCAGGTGCTGGCGCTGGTCCTCGCCCACCGGGACCTGGTCGGCGAGGTAGAGCAGGATGTCGGAGGCCATCAGCGAGGGGTACGTGAACAGCCCCACCGTGGTGCTGTCCGAGCCCTGCTTCGCCGACTTGTCCTTGAACTGGGTCATCCGGGAGGCCTCGCCGAAGCCGGTCATGCACTCCATGACCCAGTTGAGCTGGGCGTGCTCCGGGACGTGGCTCTGGACGAAGAGGGTGCAGCGCTCCGGGTCGAGGCCGGCCGCCAGCAACTGGGCCGCGCCGAGGCGGGTGTTGGCGCGCAGCTCGGCCGGGTCCTGCGGGATCGTGATCGCGTGGAGGTCCACCACCATGTAGAAGGCGTCGTGGGTCTCCTGCATACCCACCCACTGGCGCACGGCGCCGAGGTAGTTGCCGAGGTGGAACGAGCCCGAGGTGGGCTGGATGCCGGACAGCACGCGGGGACGATCATTGGCCATGTCCCTCATTCTCTCAGGTCCCGGACGCACTCAGGGCCGGATCCCGCGTGAGTTCCGCCCCACCCGCACGGAGCGTGCCCGGGCACCCGCGGAAAGTAGTCGGCCCCGGGGCCGGAGCGGGCCTCACCTCTCGCCGCGGGCCGCGTCCACCGCCTTCGACATCGGGACGTTCCACGCGTCGCCGTGGCCCGGGAGGAGCAACTCGGCGTCCAGCTTGTCGAGTTCGCCCAGCGCCGGGCCGCGCGCCTGATCCTCGTCGTGGTGGAACATCTTCGGCAGGAGCTGCGGCCCCTCGTGCCTGCTCAGCGGGTGCCCGGTGACCAGCGCGTCGCCGGTGAGCACGGCGCCGGGCCCCGGCAGCAGGTACGCGGTGTGCCCCGTGGTGTGCCCGCGGGTGGTCACCGGCAGCGGCTTCCCCGGCAGGTCGAGCGCGCCCTCGTCGGGGTCGAAGGTCTGCGCGTAGGGCAGCGCGATCCTGCGCGTGCCCCCGTGCCGCGCGGCCCGCACCATCCACGGCAGCGCGCCGGGCCGCCAGGCGTTGAGCACGGCGCGTACGGGGGTGAGCTGCTCGCGGTAGTCGCCGTGCGCGTGCGCCACCTCGGCCTCGCCGGTGTAGACGGGGGTGCCGTAGGTGTCGTGGAGCTGCCCGACCGCGCCGATGTGGTCGATGTGCGCGTGGGTGACCAGGATGGCCTTCACGTCCTGGGGGCGGCGGCCGATGTTCTCCAGCGCGTCCATGACGGTCACCGTGTCGGCCGGATAGCCCGCGTCGACCAGCGTGACGTCCTCGCCGTCGCGCAGCAGATAGCAGTTCACATCGCTGGCTCTGACGAGGAAGACGTCCCGTGTGATCTCTTCCACCGCGGGGCGCGTTCCGCTGCCTGCCCGCTGTCCTGGCGCCATCGCCGCCTCCTGCTCGGGACGAGAAGTGGGTCTGCCTACACAACCAAGTGTTCTCGTTCCGGAGGCGGTTGACCCCTCTTCGACGCGAGCGCGTCCCCGTCCCGGCGTACGGGAGGGGGACGCGTCACCGGAGACCGCCCGCGCGGGCCCGGGAAGCCGCACGCGCGGACTACGGCATCCACTTCTCCCAGGTGGCCTTGTTCGCCTTGACCCACTTCTCGCCGGCCTTCTCTGGCGTCATGCCGTCGCCCGCGATCCACCCGGCGACCTGGTTCTGCTGCGCCGTCGACCACTTGAAGTTGCGCAGGAACTTGGCCGCGTCGCCGCCGTTCTCGGAGAACTTCTTGTTGAAGAACTTCTTCAACGGGGTGTTCGGGTAGGCGCAGTCGGTGTTCTGCGCGGGCTTGTCACAGCCCTTCTTGTACGGCGGGAGCTTGACCTCCTTGAGGTTCAGCTCGTCGTTCAGCCACTGCGGCGTCCACCAGTACGTGATGAAGGGCGTCTTGTCCTTCACGTACTTCTTCATCTGGGTGATCTGCGCGGCCTCGCTGCCCGCGTACACCGGCTTGTAGTTCAGCTTCAGGTTCTTGATGATCCACTTGTCGTTGGTGGTGTACGAGGGCGAGCCCTCCAGAAGCTGGCCCTTGCCGCCGCTCTCCGTGGTCTTGAAGTCCTTCGCGTACTTGTCGAGGTTCTTCCAGTCCAGGACGTCGGGGTGCTTCTCGGCGAAGTAGGAGGGCACGTACCAGCCGATGTGCCCGATCACCCCGAGGTCGCCGCCGTCCACGACGGTCTTGTTCTTCTGGATGTACTGCTTCTCCTTGTTGGGAACGCCGCGCCAGTCCTCCAGGATGGCGTCCGCCTTGTTGGAGTTGAGCGCGTCGAACGCCACCGGCTCGTCCATCTGCTGGGACTTGACCTTGTAGTCCATCTCGTTTTCCAGCAGGTACTTGGCGACCGCGACATTCGCCTCGGCACCCACCCAGGACGGCACCAGCAGGGTGAGGTTCTTGTCGCCGCCCCCGCCGGTGTCCGCCTTGCCGCAGCCCGAGGTGGCCACGGCGAGACCGAGCACCGCGGTGCCGGCGACCAGCGAGAGACGTATCCGCCGCGCGGTGCGGGAAGTTGAGGTCGTTGTCATGTGGCATCGCCTTCTTCGTTCTTCAGTTGGCAGTGGCGGGTGGTGCCGCGCGCGGGGCGCGGCCCGTTCACCGGTCCCGCTCCCGTACGGCGCTGGACGGCTGGGTGACCCGGTCCAGCACGAGGCCGAGCAGCACGATGGCCACTCCGGCGGTCAGGCCGATGCCCAGCTCGCTCTTCTGGAGCCCGTAGACGACGTCGTAGCCGAGCGCGCCGCCGCCGACCAGGCCGCCGATGACGACCATGGCGAGCACCAGGACCACGCCCTGGTTCACCGCGAGGAGCAGCGCCGGGCGCGCCAGCGGGAGCTGGACCTGGCGGAGCTCCTGCGCGCTGCTGGCCCCCAGCGAGCGCGCCGCCTCCAGGGCCGAGGGGTCCACGCCCCTGATGCCCTGCGCGGTGATCCGTATGACGGCGGGCAGCGCGTACAGCACGGCCGCGGTGATCGCGGCGGCCCTGCCCACTCCGGCCAGCGCCACCACGGGGATCAGGTAGATGAACTGCGGGAGGGTCTGGAGCACGTCCAGCAGCGGCCTGATGGCGCGCTGGAGCCACGGCGCGCGGGCCGCCCAGACGCCGACGGCGAAGCCCAGCAGCAGGGTCACCACCAGCGCGGCGAGCACCTGCGCGAGGGTGTCGAGCGAGGTGGACCACAGGCCGATCACGCCGACGGCGGCGAGCGCGAGCGTCCCGGTGAGGGAGGTGCGCCAGGTGCCGACCAGCAGCGCGAGCGCGGCCACGATGAGCAGCAGCAGCCACCAGGGGCTGCCCTGGAGCCCGTCGCGCAGCGGGTTGAGGATCCAGACGGTGAACTTGTCCGCCCACACCTGGGTGCCGCCGACCACCGGCACGCCGGAGGCGAGGTTGTCGGTGAACCAGTTGACCGCGGTGTTCGCGGGCTTGGCGACGGTCAGGGTCCAGGACTCGGGCCAGTCCGTCCCGGCGGCCCGCCCCGCGAGCGAGCCCACCAGGACCAGGCCCACGACCGAGAGGATCTGGCCCCACCAGGTGCGCGCGTAGGCGCCCGCGGTCGCCAGCGGTCCGCGGTCGCGGGCCGCCTTGCTGTCGTAGGACTCGGTGGCCGCCTCCTCCAGCCGCTCTCCCGCTGCGGCCGTGGTGCGGTCCAGCCAGACGGCGATCAGCACGATCGCCGCGCCCGCCGCGAGCGCGTCGCCGACGTTCACCTTGGACAGCGCGCTGAACACCTCGTCGCCGAGGCCGCCGGCGCCGATCACGGAGGCGATGGTGACCATCGACAGCGCCATCATGATCGTCTGGTTGAGGCCGAGCAGCATCTCCTTGCGGGCCAGCGGCAGCCGCGCGGTCCACAGCCGCTGCGGTCCCGTGGCGCCCAGCGAGGCGGCGGCCTCCAGCGCGGAGGGTTCGGCGCCGCGCAGCCCGAGCGAGGTGAGCCGGGCCATCGGCGGCGCCGCGTAGATGACCGTGGCGAACAGGGCCGAGGGCACGCCCACGTCGAAGAGCAGCACGAACGGCAGCAGGTAGGCGAACGCGGGCATGACCTGCATGGTGTCCAGCACCGGCCTGAGCACCTTGTCGAAGCCGTCGGAGAGCCCGGCCGCGAGCCCCAGCAGCAGCCCGACCAGCGCGGACGCGGCAACCGCCACCACCATCAGGCCCAGCGTCTCCATGGTCGGCTCCCACACCCCGAGGAGCCCGCACACCGCGAAGGCGCCCAGCGAGGTGGCGGTCACCCGCAGCGCCCGGCGGTCGCGCCGCAGCCCGCAGGCGTACCAGGCGAGCGCGGTGACGGCGACCAGCACGCCGATCCAGCCCATGGACTCCAGCAGCGAGGTCACGCCGTCCACAGAGTTCTGCGCCGCGTTGCTCAGATGCAGCAGGAAGTAGACGAAGACCGGGTTGGTGTCGCGGTTGTCGGCGATCCACTGGTTGGCGTCGTCGAGGGGCTTCTGCACGTTGACGGTCAGCTCGCTCGGCCAGCCGTCGCTGCCCCATAACGCCGCGGCGACCGGCACCGCCACGACGGCGACGGCCAGCAGCGGCAGCATCCTGCGCGCCGTGGGGTGGGTGCGCAGCCCGGCGAGGCGCTGGCCCAACGAGGGCCGCCCGCCGCTCCGTTCGGGGCCCGCCTTGGAGGCGGGGGCCGGGGGAACGGTGCCTGTGGCGCTCATGCCGCCGCCCCCTCCTCCTCGTCCAGGCCCGCGACGATGCCCAGCAGCCGCTGGTGGTCGACGAAGCCCAGCAGCCTGCCGCCCTCCACGACGCGGGCCGGTGCGCCGGTGCGGGCGACCGCCGCGATGGCGTCGGAGACGAGCGTGTCGGGGGCGAGCGCGGCGCCCGAGGCGGCGGCGAGCGCGGCGGCCTCGGCCTCGGCCGAGCCGTCGGCGGGGCGCATCGCGCGGCGGACGGTGACGACCTGTTCCCGCGGCACGTCCCGTACGAAGTCCCGTACGTAGTCGTCGGCGGGGGCGGTGACGATCTCCTCGGGGCTGCCGCACTGGACGATCGCGCCGTCCCGCATCAGCGCGATGCGGTCGCCCAGGCGCAGGGCCTCGGCGAGGTCGTGGGTGATGAAGACCATGGTGCGGCCCTCGGTGCGGTGCAGGCGGATGACCTCCTCCTGCATGTCGCGCCGGATCAGCGGGTCCAGCGCGCTGAACGGCTCGTCGAAGAGCAGCACCTCGGGGTCCACGGCCAGCGCGCGGGCCAGGCCCACACGCTGCTGCTGGCCGCCGGAGAGCTGGCCCGGACGGCGTAACTCCATGCCCTCCAGGCCGACCTTGCCCACCATCTCGGCGGCCCGCGCCCGGCGTTCGGCCTTGCCCTGGCCCTGGATCTCCAGGCCGTAGGCGATGTTGTCGAGGACGCTGCGGTGCGGCAGCAGGCCGAAGTTCTGGAAGACCATCGCGGTGCGGTGCCTGCGCAGGGCGCGCAGCCTGGCGCGGTCCATGGCCCGCACGTCCTCGCCGTCGATCTCGACGCGTCCGGCCGTCGGCTCGATGAGCCGGGTCAGGCAGCGTACGAGGGTGGACTTGCCGGAGCCCGACAGGCCCATCACCACGAAGACCTCGCCCCTGCGCACCTCGAAGGAGACGTTCCGCACGGCGGCGACGGCCCCGGTGCGGGCGCGCAGCTCGGCGGCGGAGAGGCCGGAGAGCTCGGGGTCGGCGGGCACGGTGTCCGGTGCGGGTCCGAAGACCTTCCACAACTCCGCGACGGAGAGCGCGACTTCCCGCGCGTCGGCTTCAGCGGTCATGTGCGACACCTCCGGTGTCCTTCTCATCCGGCCCACACGCCGGGAAGTTAAGAAACATACCCCGTTGTTCGCACAATTCGACCCGTCAACGATGTTGCGAACAGGGAACGTTCGGGCCATGAACGCCGAACGGCCCGCGCAACCAGGGAGGTTGCGCGGGCCGTCCGTGGGGACCGCGTGAGGTCAGGCGCCCGTCACTTGTCGGGCATCCACTTCTTCCACTTGTCCGGGTTCTGCTCGACCCACTTGGCCGCCGCCTCGTCGGTGTCCATCTTGTCGATGGTCATCCACTTCACGACCTGGGTCTGGTCCGCCGTGGACCAGCGGAACTTCTTGAGCATCTCGGCCGCCTTGCCACCGTTCTTCGCGAAGTCCTTGCTGAAGAACTTCGCGAGCTTGGTGTGCGGGTAGGCGCAGTCGACCTTGGCCGCGTCCGCGTCACAGCCCGGCGTCCGCTTGGGCAGCTTCACCTCGACCAGGTCGAGCTTCTCGTTCAGCCACTGCGGGGTCCACCAGTAGGTGATGAAGGGCTTCTTCGCCGCGTACTTCTTCTGCATCTCCTTGGTCTGGGCGGCCTCACTGCCTGCGTAGACAGTCTTCAGGTTCAGACCGAGGTTCTTGATGATGGCGTCGTCGTACGTGGAGAAGGAGGGCGAGCCCTCGAGGAGCTGGCCCTTGTTGCCGCTCTCCAGCGTCTTGAAGTCCTTCCAGTGCTTCTTGAGGCCCTTCCAGGTCTTGATGTCCGGGTGCTTGTCCGCGTAGTACTTCGGCACGAACCAGCCGATGTGGCCGATCACGCCCATGGGGCCCTCGTACGTGACGGTCTTCTTCTGCTCGACGTACTTGTGCTCCTTCTTGGGCACGCCGCGCCAGTCCTCGAGCAGCGCGTCGGCCTTTCCGGAGTTCAGGGCGTCGAAGGAGACCGGCTCGTCCATCTGCGTGGGCTTCACGCGGTAGCCGAGCTTCTTCTCCAGGATCTGCGCGGCCACGGCCACGTTGGCCTCGGCGCCCGCCCAGGAGGCGTACGGGAGGGTCACGGTGTTCTTGGCACCGCTGTAGTACGGGTCCGCCTTGCCGCAGCCGCTGAGGGAGACGGTCAGCGCGAGCGCGCCGACTCCGGCGATCAGTGCGGTGCGGCCCCTGCGGGACCGCAGCGGGCCCTTCTTCAGCTTCTTCTCGTCGGTCTGTGCAGTGTGCATGAGAGGTTCCTTGTCGTCGGGGGTGGCGAAACGGGAGGTTCCGCGCCCCCTAACGGCCGCCCTTCCGTGCGCCCGCGGACTGCGTGAGGCGGTCCAGCAGCAGGCCGAGGCAGACGATGGCGATGCCCGCCGTCAGGCCGACGCCCAGGTCGCTCTTCTGCAGGCCGTAGACCACGTCGTAGCCGAGCGCGCCGCCGCCGACCAGGCCGCCGATGACGACGATGGCCAGCACCAGGACGACGCCCTGGTTCACGGCGAGCAGCAGCTGGCGGCGTGCCAGCGGGAGCTGCACCTGCCGGAGCTGCTGGAAGGAGGTGGCACCCAGCGAACGGGAGGCCTCCATCGACGCGCCGTCCACGGTCGCCAGGCCCTGCGCGGTGATGCGCACCACGGCGGGCAGGGCGTAGATGACCGCGGCGAAGATCGCGGCGGGACGGCCCACGCCGACCAGCGCGACCACCGGCACCAGGTACACGAACTGCGGCATGGTCTGCATGACGTCCAGCACGGGCCGGATGACCCGCATGAAGCGGTTCATCCGGGCGCCGAGGATGCCGATGACGACGCCGACGATCAGCGTGATCACCAGCGAGACCAGCACCTGCGCCAGGGTGTCCATGGACTTGCTCCACAGCCCCATGACGCCGATCACGGCGAGCGAGAGCACGCCGGTGATGCCCGCGCGCAGCGAGCCGACGCAGAACGCGAGGGCCGCCACCACCAGGACCATCGCCCACCACGGGGTGGCCTGGAGGCCGTCACGCAGCGGGTTGAGCACCCAGGCGGTCATGTTCGAGGCCCACACGTCGGTGCCGCCGACCACGGGCACCCCGCTGCCGATCCGGTCGGTGATGGAGGTGATGAACGAGGTGATCGGCGCGGACAGCCGGACGGTCCAGCCGTCGGGCCACTGCCGGCCGCCCAGCGGGCCCGCCGCGTAGGCGAGGGCGCCGAGCACCACGAGCCCGGCCCAGGCCGGCCAGCCGCGCAGCTTGTGCAGGAAGCCGCCCTCGGCGGGCGCCGGGGCCTCGAGCTGCTCGCCGGCCGCCGCGGTGACGCGGTCCAGCCAGATCGCCATCAGCACGATCGCGACACCGGCGATCAGCGACATGCCCACGTTGTCCTTGGACAGGCCCTGGTAGACCTTGTCGCCGAGGCCGCCGGCGCCGATCACCGAGGCGATGGTGACCATCGACAGCGCCAGCATGATCGTCTGGTTGAGGCCCAGCAGCATCTCCTTGCGGGCCAGCGGCAGCCGGGCCGTCGCCAGGCGCTGCCACGGCGTCGCGCCGAGCGAGGCCGAGGCCTCAAGCGCCGCCGGGTTCGCGCCGCGCAGGCCGAGCGAGGTGAGCCGGGCCATGGGCGGCGCCGCGTAGATGACGGTGGCCACCATCGCGGCGGGCGCGCCGATGCCGAACAGCAGCACCAGCGGCAGCAGGTACGCGAAGGCCGGCATGACCTGCATGGTGTCGAACACGGGCCGCATCATGCGGTCGCCGCGGTCGGAGAGCCCGGCGAGCAGGCCGAGCAGCACGCCGACGACGGCGGAGACGAGCACCGAGAGGATCATCAGCGCGAGCGTCTCCAGCATGTAGTCCCACATGCCGAGCAGTCCGGGCACCGCGAAGGCGAGCACGGTGACCCCCGCGACGCGCAGCGAGCGGCGGCGCAGGCCGGCGCCGGAGACGTACCAGGACAGCAGCGTCGCCAGGACGGTGACGCCGAGCCATCCCATGGAGGCGAAGACCATGTAGAGCTGGTCGACGCTGCCCTCGGCCCAGTTGCTGACGTGCAGCAGGACGTAGAGGAAGATCCACGACTTGTCGCGGTTGTCGGTCAGCCAGTTGGCGACCGTGTCCAGCGGCGTCTTGACGTCGGCGACCAGGCTCTCCGGCCAGCTCGCCTGGCTCACCGCGAAGGCGCTGACCACGGCGACGGCCAGCACCAGCAGGAGCACGGGCAGCTTGGCGCGGGAGATCCAGGCGCCGGGGCCGAGCGGTTCGCGTGCCGTGGCGGCGGCGGCAGGGGCCGGGGCGCTCCCGGTGGCCGCGCTCTCCTTGGGCTTCTCAGGGGCGGCGGTGCTCATGCGGGAGTCACCTCTTCCTCCTCCGGCTTGCCGCCCTCGGCGCCGTCCGGCGCCTGGGCGGAGTCCTTCGAGCCCTTGGAGTCCTTCGACTCGCCGGTCTTCGCCTCGCCGGAGTCCTCGCCGGCGCCGTCCAGACCCGCGACCACGCTGAGGAGCTGCTGCTCGTCGACTATGCCGAGGGTGCGGCCCTTCTCGACCACCCGGGCGTGCTCGCCGCTGCGCGCGACGGCCTCCACGGCCTCCACGACCGGGGTGCCCGGAGCGAGCTCGACGCCGCTCTTCGCCTCGTCACCGGTGGCGGGGCGCATCGCGCGCCCCACGGATATGACCTGCTCGCGCGGCACGTCCCGGACGAAGTCGCGTACGTAGTCGTCGGCCGGGGAGGCGACGATCTCCTCCGGGGTGCCGCACTGCACGACCTCGCCGGCGCGCATCAGGGCGATGCGGTCACCGAGGCGCAGGGCCTCCTGGAGGTCGTGGGTAATGAAGATCATGGTCCGGCCCTCCTCCTGGTGGAGCCGGATGACCTCCTCCTGCATGTCGCGGCGGATCAGCGGGTCCAGCGCGCTGAAGGGCTCGTCGAAGAGCAGCACCTCGGGGTCCACGGCCAGCGCGCGGGCCAGGCCCACACGCTGCTGCTGACCACCGGAGAGCTGGCCAGGGCGGCGGTTCTCCATGCCCTTGAGGCCGACCTTCTCGACCATCTCCAGGGCCTTCGCGCGGCGCTCGGCGCGGCCCAGGCCCTGGATCTCCAGACCGTAGGCGACGTTGTCCAGCACGCTGCGGTGCGGCAGCAGGCCGAAGTTCTGGAACACCATGGCGGCCCGGCGGCGGCGCAGCTCGCGCAGCCGCTTGCGGTCCATGCCGATGACGTCCTCGCCGTCGATCTCCAGCGAGCCCGAGGTCGGCTCGATGAGCCGGGTCAGGCAGCGTACGAGGGTGGACTTGCCGGATCCTGAGAGCCCCATCACCACGAACACTTCGCCCTTGCGCACGTCGAAGGAGACGTCGCGCACGGCGGCGGTGCAGCCGGTCTTCTGCGTCAGTTCGGCGCCGGAGAGGCCCTTCAGATCACCGTTGCCGGGGATCTTGTGAGCCTTGGGTCCGAAGACCTTCCACAGGTTGCGGACGGAGAACACCGGGGTGCTCTCGGCCGCGGTCTGCTCGGCCTGCTTCTCCTGCGCCTCGGTCTGCTGGGCGGTCTGCTGGTTCTCGGACATCACGCAACACCTCCCGGTGCCGTAGTGGACTCTTCTCGGATGAGATCGACCGCCTTCTCGCCGACCATCAGCACGCCGATCATCGGGTTGACCGCGGGCATCGTCGGGAAGACGGAGGCGTCGGCGATGCGGATGCCCTTCATGCCGCGGATCTTCAACTCGGGGTCCACGACCGCGAGTTCGTCGTCTGCGGCGCCCATCCGGCAGGTGCCCGCCGGGTGGTACACGGTGTGCGCGGCCTTGCGGACCAGCTCGCTGATCTCCTCGTCGGAGGTGACCTCCGGGCCGGGGAAGACCTCGCGCTTGAGCCACTTGGCGAAGGGCTCGGACTTGGCGATCTTCCGGGCGATCTTCACGCCGTCGACCAGGGTCTGGCCGTCGTAGTCGCCCTCGTCCTCGAAGTACTTGAAGTCGAGCGCGGGCTTCACCTCGGGGTCCGCCGAGGTCAGGTACAGGCGGCCGCGCGCACGGGACTTGGGGATGTTCGGGGTCATCGAGACGCCGTGCGGCACGGTCTCGTAGCCCAGCCGCTCCGGGTTGTCCGTGAACGGGATTTGGTAGAAGTGGAACATCAGGTCAGGACCCTTGTGGTCCTTGTCCCGCTTCACGAAGAGACCGGCGTCCGAGTCCATCGCCGAGTTGTCCGGCAGCGGTCCGTTGGTCTCCCACACGATCACCGACTCGGGGTGGTCGATGAGGTTCTCACCGATGCCCGGCAGGTCCTTGACCACCGGCATGCCCAGCGCCTCCAGGTCCTTCTTCGGACCGATGCCGGAGTGCATGAGCAGCCGCGGGGTGTCCACGGCGCCGGCGCAGACCAGCACCTCGCGGTTGGCGGTGAGCAGCTTCTCCTCGCCGTCCTTGGTGCGGATGTGCACGCCCTGCGCGGTGAGGCCGTCCTCGCCGCCCAGCTCCAGCTTGTACGCCCAGGTCTCCAGCAGGATGTCGAGGTTCGGGCGGTCCCCGGCCTCGATGTGCTCGTGCAGGTACGCGACCGAGGCGGAGGAGCGCTTGTTGTTCTCCGGGTGGTAGGAGAGGTCGAAGAAGCCGACGCCCTCCTCGAAGGGCTGGTCGTTGAAGCCGACGACCTCGGGCACGCCGATGGCGTCCTTGGTGGCCTCGATCCAGTCCGTGGCGATCTGGTTCTGGTCCTTCTTCGCCACCCGTACGACGTTGTTGCGCAGCTTGCCGAAGTACGGGTCCATCGCCGCGGCGCCCCACCCCGCGGCGCCGTTCGCCTCCCACTCGTCCCAGTCGGAGGGCAGCGGCTTGAAGGAGATCAGGGTGTTGTGCGAAGAGCAGCCGCCCAGGACCTTGGCGCGGCTGTGCAGGATGTGGCTGTTGCCGCGCGGCTGCTCCGTCGTCGTGTACTCGTAGTCGAGCTCGCCGCCGAGCAGGCCGAGCCAGCGGCGCAGGGTCAGCACCTCGGGCCGGTCGATGTCGGAGGGACCGCCTTCGATCAGGGCGACCGAGACGGCCGGGTCTTCGGCAAGACGCGAGGCGATCACCGACCCCGCCGTTCCGCCACCGACGATGACGTAGTCGTAGCTGGACATAGGTGTGATTGCTCCTTGAGGGGAATCAAGCGTTCCGCGTGGGAATTCGGTCCGCATCCGGACCGTCGGGGTTCACGCGGTGCCGTCCGCCGGTGCCCGGCCGGCTGGGGTACCGGCCGGGCGTCCTGCTGACGGCGATTTTGGGGTGGGGGTTTTCGGGGTGCTGCTGTTGTCAGCCCGCGAACCAGCGGACGGCCGCCGGGCGCAGGTTCTCGTAGACGTGCTTGGTCTCGCGGTACTCCTCGAGACCGGCGGGACCGAGCTCGCGGCCGACGCCGGACTTGCCGAATCCGCCCCACTCCGCCTGCGGCAGGTAGGGGTGGAAGTCGTTGATCCAGATCGTGCCGTGCCGCAGCCGCGCCGCCACCCGGCGCGCCCGCGCCGTGTCGGTGGAGAACACGGCGCCGGCCAGCCCGTACTCGGTGTCGTTGGCCAGCGCGACGGCCTCGTCCTCGGTCGTGAAGGTCTCCACGGTGAGGATGGGGCCGAAGGTCTCCTCGCGGATGACCCTCATGTCGCGGTGGCAGTCGTCCAGCACGGTCGGCTCGTAGAAGTAGCCGGATGCCGGGCGGACGTCCGAGGGCTCGGGGCGCTTGCCGCCGCAGCGGAGCGTGGCGCCCTCCTCCAGGGCCGAGGCGACGTACGCCTCGGTCTTGGCGAGCTGCGGGGCGGAGACGAGCGGGCCGCACTCCACGTCCTTCTCGGTGCCGCGACCGAGCCGGATCTTCTGGGCACGCCGCGTGAGCTCCTCGATGAACCGGTCCTTGACCGACTCCTCGATGATCAGCCGGGCGCCGGCCGAGCAGACCTGGCCGCTGTGGATGAACGCCGCGTTCAGCGCCTGGTCCACGGCGTGGTCGAAGCGCTCCTCGGTGGCGCAGGCGTCGGCGAACACCACGTTGGGGTTCTTGCCGCCCAGCTCCAGGGCGACCTTCTTGGCGTTCGCCACCGCGGCCTGGCCGACCTTGGTGCCGGAGACCAGGCCGCCGGTGAAGGAGACCAGGTCCACGTCCGGGTGGGTGCCGAAGCGGGCGCCCACCGGGTCGCCGGCGCCGGTGACGATGTTCGCGACGCCGGCGGGGGCGCCGGCCTCGATCACCAGCTTGATCATGTGCACCGTGGACAGCGGGGTGACCTCGCTGGGCTTGATCACGAAGGTGTTGCCGGCGGCGAGCGCCGGGGCGACCTTCCAGCTTGCCTGGAGCAGCGGATAGTTCCAGGGCGTGATCATGGCGCAGACGCCGACCGGCTCGTGCACGATCACGCTGTGCACGTCCGCGTCGCCGGCGTCCACGACGCGCCCGCCGGACTCGTTCATCACGAGGTCGGCGAAGTACCGGAAGGCGTTGGTGACGTCGTCGACGTCCACCCTGCCCTCTTCCAGCGTCTTACCGGTGTCCTTCGACTCGATGAGCGCGATCTCCTCGCGGTCCCGCTGCAGCAGGTCGGCGACCTTGCGCAGCAGGGCGGCCCGCTCGGCCGTCGGGGTGTGCGGCCAGGGCCCCTCGTCGAAGGCGCGCCGCGCGGCCGCGATGGCCGCGTCGGTGTCCGACGTGTCACCCTCGGCGACAACGGCGAGCGTGCTGGCGTCGGCCGGGTCCAGGATCTCCCGGGTGCCGCCTGCCGCGGCGGCCCGCCAGACGCCGTCTACGTGAATGCTCTCCATAACGGACACCTTGGGTACTGCCTTCCATTACCGAAATGTTCCTCGCCATGCGTCGGGGCGCATGGCCAAACGCGAACCCTGCCCGGGTCCCGCGATCCCATGCACATCAAGCCCGAATAAGTGACGCTGATCACTCGGAGCGTAGCGCAATGCAGCACTGTGTCCCGTTTTCTCGCATTCCCGTCTCTGAATGCCGGTGACTTTTCCGTGACCTGGGCGTGTGCGGTCCGCAACTGGAGGCGTGCGCCCGGTTCCGGGGCGTTGCGGGACGCTCCGGAGCGCGCGTTGCATTTCCGGAACGTACGGTGAGTGTGCGCACACCCGATTTCGGGCGGTGATACCCATGCGCTTGTCCACCAGGCACGGCGCCATGGCGGCCGTCGGCTGCGCGGCGCTGGTGGCGACACTCACCGCGGCCTCCCCGCCGCAACCGCGGCAGCCCGGCGGGGAAATGGCCGGGGCGGCACGCGCGCAACTCGATTCGGTCCCCTCGGTGCGGCTGCACATGACGTCGGGTGACTTCTCGTTGCGGCTCGCACTGGACGAACACGGCAACTGCGCGGGCGACGTGGATATGGCGGACCAGGGCAGGGTGAAACTCGTGAAACGGGGCGGCACGGTGTGGCTCGCACCCGATGCCGCTTTCTGGCGCGCCCAAGTCGGGGGCCAGGAGGGGGAATTGCTCGCACAGGGCGTCAAGGGCCGCTATATGAAAGGCGCCTCGGAGTCCCCCGACAAAGGGGAGCTGACGGCGATCCTCGACACGCCGCCCACCGAGCAGGCGTAAGGCGCGAGCAGCGTCGGCAGTCCCTCAACCGCCCGCGCAGTCCGCGCCCTTCGGGCAGAAGGAGGCCACCCCGGAGGACACCAGCCGCGCCTCAGCGCCGGACGCGCCGGACGCGCCGCCCTCCCCGGTGTCGGGACCGGTCGCCGCGACCGCGTACAGCTTTCCGTCGGCCGCCTCGAAGCGCTCGTCCACGGTGTGCCGCCGCTCCCCCGTCTCCTGCTCTTCGTAGGCGTACTCCAGCACGGCGGGGGCGCGGGTCCCCTCGCCCGCGCCGGGGAGCCTGTCGAGGCGGATGAGGGAGTACGCGGTGGCCTGGTCCTCCAGGAAGTCGTCGGCGAGCTTCGCCGACGCGTACGGGGTGGGGTCCTCGACCCAGAAGACCTGGAGGCGCCGGTCGCCGCCCGGGCTCTCGTAGTTGACGACGGTCGCGTAGCCGGGGCGCTTCTGCTCCGTGCGCTTCCAGCCCTCGGGCACGTCGACCGTCCAGCCCTGCGGGTCCTCGCGGCGCTCGTGCCCCGAGGCCGGCGCGGCTCCGGCTGAGGCGCCGGGCGAGGGCGCCGCCGCTTCCTCGGTGCCGGAGTCCCCCGTACCGCCGGGCGAGGGCGAAGCGGAGTCGCGGGCCTCGCGGGACGCCCGGGCGCTCGCGGACGCCTCGGCCCGCGCCCACGCCTTCTCCTGCCGGTCGCGCTCCAGGGCGTTGTCCACCGCCCGCCACACGCCGAAGCCCAGCGAGGAGACCAGCAGCACGGCGGCTGCCGACAGGGCCGCGAGCCGCTGCGTCCTGCGCGCGGCCGCGCGCTCGGCCGCCCCGTCGCGCCCGTCCTCGGTCCAGCTCTGCCGCTGTGCGTCGTACCGCTTCGCCATCCGCTCTCCGCCTCCCCCGGCCGCGGCCCTCGGGCCCCGGCGCACGCTCCCGTGACCGCACGGCCGCACAGGCGACCGTCGGCGACCGCCTGCGGCCCCCGCGGTCGCGCGTCAGCCCAGCAGCTGGGCCGCCGCCTGCGCCACCGTCGCCGCCGACGCCAGCGCGCCCACCGCCGTCACGCCGGGCGCCGTCAGCTCGCGAAGCCGCCGCAGCCGTCCGGGCGCCGCCCGGCCCGTGCCGTCGATCTCCCGCTCGGCCGCGCTCAGTTCGCGCTCGGCCTCCTCGGTGGCGGCGCTGCGGGCGAGCACGGCGAGTTCGCCGCGGAGCGCGCGCACCGCCTCCAGCAGCGCGCGGGTGTCCTCGTCGGGCCCCGGCCCCGCCGCCTCGTTGACGACCGCGCTGCTCCCGGGGCCGAGCGCGACCGCGCCGCCGGAGATGTTCCCCACCGCGTACTTGTCGCCGGTGACCTGCTGCCGCTGCTCGTCCGCAGGCTCCTCGCGCCCGCCGTGCCCTGCCCTCATGTCCCGCTCCCGCCCGTAGTAGCCCTGCTGTGCTCACCCATGGCCACGGCACCGCCGGAGACCTGCCCGGTGGCGTACCCGCCGCTCATCCCGCCGATGAACAGCCCGCCGTCGCTCACGTTCACCACGTACTGCTCGAAGCGGTCCGTCCGGAAGCCGCTCAGCTCCAGCGCGTCCCGCACGCCGCTCGCGATGCGGTCCTGCACCGTCTTCACGTACCGGCTGACGTCCATCTCCTGGAAGAGCGAGAAGCCCTCCGCGCTCCCCAACTCCCGTACGGAGACGAGCGGAGCGCCCGGTGCCCCGCGCTCCGGCGCCTCCCAGGCCGTACGCGGCACCGCGACGGCCGTGCGTGCCCCGCCCCACAGCAGCGTGAGCAGCTCGGTGGGCGCGGCGGCCAGCGCGCGCACAGCGCCGCGCGCCACGTCGGCGGGGCCCGGCGCCGGTGCGAGCGCGTCGGCCGCGCGGAACTCCTCGCGCACCGGCCCGAGCACATGCGGCAGAACCTCCAGCACGAGCATCCGGCCCTGGGTGTGGACCCGCACGAAGACGGTCACCACGATCTGCTCGTCCCAGGCGCCGATCCGGATGCGCAGGAAGTGCCTGCGGCCCTCGCCGCCCTCCCCCGCCGCCGCCGCGATGTGCCCGGCGACGGACTCGGGCGTGTGGAAGCCCTCCTCGCGCCCGGGGCCGGCGGGCAGATACACGAACTCGTCCAGCTCCAGGTCCCGCAGCCGGTCCACGCTGCCCTCGGCCGCGGCCTTGCGCAGCGCCTCCAGCGGGCCCCTGACCAGGTCGATCACGCGCCGCGCCGTCAGCTCGGGCGGCGCGCCCTGCGCGGGCACCTCGGTGTCCCCCAGCCGCTTCCCGGTCAACGTCCCGTTCGGCTTCTCGCGCTTCAGCTCCAGCGCGAACGACCAGGGCTGGTGCGGGCTTCCCGCGCCCACGAAGGGGAGGTACGGGTCGTAGAGCGCGCCCTTCGCGTGCTGCTCCCGCGCGGCGGCCTCGCGCACCCGGCGCAGCCGCGGCGTGTCCGGCAGCGGCGTAGGGCGCGCGCCGGCGAAGGAGTCGCGGCCCAACTCCTCGCGCAGCAGGGTCTCCTGGGTCATCCGGTGCACCCACACGACCAGCGCCAGCGCGAGGGGGAAGATCAGCGGGAAGGGGTCGTCCGCGACGCCGTCCACGGCGACGGCCCAGTACACCAGCATCCCGAGGCGCCCGGCGAAGGTGAGCAGCGAGCCCACGGAGCGGCGCAGCCAGCCGCCGGGCGGGAGCGAGCGGAACGGGGACGGCGGTTCGGAGACCCCGGGGCGCGGGGCCGGCTTGCCCAGCACGAGGCGCGCGAGCAGCAGCACGAGGCACAGGCCCGCATAGATGTACGGAGCCGCACCGCTCACGCTCAAGGAACCGAGGTCGATGCCGAACACCGTGATTCCGGACGTCTCCGGTACGGGCGCGGCCTCCCGCTCGGGCATCCTCGTCTCGACCGCGACGAACAGCGCCCAGATCAGGAGCAGCGCGAGCGCCGCGTACAGCTCCCGTCTGCGGGCGCGCAGCGCGTGCGCGAGGACGGTGAGGACGTCGAGCCCGAGCGAGGGCGCGACGGGGCGCTCCGCGTGGCCGACGAGCTCGTCCACGACCCGCCGGCGGAAGTCCGCCGAGAGATGGGCCCCGGCCGACAGCAGCCGCGTCGCCTCGCTGTGCGCATGGCGCGGCACGTCACCGCTCACAGCACCCCCATGACCCCCGTAGTGCCCAACTGGCCCCTTTTGCAGGGGAGTTCAGACGATAGCGAGCGCGTGTGCGAGCGGCAACGCGTATCCGTGTACGACTCGTGAGGGGCCCGCGCCTTCCGTACGGATGCCCCGGGCGCCCGGAAACGCCGCGGGGCCCGTACGGAATGTTCCGTACGGGCCCCGCGGGCGAAGGAAGTGGGATCTCAGAGGAGGCCCAGGCCGCGCACGGCCTCGCGCTCCTCGGAGAGCTCCTGCACGGAGGCGTCGATGCGGGTGCGGGAGAACTCGTTGATCTCCAGGCCCTGCACGATCTCGTACTTGCCGTCCTTCGTGGTGACAGGGAAGGAGGAGATGATGCCCTCCGGCACGCCGTAGGAGCCGTCCGAGGGGATGCCCATGGAGGTCCAGTCGCCCTCGGCGGTGCCGTTGACCCAGGTGTGCACGTGGTCGATGGCGGCGTTCGCGGCCGAGGCGGCCGAGGAGGCGCCGCGGGCCTCGATGATCGCCGCGCCGCGCTTGGCGACGGTCGGGATGAACTCGTCGGACAGCCACGCCTCGTCGTTCACGACCTCGGCGGCGTTCTTGCCGGCGATCTCCGCGTGGAAGATGTCCGGGTACTGGGTGGCCGAGTGGTTGCCCCAGATCGTCAGCTTCTTGATGTCGTTGACCGTGCTGCCGGTCTTCTTGGCGAGCTGGGTCAGCGCGCGGTTGTGGTCGAGGCGGGTCATCGCGGTGAACCGCTCGTTCGGCACGTCCGGCGCCGCGGCCTGGGCGATCAGCGCGTTGGTGTTCGCCGGGTTGCCGACGACCAGGACCTTCACGTCGTCCGCCGCGTGGTCGTTGATGGCCTGACCCTGCGGCTTGAAGATGCCGCCGTTGGCCTCCAGCAGGTCGCCGCGCTCCATGCCCTTGGTACGCGGGCGGGCGCCGACGAGCAGGCCGACGTTGGTGCCGTCGAAGGCGACGTTCGGGTCGTCGGTGATGTCGATGCCGCGCAGCAGCGGGAAGGCGCAGTCATCCAGCTCCATCGCCGTGCCCTCGGCGGCCTTCAGGGCCGGGGTGATCTCCAGCAGACGCAGCTTCACCGGCACGTCGGGGCCGAGCAGCTGCCCGGAGGCGATGCGGAAGAGCAGCGCGTAGCCGATCTGGCCTGCTGCTCCGGTGACGGTGACGTTGACGGGTGTGCGGGTCATGACGATCTCCGATACCTGACGTGGGCGACGCGATCTCTCTACATCAAGAGACCTGCGGTCAGGCTATCCGACACCGCTCCGCCCGAGGCAGCCGCCCGCTCCAGGAGGGGGAGCGCGGGCGGCCGCCGGGGCGGACGGCCACACCCGTGGGGGGTCGTGGCAGACCGCCTGCCCGGAATCAGCCCGGACATGCGTATGTCCCCGTACTTCGTTGTACGGGGACATACGCGCCGCCTTGTGCGTGCTTGCCCTGCGGGGCGCTCGTGTGTGCGTGCGCTGCGGGTTGCTGCCGGTGGTCCTCCCCCTACTGCCCCGAGGGCGAGGTCGTGCCGGGCGTGGTGCAGCCGCGCGTGCCGCCCGAGCCGGTGACGCAGGCGCGCACCGCGGCCTCGGACTTGGCCGGAACCATCGCGGTGTACGCGTCGTTGCCGGTGCCCACGGCGCCGGTCTCGCTGCGCTTCCCCGCGGTGACCTTCACGCTGTCGCCCTGGCCGGCGCCGGTGACCCGCGCCCAGCCCGCCCGGCACACCTTGCTGTACCTGACCTCGACGAAACTGCCGCCCACGTACGAGGAGCTGGAGGTCTTGGCGTGCTCGCCGCCGCAGCCCATGTTCTCCGGATCCTTGCCTGCGCAGCTCGCCCCCTGGCACTTCACGCCCTTGGGCAGCTTCTTGGCCACGGTGGGCTGGGGCTTGGGCTTGTCGCCGTCACCGCCGGCGACGTTGAAGAGCAGCACCGCAGCCGCGGCCAGCACCAGGGCCCCCACGACGCCCGCGAGGAACATCGTGACCCTCCGCCGGCCCGCGTCCCCTCCGCCGGGTCCGCCCTTTCCGCCGCCCGGGCCGCGGCCCGCGCCCTGGCCCGCGCTCTGCCCCGCACCGCCGCCGGCTGCCGCTCTTCGGGCCTGGCCGGTGGTGGTGCTGTTGCCCGTGGCGGGGCCGGTTCCCGTGCCGGTCCCCGTGCCTGGGCCGGAGCCGGAGGGTGCGGCGTGTGCGGCGCGCGCGGCGTGTGTCCCGCGCGCCGCCTGGGCGCCCTGTGCTCCCTTGCCCCCCTTGGCCTCCTTCTTGGCCGGGCCCACCGCGCCCACGACGCCGGTCACGTCGTCCTGGGGAGCGCGGCGGGTGGCCGCCTCCTTGCCGCCCGCGCCCCACGAGGCGAGGTCGACGCGCTGCGGACCGTGCCCCGCCGCCTCGTCGGTGCCCGTACGGGGCTGCGCGACGGGCCACGAAGCGGCGTTCCTGGGCGGCCGTTGGGCGGGCTGCTCCTCCTCGTGCCGCGCGGGTTCGGGCCACACCGGCGCGCTCCCCGGGTCAGCCCCTGAGCCCGCGGCCGTCCCCGTACGCCCCTGCCCCGCCTGCTTGCGCAGCGCAGCGGGGCGCAGCACGGCGGTCTCCTCCGCCTGCGCCTCGGGGAGCGCGCGGGTCGCGGGTACGTCGGCCGGATCCGGTGCCTCCGGTGTCTCCCGCGGCCCCGGTGTCTCCGCTGCCTCCGGGAGGGGGCGCGTGGCCGGTGCGTCGGCGTCCGCCGAACTCCCGGGCGAGTCCCCCTCCTTGGACAGCCGCGCGGGCCCGGCCGGTTTCGCCGGACCGGCATCCCGTACGACCCGGTCCTGCTTCTCCTGCCGGTCCCGCTTCTCTCGCGGCTCCGGCTGGTCCGGCTGCTCGGTCCGGCCCGCCCGCTCCCCGTCGAGCGGCTCCGACGGCGCGGCAGGCGCGGGCCGTTCGGCCGCACGCGCCCACGCCGGGCCCCCGGACTGCTGCCCCGCCTCGGCGTCCTGCGCCCGGTTCGGCTTCTCGCGGCGCAGTCCGCGCTTCTTCGCCTTGAGGCCCTTGGCTCCCTTGCCGTCCCTGGTCGCCGGGTCGCCCTCCTGCCCGAACTCCCCCAGCGCGGCGCGCGCCTGGGCGACCCGTATCGCCTCCATGGTCACGTCGTGCCGCATCTCGGACCGGCTCCAGGCGCGCTCGGCCAGCTCCCACATGGTGCCGAGGTGCCGTACATCGGTCTCGGTCACCTCGGCGAGCGCCTGGGTGGCGCCGCGCGGCGGCAGCAGCCGGCCGTTCAGGTAGCGCTCCCAGGACGACTTGCTGTATCCGGTGCGGTCCGCTATCGCCGCGATGCTCAGCCCGCTGCGGTCCACGAGCCGCCGGAGCTGGCTCGCGAACTCGTGTATCTGCGGATCCAGTTCCTCCGGTAGCGGCCTCCAACGAGGCATTGCCTCCCCCTCATCCCCCCGCGAAAGTGCTGACGTCCCCCCGTACCGACCGCCGTGGCGCCCACCGGACCACGCGCCGGCCACCCGGGAGGATGCAGAGAGCCGGAGCCGCAGTTCCGGCGCGGGCGCGAAGAGCACGCGGGTGCCAACACCCGCGCATGTCCGCGCCCTTGCCGTTCACATATCACTCACACGAACGACAGTGTGCCACTACGACTTCTTCCCGCAGCACGTCCGTTCACGGCTTCAGGCCAGGGTTCGGCAGCGCCGCAGGGCATCGGGGGCGCGCGTACACCGGCTGACCCGGCACGTACGCCTCGTACACGGGGCGCCCGGAGGGGGCGGACATGCGAAGGCCCGTCCTCCCCGGGGGAGAGGACGGGCCCATGTGCCCGCGCACGCCTCGGCTCAGCGCACCGAGAAGTGCACGATGTCGTCCAGGAACGGGATGGTGAGCAGCGGCTTCGGCTGCGCCATGAGCGCGAGCAGCACGATCACCACGCCCAGCAGCGCGTAGATCAGCATGTCCGTGAAGCGCGAGCGCACCGCGAGCATCCCCACCGAGGGGAGCATCCGCCGCAGCACCGCGCCGCCGATCATCGAGAGCCCGATGATGATCGTGCCCACCCGGAACTGCAGCACCGTCACCAGCAGCCCGATCAGCACCCCGCCGCACACCGCGAGCAGCGGCCACTGCCGGTACGGGGCCGAGTGGTCCCCGCCCAGGCGCCCGCCGCCCTCGGGCCGCGCCGTGTCCGTGGTCACCGACGGATAGCGGCGCCCCGTACGGCCCTTGTCGCCGCCCGCGCCGGGCAGCTTGTCCGCGACCATGGCCGCCAGCCGGCCCGCGCGCTCGCCGCGCCGCGCCGCTCCGTCCGTCTCAGCTCCGTTCGCCTCAGCCGACACGGCGCTCCGCCGCCTCCACCACGTTGACCAGGAGCTGGGCGCGGGTCATCGGGCCGACGCCGCCCGGGTTCGGGGAGATCCAGCCGGCCACGTCGCGCACGCCGGGGTGCACATCGCCGACGATCTTGCCGTTCTCGTCCCGGGACACCCCGACGTCCAGCACGGCCGCGCCCGGCTTCACGTCCTCGGGCTTGACCAGGTGCGGGACGCCGGCGGCCGCCACCACGATGTCCGCCTGCTTCAGGAGCGAGGGCAGGTCGCGGGTGCCGGTGTGGCACTGGGTCACGGTCGCGTTCTCGCTGCGCCGGGTCAGCAGCAGCGGGATGGAGCGGCCGACGGTGATGCCGCGCCCGACGACCACCACGTGGGCGCCGTCGATCGCGACCTCGTGCCGCCGCAGGAGCTGGATGATGCCCTGCGGGGTGCACGGCAGCGGGCCCGGCTCGTTCAGCACCAGCCGCCCCAGGCTCGTGGGGTGCAGGCCGTCGGCGTCCTTCTCGGGGTCCATCAGGCCGAGCACGCGGTTGGTGTCGATGCCCTTGGGGAGCGGGAGCTGGACGATGTAGCCGGTGCAGGCCGGGTTCTCGTTGAGCTCCCGCACGACCGCCTCGATCTCCTCCTGGGAGGCGCTGGCGGGCAGTTCGCGCTGGATCGAGTTGATGCCGATCTGCTCGCTGTCGCGGTGCTTGCCCGCCACGTACTTCTGGCTGCCGACGTCGTCCCCGACGAGCAGGGTGCCCAGGCCGGGCGTGACGCCCTCGGCCCTCAGCGCCTCCACGCGCACGGTGAGGTCGGATTTGATCGCTGCTGCGGTGGCCTTGCCATCGAGAATCTGGGCGGTCATGGCCCCATCCTCGCGGATGCGCGCCCGCTGTCTCCAATCCGTGCGCACACGAATCCGCGCGCGTACGGGTACGCGCCGCGTACGGGCCCTGGCACCGCTCCCCTACGGGTTCCCAGGGCGATCCCGTACGGGGTCCGGCGCGGCACGCGGGCCGCGCGGGCATACCCCCAAGGGGCGCTCTATCACGCCCGTGCGCCGCATCCGCATGCGGTGCACGGCCCGTTGCGGTCCGGCCACGATCACGTCTTTACGCTGGACATCACGGATCATGGGCCCCGAACATCGACGGATGGCGCCATACCCGTGCCGGGAGGGCCGACGGTACGGCGCCCGTCAGGGGGGAAGGGGACGTGCACGGCGCTGTCTTCCGGCGCCCGGCCGCCGTCCGGCGGCGGGTGACGCCACCCCCCGAGCCATTCGGCCCGCACCGCACGGACACCGCTCGGAGGAGAGACCGCTCGTGAGCTACCCCCCGCCCCCCGGCCAGAACCCGCAGAACCCGTACGGGCAGAACCCGTACGGAGGGCAGCAGCAGCCCGGTTACGGCTATCCCCAACAGGGCGGCGCCGGGTACGGGTACCCGCAGCAGGGCATGCAGCCCGGCGGCCACTACCCGGGCGCGCCGGGCCCGGTGGCGGCCCGCATGCCGGGGCAGGTGCTCACCGCGCGCATCCTGCTGTTCGTCGCGGGCGGCATATGGGCCTTCCTGACGGTCATCGCGCTCTTCGGCCTGTTCGGCGCGGCCGCGCTGATGCGCGAGGTCAACGGCGACGGCGCCGGGGTCTCGGAGGGCGCGGCCATGGGCTTCGTGGTCGTCTTCCTGATCCTGTTCGGCGGCATGAGCGCGCTGCACATCATCCCGGCCGCCAAGTTCGGCAACGGCGCGGGCGGCACCCGGGTCATGGCGATCATCGCCGCGGGCATCAACACCCTGTTCGCGCTGCTCGGCCTGCTCGGCAGCTTCGCGCAGATGAGCCAGCCCGACGGCAACGCGGCCTCGCCCTTCGCCGGAGTCCTGTGGCTGGTCGTCTCCGTCCTGACCCTGGTGTTCTGCTCGATGCGCCCGGCGAGCGAGTGGTTCAACCGGCCGCGGTACTGAGCTCGCGGGAGCGAGGACCGGCCCTCTGAGCGGGACGCCAAACCTCGGGGAGACGAGGGAGCGGGGCGCGAGGGTGCGGGCGACAGAGCGCCAACTACCGCCCCGCTTCCCCCGGATAAGGACAAACGCGCACAGTACCGCGGAAGCACGGCGCGGCCCGCCTCGATTCCGCCACATCGCCAGAACTTGGCTGGACATCGTCACCACCGGGCCACCAGCATGGCGTACGGCGTCGCGCTCATCCACAGGCAGGGCCGAGAGACGGCGCCGAATCGGGGGAGCACGACGTTGTGCGCGCCGCGCGGCGCAGGCAGTTCTGCTGCGGTGTCCGTGTCCGCTGAGCGGACCGGTGAATCCCCGGACCCCATCGGCCCGTCACGTCCCCGTACACCGCTCGGAGGAAAACCGCTCATGAGCTACCCACCGCCGCCAGGCCAGGGCCAGAACCCGTACGGCCAGAACCCCTACGGGCAGCAGCCGCAGCAGCCCCAGCAGCAGCCGGGCTACGGCTACCCGCAGCAGGGTCAGAACCCCTACGGGCAGCCCCAGCAGGGGGCCAACCCCTACGGGCAGGGGGCGCCCCAGCAGGGCCAGCAGCCCTACGGCTATCCGCAGCAGGGGTACCCGCAGCAGGGCTTCCCCCAGCAGCAGGGCATGCCGGGCGCCGGTTACGCGCCGGGCATGGGCGGTCAGCCCGAACTCGCCCACTGGGGCCTGCGGGCGGGTGCCGCGCTGGTCGACGGCCTGATCATCTTCGTGCCCGTCGCCATCCTGTACGGCGTCGGCATCGGCATCGGCATCCAGAAGCCCGCCGGCGTCATCTTCATGCTCCTGGGCTGGCTCGCGGGGCTCGCCATGGGCCTGGTGTTCATCCACAAGGAGGGCACCACGGGCCAGACCCCGGGCAAGAAGGCCCTCGGGATCAAGCTGCTGCGCCAGGACTCCGGGCAGGTGCTCGGCTTCGGCATGGCCTTCCTGCGCCGCCTCGCGCACATCCTGGACACCGCGCCCTGCTACATCGGCCTGCTGTGGCCGCTGTGGGACGAGAAGAAGCAGACCTTCGCCGACAAGGTGTGCAACACCCTGGTCATCAAGTCCCAGTGACGGGCGGGCCGCAGTGACGGTCCCGCCGATCGACCGGGACGGCAGCCGAAGGCCGCGCCGCGAGCTCCCCGCTCACGGCGCGGCCTTCGGCTTGTCGCGGTACGCCTCAGACGCACACCGTGCGTGCGTAGTTGACCTGCTGCATGATCTGGCCGACGGCCATCGGGCTGTTCACCGGGAGCATGACCGAGTGGAAGCGGCCGCCGCTGCTCACCGTCACCTGCACGTGCCCGACGGTGTTGCGCTCCTTCATCAGCAGGAAGAGCAGTCCCAGGAAACAGAAGAAGAAGAACACCACGGCCAGCACCACCGCGTGGGTGGGAATCCGCTCCTCGGTCCTGGACATGTCGGTGACCGTCCACACCGCGCCCTTGAGCGGCATCTCCCCGGCCGGGGTGACGATGCGCTCCGGTGTCACCGTGATGTCCCCGATGGTGACCAGCGGCTGCGCGAAACCGCCCTGCGGCCCGGGGCCTCCGGCGGAGGCGGGCGGCGGGTTCGAGGCGTCGTGCGGGTAGCCGTAGGACTGGCCGCCCTGCGGGGGATAGCCGTACGCCGGCCGGCCGCCCTGCGGGTAGCCGTATCCGGGCGGCCCGTCGGGCCGCTGCGGTTCCTGCGGCGGCCCGAAGCCGCCCTCCCCCGGCGTCGCTCCATAGCTCATGGGAGCCGAGTATGTCGCACGTGAACGCCCGCGTCAGCGCCGTCCATCGACACAGGAGAGATCAGCGATGAGCCACCCGCCAGGCACCCCCTACGGGCAGAACCCCTACGGGCAGAGCCCTTACGGGCAGGGGCAGGCGGCGAACCCGTACGGGCAGCAGCCGCAGCCCGGTTACGGTTATCCGCAGCAGGGCCAGAACCCCTACGGGCAACCCCAGCAGGGGGCCAACCCCTACGGGCAGCCCGCCTACGGATACCCGCAGGCCCCGTACGGCCAGGGCCAGGCCCCGTACGGGATCCCGCACGCCGCCGCCTACGCGCAACCGCCGGGCGCCCCCGGCGCACTGCCAGGACCGGTCAAGAACGCGCGGACCATGACCATCGTGCTCGCGGTGTTCAGCTTCCTCGCCGCCCTGGTGCTGTTCGCGGTCTCCGGCCTCATGGACCGTACCGTCCAGGACTCCGAGCTCGCCGAGAGCTCCGTCTTCGCGAACTTCTCCACCGGCATCTTCATCACCTTCGGCGCGATCGCGCTGGTGGTGGGCGTGCTGGGCCTCTACCTCGGCGCCCAGTTCACCGAGGGCGGCAACAAGGTCCGCGTCTGCGGCATCGTCTACGCCTCGTTCACCGGCTTCATGGGGCTGGTCAACGTCTTCTCCGTGGTCGGCCTGCCGCCGCTGGTGCTCGGCATCCTGGCCATCGTGATGCTGAGCAAGCCCGAGTCGGCGCAGTGGTTCAACCGCCCGCGCCACTGAGGCGGTCGGGCACACGACACGGCTCGGCACACGGCAGGGGCCGCCGCGCACCCGCGCGACGGCCCCTGAAACGTACGGCGTCCCGGCGGGACTCAGTGGAAGAAGTGCCGGGTCCCGGTGAAGTACATCGTGACGCCCGCGGCCTTCGCCGCCTCCACGACCTGCTCGTCGCGCACCGAACCGCCGGGCTGCACCACGGCCTTGACGCCCGCCGACGTCAGCACCTCCAGCCCGTCGGGGAACGGGAAGAAGGCGTCGGACGCCGCGTACGCGCCGCGCGCCCGCTCCTCGCCCGCGCGCTCCACGGCCAGCTTCGCCGAGTCGACCCGGTTGACCTGGCCCATGCCGACGCCGACCGTGGCGCGGTCCTTGGACAGCAGGATCGCGTTGGACTTCACCGCGCGCACCGCGCGCCAGGCGAAGGCCAGCTCGGCCAGCTCCTCGGCGGACAGCGGATCGCCGGTCGCCAGCGTCCAGTTGGCGGGCTCGTCGCCCTCCGCCTGGTACGCGTCCTTGACCTGGGCGAGCCCGCCGCCGTCGATCGGGCGGAACTCGGCCGGGGTCTCCGGCGCCTCGGGGCAGCGCAGCACCCGGATGTTCTTCTTCTTGGCGAGCGCCTCGACGGCGCCCTCCTCGTAGTCCGGGGCGATGATGACCTCGGTGAAGATCTCCGCGACCTGCTCGGCCATCGCCTTGGACACCGGGCGGTTCACCGCGATCACGCCGCCGAACGCGGACAGCGGGTCGCACTCGTGCGCCTTGCGGTGCGCCTCGGCGACGTCCGAACCGACCGCGATCCCGCACGGGTTGGCGTGCTTGATGATCGCCACACACGGGTCGGCGTGCTCGTACGCCGCACGCCGCGCGGCCTCGGTGTCGGTGTAGTTGTTGTACGACATCTCCTTGCCGTGCAGCTGCTCGGCCTCGGCCAGGCCGCCGCAGCCGCCGGTGTAGAGAGCCGCGGGCTGGTGCGGGTTCTCCCCGTACCGCAGCACCTGCTTGCGCTGGTAGGTGACGCCCAGGAAGTCCGGGAACGCCGCGTCGTCCACCGGCGCGTACTCACCGGCGAACCAGCTCGCCACGGCCGCGTCGTACGAGGCGGTGTGCTGGAACGCCTCGGCCGCCAGCCGCTTCCGCGTACCCAGGTCGAAGCCGCCGTCCTGGGCGGCCTTGAGTACGTCCGTGTACCGGTCGGGGTTCACGACGACGGCGACCGAGGGGTGGTTCTTGGCCGCGGCGCGCACCATCGAGGGGCCGCCGATGTCGATCTTCTCGACGCAGTCGTCGTGCCCCGCGCCCGAGGCCACGGTCTGCTCGAACGGATAGAGGTTGACGATCACCAACTCGAAGGGCTCGACGCCCAGTTCGCCGAGCTGGCTCCGGTGGTCCTCCAGGCGCTGGTCGGCCAGGATCCCGGCGTGCACGCGGGGGTGCAGCGTCTTGACCCGCCCGTCCAGGCACTCGGGGAAGCCGGTCAGCTCCTCGACCTTGGTGACCGGGACCCCGGCCTCCGCGATCTTCGCAGCGGTGGAGCCGGTCGACACGAGCTGCACGCCCGCCTCGTGCAGGCCCCGGGCGAGCTCTTCCAGACCGGTCTTGTCGTAGACGCTGACCAGCGCGCGGCGGATCGGCCGCTTGTCTCCTGCGGCCACGGCTGCCTCGTTATTCACCGACTAGTACCTTTCGTCCCTCGATGCGATACCCGTCGCGGGCGAGCCGTCCCACGACCTCGACGAGCAGGCGTCGCTCGACTTCCTTGATGCGCTCGTGCAGCGCGGATTCGTCGTCCTCATCCCGCACCTCGACCACCTCCTGGGCGATCACCGGGCCGGTGTCGACGCCGTCGTCGACGAAGTGGACGGTGCACCCGGTGACCTTGGCTCCGTACGCGAGCGCGTCGCGCACGCCGTGGGCACCGGGAAAGCTGGGCAGCAGGGCGGGATGGGTGTTCACGGTCCGCCCGCCGAACAGGGCGAGGAACTCCTTGCCCAGGATCTTCATGAAGCCGGCCGAGACCACGAGATCCGGCTCGTACGCGGCCACCGCGCCGGCGAGGGCGCGGTCCCACTCCTCGCGGCCCGGCTGGTCCTGCACCCGGCACACGAAGGTCGGCACCCCGGCGCGCTCGGCGCGCTCCAGGCCCGCGATGCCGTCGCGGTCGGCGCCGACCGCGACGATCTCGGCCCCGTACCCCTCGGCGCCGTGCTCCTCGACGGCGTCCAGCAGCGCCTGGAGGTTGCTGCCTGAACCGGAGACCAGGACGACGAGACGGGCGGGGCGGCGGGAGGCGTGCTGCGCGGTCACGAGGAGTCTCTCTCGCTGAGAAGGCGGCTTGTGCGGTCGTACGAGCAGTTCGGGTGGAGGATTCCGGGGAACTCTACGAAGCGTCCGACCGTCGGCAACGATACCGGCACTCCGCGGCGCCCCCACGGGACGGGGGCACACGCGCCAGGTAGCGTCAGGGGCGGGTATATCCGTACGCGCCCGGGATCGCGGAACGACAAGGGGAAGACGCACACCACATGACCGACCGAGCCCGCCGCCGCGCGGCCGCATCCGACACCGCCTCCCGGGAGGACCGCGAGGACAATCCCTTCGCGCCGCCGCCCGAGGGGAAGCCGGACCAGCCGTGGCAGCCGCGCAGGGCAGCGGCACACGAAGGCTCGGGCCCCGAGGGGTCCGGCGCGCAGGGCTCCGGCTCCCAGGGGACCGACGCTCAGGGCTCGGCCCCTCAGGGATCTCAGGGTTCCGGTTCTCAGGGTTCCGGCTCGCACGGCTCCGGCTCTCAGGGTTCCGGCGGCCAGGACTCAGGGTCGCGGGGCGGGTCCCCCGACGGGTCGTCGCAGGACGGCGAGCAGCAGCCGTGGAGCAGCCGGTGGAGCAGCAGGCAGCCGGGGCGGCAGAGCGGCGGCTTCGGCGGCCAGGGCGGCCAGGACGGCGCCGGCGGTGAGGGGCCGGGCGGCGCCCCGCGCGGCATGCGCTGGGACCCGACCGACCCGCTCCAGCGCCGGGCGCGCTATGCGCTGCACGCCGGGATCTGGGGCCTGTTCTTCGCGCTGTTCAGCCTGCCGCCCGTGGCCCTGCTGCTCGGCGCGCTCTCGCTGTACTGGGGCATCAGCGCGCTCCGCGGCACCTCGGCCACCCGGCGCGGGGAGCGCCCCGCGGGCCAGGGGCACGGCAAGGCGACGGCCGAGGACATCGCGGGCAGCGCCCGTGCGCCCGAGGAGCGCGGCGCCCCGCTGGGAGGTGCGCAGGGCGGTCAGGGCCAGCAGCCGCAGGTGTCGGTGACCCCGGCGCAGGCCGCCAAGTCGCAGGCGTCGGCGGCGATCGGCGGCCTGGTCACGGCCATGCTGACGCTGGCCGTGGTGGCCGGCACCTTCGCCTTCCAGATGGCGTACAAGGACTACTTCACGTGCCAGCAGGACGCGTTGACCCAGTCCTCGCGCCAGTCCTGCGACAAGATGCTCCCGGACAACCTCCGCCCCTTCCTGGAGAACCGCGGCGGCAACGCCACCCAGTGACGCGCCCCGTTCCGCGGCCGACCCCCTAGGGCTTCCCCAGGGGGTCGTCCTCTGCCGGGCCCCGCTCTTCCTCTTCCTCGTCCTCGCGGGGCGCGGGCCGCACCGCGGGGACGGAGTTCTCTGCTGAGGCGGCGTAGCCGGTGAAGTCCCCGTCGTCCTCTTCGCCGAAGCCGTCGTACGCGCCCACGGGCTCGGTGGACACCGGACGACCGTCGGCCTCCGCGGGCTGTGCCGAACTCCCGCCCTCGTCGGGCGCCTTGCCCCGCGCCGCCTTCCCGGCGCGCGCCGCCTTCCGCTCCGCGCGCCCGAGCTTGCGCACCTTCGGCTTCCGCAGCCGCTTCCCGGCGCCCTTCCCCTTCTGCTCCTTCTTCGGCTCCCCCTCGGCCCTCTCCTCCGGCCCCCGCTCCGGCTTCGTGCCGCGCAGCCGCACCGCCCGCACCACCAGGGCCACCGGCGCCCCCGGCACCGCGGTCCACACCGCGGCCGCCGCGCCGGTCAGCAGCGCGTGCGGGCCGAACTCCGCGAGCTCGGCCGAGCCCAGCGCGCCTCCCGCGTACCCGGCCAGGATCCCCGTCGCGAGCCCGCAGAAGAGCCCCGCGAGCCCGGCGTTCAGCACGGTTCCGCGCCACCCCGTGGACCCCGACCTGCTGCCCCGTACGGGTGCCGCGTGCCGGCCCGCGTACCAGCCGCACAGCACCCCAGCCGTCAGCGGCAGCGCGCCCAGCACCGCCCAGGGCGCCCACCCCGTCGGCGCCCCAGGACCCGGCAGCGCGGCGAACAGCGGGAACGGCGGCAGATGCGCCGCGCCGCCGGGCGCCAGCGCGGTCATCGGCCCCGCGACACCGCCGGCGCCGACCGAGAAGCCGGGGCCCATCGCGTACGCGGCGCCCCACAGCGCGGCGTTGGGCAGCAGCGACACCGCGAGCAGCAGCAGCGCGACGTGCCCGGTCCAGGAGCCGGAGAGCTGCGGGAAGTCGTAGCGCGCACCCGGCGCGTCCCACACCAGCGCGGCCGCTGCCAGCAGACCGCCGCCGCCGAACAGCGCCGCGAGTCCGGCGCCCGCCGCGTACGAGGCGCCCACCAGGCGCGGCCAGTTGAGGACCCGGCGCAGCCCGGCGGTGCGTTCCGTGCGCAGCCGCGCGGGCAGCCGCAGTACGGGGCGGTCGCAGCCGGTCCAGGTGGCGAGGCCGACCGCGGCCAGCGTGAACAGCGGGAGCTGGAAGACCGCGCTGAGCATGTCCACCCGCACCTGGCCGGCCGCCGCGAAGATCATCGCGGCGACGCCGGTGAGCAGGTAGCCGCCCGCGTACCACCCGGCGACCCGCAGCGGCCGCGGCACCCCGGGCTGCATCCGCACAGCGGTGAGCACCGAGCGCATGCCCCGGTACAGCAGCCACGCGGGCAGCGCGGTGAGCAGCAGCGGCACCATCTCCACCGGCGCGGGGTGCCCGGAGAGGGTGTTCTCGCGCACGAGCTGCGTGCCGTGTGCGAGCAGCCAGACGTCGGCGGCGACCCGGAGCGCGTCCCCGGGGCCGCTGTCCGGGTAGGGCGAGGTGACCCACAGCACCATGACCAGGACGGCACAGGCGCCGAGCCCGAGCACGGCCGCCGCGGCGCCGCCGACCAGCCACCCGCTCGCGGTCGCCATCGTCCGGGGCGTGCCGCGGCCGTGCGCGGACAACGACGGGCTGCGATAGCTCACTTCATGCACAGCGTCATGCTGCCAACGACACCCGTTCTGATCCGGTATCAGGGAAATTGCCGTGGTGTCGCCCAGTATGTCCTTATGCACCTTTTCACACGAACTGCCGGTGTGACTCGATGACCGCGGAACCCGAAGGACCTCCCCGCGCCGGGCCGGGGGACACCGCGACGGCGACGGGGCCGCGTACGGCCGCCGATGCCTTCGACCTGCTCTACGAGCGGCACGCGCGCGGCCTCGCCCGCCAGGCCGTGCTGCTCTGCGGCCACCGCCGGGTGGCCGAACGCGCCGTCACCCACGCGTTCCACCGCGCCTGGCAGCGCTGGCCCGAGGTCGCCGTCGACCGGGACCCGGCGGGGTGGGCGCGCATCGAGGTGTACGGCTACGCGCTCTCCCCCTGGCACCAGCTCCGCCCCGACCACCGCCACCCCGAGGCGCATCCGGGCCCGCCGGCCGACCGCGCGCTGCTGGACGCGCTGTTGAGCCTGCCGCCCTCGTACCGCGCGACCCTCCTGCTGCACGACGGCGTCGGCCTGAACCTGCCCGACACCGCCGCCGAGACCGAGTCCAGCACCCCCGCTGCCGCCGGGCGGCTGACCCACGCGCGCGAGGACCTGACGCGGCGGCTGCCCTGGCTGGCCGAGGCCCCCGAGGAGCGTCGGTCCGGACTGCTGGCCGACTGGCTGCGCGAGCTGGCGGCTGCCCAGCCCGTACGGGTTCCGCCCGCGCGCACCGTACGGGCGGGGAGCGAGGGCATCACGCGCCGCTGGACCCGCGCCGCGCTCGGGCTGACCGGGCTCGTCCTCGCGGTGACCGGGCTGACCACGGCGACCTGGCACAGCGCGCATCCGCCCGTACGGCACCCCGAGGCCGCCCTGACGACGGCCGCCTCGGACGACCGGCCCGGCGGGCGGCCCGGCGGGGCGGGGCGGCCGGGGCCCGACGGCACGGACCGGGAGGCGCAGCAACGGCCGGGGCGCTCCGCTCCGTTGGCCTCGCCGAGCGGGGGCGGGCTGCTGGACGCGACCGGCACCCCGTACCTGCCGGAGCTCCGGTCCACCAACATGCGCATGGACGAGGACGCGCTGGACCGCACGGGCCGGCTCAAGAAGGGCTGGACGCCGGACCAGGAGGAGACCGGGGAAGCCCTGGGCTGAGCCCTGGGCCGAGTGCGAAAACGGGTCCGCCCCCCGCGCGTGCTGCGCGAGGGGCGGACCCGTGTGCTGCCGCGGTACGCGGCGCGTACCGCGGCGGCGTGAACCGGAAGGCGTCAGCCGCCGAGGATGCCGCGCGCCAGGCGGGCGGTCTCCGACGGGGTCTTGCCGACCTTCACGCCGGCGGCCTCCAGGGCCTCCTTCTTCGCCTGGGCGGTGCCCGACGAACCGGAGACGATGGCGCCCGCGTGGCCCATGGTCTTGCCCTCGGGGGCGGTGAAGCCCGCGACGTAGCCGACCACCGGCTTGGAGACGTTCTCCTTGATGAAGTCGGCGGCACGCTCCTCGGCGTCGCCGCCGATCTCGCCGATCATCACGATGAGGTCGGTCTCCGGGTCCGCCTCGAACGCCTTGAGGGCGTCGATGTGCGTGGTGCCGATGACCGGGTCACCGCCGATGCCGACCGCGGTGGAGAAGCCGATGTCCCGCAGCTCGTACATCATCTGGTACGTCAACGTGCCCGACTTCGAGACCAGGCCGATGCGGCCCGGCTTGGTGATGTCGGCCGGGATGATGCCGGCGTTGGACTGGCCCGGGGTGATGAGGCCGGGGCAGTTCGGGCCGACGATGCGCGTCTTGTTGCCCTTCTGGGAGGCGTAGTCCCAGAAGTACGCGGTGTCGTGGACGGCGATGCCCTCGGTGATCACGACGGCCAGGCCGATGCCCGCGTCCACCGCCTCGACGACGGCGTCCTTGGAGAACTTCGGCGGGACGAAGATGACGGTGACGTCGGCACCGGTCTGCTCCATCGCGTCCTTGACGCTGCCGAAGACGGGCACCTCGGTGCCGTCGAAGTCGACGTTCGTGCCCGCCTTGCGCGGGTTGACGCCGCCGACGATGTTCGTGCCGGAGGCCAGCATGCGCTTGGTGTGCTTCTGGCCCTCCGAGCCGGTCATCCCCTGGACGATGACCTTGCTTTCCTTGTTCAGGAAGATAGCCATGGTGTGTCGATATCCTCGTTCGGTCTCGTCCGGGCTTACTTGGCGGCCAGCTCGGCGGCGCGGTCGGCCGCGCCGTCCATGGTGTCCACCTGCTGCACCAGCGGGTGGGCCGCGTCGGTCAGGATCTTGCGACCCAGCTCGGCGTTGTTGCCGTCGAGGCGCACGACCAGCGGCTTGTTGACGTCCTCGCCCTTGGACTTGAGGAGCTCCAGCGCCTGGACGATGCCGTTCGCGACGGCGTCGCAGGCGGTGATGCCGCCGAAGACGTTGACGAACACGGACTTCACGTCCGGGTCGCCGAGGATGATCTCCAGGCCGTTGGCCATGACCTCGGCCGAGGCGCCGCCGCCGATGTCCAGGAAGTTGGCGGGCTTCACGTTGCTGTGCGCCTCACCGGCGTACGCGACGACGTCGAGGGTCGACATGACCAGGCCCGCGCCGTTGCCGATGATGCCGACCTGGCCGTCATCGAGCTTCACGTAGTTGAGGCCCTTGGCCTTGGCAGCCGCCTCGAGCGGGTTGGCGGCGGCCTTGTCCTCGAGCGCCTCGTGGTCGGGCTGCCGGAAGTCGGCGTTGGCGTCCAGCGACACCTTGCCGTCCAGCGCGATGACCTTGCCCTCGGCGGTCTTGACCAGCGGGTTGACCTCGACCAGCACGGCGTCTTCCTTGACGAAGACGTCCCAGAGCTTGACCAGCACGTTGGCGACCTGGTCGACCAGCTCGGCCGGGAACTTCGCGGCCTCGGCGATCTCGCGGGCCTTGGCCTCGGTCACGCCCTCGATGGCGTCCACCGGGATCTTGGCGAGGGCGTCGGGGTTGTTGGCCGCGACCTCCTCGATCTCCACGCCGCCCTCGACGGAGGCCATGGCGAGGAAGGTGCGGTTGGTGCGGTCCAGCAGGAACGAGACGTAGTACTCGTCCACGATGTCCGCGGTCTGGGCCAGCATCACCTTGTGGACCGTGTGGCCCTTGATGTCCATGCCCAGAATGGCGTCGGCCTTCTCGACGGCCTCGGCGGGGTCGGAGGCCAGCTTCACGCCGCCGGCCTTGCCGCGGCCGCCGGTCTTCACCTGCGCCTTGACGACCGCGCGACCGCCGAGTCGCTCGGTCACCTCGCGCGCCGCCTCGGGCGTCTCGATGACTTCACCGGCCAGCACCGGTACGTCATGCTTGGCGAAGATGTCCCTCGCCTGGTACTCGAACAGGTCCACGCGCGTCCGTCCCCTTTTTCAAATGGATTAGCGGTCGTTGTCAGCGTGGGCGTGCCGCGTGGCCGCGGCGTCCCCGGTGGCGCGCGGCATGTCCGCCTTGCAGGTTAGCTCTGCGCGTCAGTGCTTGATAAATCGCAGATCACACCTGCGCGGTGACAACGGTCACAGATCGCCGCGCGCTCTTCCCGCTCCTTCCCCGCGACCCCCTCCGCATTCCCCGTGCGGACCGGCCCCGGATTCCGCACCGACCGCCGCGCCTCGCCTCGTACGGCCGGACAGCGTACGCCGCCGAAGCCCAGGTCAAGTCCCGTACGAAATCCGCGAATTGGCGACCGGAGGGGCCCTGGAACTCCGCACCGGAAAAGGGCGGGAACGGAAGCGGGAACGGAAAAGGGGCACGCCCGTGGTGCCGCCGCACCACGCACGTACCCCTACGGTCCGCTGTCGCCCCGGGACCAGGTGTGATCTGGATCCGTGATCGGGACCTGCGTTCCGGATCCGCGGCCTAGACCCTGGGCATCGGGATCACCTTCGAGTCCGGCGGAATCGGGCCCACGCCGGGGATTCCCGGAAGGGAGAGGGGCACGATGCCGATGCTCGGCACGCCGGGCACCACCTTCGGCACCCCGATGGACGGCGGCTCACCGGCGGTGGCCGCCGAGGCGCCCGGGGCGCCCAGCGCCAGCAGCCCGCCGGCGACGGCCGCGACGGCCAGTCCGCGACGAATGCTCTTCCGCATAGCTGTCTCGATTCCGTAGGAGTCGTTCGGTCTCCGGCCCCTGCCGGTCCGTTGGCACACCAGACCGGCGGGCCGGGAAGAGGCGGGGCGACTCACCCCCACAGAGAGCCGCCCCGCCGGTCAGCGGGTGAGGGCCGTTGCCCTCAGACCGCCGGGACGGCCGGCAGGGAGCCGGCGCCCGGCAGGTTCGAAAGGCCCGGCAGCGCCGGGATGTTGGCCGGGTCGGTCAGCGCGGCCGAACCGGGCAGGACGGCCGCCTTCTGGGTGCCCGCCGCCGCGTCGGTCGCCAGCTTCTGCGCGTCGCCCGCGACGCCGGTGCCCAGCTCGGTGGCGAAGGGCTGGGTCTGCGCCGCGACGCCCTGGCCGTACGCGGTCGCCTCGCCGGTCGCGCCCTTGCCGAGGTCGGAGGCGTTCTGGGCGACGCCCTGGCCGAAGTTGCCGGTCTGCGCCGCGAGGGTGCGGGTGAAGGGCAGGGTGCGCGCGGTCGCGCCGTCGGCGGTGGTCGCGGTGTCGGCCACGGCGCCCTCGGCGACCGGGGAGACCTTGCCGACGGTGGTGTTCAGGGCCGGGGGCAGCGCGGCGCCGCTCGCCTTGTCGAGCACGGGCTGCGCGGCGGCCAGGGGCGCCTGGGTCTGCGCGAGCACCTGCTGCGCGGCACCGTCCTGGACGACGCCGGTCAGGCTCTGCGCGGCGTCGGCGGCGTCAGCGACCTTGCCGACGGGGAGCTGGTCGGTGGGGAGCTGGTCGGTGGCCGGGAGCTTGTCGGTGGGCAGGTTGCCGGTGGGGAGCTGGTCGGCGGCCGGCAGCTTGTCGGTCGGGAGCTGGTCGGCGGCCGGCAGCTTGTCGGTCGGGAGCTGGTCGGCGCCCGGCAGCTTGTCGGTCGGGAGCTGGCCGGTGCTCGGCAGCTTGCCGGTGGGCAGCTCGCCCGTGGGCAGCTTGTCGGCGGGGAGCTGGGCGCCGGCCGGGAGCTGGCCGGTGGGCAGGGCGCCGGTCGGGAGCTGGGCGGGCAGCGGGAGCGCGGGCAGCGTGTGCACGTCGCCCGGCAGACCCGGCAGCGCGGGCAGGCCCGGCAGCTGGGCCTGGCCGGCCGCGTCGTCGGCAGCGCCGCGGACCCGGTCGCCCGCGCCCTGCGCCTTGCCGGCGACCTTCTCGGCCTTGCCCTTGAGGAGCTGCTTCACCTCGCCGAACTTGCCCGCCTTCGCCAGCTCGCGCGCCTCGTCCAGCTTGCCGAGCCGCTGGAGCTTCTTGATCTGGCCCTTGTTGAGCTTGCCCTTGAGCGCGCCCAGGTCGGCGGTCTTGCCGGTCACGTCGCCGGCCTTCGGCAGACCCTGCGTCGCGCCCTGAACCTTGCCGGTCACGGGGTTGTCCTGCACCTTGCCGGTCACGTCGCCGGCGCTCGGGGCCTCGGGCGCGACGGGCAGCTTGCCGGTGACCTCCTTCGCGGGGGTCTCGTCGACCTTGTCCCGTACGCCGTCGGCCGTCTTGCCCACGGTGTCGGTGGCACCGTCGACCGCGCCGGTCACGGCGCCGGTGTCGGGCGAGACGGGCAGGTCGGCGGCGGAGGCGCTGGCGGCGCCCAGGGCCCAGATACCGGAGGCGGCGGCTGCGACGGCTACGGAACGGCGGATGCTCTTGCGCATGATGGGGGAACGTCCTTCGAATTCAGGGAAACTCAGGGTTTTGTGCGTTGGGCAGACCTGTCCACCCCCGCGTGGCAGGTAGATCTCCTCTGCTCGCCCCGCCGCCTGCGGGCGGTGGGCGGTGGGCGGGTGGAAGGTCTGCCCTAGCCGGGGAATTCGAGGATGTCGCCCGCTCGTTCGCGGGTCGGGCCGTCCTGCGCGGAGTGCACCGCGCCGGGCAGCAGCGTGCCGAACCGCTCCATGTCCGAGACATAGGCGGCCAGTTGGTCGGGCCCCCCGCGCGAACCGCTGCCGTCACCGGCGTGAGCGGACGCGGTGGAACCCGCCGGAGCCGACGGCAGCGGCTTGTGCGGGAACCCGGGTCCGTGCCCCTTGCCCGCGCCGTCGCCGAGAGCGTCGTAGCCCGCCGTCGCGTGCTGGGTCGCCGCGCCGTCGGGGAGGGTGCCGTGCAGGTCGTCGCACGAAACGGGCCGCTGCCCCTCCGTGCCGTCCTGCCGGGCGGCCTCGTCCGCGCTGTCGCCGGACGTGCCGTCCTGGTGTGCCGCGGCGCGGTCGGCGCCGTGCCCTGTGCCGTGCCGGTCGCCGGGAAGCCCCGGTGCCGGCCGGCCGGTGAACTCACCGAGCCCGGTGCTCCCCGCGAGGTCCCGCACCGTGTCACCCACGGCGCGTGCGCTCCCCTGGGTCTGCTCGGCGCCGTCCCGTACGGGGCGCGTCACCTCGGTGGTGAGCTCGCCCGTCGCCTCGCGGGCCTGCTTGCGCTGGTCCTCGAGCCGGGTACGGGTCTCGGCCGCCGAACGCTCCGCGCTCTCCGCCTCCGAGGACGCCGCGTCCGAGGACGACGCCGCCTCCGAACTCCCGCTCTCCAGCGCGCCCTTGGAACGCTCGGACTGCTCCCGTACGCCGTTGCGCACATCGGCGGTCCGCGCGTCCTGGCCGCGCAGGTCACGTACGTCCTTGCTCCGGACGCCCTCGCTCTTGAGGTCCGTGCCGCCGGACTCGAGAGCGGAGGCGGACGCCGCGCCGCTCCGGTCCGTGAGGCTCGGAGCGGAGGAGGCGTGCGCGCTGCCGGAGAAGAAGAAGGCGAGCGCGAACAGCCCGCCCAGGAGGGCCGCCGTCAGCAGGGCGCGCCTGCCGGCTGCCGGGCGCGGCATGCGCACGGCTGCGGGCACAGCGTTCTCTGCGAACAAGGGAGAGCCTTCCCGGGGTGGGTGTCGGAAGGTGGCGGGGAAGCGGGCCGCGCGGCTGCGCGAGGCGCGGGGAAGCGCCCTGAGCCCTGCGTTCCGGGCAACGGAGAGATCCTTGCATGGCTCCCTGGCCCGCACGCAACTCCCGTCACAAACTGTTCACTTCTTCATACGTTTCGCCTTCTCTCCCTCTCACGCCTCCGGCACGGGCAGCTCGCGCTTTTCCAGCGCCGCCGCCATGACCTCGGGAAACAGGTCCGGCGTGCAGGCGAACGCGGGCGCCCCCAACGCCGCGAGCGCGCCCGCGTGCTCCCTGTCATAGGCAGGCGCCCCCTCGTCGGACAGCGCGAGCAGGGTCACGAACTGAACCCCCGCCGCCTTCATCGCCGCCACCCGCTTCAACATCTCCTCGCGTATGCCTCCCTCATAGAGGTCGCTGATGAGCACGACGACGGTCTCGGCGGGGCGGCTGATCTTCGACTGGCAGTACGCGAGGGCCCTGTTGATGTCGGTGCCGCCGCCGAGCCTGGTGCCGAACAGGACGTCCACCGGGTCGTCCAGCTCGTCGGTCAGGTCGACGACATTGGTGTCGAAGACGACCAGCCGGGTGTCGAGCGCGCGCATGGAGGCGAGCACCGCGCCGAACACCGACGCGTACACCACCGAGGAGGCCATCGACCCCGACTGGTCTATGCAGAGCACCACGTCCTTCTTCACCGCGCGGGAGGCGCGCGCGTAGCCGACGAGCCGCTCGGGGACGACGGTGCCGTGCTCGGGCAGGTAGTTCTTGAGGTTGGCGCGGATGGTGCGGTCCCAGTCGATGTCCCGGTGGCGCGGGCGGCCGACCCGCGCGGAACGGTCCAGCGCACCGGTCAGCGCGGACCGCGTACGGGCGGCGAACCTGCGCTCCAGGTCCTCCACCACCTTGCGCACCACCGCGCGCGCCGTCTCCCTGCTGGACTCGGGCAGGGCGCGGTTGAGCGAGAGCAGGGTGCCCACGAGGTGGACGTCCGCCTCGACCGCCTCCAGCATCTCCGGCTCGGTCAACAGGGCCGTGATCCCCAGCCGTTCGATGGCGTCCCGCTGCATCACCCGCACCACGGAACTCGGGAAATACCGCCGTACGTCCCCGAGCCACCGCGCCACCTGCGGCGCCGAACCGCCCAGCCCCGCGCCCTTCGCCCCGCTCGCCCCGTCCGTTCCCCCGGGCCGCCCGGCCTGGCCGCCCGAACCGTAGAGCGCCGCCAGGGTCCGGTCCATCGCGGCATCGGCCCCCTCCAGCGACCGCCCCGTACCGTCGCCGCCGTCCGCGTCCCCGAGCACCAGCCGCCAGCGGCGCAGCCGTTCGTCGCCGGCGGCGGACGCGTCCCCGGTGGCGGTGGTGCCTCCGGCCTCACCGCGTGGTGCCATGCGCCTCTTCCCTTCCGTGTGCGGCCTGCTCCCCTGTTTCCGCCGCTTCCGCTGCTTCCGCTGCTTCCGCGTACGCCCTCCCCGTCGTCCTCTCCTGCTCGTCGCCCTCTCCACCGTGTCCCCGGCCGCGGCCCAGCAGCAGGCGCAGCACCGGCAGGACGGCCTCCGCCCGCTCCTCGTCCCAGCCCTCGCCGAAGCCGGGTGCGGGCGGTGCCGCGCTCCCGGGGGCCGCGCCGTCCGCGCCTCCCCCTACGCCCTCGCCACCCGTGCCGCGCCGCACCAGCTCCCCCAGCGTCCGGCGCACCCCCGGCTCGTACTCCGCGAACGTCCGCCGCAGCAACGGGAGTACGTCGGTGAACGCCTCCTCCGTCACCCCGGTGAGCCAGCGGTCCACCAGGGCGAGCAGCCTCTCGTCGTGCACCAGCAGCATTCCGCCGCCCGCGAGGAAGCCCTCGATCCACGCGGCGGCCTCGGCGGGACCGGTGCCGGGCGACAGCGCGAGCCCCATCAGCCACGCCGCCTCGCCCTCCCCCAACGCGCCCTCGTCCAGCAGCAGTCGGGCGCAGCGGCCGCGTATCAGCCCCGGTATCCGGTCGCGGGCCGCCAGGGTGTGCACGGTGCCGCGCCAGCGCTCGGAGAGGCCGGTGTCCCGCAGCAGGGCCACCGCGCGGTGCGCCGCGTCGAGGTGGCCGCGCATCTGCCGGGCGCCGTCCGCGTCCAGCCCCGAACAGGCCGGCGGCAGCCCGACCCTGACCCGCTCCGCGAGGCCCTGCGCGACCTCGGTGAGCGCCGCCGCGTCGGTGCCCCGCACATCCCCGTACCGCACCGAGCGCACCAACGCGGGCAGCGCCTGCGCGAGATGGCCGACGTCGGTGTCCAGCGCGGCCCGGTCGGTGAGCGCGCGCATCACCACGGGCAGGGCGTCGGGGAGCCCGGCCAGCAGACACCGCTCGGCGAGCGCGGTGACCTCCGCCAGCGGACCCGTCTCGATCGCCCGGCTCTGCGCGGCCGCGGTGGCCGCGGCGTACACCGTGGTGCCCCATATGCCCGCCTCGGCCACCCGCACCGAGAGCTCGGGCTCCCAGCGCAGCCGCCAGCTCTCCCGGAAGGTGCCGGTGCTGCCGGTGCGCGGGGCCGCCGGCTCTCCCCAGCCGATGCCGAGCAGCCGCAGCCGGTGCAGGAGGCGGCTGCGCGCGGCGTCGGTCTCCTTGCGCAGGTCGAGCTCCAACTCCCGCACCTGCGCCTCCGGTCTGAGCCGCAGACTCCGCTGCTGCCGGGACAGGTCGCGCTGGAGCGGAACGGCCGGCGCCCCCTCCGGAACCTCGCCGAGCACCTCCCCCACGGTGAGCCTGTCGTGCACCAGGGCCAGCGGAACGTCCGAGCCCTCGCACATCACCGCCCGTATCGCGTCGGTGGTCTCGGTCAGCCCGGCCAGCGGGCGGCCCCGCATGGCGGCGAGGGTGTCCGCGAGCCGCACCGCCTCGATCACGTGCGCCGCGGAGACGCCGTAGTCCTCCTCTCTGAGCAGCCCGGCGGCCTTGGTCATCCAGCGCTCCAGCGGGCGGTCCGGCGCCGAGAACAGATGCGCGTACCAGCCGGGCGAATCGATGCCCGCGCCGTAGCCGCTGCGTCTGCCCAGCCGCCGGTGCGTCCAGGGCACCCAGGTCAGCTCGGCCTTGACCTTCGGCAACCCCTTGAGCAGCGAACGGTCGGCGGTCACCGTCGACTTGGCGCTCAGCGCCGGTACGTGCCAGGCGCCGCACACCACGGCGACGGAACCCGCGCCGTATGCGCGCACCGCATCCCGGAGCCTGAGCCGCATATGGGCCTCGCGCACCGGGTCCCTGCGGTGCCCGCCGTCGCCGTGCAGCTCGCGGAGGGCGGCCATGGCTTCGCCGAGTGCTTGGAAGGGGGCGTACGGGTCGGGGTGGGTGGTGGGGCCTTCGTAAGTGTCCGACGCCGGGTCGGGGCCCGGGTGCGGGGCTGATTCCGGATTCGGTGCCAGTTCCGGATGCGGGGCCGGGCCGCGGTGTTCGACCACGTCGTCCCACCAGCGCTCGGGGTCGTCGTAGCCCGCGGTCTCCGCCAGGACCGCCAAGGGGTCTATGCGTACGGGGTCTTCGTGCTGGTCCTGGGCCTCCTCTGTGTCCGTGTCGTGCGCCTTGTCGTCGCCGCTCTCCCCTGTGTGCTGCTCCGCTTCCTCCTCCGGATCCCGCATGGCCAGGGCGTGGGCCGCCGGGAGGTCGATGAAGCGGACCGGGACGTCGCGCTCCAGGGCCCAGCGGATGGCCACCCACTCCGGGGAGAACTCCGCGAGCGGCCAGAACGCCGCCCTGCCCGGCTCGTCCCGCGCATGCGCGAGCAGGGCGACCGGTGGCCGCATCCCCTCCTCGCCCGCGAGCGAGACGATGCCGTCCGCCTCCGGCGGTCCCTCGACGAGCAGCACCTCGGGCGCGTACTCGGCCAGCACCGCCCGTACGGCGCGGGCCGAACCGGGGCCGTGATGCCGCACCCCCAGCAGCAGCGGGCCCTCGGGCGGGGCGCCGTCAGCCGGGGCACCGTCCGGGTGCCGTCCCGGCGCTCGCGGCCGCGCGCCGGGGCTCATCAGGACACCTCCCTGCAGGCGCGATAGAAGTCCTTCCATCCGTCGCGCTCGCGGACCACGGCCTCCAGATACTCCTGCCAGACGGTGCGGTCCGACGCCGGATCGCGCACCACCGCGCCGAGGATCCCGGAGGCCATGTCGCCGGGGCGCAGCACGCCGTCGCCGAAGTGCGCCGCCAGCGCCAGCCCGCCGGTGACCACGGAGATCGCCTCGGCCGTCGAGAGCGTCCCGGAGGGCGACTTGACCTTCGTACGCCCGTCGGCCGTGACCCCGTCCCGCAGCTCCCGGAAGACCGTGACCACCCGGCGGATCTCCGCGGCCCCGTCGGGAACCGGCGGCAGCCCGAGCGAACGCCCTATCTGGCCGACCCGGCGGGACACGATGTCCACCTCGGCCTCGGCGGTCTCCGGCAGCGGCAGCACCACGGTGTTGAAGCGGCGGCGCAGGGCGCTGGACAGCTCGTTCACCCCGCGGTCGCGGTCGTTGGCCGTGGCGATCAGGTTGAAACCGCGCACCGCCTGCACCTCTTCGCCCAACTCCGGCACCGGCAGGGTCTTTTCGGAGAGGACCGTGATCAACGTGTCCTGCACGTCGGCCGGGATGCGGGTGAGCTCCTCGACGCGGGCGGTCAGGCCCTGCTGCATCGCGCGCATCACGGGGCTGGGGACCAGGGCTCTCCTGCTGGGGCCCTCGGCGAGCAGCCGCGCGTAGTTCCACCCATAGCGGATGGCCTCCTCGGCCGTGCCCGCCGTGCCCTGCACCAGGAGCGTGGAGTCCCTGCTGACGGCGGCGGCCAGATGTTCGGAAACCCAGGTCTTCGCGGTGCCGGGGACACCGAGCAGCAGCAGGGCGCGGTCGGTGGCCAGGGTGCTGACGGCGACCTCGACGATGCGGCGCGGGCCCACGTACTTCGGCGTGATCACCGTGCCGTCCGGCAGCTCGCCGCCGAGCAGATACGTCGCGACCGCCCACGGGGAGAGCCGCCAGCGCTCGGGGCGCGGGCGGTCGTCGGCCGCGGCCAGCGCGGCCAGCTCGTCGGCGAAGGCGTTCTCCGCGTGCGGCCGCAGCGCCTCCGCCCCAGACCGCGTCCCTGCCTCTGACTCCGCCCCTGCCTCTGTCTCTGTCCCCGTCTGCCTCTGCGTCGCGGCCTGCTCCCCCGCCGGCGACACGGCATGCATATCGGTCACGAAATCCCCCTCCGCGATGAGCGGTTCGACGTACAGCCAACGATGCACCCCGGCACTGACAATCGGGTCCGCGGCGGCTCCCGGCCAGTCGACCTCCAGCGCCCGAATGTGCTCTGACCTGCACCAACTCCCGTACGTGCGGCGGCTGTCCGGCCATTGTCAGTGGCGGCTTCTACCGTCGTAGACATGATTGGACAGGGGGTCCGCTGGACGGCGGAACAGGTGCTGGCGCTCGCGCCCGACGACGCCTCCCGGCGCGCGGGAAGCAGGCTGTCGCGGCCCGGCCCGTGGAGGGAGGCGGGCGCGGGGGAGAGCGCCGTGTGGGGGCTGTGCGAGGGCAGCGGCAGTACGCCGTACAGGACGGCCGTCGACCTGCGAGGAGGCGGCGCGGGCTCCGGCGCACCGGGTTACCGGTGCAGTTGCCCCAGCCGGAAATTTCCGTGCAAACACGCACTCGGCCTGCTGCTGCTCTGGGCGGGAGAGCGGCAGGCGGACCGGCAGCAGTCGCAGCAGCCGGGTCCGACGGTGCGGGACGAGGCGGAGCCGCCGGAGTGGGTGCTCCAGTGGCTCGCCGGCCGCCGCGAGCGCGCCGATCGCGCCGCGGCGAGCGCGGCAAGCGAAGCCGAGGACGAGGAGGGGACACCACGAACGGGAGCCCGGCACGACACGGGGGATCAGGAATCGGGCCGGCGGGAGACGGACCGACGAGGCCCAGGTCAACAGGACGCGGCTCAACAGGACACCGACCAGCAGGACATGAGCCGTCGAGGCACGGACCCCGCGCGGCGGCGGGCCGCGCGCCGGGCGCACCGCATGGCCGCGGGCGCCTCGGAGCTGGAGGAGCGGCTGGCCGACCTGCTGCGGCACGGCCTGGCCGGCGCGGACCAGGCGGGGTACGCCGCGTGGGACGAGATGGCGGCGCGGATGGTGGACGCCCAGGCGCCCGGAATCGCCGCGCGCATACGGGAGTTGGGCGCGACGGCGTCCTCGGGGAGCGGCTGGCCGGAGCGGCTGCTGTCCGAGTGCGCCCTGCTGCACCTCCTCGACCAGGGGTTTCTGGCCCTGGAGGGAGACGCCCTGCGGGAGGAAGCTCAGGAGAACGAAGAGGAAGAGAGGGGCGCGGGGAGGGAGCGGCCGCCGCTGCCGGAGCCGCTCGCCGCCACCGTCCGCGCGCGGGTGGGCCTGACCGTGGACACGGCGGAGCTGCTGGCCGACGACCGGGCGCGCATACGCGACCACTGGCTGGTGCTGGCCCAGCGGGACGGCGAGGAGGGCCGGCTCACGGTGCGCCGCATATGGCTGCGGGGACGGTCCACGGGCAGGACCGCGCTGCTGCTCTCCTTCGGCGCCGCGGGCCGGGCTCCCGAAACGGCCCTGCCCGTCGGCTCGTTGGTGGACGCCTCGCTGGCCTTCTATCCGGGTTCCGCTCCGCTGCGCGCCGCGCTCGGCGAGCAGTACGGCGTCCCGGAAGCCGCCCCTGCCAGTTCTCCGCCGCCCGGGGTGACGCCCCGCGAGGCGCTGGAGTCCTACGGCGCCGAGCTCGGCCTGGACCCCTGGCTGGAGGGGACGCCCGTGGTGCTGCGGGACGTGGTCCCCGTGCCCGGCGCGGGCGCGGGTTCAGCGGCGAAGTGGCAGGTGGCATGGGTGCCGGCGCAGGGCGGCGAGGGCGATGCGGCGGAGGCGCTGCCGATAGCGCGGGGGACTCCGGAGAGCGCGCTGTGGAAGCTGACGGCGATCTCGGGCGGCGGCCCGCTCACCGTGTTCGGGGAGTGCGGTCACCGGGGCTTCGCCCCGTACACGGCCTGGGACGAGGGGAGGGCGGTTCCGCTCTGAGCGGTGTGACCGAACCGGTACGTACGACTGGATGCCGGACCATCTGGAGGGGGCACAATGAGCGGCACGGCATTCGTGAATGGCGCACTCGTGAACAGCGCATTCATGAACAGCGGGGGGACCAGCGGGGGATCCATGGGCGGCACGGCGCCGGCCGATGGCCGGGAGCGCGCGTACTGGGGCGAGTTGGTGACCGCGGCACTTCTGGGTGCCGAGCGGCGCACTCCGCCGGGGGGAAGCATCACGGCACTGCTGGACGAGGCTGCCGTACAGACCGTGCAGCGCCGCGCGGCGCTGCGGCCCGCATCCGCGCAGCCGCGGGATTTTCCGGAGGCGGCCCCGGACGACCCGCGCGCCCCACTACCCGAGGCGGCGGCGCGCAGGCTGGCGCTGCTGCTGGCGGACCGCGGCGCCGGGAGCGGCACGGGCAGCACGGGCGGACGCCGCAGCACCAGGCCCGACCTCGCGGAACTGCTGCCGCAATGGCTGTCGGCAGCCTGCGCGCGGGGCTACCGGCCTCCCGCCGCACAGCTTCCGGCGCTGCTGGACGCGGCGCGTGCGCGCACCGATCTGCGGCCCGGCACGCTGGAGTTCGCGGGTCCGCGCGGCCTGTGGCTGGCCCGGCTCAACCCGGACTGGAAGTTCGCGCTGCGCAGTGCGGCCCGGCAGCACGCGGTGGCGACGACCGCCACCAAACCTGACGACGAGCAGGGCACCGGCGCGGAGGCGGCCCCGGCAGGCGCCGTCTCCGGCGCCGTCTCCAGCGCGGCGGGGCAGCTGTGGGAGGAAGGCCTGTTCGCCGAGCGGGTCTCCGTACTGACCGCGCTGCGCCGCCACGATCCGGCCGCCGGCCGCGCGCTGCTGGTCTCCACCTGGGCCACTGAACGGGCCGAGGACAGGCTGATGTTCCTGGACACACTGCGCGAGGGGCTGGGCCCCGAGGACGAGCCCTTCCTGGAGGGCGCGCTCGCCGACCGCAGCTGCACCGTGCGCTCCACCGCGGCCGAGCTGCTCTCGGGGCTGCCGGACTCCGCGCTCGCCGCCCGCATGGCCGCCCGCTCCCGCGCGTGCGTGACCCTCGACGCAGCGGGCGCCGGCGGCGTCACGCCCGACGGCTCCCTGCCCGAGGACGCCGCGCCCATCCGCTCCCTGCCCGAGGACACCGTGTCCGAGGGCACCGCACCCAACGGCTCCCTGCCCGCCGACGCCGTGCCCGACGGCTCCGCGGGCGACCCGTGCATAGCGGTCGCGGCACCCGCCTCCTGCGACGCGGCCATGCAGCGCGACGGTGTGGTGCCCAAGCCGCCGTCGGGCCGGGGCGAACGCGCCTGGTGGCTGGGCCAGTTGGTGGAGGCCACCCCGCTGTCCGTCTGGAAGGAGCAGTTCGGCGGTCGCGGCGCGGCCGAGGTCGTCGCGCTGCCGGTGCGGGACGGCTGGCAGCGCGAGCTGCACGCCGCCTGGTGCCGTGCCGCCGTGCGGCAGCGGGACGCGGAGTGGGCGCGCGCCCTGATCGGCCCGCCCACCGACCCGCTGACCGAGGGCCCGGGCGACCCGGCGAAGCTGCTCACGGTGCTGCCCGAGGGTGAACGCGCCGCGTGGGCCGCACGGTTCATCGCGGCGCACGGGCTCTCCGAGGCGTTCCGGATACTCGGCGTGTGCGCGGTGCCATGGGCCGGTGAGCTGGGCAGGTCCGTCATCGACGCGCTGGAGATCGCCCGGGACGCGGGCAGCTATCCGTGGAGCTTCAGCGGGGTGATGGGCCTGGCGGAGCGCTGTCTCGACCCGGCCGACGCCGAACGGCTCACGCCGCTGGCCGCGATACCGGACGAGCCGGAGGGCGGCTCACCGGGAGCGGGCGCCTACTGGGCCGAGGCCTTCCAGCGCCTGGTCGGCACGCTGCGGCTGCGCGCCACGATGCTCGCCGAGCTCGACGGCCCGGCGGAGATCACCGAAGGGCCGCCCGGTCCTGAGGGGCCGGGCGGCCAGGAGAGGCCGGATGCACATGGCTGACCACACGACTGACGCGGAGCGGTCAGGCCGCCAGCTCACCCACGTTGGCGCGGATCCACTCCACGACCTCGTTGGTCGTGGCGCCGGGGGTGAAGATCTCGGCGACGCCCTGGTCCTTCAGCGGCACGATGTCGTCGTCCGGGATGATGCCGCCGCCGAACACCTTGATGTCCGCCGCGTCCCGCTCCTTCAGCAGCTCCAGCACCTTCGCGAAGAGGGTGTTGTGGGCGCCCGAGAGGATCGAGAGGCCGATCGCGTCCGCGTCCTCCTGGATCGCGGTGTCCACGATCTGCTCGGGAGTCTGGTGCAGCCCGGTGTAGATGACCTCCATACCGGCGTCCCGCAGCGCCCGCGCGATGACCTTGGCTCCACGGTCGTGGCCGTCGAGCCCCGGCTTCGCGACCACTACACGGATCGGACCCGACACACCCATCACTGCCTCCATCTGCCCGTCGCCGTCCCTGCGTCAGTGAACGCACGTTATCCCCAGCATCCCGCAGCAAGCCGTTTCGCGCTCAGAAGGGAGGGGGAAATCACACGTGGGACAACACGTACGCCACGCGTCGTACGCACCAGCCGCGTCGGCGTGTCAGGGGAGCCGCAGGAGCCGCAGCGACGTTCCCGCACCACCACCGGCCGGCCGTGAGCCGCACGGCACGGGGGTAAGGGCCGGACCGTCCTCTTCGCGCACCGCGCCGTCCTCTCGTGTGCCTTCCGGGAGGTGGTCGAACTTGCGCGCACTGCCCGCGCTCCCCACGGCGCCCTTTCTCCGCGCCACTGCCATGGAACTCCTCGTACTGACAGGACACCTGCTGCTGTATCCCACAGGTGTGCGCGCGGAGCGTCCCGCTCCGCACCTGGCGGCCGACCCCGGCATGGAGGCCGAGGACGCGCCGCCGCTCCTCCCCACGGAGGGGCGGGCGCACCCGCCGGTGCTGCTGCTGCACGGCTTCATCGACAACCGCTCGGTGTTCGTGCTGCTCCGCCGCGCCCTGCTGCGCGGCGGCTGGCGGCACGTCTACGCCCTCAACCACTCCCTGCTGACCACCGACGTCCGCACGGCGGCCGAGCAACTCGCCGTTCAGGTCGAGGAGATCTGCGCACAGACCGGGCACAGCACCGTCGACATCGTCGGGCACAGCCTGGGCGGCCTGACCGGGCGCTATTACGTACAGCGGCTCGGCGGCGAGGAGCGGGTGCGCACGCTCGTCACGCTCGGCACCCCGCACTCCGGGACCCGCGCCGCTCCCCCGCTCTCGCCGCATCCGCTGCTGCGGCAGATCCGTCCCGGCTCCGCGCTGCTCGAGGAGCTCGCGCGGCCCGAACCGAACGGCTGCGAGACGCGGTTCGTCAGCGTCTGGAGTGATCTGGACGTCTTCATGGTTCCGCAGGAGACGGCCCGGCTCGACCATCCCGATCTTCGTGTACGGAATATCCGCGCGCACGGAGTGGGGCATCTGTCGCTTCCGGTGGACTGCGCCGTTTCCGCCCGGATACGCCGGGAGTTGAACGGCGAAGCCCTGGAGGAAACGGGCGAGGAAACCGTCGAAGCCGCCGAAGCGGACGAGATATGGGAAGGGGCCGACGCGGCCGAGGTGACCTCGATGAATGCCGCCGGAGGAGGCGCCGGGGTGGCCTGAGCGCCCCGGTCAACGGCCCTTTCGCGGCCCCGCCGAACCGGCCCCCGCAGGGGCTACACCCCATGTGGGGGCCGGAGTTCGTGCATTTTTCCGGACACCCGTCGAACACGCCTCGAACGACGCACCGACTACCGGTCCGTAGTCCGCCGAAAGGCGGCCGAATGCCCGTTTCCCTGCTGCCCGAAACCTGCCGAAGATTGTCGCGCTCGCATACCGCCGGGTACAGTCACCAAACTGTTCCGCCCCTGTTGTCGAGGCGAAAGAGAAGCTGGTGGTGAACCAACGTCACCCGTCGGGCGATCCCGGCCCGGCCGATACCGCTTCTGAGTTCTCGTACGCGGCCTTCACCACGAGCCACGAGCAGCCTGCGTACGGCGACTACGACGGACAGGGCGCTCCACCAGGCCACGCAAACGGCTTCGATGCGTACGACGGCTACGCCACCGGCACCTTCGACAACCTCGGCTTCTCGTACGGCCAGGCCGACACCGCGTACGGCACCGCCCAGAACGCCCCCGGCGGATACGCCGCCGGCCAGTGGGACACCGGGCAGTACGACGCGAACGGCCTGTGGGGCGACGGCACCTATACGGGCATTCCCGCCCAACAGGGCTTGGACCAGGCCGAGTACGGCTATACCGCCGCCCAGTGGGACGCCGCCGCGTACGCCGCGAACGGCTACGACACGGGCGCGTACGACACCGGCGCCTTCGCTCCCGGAGCCTTCAACGGGAACGCCTTCGACACCGGGACCTATGACACCGGTGCCTTCGACACGAGCTCCTTCGACGCCGGAGCCCCGCAGCCCGGCGCGTACGACACGGGCGCCTTCGACACCGGCGCGTTCCAGGCGGGCGGCTACGACGCGAGCGCCGCCGACCCCAACGCCACCGGCGCGCACGCCTTCGACACCGGCGCCTTCGATACTGGCGCCTTCGCGACCGGCTCGTACGGCACAGGCCCCGCCGATACCGGCACTTTCGATACCGGGACCTTCGACACAGGCGCCTTCGACACTGGAGCCTTCGACACCGGTGCGTTCCAGACCGGCGCCTACGACACCGCCGCCTTCCCCAACGGTGTGCCGGACAGCGCCGGTTACGCGACCGGTCAGTGGGACAGCGGCGCGTGGGACACGAACGGCCACAGCACTGCGTACGAGGGCTACGAAGGCCACGAGACCTACGGGCAGTTCACCGGGTACGGCCACACCGACGGCTACGGCGACGCGGGCGCGCAGGAACAGCCCCCGCACACCGGCCAGTTCGAGACCATGGCCGTGCCCGGTGCCGGTTTCGGCGCGGGTGAGGCCACGGAGCAGTTCGCGCCCATCGACGCGACCAGCGAGTTCCCCGCGTACGACATCCCCTCGTACGACGGCGTGGAGCACTCGGCCGCCGATGCCCGCCCCGAGCCCTCGGCGATCGTGCCGCCGCAGCCGCGGAGCGGGGGCCGGCGCCGCCCCAAGGCGCGCCGCTCGGCCCTGATGACCGTGGCCGTGCCCTCCGTCGCGGTGCTCGGCGTCGCGGGTGCGGCGGCGGCCTCCGTCGCCAGTTCCGGCACCGACGCCGAAGAGGAGAGCACGACCACCACCCAGGCCGAGGGCGCCACGGGCGGCGGAGGAGGCGGCGCGCCCGTCAAGCCCTCCAAGGCGAACAGCAAGCTGGACTCCCAGTTCGCGAAGCTGTCGGAGGCCGATGACTTCGCCGACCGGGCCAGCCGTACCCAGGAGCGCATCGACCTCAAGAAGCGCCAGGCCGAGGAGCGGAAGCGCAAGGCCGAGGAGGCGGCGCGCAAGGAGGCGATGCGCCCCAAGTTCTCGCTCCCCGTGGACCAGAAGGGGCTGAGCGCCACCTTCGGTTCGGCCGGCGTGAACTGGATGTCGCTGCATTCCGGCATCGACTTCCCCGTCAGCGAGGGCACCCCGGTGAAGGCCGCGACCGACGGCACCGTCACCACCCAATTCGACGTGTCCTTCGGCAACATGGCGAAGGTGACCAGCAAGGACGGTACGGAGACCTGGTACTGCCACCTCAGCAGCACCAAGATCCGATCCGGTGAGGTGAAGGCCGGAGACGTGATCGGCTACTCCGGCACCACCGGCAACTCCACGGGCCCGCACCTCCACTTCGAGGTCCACCCCGGCGGCGGCGACGCCGTCGACCCGCTCCCCTGGCTCCGCGACAAGGGCCTCAACCCGGAGTGATCACCGCTCTCCTCCGCTGACCCGGACCCCCGGGGCAGCGCGCAAGGGCCCGGCGGTCACCGACCAACCGGGCCCTCACGTACAGCCACGTACGACCACGTACGACGGCAACGCGGCGAACCGCCGGAGGCTAGAGCTTCTCCACCGGCGCATACCGCAGCAGCAGCCGCTTCGGCTTCTCGCCGCCGAAGTCGATCGTCGCCTCCGCCTTGTCGCCGATGCCCTTGACCGCGACGACCGTGCCCAGGCCGAAGGTGTCGTGGCTGACCCGGTCGCCCGTCGCCAGCGAGATCGTGGGCTTCTCCCTGCCGCCGCGCCGCGTCGCGAATCCGCTGGGCCCGCCGCCCCCGCCACTCCGGGTGGAGGAGAGCGAGGCGCCGATGCCGCCGCTCGAACTCACCGCCGCGCCCGCGCCCTTGCCCGTGCGCTTCCACTCCACGTACGTCTCCGGGATCTCCTCCAGGAAGCGGGACGGCGGGTTGTACTGCGGCTGGCCCCAGGCGCTGCGCATGCCGGAGCGGGTGACATACAGCCGCTCGCGTGCGCGGGTGATGCCGACGTACGCCAGGCGCCGCTCCTCCTCCAGCTCCTTGGTGTTGCCCAGCGCGCGCATGTGCGGGAAGACGCCGTCCTCCATGCCGGTCAGGAACACCACGGGGAACTCCAGGCCCTTGGCGGTGTGCAGGGTCATCAGCGTGACGACCCCCTGGTCCTCGTCCTCTTCGCCCTCGTCCGGGATCTGGTCGGAGTCGGCGACCAGCGCGACCTGCTCCAGGAAGTCGGCCAGCGTGCCCGGCTCGTCCTCGCCGCGCTCCTGCTCGAACTCCAGGGCCACGGCGGCGAGTTCCTGCAGGTTCTCGATGCGGGTCTCGTCCTGCGGATCGGTCGAGGCCTGCAGCTCGGCGAGATAGCCGGTCTGCTCCAGCACCGCCTCCAGCACGGTCGCGGGTCCCGCGCCGGACTCGACGATCGTACGGAGCTCGTCCATCAGCGCGTTGAAGCGCCGGACGGCGTTCGCGGAGCGCGCGGCCATGCCGTACGCCTCGTCCACCCGGGGCAGCGCCTGCGGGAAGGTGATCTTCTCGCGGGAGGCCAGCGCCTCGATCATGGCCTCGGCGCGGTCGCCGATGCCGCGCTTGGGCACATTGAGGATCCGGCGCATCGAGACCGAGTCCTCGGGGTTGGCGAGCACCCGCAGATAGGCCAGGACGTCGCGGACCTCGCGCCGCTCGTAGAAGCGGACGCCGCCGACCACCTTGTACGGCAGGCCGACGCGGATCAGCACCTCTTCGAAGACGCGGGACTGGGCGTTCGTACGGTAGAAGATCGCGACGTCGGAGGGCTTGGCCTCCCCCGCGTCGGTGAGGCGGTCGATCTCGTCCGCGATGAACTGCGCCTCGTCGTGCTCGGTGTCCGCCACATAGCCGGTGATCGCGCGGCCCGAACCGGCCTGGGTCCACAGGTTCTTGGGGCGGCGGTTCTCATTGCGCTCGATGACGGCGTTGGCGGCGCTGAGGATGGTCTGCGTGGAGCGGTAGTTCTGCTCCAGGAGGATCGTGGTCGCGTCCGGGTAGTCCTCCTCGAACTGGAGGATGTTGCGGATGGTCGCGCCGCGGAACGCGTAGATCGACTGGTCCGCGTCGCCGACCACGCACAGCTCGGCCGGATCGTCCCCGCCGCCGACCAGCTCTCTGACCAGGGCGTACTGGGCGTGGTTGGTGTCCTGGTACTCATCGACGAGCACATGCCGGAAGCGGCGCCTGTAGTGCTCGGCCACGTCAGGGAAGGCGCGCAGCAGATTCACCGTGGTCATGATGATGTCGTCGAAGTCCAGGGCGTTGGCCTCGCGCAGCCGTGCCTGGTACATCGCGTAGGCCTCGGCGAGGGTCTTCTCGAAGCCGTCGGCGGCCTGCGCGGCGAAGTCCTCCTCGTCGACCAGCTCGTTCTTGAGGTTGGAGACCTTGGCGCTGAAGGACTTCGGCGGGAAGCGCTTCGGGTCGAGGTCGAGATCGCGGCAGACCAGGGCCATCAGCCGCTTCGAGTCGGCCGCGTCGTAGATCGAGAAGGACGAGGTGAAGCCCAGCTTCTTCGACTCGCGGCGCAGGATGCGCACGCACGCGCTGTGGAACGTGGACACCCACATCGCCTGCCCGCGCGGGCCGACAAGCTCCTCGACCCGCTCCTTCATCTCGCCCGCGGCCTTGTTGGTGAAGGTGATCGCGAGGATCTGCCCCGGGTGCACGCCCCTGGCGCCGAGCAGATACGCGATGCGGTGGGTCAGCACACGGGTCTTGCCCGAGCCCGCGCCCGCGACGATGAGCAGCGGCGATCCTGTGTGCAGCACGGCGTCGCGCTGCGGCTCGTTCATCCCCTCCAACAGCGCCGCGGTGTCCACGACGGTGCGCGGGGCGCCGTCGCGATACCACGGGTCGCGGGCACCGCCGTCCAAGGCGCCCGCGAAGAGATCGTCGGGTGCCTGCTCGGGGCCCTCGGGATCCGGAGGAGGCGGCGGCTCCTCCTCGGCCGGGGGCTCGAGGTGCGCGAGATAGCTGTCGTCGAAGAGGCTGCTCATCGTCGTCCGAGTCTAGGCGCCACCGCTGACAGGCTGACGCCGTACGCCGGAACCGGCCTGGAAACAGCGGCCCCCGATTCGTTCCCGGCCCGCCCCGGGCGCATTTCCGGGCCGCTCGACGAGGGCGCGGTGAACTCCCCGTACGACCCCTGTGACCTCCCCGTGTGCACTCGGCAACGAAAAGATAACGGACGTATCGCACATCGCCCTTCACATCAGCCACACGCCTTCGCTACCGTGCGTGCGGGCAGTCCGCACCGCTTCGCCGGCGAAAGCGCCGGCACGGGCCGCCCCCGCCGAGTCCGGCCGCACGCGCCGGAGCCGGGGACCCACCGCGTACGCACGTACCGCAGGGGTGAATCGGAGCGCTGACGCGCACCGTAGGGCCGCCTTCCGACGCCCGAACCCGACAGCTAACCCGGTAGGCGGAGCACGGAAGGAGCCGCCGGCCTTGGCGTCCCATCGCAAGCCGCGCACCCGCATACTTCAGTCCGCCAGCACGAAGCGCGGGGCCATAGGCGTCACCACCGCCGCCTTCGCCTCCGTCACCCTCCTCTCCCAGGGCGCCTCGGCCGCACCCTCCGACGACGGGGCGGGCAGCGGCGGCCACACCGGCAGAGCCCCTGTCGAGGATGTGCAGAGGCAGGTGGACCGGCTCTACCACCAGGCCGAGTCCGCCACCCAGAAGTACAACGAGGCCAAGGAGCGCACCCGTTCCCAGCGTTCGAAGCTGGAGGGCGCGCTCAACCAGGTCGCGCAGCGCACCGAGAAGCTCAACGACGCGCGGCGCACGCTCGGCACCTACGCGGCCGCGCAGTACCGCACCGGCGGCATCTCGGAGACCGCCACGCTGCTGCTCACCCAGGATCCGCAGGGCTTCTTCAAGCAGAAGCACATGATGGACAGGATGACCGGCCGCCAGAAGGAGGCCGTCGCCGAGTACGAGAAGCAGCAGCGCGCGGCCGCTTCGCAGCGCTCCGAGGCGACGCAGCGGCTCTCCTCGCTGGCCTCGACGCAGCGCAAGCTCAAGGACAGCAAGCAGGAGGTCCAGGGCAAGCTGGCGGACGCGCGGAAGCTGCTGTCCCGCCTGACCGCGCAGGAGAAGGCCCGGCTCGACGCGCTGGAGCGCAAGAAGGAGGCCGAGGCGCGGCGCAAGGCCGCCGAGGCGGAGAAGCGGGAGCAGGAGCGCCGCGAGCACCAGGGCGGTTCCGATTCCGGCTCCGGTTCTGGTTCCGGTTCCGACGCGGGCTCGGGCTCGGGGGCCGGTTCGCAGGAGGGTTCCGGCGGGGGTTCCTCGGCGTCCTCGAAGGCGGAGAAGGTCATCGCCTTCGCCAAGCAGCAGCTCGGCAAGCCCTACGTCTGGGGCGCCACGGGCCCGTCCTCGTACGACTGCTCCGGGCTCACCCAGGACGCCTGGAAGTCGGCCGGCATATCGCTGCCGCGCACCACCTGGGACCAGGTGAAGATCGGCACGAAGGTCTCCAAGTCCCAGCTCCAGCCCGGTGACTTGGTCTTCTTCTACGACGACATCAGCCATGTGGGCATCTACGCGGGCGGCGGCCAGATGATCCACGCGCCCAAGCCGGGGGCCAACGTGCGCTACGAGTCGATCAACTACATGCCGTTCCACTCGGCGGTGCGGCCGGGCTGACGGCGGGCCGCGGCGCACCGCCGCCCGGGCCTCCGCGCCGGCCGGAAGATCCGGTACGGGCCCGCCCCGCCGCACCCCGGCGGGCGGACCCGTACCGCACTCCTCCGGCCTCCGCTTCTGCTTCCGCTACGCCGGACTCAAGCCCCGCTCAGGTCCACAGGACGGCGATGAAGATGTTCGCCGTGGTCAGCGCGCCGATCGTGCCGAGCACGGAGGACGGCACCTTCTCCTCGTCGCGTTTCACGTAGACCAGGATCAGGACCACCACCAGCAGCGCCAGCTTGATCCCTATCTTGATGTTGTTCACGGGGTTGCTCTCGGCCTGGTTGAGGCCGACCAGCACCGCGCCCGTGACCAGCATGGTCAGCGCGCCGTGCAGCATGCCGGGGGAGATCCGCGCCTCGCCCGTGCGCAGCGACTTCATCTGCGCGAAGAAGCCGCCGAGCAGGGCGGCGATACCGACGATGTGCAGGGCGACGAAGATGTTGATGAGCACGTTCATGGCTCCGGAGGGTATCCGGGGCCATAACACGACCTGTCGGTCAGGGTGGGCGTATGTCCCGCATCGGTCGCGGCCCAACCGGAACGCGTCGCTCCACGGCCCGCGCCGTGAGCCCGCCTCTCCCGCGTGAACGAATGCGGTCAGTCGCGGTCAACGCCGCACGACGGCTCGGGCCGCGCGGCTAGCGTCCTCGCCAGGTGGCCGGCCCCGCCCCTCGGGACCGCCGGCCGCCCCCGCCGAGAACCGGCGGCGGCCGCATTCCCCCTGTGGCGGCCGCCGCCGGTTCCCCTCGCGGGCCGTACGACGCCCGGCGCCGCACCGGCGCCGCACCGGCGCCGCTCAGCACTCAAGGGAGTGACGGCCGCACATGGCCTCCCACCGAAAGACCTCTCCCCGCTCTTTCTCCCCTCGCTCCTCTTCTCCCTCCGCTCTCCCCTCGGCTCCCCGGCACCGCTTCGAACCCCACCCGACACAGGGCTCACGCCCGCACCCTCACCGCAGGCCGCGGGCCCCGTTCTCCGTACCGCTCCCCGCTCCCCTCCCCCGCTCCCTCTCGCTGCCGCTTCCCGCAGGCGCCGCACGCGCGCTGTCCGGGAACGCGGCCCGCGCCGTCCTCACGCTCGCGATCGCCGGCACGGCCACCGCCACCGCGTACGAGGGCTCAGGGCACGCCGCGCCCCGCCCGTCGGCCGAGCAGATCAAGTCCCGCTCCGACGCGCTGCACCGCGAGGCCGAACGGGCAGCCGAACGCTCCAACGGCGCCCAGGAACGCGCCGACCAGGCCAGACACCATCTGGAAGACCTGCGCGACGAGTCGGCGCGACGGCAGTCCCGGCTCAACTCGGCCCGCGACGAACTGGGTTCCTTCGCCACCGCGCAGTACCGGAACGGCGGCCTCGACCCCGCACTGCAACTCGTCCTCTCCTCCTCCCCCTCGGACTACCTCGACCGCGCCGCCGTCACCGAACGCGCCGGCGTCCGCCAGTCGGACGCCGTACGCCAGATCACCGAACAGGCCAGGTCAGCGCGCCAGGTACGCGAGGAGGCCGCGGAGACGGAACGTTCACTCCGGCACGCCTCGGCCGCCGCGCGCGCCCACAAGCGCACGGCCCGCAACAAGGCCGAGGCCGCCGACCGGCTCCTCGACCGCCTCCCTCCGGACGAACGGGCCCGCGTACTCGGCGATCCCCTCCCCCGCTCCGGCGACGACTCCGCCGGCACCCACGCCTCCCACACCAGCCGGGCCCCGGGCGGCGCCGCGGGCCGCGAGGCGCTGGGCAAGGCGTCCGGACGCGCCGCGCAGGCCCTGGCGTTCGCCCGCGCCGCCCTGGGCAAGCCGTACGTCTGGGGCGCGACGGGTCCCGACTCCTACGACTGCTCCGGGCTCACCCAGGCCGCCTGGCGGGCCGCCGGAGTGTCGCTGCCGCGCACCACCTACGCCCAGATCGACGCGGGCACCCGAGTCCCGCGCTCCCAACTCGCCCCAGGCGACCTGGTGTTCTTCTACGACAGCGTCAGCCACGTGGGCATCTACACCGGGAACGGCACGATGATCCACGCCCCGCGCCCCGGCACCGCCGTCCGGTCAGCACCGGTGGACGAGATGCCGTTCGCGGGGGCCGTGCGCCCCGCGTGAGCACGGCGAAGACAGGGTCCGGGTGAGTTCGCGGAGTTCACGGGCCCCACAACTCTGGTCAGTTCACGTACGTACAGGTAGCTTCCGCATCCGTACCGCGTGCGCGATCAAGAGGAGCAGGCCCATGTCGTACCCCGCCGACCCCACGGAACAGGCCGGCGCCGGCACCCACCGCCCGCAGCCGATATCTCCGGAACAGCTCCACTTCGCCCTGCCGCCCGAGCACCTGACCGTCCCGGAGGAACGGCAGCACCGCAAAGAGCGTCTGGCGGCAGCGCTGCGGGTGTTCGCGAAGTTCGGCTACGACGAGGGCGTCGCAGGCCACATCACCGCCCGCGACCCGGAATTCACCGACTGCTTCTGGGTGAACCCCTTCGGCGTCCCCTTCGCCCACGTGACCGTCAGCGATCTCCTCCTCGTCGATGAGCAGGGACATGTCCTGGAGGGCCGCCGGCACGTCAACCAGGCGGCCTTCGTCGTTCACTCACAGGTGCACCAGGCCCGTCCGGACGTCGTCGCCGTCGCCCACAGCCACTCCACCCACGGCCGCGCCCTCTCCTCCCTGGGCGAGCTGCTGGACCCGATCACCCAGGACGTGTGCGCCTTCTACGAGGACCACGCGCTCCTCAACGACTACACCGGCGTCACCGTCGACGAGTCCGAGGGGCGCCGCATCGCCTCGGCGCTCGGCCCGCACAAGGGCCTCATCCTGCGCAATCACGGTCTGCTCACGGTCGGGGACACGGTGGACGCCGCGGCCTGGTGGTTCCACCAGATGGAGCGGGCCTCCGAGATCCAGCTCGCCGCCCGCGCCGCGGGCAAGCCGGTGCTCATCGACCACCGCAACGCCGTCACCACCCGCGAACAGCTCGGCAGCGACCTCGTCGCCTGGATCAACTACCAGCCCCTCTACTCGGCGGTCACCCGCGAAGAACCGGACCTGCTGAGCTGACGCCACTCCCGATAGGGCACAATCCCCCTTCAGCGCTTGGTAGTTGAGAGGCGGGGTTGCACAGTGGCCGTGGACGCGGCACGGGACGGCACGCAGGGTCCGGACGGCAGGGCCGCGGGCGCGGACGATACGGGCCACGCCCCGGACCCCGGTGCGGCCACGGACGCGGCGCACGCGGCGCCGCGCTCCCGTACGGGCAGCCCCGCAGGAACCGAGGACGCGCGCACCACCGACGGCACCGAGGACACGGACCCCCTCGGCAACACCGGCGACGACAGCACAGGCGACGACACCGCCAAGAGCCCTCGCCCCAGCCTCACCGCGCGGGCCAGGGCACTGCTCACCCGGTGGACCCCGCGCCCCTCCTTTCCCCTGCGGCGGCGCCCGGACGACCCGTCCGACCCCCGCTCGGCACGCCGGCAGGCCCTCGCCGACTTCGACCGCCGCCGCGACGAACTCGCCGCGGGAAACGGCGTCCCCGGAGCCCTCACCCACTCCCCCAGCGCCTCCCGCCAGTGGATCTCCGACGAACTGGCCGAAGCCGCCGGAACCCTGGCCGACCGCGCCCGCGAGGAGGGCGCCGCCTGGCTGAACTGCGTGTGGCGGCACACCCTGACCGCCGTCGGCTCCTCGGTCCTGCTCCTGTTCCTCGCTCAACTCCTCTCCTCCCTCCTCACCGCGGGCTGGACCTCCGCCCACACCGCCGGACTGCTCGCCGCGCTCCTCACCGCCGCGCCCCTGACTGCTGCGGCCTACCGTCACCGGTCCAGCGGGGGAGTCCTGGCCCCGCTCACCGGGGAGGACAACCGCCTCTCCACGTCCCGCGCCGTGGCGGCTGCGTGGGTCCTGCTCGTCGTCTACGCCGTTCTCTTCCTCGCCCTCCAACTCGCCTTCGCCGGCGGCACCGCCCGACGCGATGCCCTGCTGTCCGGCCTGGACCTCCCGCGCAGCGGCGGCCTGCTGACCGTTCTGGCACTCGGCTGCGGAGTGGCCGTCTTCCTCCGCCGCACGGTGACCGTCCGCGTGCAGACGCAGCGCCTGCAGAAGGTGCGCGCCGCCCACCCGCGCGCCGCCGACCTGCTCACCGACGACGCGGGCCGCGGTTCCTTTTCCGATGTGCAATACGTGCTGGTGAACGCCGCCGCCCTGCTGTTCGCCGCCGTCCGTCTCGCCCGCCAGCCGGAACAACTCCCCGATCTCCCCTGGGGCCTGGCCCTCCTCGTGGTCGTGTCCATCGCCGCCTACCTGGCCGGCAAGTACGCGGAGGGCGGCCGCCCCGTGGTGCTCTCCGTCGTACGGGCCCGCGAACCCGGCGACCTCCACGCCCCCATCCGCACCGGCGACGACATCGAGATCCGTGGCGCCGGCTTCGTGCCGCCCGGGGCCCACACCCCCGACCGCCTGGCCCGCACGGTGGTCCGTGTGGGCGCGGTGCACGTCAACGTGCCCCTGATCCCGGTTGCCGGCGGTTTCACCAACCCCGCGGACACCACCCTCACGGTCCCGGTCCCCGTGGAGGTCGAACCCGGTCGCGTGGAGATCCAGGTCATCACCGCCGCGGGCGTCGAAACCAACCGCTACACCGTCGACATCGCCGACTGACCCCTCGGGCCGCTCCGTCCTTCACCGCCCCGTTCGCCGTCGTGGGCCCCACCTCCTGCTCTCCGCCGATCCCACCTCCCGGAACTGAGTTCTCCGACCCTCCACTCCGTATCTGCCATCGAAGGGGGCCGCGCGGGAAGAATCACTTCCGCACCCCCGAACCTCCGTGGCCGCCCGGCCACCCGGCGCCACGGCGACTCGCACTCCGACACCCGGCTCTCTCCGGAAGGCGGTACGCGGATGTCACTCGCGGATCGGATGGACAACGGCGACAGGCCGAAGTCGATCAGCAACTTCGACGGCCCCGTGACCGGCGGGTCCGTAGGCCTGCGGGCCACCGCGGCGCGCTACGCGCTGCTCCCCTTGCGGGCCTTCCTCGGCATCACCTTCATCTATGCGGGACTCGACAAGCTCACCGACCCTGCCTTCTTCGGCAATGGACCCCAGTCACTCGCGGCACAACTGGGGGCCGCGCACAGCACCGCCGGTGTGCCCGCCCTGATAGACCTGGCACAGCACAGTCCGAAGGGTTTCGGCATCGCCATCGCCCTGGGGGAACTGCTCGTCGGCATCGGCACCCTGATCGGCCTCTGGGCCCGCCTCGCTGCTCTGGGCGGCGCCTGCCTCTCACTGACCTTCCTGCTGACCATGAGCTGGTCCACCACCCCCTACTACTACGGCAACGACCTTCCCTATCTGATGGCCTGGACCGCGCTGGTCTGCGCGGGCGCCCCGATGTACTCCCTGGACTCCCTGCTGCGGAACCACCGGCGACGAAGGGGCCAGCGCATCTTCGGCTAGGGCCGCCACCCCCGGTTCTGCTCCCGGTGGGTCGCTCGGCGGGTCATTCGGTCAGGGAGCCGTCGCTCCCTCGCCGATGGCCGCTACGCCTCCGGTCCCTCCGTGCGATGCGGAGCATCCGCCGGTATCGGGTCGGCCCCGCTCCCGGAACCGTTCGCGGCGGCTCCGACTCCCGCATCGCCGGCCCCGCTTGATCCCCGGGAGAGGCGCCGCCTGACTATGTACGTCGTCACCGCGGTCGCCGCGGCGGCCACCAGAGCGACCGGCACGAGTATCAGCAGCAGCCACGCCGGCACCTGCCACTCGCCGAGCGCGTCCATCACGTAGGCGAGGGCGGCGCCCAGCAATATGACGCCGAGCAGCAGCCGTGCGGGCTCGAAGCGGTGCCGGATCATCGCAGGGCCTCCTCACGGAAGGTGACGGGCTCAGCGGGGTGGGCTTCCGCCCCGCCGCCCCGTGCCTCGCCAAGCGGATCTTGGCTCGGGTCATTCGCGGTGGCCCGTGGAGCCGCCGCCATGGATCGTGCGGTGCCGGGAGCCTTCTGGTCCGAACGACCGTCGGGTGTCTCCCTGACGACCTCGCCCTGGCCCACACCGACCCTCAGCTTCAGGGCGATGGTCCCCTTCGGCTTGGTCGAAGAGTCCAGCGGCTTGAGCGTGGTGGTCAGGCTGCGGTCCAGTCCGCCGGAGGACTCGTGCAGCGGCCGGCCTTCGGTGGTGGCCCCGCGCGGGACCCGGATCTCGCCCGCGTCCACATGTCCGTCGAGCCGCACGGTGACGTCCTCCGGGACCAGCACCGTGAGCTGTCCCGCGCCCGTCCTCGCCTCGGTCCGCACCGTCTGGCCGCGCTTCAAGTCGAGCCTGCGCAGGTCGAGTTCGCCCCTGCCTCCGTCCATGCGGTATGTGGGCTGCAGTGCCTCGGCTGTGGTGGGCTCCCATCGCCGGTTGTCCCAGTGCGTACCGATGTCCTTGGGCAGCGCGGCGGCTCCGGCCAGCAGCAGCGCGGTCAGGATGACCGCGACCACGGTGCCCCCTCCGAGCCGCCCGGCGAAGGAGCTGACCACCAGGCCCACGCCGAACACCGCGAGCGCACAGGCCAGTCCGACGGTGAGGCTCGTGCCGAGCGGGCGGATGTCCCAGAGCGCCGCGGTCCCGATTCCCGCCGCGGCGACGGCGGCCACGAACACCAGGCCCCCTATGGACCGCTGCCGGGTCCTCTCCGGAGGCCTCCAGCCGGTGGGCCGCATCCCGGCTCCGCCGCCGGGCCCCGGTCCGGCCCACGTGGACCCGTCCTTGGCCAGCTTCTCCGGGCCCCAGAGATATCCGGTGCCAGTGCCAGCGCCGACTTCAGCGCCATGAGTGCCTTCGTACGTCACGTACCAGCCGCTCTTCTTCAGCGGGTCCTGCCACCACTGGGGCACCTCGCTCATGGGCGGGGCCTGCGCCTCCGGTGGCGCCTCGGCGACCGCGTGGGCGGTGGCGGGATCGACCGGCGCACCCCCGTCGGCCTCGGCCGCCTCGCTCTGGCGACGGTGCCGGGACCAATAGGCCGCACCCGCCACGGCGGCCACGAGCATCACGGAGAAGGGCGTGATGTCGTTGCCGAGGGAGGCGAGGAAGAGGCCGCAGCCCGCCAGGGCGCAGAGGAAGGCGGCCAGCGAACCGCCCTCCAGCCGCCCGGAGAGCAGCTTCCGCAGCTCGTTCTCCTTCTCCCCCAACGCCGGGATGAGCAGCCACGCGCAGCCGTAGAAGATGAGCCCCAGGCCGCCGATGACCGACAGCACGGCGAGCGGCACGCGGAAGACGACCGGGTCCACGTCGAAATACCGGCCGAGCCCGGCGCAGACCCCGCCCGCCACTTTGTGCTTGCGGCTGCGCCGAATCCGGCGCGTGCCCTCTCCGCCGTCGCTCCCCGTCCCGGCGCCCGGCCCCGCGCCGGGGCCGACGTCACCGAGCTCGCCGTAAAGGCGTCGCGCCGCTTCCTCGGCCGGCGTCTCACCGCCCCCGCCCACACCCGCGGCGGCCTCAGGAGGCGGGCCTCCCGTGCCGTGCGTGTGCGCGCCGCGCTCCGGTGGCGGCTGCTGCTCATCCGTCATACGCACATCGTCGCCTCCCCTCCCCCTCCCCCACATCCGGGACCATCCCCGAAAGAACCCTGAGATCTGCGGCCCTCCAGGCCCGGATCCGGGCCTGAAACCTCAGGGATCGGTCAGGGATGGACCCTGATGCCGCGGCGGCCCCGCCCGTGTGACTATCGGTGCATGACCGCCGCATCCACGTTCGGCGCCGCACCGGGACCCGCGGCAGCCGCCCTCGACGAGCCGCCTCCGCGCAAGCTCTACCGGAGCGCGGAGGGCCGCATGCTCGGCGGTGTCGCGCGCGGTCTCGCGGGTCACCTGGGCCTGCCGGTCTCGTGGGTGCGCATCGTGATCCTCGCGCTCTGCGCGGCGAACGGGCTGGGGGTGCTGCTCTATGCGGCGTTCTGGTTCGTCGTCCCGCTCGGCGCCGGGGGCGTCAGCTCCCCGCCGCGCGCGAAGACCTCCGCGGCGGCAGGGCCGGACGCGACGGACGCCGACGGCAGACGCCGCAGAGCCGTACGCAAGCCCGACAAGGGCCAGCTCCTCGCCCTCCTCGCGCTGATCGTCACGGGCATCGTGCTGGCCGAGCGGCTCCAGATCGGCCGGGCCAACACCTATCTGTGGCCGGTGCTGCTGATCGGCCTCGGCGTGGTGGTGGTCTGGCGCCAGGCCGACAACGCGCGGCGCGCACGGTGGGCCGAAGTGAGCCGCCGCACCCGGCTGTTGCCCCTCGCGCGCATAACGGCCGGAGTGCTGCTGGTCGCCGTCGGGGTCAGCGGCATAGTGGTGGTCCAGGGTTCGGTCCGTCATCTGGGGGCCGCGCTCCAGGCCGCGCTCGCCATCCTCGCCGGGGTCGTCCTCCTGGCGATCCCCTTCCTGCGGCGGACGTTCCAGGACCTCTCCGACGAGCGACGGCTGCGCATCCGCATTCAGGAGCGCGCAGAAATCGCCGCGCACGTCCACGACTCGGTGCTGCACACCCTGACGTTGATCCAGCGCAATGCCGAGCAGCCCCGCGAAGTCGCACGGCTGGCCCGCTCCCAGGAGCGCGAGCTGCGCAAATGGCTCTACACCCGGGGCGCGCGGGACGAGGAGCCCGAGACTCCTCAGACCCTCGCCGCTGCGGTCAAGGAGACGGCGGGCGAGGTGGAGGACGACCACGGTGTGCCGGTCGAGGTCGTCAATGTCGGCGACTGCCCTCTCGACGAGCGGCTGGGCGCACAGATACAGGCGGCGCGCGAAGCGATGGTCAATGCCGCCAAGTACGGTGGCGAAGGCGGCGCGGTGCAGGTGTTCGCCGAGGTCGAGGGAGGCACCGTCTTCATCTCCGTGCGGGACCGCGGACCCGGCTTCGACCTGGACACGGTGCCGGCCGACCGGATGGGCGTCCGCGAATCCATCATCGGCCGCATGGAGCGCAACGGGGGAACGGCGCGGGTGCGCTCGGCTCCGGGCGAGGGGACAGAGGTGGAGCTGAAGATGGAGAGGGCGACGGAATCGTGAACGACGAAGCAATGGGCGGCCAGACGCCGGACGACGCGGCGCGGGCCGGCACGGCGCCGGATGGGACACCGTCGGGCGAGGCCCCACTGGACGGGGCGTCCACGGACGAGGCCGCGCAGGGCGGCGCGGCGGAGAGCGGCGCGAAGCGGCAGGTGCGGGTCGTGCTCGTCGACGACCACCGGATGTTCCGCGCGGGTGTCGAGGCCGAGATCGGTGTCACGGACGTGACCCATGTCGATGTGGTCGGCGAGGCGGGGGACGTCGACCAGGCGGTCTCCGTCATCGCCACGTCCCGCCCCGATGTGGTCCTGCTGGATGTGCACCTGCCGGGCGGCGGAGGCGTCGAAGTCCTGCGCCGCTGCGCCGACTTGGCCGCTGATACGGACGCGCCGGTGCGGTTCCTCGCGCTGTCGGTTTCGGATGCGGCCGAGGACGTCATCGGCGTGATCCGGGGCGGTGCGCGCGGCTATGTCACCAAGACCATCACGGGCCAGGACCTGGTGGCCGCGATCTTCCGGGTGGCCGAGGGGGACGCGGTGTTCTCGCCGCGGCTGGCCGGGTTCGTGCTCGACGCCTTCGCCTCCACCGATGCTCCGCCCGTGGACGAGGACCTCGACCGGCTGACGCAGCGCGAGCGCGAGGTTCTGCGCCTGATCGCCCGCGGCTATGCGTACAAGGAGGTGTCCAGGGAGCTCCACATCTCCATCAAGACGGTGGAGTCCCATGTGTCCGCGGTTCTCCGCAAGCTCCAGCTCAGCAACCGCAATGAGCTCACCCGCTGGGCGACGGCCCGACGCCTGGTCTGAGAGGCGGCTCCAGTCGCTCCAGGCGCTCCAGCCGCCGGGCGGACCGCTCGGCGGCGAGTGACCCACGGGTGCCGTCGTAGCGACGACTGCTGCCAAAACAGCAGTGCCGCCGCTCCGAGGGCGGAGCGGCGGCACCGAGTACGGCCCGGAGGGGCCTCAGCGGGAGGTCACTCCCACTCGATGGTCCCCGGGGGCTTGCTGGTGACGTCGAGGGTCACGCGGTTGACCTCGGAGACCTCGTTGGTGATCCGTGTCGAGATGCGGGACAGCACGTCGTAGGGCAGGCGCGACCAGTCGGCGGTCATCGCGTCCTCGGAGGACACGGGCCGCAGCACGATGGGGTGACCGTAGGTGCGGCCGTCGCCCTGCACACCGACCGAACGCACGTCGGCGAGCAGCACCACGGGGCACTGCCAGATCTCGCGGTCGAGACCGGCGTTGGTCAGTTCCTCGCGGGCGATGGCGTCGGCCTCGCGCAGGATGTCCAGCCGCTCGCGGTTCACGGCGCCGACGATGCGGATGCCGAGGCCGGGACCCGGGAAGGGCTGGCGCTGGACGATCTCGTCGGGCAGGCCGAGCTCCTTGCCGACCATCCGGACCTCGTCCTTGAACAGCTTCCGCAGCGGCTCGACCAGCTGGAACTCGATGTCCTCGGGGAGCCCGCCCACGTTGTGGTGGGACTTGATGTTCGCGGTGCCGGTGCCGCCGCCGGACTCGACCACGTCCGGGTAGAGGGTGCCCTGCACCAGGAAGGCGACGTCCTCACCGGCCGCGCCCGCCTCGGCGACCAGCTCGGCCTGCGCCTGCTCGAAGACGCGGATGAACTCGCGCCCGATGATCTTCCGCTTCTCCTCCGGGTCGGAGACGCCGGACAGCGCGTCCAGGAAGCGCTCGGAGGCGTCGACGACCTTGAGCTGGGCGCCCGTCGCCGCGACGAAGTCCTTCTCGACCTGCTCCGACTCGCCCTTGCGCATGAGGCCGTGGTCGACGTACACGCAGGTCAGCTGGGTGCCGATGGCCTTGTTGACCAGCGCTGCCGCGACCGCCGAGTCGACGCCGCCGGACAGCCCGCAGATGGCGCGCTTGCTGCCGACCCGCTCGCGGATCTCCTCGACCTGCTCGTCGACGATGCTCGTGGTGGTCCAGGAGGGGGTGAGCCCCGCGCCCCGGTAGAGGAAGTGCTCCAGCACCTGCTGCCCGTAGGTGGAGTGCATGACCTCCGGGTGGTGCTGCACGCCGTACAGCTTCCGCTCATCGTTCTCGAAGGCGGCGACCGGGACCATGTCGGTGGACGCGGTGACCGAGAAGCCCTCCGGCGCGGCGGAGCAGGCGTCGCCGTGCGACATCCACACCTGCTGCTCGGCGGGCGTGCCCTCGAAGAGGGTCGAGTCGGGCTTGCTCACGGACAGGTCCGTGCGGCCGTACTCGCGGCTGCCGGTGTTGTCGACGGTGCCGCCGAGCGCCTGCGCCATCAGCTGGAAGCCGTAGCACATGCCGAAGACCGGCACCCCGGCCTCGAAGAGCTCCCGCTCCAGGGAGGGGGCGTCCTCCGCGTACACCGAGGAGGGGCCGCCGGAGAGGATGATCGCCGCGGGGTTCTTCGCGAGGATCTCGGACACCGGCATGGTGGACGGCACGATCTCGCTGTAGACCCGGGCCTCGCGCACACGGCGGGCGATGAGCTGGGCGTACTGCGCGCCGAAGTCGACGACCAGGACGGTGTCGACGGGTGTGTCTGACGGGCGGCGGGTAGGAGCCACGGAGCTGCCTTTCGGCGGTCGAGCTGGGGGTGGACTTTCGATTCTAACGGGGTGCGTGAGCGGTCCGGTCTGCCCGTAGTGGCCCGCCCCTGGGTGACGCCCCCGTACGGGACTCCCCCGGGCCCTCGCCGAGGTCGCCGCCGAGCCCGCCCAGCCCCTAGGGGAACCCTGCCCCTAAGGGGATGCCCCTGCCCTGAGCCACCCCCTAGGGGTCAGGGTTGGTACGGGGCGTGAGGCGGTGCATACTGGCGGACATGTTCAAGCACACGACCAGCTTCTGGTTTACCTATGGCACCGGCCCGTCCGGCTGCCGAGGTCGTGCTGCTTGATCTACTGACAAGCCACTCACCAGGCGCCCCGGGCCACTCAAGGCCCGGGGCGCCTGGCGTTTCCGCTCCCCGGGCCCTGAGCGGCCGGGCGCCGGCACCGACCGGAGGAGCAGGAACATGAGCGTCAGCACAGAGGGCACCGAGGACACCACGGCGGCGAACGAGATCACCGGGGCGCGCGGCCGGATCGACGCGCTCGACCACAAGATCATCGCGCTGGTCCAGGAGCGGATGGCGGTCTCCGAACGTATTCAGCGCGCCCGGATGAGTACCGGAGGACGGCGCGTCCACCTGGCCAGGGAGATGGAGATCCTCGACCACTACAGGCGCGAACTGGGCCGCCCCGGAACGCAGTTGGCGATGACCCTGCTGGGTCTGTGCCGCGGAGGCCTGTAGTTCCCCCTAGGGGGCGACCCCCTGGACCTCGGGGCGGGCCGGTCACCCGTACGGCGCGTGACCGGCCCGCAGGGGGCTTCGTTGGACGAGGTGTCCCCGATGCCAGCTGGGCGCCCGGCGGCAAGGGGCGGCACCACCGGAGCGATGTGACGCCCGTGCTCACCCGCGCGGCGGGGACGGCAGCGTCGTGGGACCTTCGCCCCGGTGCCCGTGACCGGACAGCAGGGGACAGCAGCCCGGTCACCCATCCCCGCCGGCGGCGGGGGCAGCGGCCGGGGCCCGGGGGCGCCCCCGGGCCCCCCGCCCCCCGGCCACAGTGGGGCCCCCGCCCCCCCCCCCCCCCCGCGGGGGGCGCAACCG
>NZ_JBCFOK010000027.1:0-77753 GCF_039605595.1 Streptomyces odontomachicola
GGTGTGTGGTCCGCTTTCTGGGGTGGGGATCCCCCCCATTGGGTTGGGGGGGTTTGCCCGGGGGGGGGGGGGGGGGGGGCCCCCCCCCCCCCCCACCGGCGTGTGCGCAGCGTGCTGCCGCTGACGCGCAGGTCAGGCCTGCTCGGTCTCCGAGACGGCCTTGGTCTCGGTGGCGTCCGCCTCGGCCTCGGCCGGCTTGTCGGCCTCGGTCTCGGCCGGGGTCTCGGCCTCGGCGGACTTCTCGCCGGCCTTCTCCTCGGCCTTCTCGCCCTCGAGGAGCTCGCGCTCCCACTCGGCCAGCGGCTCGGCGGCGGCCTTCTCGCCGCCCTTGGCCGCCTCGGCGGCACCGGAGCGGGCGATGAGGCCCTCGGCGACGGCGTCGGCGATCACGCGGGTCAGCAGGGTGACCGAGCGGATCGCGTCGTCGTTGCCCGGGATCTTGTAGTCGACCTCGTCCGGGTCGCAGTTGGTGTCGAGGATCGCGACGACCGGGATGTTGAGCTTGCGCGCCTCGCCGACGGCGATGTGCTCCTTCTTGGTGTCCACGATCCAGACGGCGCTGGGCACCTTCTGCATCTCGCGGATACCGCCGAGGGTCTTCTCCAGCTTGGCCTTCTCGCGGGAGAGGACGAGCAGCTCCTTCTTGGTGAGGCCGGAGGCGGCCACATCCTCGAAGTCGATCTGCTCCAGCTCCTTGAGGCGCTGCAGACGCTTGTAGACGGTCGAGAAGTTGGTCAGCATGCCGCCGAGCCAGCGCTGGTTCACGTAGGGCATGCCCACGCGGGTGGCCTGCTCGGCGATGGCCTCCTGGGCCTGCTTCTTCGTGCCGACGAACATGATGGAGCCGCCGTGCGCGACGGTCTCCTTGACGAACTCGTAGGCGCGGTCGATGTACGACAGCGACTGGAGCAGGTCGATGATGTAAATGCCGTTGCGCTCGGTGAAGATGAAGCGCTTCATCTTCGGGTTCCAGCGGCGGGTCTGGTGCCCGAAGTGGACGCCGCTCTCCAGCAGCTCCCGCATCGTGACGACGGCCATGGCCGTTCTCCTTGAGGTACTCGGTTGTCGTCAGCGGCGGCGGGGCGCCGCCGCTTGCCTGACGCCCCTGACGCGCAGTGCCGAGGAAATGCCTGGTGAGAGGCGTCTCCAAGGACCGAGACGCGCGGCCACCGGGTCAGGGTGGCGGGGCGTGCGAAGTCAGCCCGGTCACCCGGGCCGCACAGAGCAGTGTACGGGACCGCGGAAGCGACCCGCGCCACGGTGCACCGGCCCCCGCCCAGGCCTCGTCTCCCCTCCACCCCTTCCAGTGACCGCCTTGTCCACAACTCCCCGGTATTCCACAGAACTTCACCAAGATCCCCCAAACCCCCTCCCCCCACGAGACGGTCTCCCCATGCCCCACTACAGCCCCCTCCTGACCCTCCTCCTGACCACGACCCTCGCTCCCCTCGCCTCCGCGCCGAGCCCGGGGATGAGCCCGGTCCGCCCGCCGCCCATCGCCCGCACCTGGCCCCTCCAGGGCCGCCCGCCCGTGCTCCGCGCCTGGGACCCGCCCCCGACGCCCTACGCGGCAGGTCACCGCGGGGTGGACCTGGGCACCGCCCCGGGCCGCCCGGTACGCGCCGTGGCCCCCGGCAAGATCGCCTACGCGGGCACCGTCGCGGGCCGCGGCGTCCTCTCCATCGACCTGGCCGGCACCGGCACCCCGCCGCTCCGCACGACCTACGAGCCCGTACGCCCCACGGTCCACAAGGGCACCACCGTCCACGCCGGCCAGGTAGTCGCCCTGTCAGCCCCCGCCACACCCCACTGCCCGCCCACGACGGCATGCCTCCACTGGGGCCTGCGCCGCGGCGACGCCTACCTCAATCCCCTCCAGCTATTGCCGCCCGAGCTGCTACGGCACGGCGGGTCGCGCTTGCTTCCCGTGTACGGGGTGCCGGTGGCGGGTGGGGAGGGGCAGAGGGGAGCACCGGCGGGGTGGGGTGTGAGAGCAGAGCGGGATGTGGGGGCGGGTGGGAGTGCTGAGGGGAGCTTGGAGCAGGGGCGGGATGCGCCGGAGCTTCGGGGCGCACGGCAGGTGCGAAAGGGGCGGGATGTGCGTGGTGCGCCGGTGTGGGGCGAGGGGCGCGTTCGGGACCGGGCCCTAGATCAGGTGAGAGCCGCGCCGAGACTGCGGGGGAAGACGAGCGGCGGTGCGGAGCACCCGTGGGGCTTTCTGGTGGGGGCGGTCGCACTGTGCGCGGCCGCGGTGTGGGCGCGGCTGAGGTTGAACGTGAGAGGGGCGGAGTGAGGCCCCCGGGGGGGGTGAGTGAGCAGGGGTGAGCGGCTGTGCCGGTGCATCTGTGCCAGGGCTGAGCGGTTCGGATTAGGTGCTCAGCCCTGAGGGGGCCTGGGGTGGTGGAGGAGGTGGGAGGGGTGGGGCGGGGGGGGGAGGGGCCCCGATCAGCCGCCGCGAACCCCGTTCAGCGCCATCCCCACCGCCGCCTCCGTGATCTGCTCGGGGTTCTCGGCCGCTCCGAGTTCGGTGCGGCGGACGGCGGCGTCGACGACTCCCTGGAGCAGCATGGCCGCCAGGCGGGGCTGCTCGTGGCCCAGCTCGCCGAGGGCCTCGACGACCATGGCGATGAGGCCGCCGTGGGCGGCGCGGATCTTCTCGCGGGCGCCCGCGTCGAGTTCTCCCGCGGAGATCGCGACGACGGCGCGGTGGCGCCGGTCGCCGACGAGGGCGAGCTGGCTGCGCACGTACGCTTCGACCTTCGCCTCGGCGGTTTCCTCCGCCGCCATGGCCGCTTCGACTTCCGCGGCCCATACCGGGAAGTCGACGGCGCACAGTTCCTCGACGACTGCCGCGCGGGAGCGGAAGTACTCGTAGACGGAGGAGCGCGCCAGACCCGTCCGCTGCGCGAGGGCGGGGAACGTCAGTGCTTCCGTTCCGCCCTCGGACAGCAGTGAGCGGGCAGCGTCCAGCAGGGCAGCGCGCTGCATGGTCCGGTGCTCGGCCACAGAGGCCGCTCGAATCCTGGGCACGGTCTCTACCTTACGGACGGCAGTACCGATTCAGCGACCGACGTCCGCCAGCTTGGCACGCAATTGAAGAACGGATTTGGTGTGGATCTGGCTTACGCGACTTTCCGTGACGCCGAGTACCTGCCCGATCTCGGCGAGCGTCAGGCCCTCGTAGTAGTAGAGGGTGACGACCGTTTTCTCCCTTTCGGGAAGGGTGTTGATGGCGCGGGCGAGGAGTCGTCGCAGCTCGCGGTCCTCGGCGATCTCGACGGGGTTGTCGGCCGCCGTGTCCTCCAGCGTGTCCATGAGGCTGAGGCGGTCGCCGCTCTCGCCGCCGACGTGCAGCAGCTCTTCGAGTGCTACGACGTTGGCGAGGGACAACTGGCTGAAGACGCCGTGGAGTTCTTCGAGGGGGATGCCCATCTCGTCGGCGACCTCGGCCTCGGAGGGGCTGCGGCGCAGCGTGGCCTCGAGGGTGGCGTATGCGCGTTCCACGGCGCGTGCCTTCTGGCGTACGGAGCGGGGGATCCAGTCGAGCGCCCGCAGTTCGTCGATCATGGCTCCGCGGATGCGGGTGATGGCGTAGGTCTCGAACTTGATCGAGCGGTCGGGGTCGAACTTCTCGATGGCGTCGATGAGCCCGAAGATCCCGGAGGAGACGAAGTCGGCCTGTTCGACGTTGGGCGGCAGCCCGACGCTGACGCGGCCGGCGACGTATTTGACCAGCGGCGAGTAGTGGAGGATCAGTTGCTCCCGGAGCCGGTCGTCGCCCGTGGCCTTGTACGACCGCCACAGCTCGTCGAGGGAGCTGGGGGCGGCGCCGGTCGCGGCGGCGCCGGCCGCGTCGATCGCGATCGCCGCAGTCGGTGCCGCCGTGGCGGCGGTGCGGTCGGGCCGGGAGATGTGCATGCGTCGCTGTGAGCCGTTTCTGCTGAGAGGGCCGTCAGGTCGGAGAGGCGTCGTGGCCGTGTGTCTCTTTCTGAAGTGATGTGAGCGTAGCGTGACTACGGCGTTGCTCTGAGCGATGGGCGGCGGTTCCCGCATGGGCAGATCCGTTCCGCTGCCCGCACGGCGGTGTGACCCGTATGGCGGTATCCACTACAGGCGTTCGGCACACGGAGCGGTTGAACAAGCGCACATGTTTCACCTTTTCACTCCATATCCGCAGGTCAAGCACCACACCATCACTCAATGGGGTTTCCGTCGTCCCGAGCTGCCAACTGCCAGGCACCGGCCGTGTTTTCGACGAACCCCAGAGCTCTGAGCTCTCGCAGGGCCGCGAGAACTTCCTCACATGTGCTGCCGCTCGCCTCGGCGAGTCGCGCGGGATCGGTGCCGCCGTGAGCAGGCATGACCTCCAGCACACGCGCTGTCGCCGGCGGAAGAAGGTCTCTCGGGACCTGCGGGCCACTCCGTGAAGGCCCCAGTTCACCGATGGCACCTACGAGTTCCACGATGTCGCTGGAATCGGTGACCACCATTCCCTCACCGCGCAGGAGTTCGTGCACTCCGGCCGACATTCCGGAGGTGACCGGTCCCGGGACGCCCATCACGTGACGCCCCAGTCTGCGCGCGTGCCGGGCGGTGGAGAGCGAGCCGCTGCGCAGTGCCGCCTCCACGACCACGGTGCCGCGGGTGAGTGCCGCGATCACGCGGTTGCGCAGGACGAATCTGCTCCGTGTCGGGTGGTCGCCGGGTGGCAACTCCGCGACGAGCAGACCGCGTTCGCCGACGGAGCGGATCAACTCGCCGTGCGCGGGTGGATAGGAGACGTCCACCCCGCAGGCGAGCACTCCGATGGTGGCGCCGTCGACGGCCAGCGCGCCGCGGTGTGCCGCGCCGTCGATGCCGAAGGCCAGGCCCGCCACCACGGTCCACCCCTTCTCGGAGAGCCCCGCGCCGAGCCGGGTGGCGACGTGCACCCCGTACTCCGTGCAGGCGCGCGCTCCCACCACGGCCACGGAGCGCACCGCCCAGAACCGGAGCGACGGTGTCCCGCGCACCCAGAGGCCGATGGGGCGCGCGGTCCCCAAGTCGTCGAGCTGGCAGGGCCATTCATGATCGCCGGGGCAGATGAAGCGCGCTCCGCAATCGTGCGCGGCCCGGAGGTCGGCCTCCGGGGAGGCGCGAGCCGTGCGCCCCCGCAGCCTGCTCCAGCGTGTGGGGCTCACCCCGGGCGGTGGCTGCCCGCCCTCGCGCAGCAGCCGGAGCAGATGCGGCGCCCCGTACCGCTGCAGCCAGCGGCCGGCCGTCTCATCGCCCGGTTCCAGTACCCGGGTCAGGGCGGCCCTGGCCAGTCGTTCCTCCTCCGTAACGGCCCTGGTCGCGGCCTCGGGATCCCGGGCGTTCCCGGACGCGCTCACATCCCGCTCCCCACGCGGGCCGCGGCGCGGGAGATCCCGGTGCGGAGCTCCAGGGCCAGGTCCACGTCGCCCGCGGTGGGGCGTTCGTGCCCGGCGAGGTCGGCGACGGTCCAGGCCACCCGCAGCACCCGGTCGAAGCCGCGGGCGGTGAGCAGGCCGCGTTCCATGTCCTCCTCGGCTTGGCCGAGCGCTCCGGCCTCCACGGGCCAGTGGGTGCGCAATTCGTGGCCCGGCACTTCGCTGTTGGCCGTCCACGGTGTGCCGGCGTACCGGTGGACCGCCCTCTCGCGGGCCTCTCGTACGCGCGCGGCGACCTCGGCGGTCGAGTCGGAGCCGCCGTTGAGGGCGGTGAGCTCGGAGCGGGTCAGCGGCTCTACGCCGACGCGCAGGTCGACCCGGTCGAGCAGCGGTCCTGAGAGGCGGGCGCGGTAGCGCCTGATGGACGAGGGGCGGCATTCGCAGCCGCCGTTCCTGGTGCCGTATCTGCCGCACGGGCAGGGGTTGGCCGCGAGGGCGAGCAGGAATTTCGCGGGCATCCGCAATATGCCGGCCGCCCTGGCCACCACGACGTGTCCTGCCTCCAGCGGTTGCCGCATGGCGTCGAGCACTTTCGCTGAGCACTCGGCGGCCTCGTCCATGAACAGGACGCCGTTGTGCGCCAGGGACACCGCTCCGGGCCGTGGCAGTCCCGAGCCGCCGCCGATGAGGGCCTCCATGGTCGCCGAGTGGTGGGGCGCGCAGTAGGGCGCGCGCTCGACCAGCGGCTGGCCGGGCGGGAGGACGCCGGCGACCGAGTGCACGGCCGTGACCTCCAGTGCCTCCTTGTGGCTGAGGGGCGGGAGGAGGCCGGGCAGCCGCTCGGCGAGCATGGTCTTGCCCGCTCCGGGCGGCCCCTTGAAGAAGATGTGGTGGCGTCCGGCCGCCGCCACCTCGAGCGCTCCCCTGGCCGATGCCTGCCCGGCCACGTCCTTCATGTCGGGCGACCGCTGCCCGCTGATGCTTCCGCGCAGGGTGCCGGGGCCTCCTACGGGGAGGGCGAGCCCCGCCAGGAACGGATCGGGCCTCCCCTCGTCGTCCTGGGCGAACTCCTCGGGCACCGCCTCGTCCGCGAGCAGCGCGATCAGCTGCCGCAGGCTGCGCACGCCGAGCACCGACACCTCGGGCACCAACGACGCCTCGGGAACGGCGCATTCGGGCACGACCACCTGTCGGTAGCCGGCTTCCGCCGCGGCGAGCACGGCGGGCAGGACCCCGCGCACGGGCCGCACCCGCCCGTCGAGGCCCAGCTCGCCGAGCATCATCACGTCGGCGATGGACCGCGGGTCGATCCGCTCGGCGGCGCCCAGCACGGCGCAGGCCACGGCGATGTCGAAGCCGCTGCCGCTCTTGGGCACGGAGGCCGGGCTGAGGCCCACGGTGAGCTTCTTCTGCGGCCACTCGGCGTCCGAGTTCACCACTGCGGCGCGCACCCGGTCGCGGCTCTCGCTGAGGCTCTTGTCGGGCAGCCCCACGAGCGTGAAGTGGGCGACGCCCGGCTCGAGGTCGGCCTGCACTTCGACCGGTACGCCCTCGACGCCCACCAGGGCCACCGAGCAGGTGCGTGCGAAACCCATCACGCCACCCCCTCGGCGTGCTGCACCACCGGGGCGCCGCGCTCCGCGAGGAGCACTCCGACCAGGTCGATGCGCACACCGCCGAAGGGCGGCATTCCGAACTGGGGCAGCCAGCGCTCGCTGAGCCAGCGCGAGGCGAGCCTCCGCAGGCGCGCGGCCTTGGCGGGGGTGAGCGCGTCCATCGGGTGCTGGTACAGCCCGGCGCGTGCTGCGCGGCGGGTCTTCACCTCGCAGACGACCAGCGCATCGGCCTGCCGCGCGACGATGTCGATCTCGCCTTCGCGGCAGCGCCAGTTCCTCTCCAGCACGTCCAGGCCGCTCTGGCTCAGCCGCCGTACTGCCAGGTCTTCTCCGTATCGCCCGAGCGCTCCCCTGCGGCCCGGATCCTGTTGCGGGCTCATCGGCACCACCTCCGGGCACCGACTCTGGCCGCGGCAGCGGCGGCCCGGGGATCATGGCCGTTTCCTGGGGACAACTCACGGCCTGTGGATAACTCGCTCACCTTCTCGCGGGAACTTCCCCGCCGGCCCTGGCGCCGCGCGGCAGGATCCCCCGAGAATCGAGGCACCGCTCGGACCAGGCGTCCCGCAGACCGCCCTCACGGCGAGACGCACCCGAGCAGCGAGAAACAAGCCCGCCCACGGCGCCAGCCCCCGCGCCGGCCGCACCGGCGCCCACACCCACGCACGCCCGGGGCGCCCCGCCCCGGCGACCTCCCGCGCTCAGCCCTTGAAGCCGGAGTCCTCGGGGAGGTCGAGGTCGCTCTTGTTGAGCTCCTCGATGTTCACGTCCTTGAAGGTGAGCACCCGCACCTGCTTCACGAAACGCGCCGGGCGGTACATGTCCCACACCCAGGCGTCGGCCATGGAGACCTCGAAGAACACCTCACCCTGTACGGAGTGCACCTGCATCTCGTAGTCGTTGGTGAGGTAGAACCGCCGCTCGGTCTCGATGACGTACTTGAACAGTCCGACGACGTCCCGGTACTCCCGGTAGAGCTTCAGCTCCATCTCGGTCTCGTACTTCTCGAGGTCCTCGGCGCTCATGGCATGTTCCCCTTCAGCCGTGCGTGCCCCCATTGTGCGTCAGGGCCTGCGCCCCCGTCCGGCCCGCCGCGCGATCGGTCCGTACGCGGCGCCGCCGAGGATGAGCACGGCCCCTGCCACGATCGCACAGACCAGGGCGCGGACCGGACCCGGCTCCGAGATGCCGCCCGGCATCGGGGCGAATGCGGACGGTTCGGTCAGTGTTCCCATGCTCGACGTGGGCCAGGCGATCGCGTCCACCCGGGCCTGCACGGCGGTGCGCGGCACGGCCCCGTGGCTGCCGTCCGTCAGGTGCACACGGGAGTCGGCGGAGTCGATGCGGTGGTCGCCGAGCAGGAAGAGCTTGCCCTGCGGCACGGTGGTGGCCTTGAAGGGCGGCTGCGAGTTCGGGTCCCGGTCCTTGAGGTAGGTCTCGTCCACGGCCTTGCCGTTCACGGTCAGCCGGCCCTGGTTCCCGCAGCAGGCGACCTTGTCGCCGCCGACGCCGACGACCCGCTTCACCATGGGCACGGAGCCCCAGACCGAGTCCTGGAAGACCACGACGTCGCCCCGTCGCACCTCGCCGCCGTCGATGCGCTCGGCCAGCACCCGGTCCCCCGCCTTGACCGTGGGGTCCATGGAGTCGGTCGGCACGGTGTAGGGCTGGTAGAGCACCGCACCCCAGATGAAGCCGCCGAGGAAGAGCACGCAGCCCAGCGCAACCGCCAGTCCGGACAGCGCACTTCCCACGCGGCCGCCCTGCCTGGCGTCGGTCCGTACCGCATTGCTCATGCCCGCACTCCCGGGGTGGAGGTCTCGGAGATCCAGAGGTCTCGGCGCACCCTACCCGGGCGTACGTACGGGGGTAAGCCCTTGATCAACATCCGGCGACCGGGAAACACGAGGCCCCCGGTGCCGGACAGCGGCGGACCCGCGCACCGGGCCCGAAAGGTCCGGTACGCGGGTCCGTCGACGGAGAGTCAGCGCCGGCGAATCAGCGCTGGAGAGTCAGCGCTCCTGGAGGCGCTTGCGCCGCCACAGCACGATCGGGACCGCACCCGCGAGGCCGAGCGCGGCCGGGGCGCCGTTGGCGGCCGTCGCGGCGGCCTGGGACGCCTTGGACTCGACGCCCTTCTGGCTGAAGGTGTCCGGCACCGGCAGCGTCGACCAGCGGGTGACCGGCCAGGCCACCACGATGGCGCGGCCGACGACCTCCTGCTCGGGCACCATCCCGCCGTACTTCTGGTTCTGGTGGTAGCGCGAGTCGAGGGAGTCCTGGCGGTGGTCGCCCATCACCCACAGCTTGCCCTTCGGCACCTTGATGGGGCCGAACGGCTCGTCGTCGCAGGGGGTGTTGCCGGGGTAGAGGTACGAAGTCTCCTTCAGCGGCGTGCCGTTGACCTTGACCGGTCCCCCGCGCTTGCACTGCACGGTGTCGCCGCCGACCGCGATGACGCGCTTGATGAGGTCCTTCTCGTTGGCGGACGGCATCAGGCCGATGAAGCTCATCACGTCCTGGAAGACGTTGGTCTGCATCGGGGTCTCGGGCAGCCAGCCGTCCGGGTCGTGGAAGACGATCACCTCGCCGCGCTCCGGCTTGGAGCCGAACCACGGGGTGAGCTTGTCCACCAGCACCCGGTCGCCCTGCTGGAGGGTGTTCTGCATCGAGTTGGACGGGATGGAGAACGCCTGCACCAGGAAGGTCTTGATCACCAGGGCGAGGATCAGGGCGATCACGATGAGGATCGGCAGCTCCTTCCAGAAGGATCGCTGCTGCTTGGCCCCCTTGGCGGGCTTCATCCTCTTCGCACCTTCCGGTCCGTCCGCTGCCGGCCCGTCGCCGCCGGTGCCCGCGCCGGACCCGCTGCCGCTCATGCCGTCGTCTTTCTCGTCGTACACGCTGTTGAACTCGCTGTCCGTAGGGGCCCCACTCGTACCCGAACTCACGCTCTCGCCACTGCCTCTCTCCGGGGTCGGCGCCCGGTCGTGCCCCGTACTCTGACCGCCGGGTACGTCAGGACGGTGGCCGTCCGGTCCGTCGTCGCCGGAACCGGACCGTGTGCCGGCCGCCAAGTCCCCCACGCTCACTCCTCAACTTGCCTCTCGATCCGTCCCGCAGACGGGACAGACCCACCACTCCCATAACGAGCGGGAGGACCGCAGGGCTCGGGACCGATGTCACTCGATTGTCCCCGTTACCGCCGCCCGCCGCGGTTGCCGCGCCCGGCGCGTCCGTCACGGAAGCATAGGTCGCCGGCTCCTCCAGTCGGCGCCAGTGGCCGAAGGGCCACGCGATCACCACCGCCCGCCCCACGACGTCCTGTTCGGGCACCGTGCCGCGGTGCCCCTCGCGGAGGTGGAAGCGGGAGTCGGCGGAGTTGGCGCGGTGGTCGCCCATCACGAACACCCGCCCGATGGGCACCGTCACGTCGAATTTCATCTGCGAGGGAGCGTTGCCGGGGTGAACATACGGCTCCTTGAGTGGGGTGCCGTTGACCGTGACCTTGCCGGCGCTGTCGCAGCAGCGCACCCGGTCGCCTCCCACGCCCACCACGCGCTTGATCAGGTCCTGTTCGTCGTCCGAGGGCAACAGGCCTATGAAGGAGAGGAGTTGCTTGCCCTGCTTGAGACCGGCGGGAGGGTCCTGCTTCGGCTTCTGCTCTCCCTCGAGCCAGCCGCCCGGGTCCTTGAAGACCACCACGTCACCGCGGTGCGGCTTGGAGCCGAACCAGGGGGTGAGCTTGTCCACCAGCACCCGGTCCCCGATGCGGATCGTCTGCTCCATCGACCCCGAGGGGATCACGAACGCCTGCACCAGGAAGGTCTTCAGCACGAGGGCGATCAGCAGCGCGACACCGATGAGGATCGGTATCTCCTTGGTCGCCGAGAGGCGCCTGCGGCGCTTGATGCGTTTCGCGGCCTTCCGCCGCGCCGCCCTTCCCTCGCCGGGACCGCGCGCCGGGGGCGGTGCGGTCCCGGACTCCCCCGCGGTCCCGAGCCGCATCGTTTCCTCCGCGGGCGCCTGCGGTGGTCCGGGCTGCGGATGACCGGGCGGCGGCTGGCCCGGACCCGGCGGTACGGCGTCGGACGGCAGCGACGCGGAGCGCACGGGGCCCATGGGGCCGCCGGGCCGGGGCGCCCGCACGTGGGGCTGCCCGTTCGGCGCGGGCGGCTCCTGAGGAGACCCGTAGTCGAAGGGCTCGGTGTAGTCGTAGTGGCCGGGCCGGCCGCCGTTCTGTACGGGACGCCCGCCGTTCTGCCCGGGGAAGCCGTTGCCCTGCCCGGCGAAGCCGTTGCCGTGCCCGCTGAAGCCGTTGCCCTGCCCCGGCTGGCCGTGGCCGTTGTGCTGCGCGGGCCCGCCGCCGTTCTGGCCGAGGCCCGGTTGCGCAGGCCCGCCCCCCGGCTCTCCGTACCGCGCGCCCTGCACTCCCCCGTACGCGGGCCCGTCCTGCGCGCCCTGTCCGGGACCCCCGTACTCGGGATCGCCGTGGCCCGGCTCCCCGTATCCCGGGCCGCCGCGGTCAGCCATGTCCGTCCGTCCGGTCCGCGGCTCCCGTGCGGGCGCCCGACGGCGGCGCGCCCCAGCGCCCAGGGGGCCAGCCGATCCAGTCCGCGCGCCCGATCACCTTGTCCACCGGCACGGTGCCGCCGCCCGGCTCCCCCAAGTGGTCGCGGGAGTCCCTGGAGTTGGAACGGTGGTCGCCCATCACCCACAGCCGCCCGGGAGGCACTTCGATATCGAACGGCACACGCGAGGGCTTGTCCCCCTGGTGCACATAGTCCTCGTCCACCGGTACACCGTTCACCTCGATCCTTCCCTGCTTGTCGCAGCAGCGGACCCGGTCGCCGCCGACACCGATCACGCGCTTCACGTAGTCGGTCCCGGAGGGCCGTGCCAGTCCGACGGCGGCACCCGCCTCGCGGAGCAGGGCGGACACCGGGTTGCCGTTCCGCTCTCCTTCCACCACGAACGAGCCGGTCCCGTCGAAGACGACAACGTCTCCGCGCTCCGGATGGTTGCCGAAGCGGTATGTGAGTTTGTTGACGAGTACGCGGTCGCCGACTTCCAGGGTGGGCGTCATGGAGGAGCTGGGAATCTGGAAGGGCTGCACGACGAACGCGCTCACCAGCAGGATGACCGCCAGCAGCGCCGCGCAGAAGGCCGCGATACGAACGGAGCGCGACCGGTGCCCCGGTCCGCTGTCCGCGGAGCCGGAGGAGCGGTCGCGCTCCGGTTCGTGGTGCTGCTGTGCGTCGGTGTCCATCGAGCCGAAAGCCTATACGGGCACGGCGCGGCGACCGACAGCGATGCCGGTTCCCCTCCGGGCCGGGAGGGCCCGGAAGCGGGATCAGTTCTCGCGCTTCTCCTTGATCTTCGCGGCCTTGCCGCGCAGCTCACGGAGGTAGTACAGCTTCGCGCGGCGCACGTCACCGCGGGTCACGACCTCGATCTTCTCGACGATCGGGGTGTGGACCGGGAAGGTGCGCTCGACGCCGACGCCGAAGGTGACCTTGCGGACGGTGAAGGTCTCCCGCACACCGTCGCCCTGGCGGCGGATGCACACGCCCTTGAACTGCTGCACACGGGAGCGGTTGCCCTCGATGACGCGCACGTGGACGTTGACCGTGTCACCGGGGCGGAACGCCGGGACATCGCTGCGCAGGGAGGCAGCGTCGACACTGTCGAGCAGGTGAGACATGACCGTCTGCTTTCCTCGCCGATGCCACAGGTCATCAGCGGAATATCGTGATGCTGATTCGGATGCCGCTCCGCTTCGTGCGGGCGTTGGTCCCCCTGTGGCAGGGTCGCGCGCCGAGCGTGAGGCAGCGGCCTATTCTTCCACGGCCTCCCCGGCCTGCCCAAATCGGCCGTCCGTTCCCTGCCGCCAGCCCAGCTCCTCCAGCGTCGCGCGGTCGTGCTTGTCCAGCGCGCCGGGGTCGCAACGGGCGATCAGGTCGGGCCGGTTGGCGCTGGTGCGGGCCAGCGCCTGGTCCCTGCGCCATCGGGCGATCCTGCCGTGGTGGCCGCTGACCAGAACCTCCGGGATGCCGCGGCCGCGCCACTCCGGGGGCTTGGTGTAGACGGGCCCCTCCAGCAGGTCCGCCATGGCGCCGGGCGCGAAGGAGTCGTCGCGGTGGGACTCCGCGTTGCCGAGCACTCCGGGAAGCAGCCGCGCGACGGCCTCGACCATCACCAGCACCGGGGCCTCGCCGCCGGCCAGCACATAGTCGCCGATGGACACCTCGCGCACGTCGTAGTGCTCGGCGTAGTCATCGATGACCCGGCGGTCGATGCCCTCGTAGCGGGCGGGCATGAAGATCAGCCAGGGCTTGCCGGAGAGCTCCACGGCGAGCTCCTGGGTGAAGGGGGCGCCGCTGGGGGTGGGCACGACCAGGACGGGGCGGTCGCCGGGCTCCGGCGCGCCGCCGCCGATGATCTCGTCCAGGGCCTCGCCCCACGGCTCGGGCTTCATGACCATGCCGGGGCCGCCGCCGTACGGGGTGTCGTCGACGGTGTTGTGGCGGTCGTGCGTCCAGGACCTCAAGTCGTGGACGTGTACGTCGAGTTGGCCGCGGGCGCGGGCCTTGCCGACCAGGGAGACGTTCAGCGGTTCCAGGTACTCGGGGAAGATCGTGACGATGTCGAGCCTCACCGCGAGCCGCCTTCGCCGCCGCGCTCCCCGTCACCGCCGGACGTCCCGCTGGACTCCTCGCCGCCGCTCCCCGCGGCGCCGGAGCCCCCACCGCGAGAGTCCCCGGCACCGGAGTCCTCCCGCGAGCCCGCCACCTCCGCCTCGTCGTCGATCAGGCCGGGCGGCGGGTCGATGACCGCGCGCTGCTCCTCCAGGTCGATCTCCGGGACGATCTCGGCGACGAAGGGGATCAGCACCTCGCCGCCGTTCTCCCTGCGCACCACCAGCAGGTCCTGCGCGGGCAGGTGGGCGACCTGCTCGATGCGGCCGACGTGCTCGCCGTCGCGGGTGACCACGTCCAGGTCGGCGAGCTGGTGGTCGTAGAACTCCTCGGGGTCCTCGGGGAGTTCGTCGGGGTCGACCTCGGCGATCAGCAGGGTGTTGCGCAGCGCCTCGGCCGCGTTCCTGTCGCGTACGCCCTCGAAGCGCAGCAGCAGGCGGCCGCTGTGCACCCGGCCGGCGGCGATGGTGAGCGGGCCCGCGGAGGCGGGCTCCGTGGCCAGCCGGGCGCCGGGGCCGAGCCGCAGTTCCGGCTCGTCGGTCCGTACCTCCACCGTGACCTCGCCCTTGATGCCGTGGGCGCGGCCGATACGCGCGACGACTAGCTGCACTGTGCTTGTCCCTGTCCGTGTCGTACCTGGATGACTGCTCGTACCCGGAGCGCTGCCCGGCGGAGAAGCGCGGGCCCGGAGCCCGGGAAGCCTTGAGAACCACGGCCGCGAAGCCGTACGGGGAACCGGCGAAGCCCGCCGGGGGCACCGACGACCACGGGCCGGGGACGGTGGCTCACCGTCCCCGGCCCGTGCCGGTGCTGCATACCGCTGCTCAGCGGACCTGGTCCACGTCGACGAGGTCGACACGGACGCCGCGGCCGCCGAGGGCACCCACGACGGTGCGCAGGGCGCGCGCGGTGCGGCCGCTGCGGCCGATCACCTTGCCGAGGTCGTCGGGGTGCACCCGGACCTCGAGGACGCGCCCCCGGCGCAGGGTGCGGGAGTCGACCTGCACCTCGTCGGGGTGGTCGACGATGCCCTTCACCAGGTGCTCGAGGGCTTCCTCGAGCATCCTCAGGCCTCGGTCGACTCGGAGGAGGCCTCAGCCTCGTCCTTCTTGTCTGCCTTCTTCGCCTTCGGGGTGATGGCCTCACCCTGCGGCTCGTTGCCCGACTCCTTGGCGGCGGCCTCGAAGAGGGCCTTCTTGTCGGTCTTCGGCTCGGCGACCTTCATCGGCTCCGGGGCCGGCAGGCCCTTGAACTTCTGCCAGTCGCCGGTGACCTTGAGGATCGCCTGCACGGGCTCGGTCGGCTGCGCGCCGACGCTCAGCCAGTACTGCACGCGCTCCGAGTCGAGCTCGATGCGCGAGGGGTTCTGCACCGGGTGGTACAGGCCGATCTCCTCGATCGCACGGCCGTCACGGCGGGTGCGGGAGTCGGCGACGATGATGCGGTAGTGAGGCGAACGGATCTTGCCCAGACGCTTCAGCTTGATCTTGGCGGCCACGGTAGTGGTGTCTCCTGGTCTAAACGTGGGTGGACACGGCGGGTGCCACGTGGGGTTGCGGTACCCGGGGTGTCCGAAGAACGCGTCAGCCGGAGGAGAGAGGGGTCCTGTGCGGCTTCCGAGTACAGCCGTCCATGATGCCACACACGGAAGCCCGCGCCGAACCCGCCCACCGCACCGGTTTCCCGGCCCTGCCGGGCCTCAGCGCGGGTGGGCGGGCCGGGGGTCAGCCCAGCGCCGCCACCGCTTCGGGGGGCGCGTCCGGGATGCGGAACGGCTTGCCGCAGGCGCCGCACATGATCGGGGCCTGCTCGAGGACGGAGGGGACCACGCGGACGTTGCGCCCGCAGTCGCAGACCGCCTTGACGCGTACGCCGCCGCCGGAGGAGCCGTGCCGCGCGGCCGGGCCGCGGAAGCTCTTGCCGGTGTCGGTCTCGGTCGCGGCGCTGTACGCCTTCAGCGCGCGGTGCAGGCGCTCGATCGTCGGCCGGTAGGTCCGTCTGGTGGCCGGGGTGAGGACCACCAGCGAGAAGCCGCTGCTGGGGTGCGGCTCATCGGGGTGGTCGAGCCCCAACTCCTCGGCGATCGCCAGGAATCGGCGGTTGTGGTAGCGGCCGGCGCGGGAGGTGTCCCGGATGCCGCGCGCCGCGGCGACCCCGTGGACGGCCTCGTGCAGCAGCCGCTCGAAGGAGAGCCCGGTGCCGCAGGCGGACGAGGACTCTCCGATCAGTGATTCGGGCGCGGCCAGGTCCGGCAGCTCGGAGTGGTGCCGTTGAATGTCGGCCCAGGCGGCTGCCAGTTCGGCGGCGAGAACTGGTGGTGTCGTGCTCACGTCGTGCCCAACGAGCCGGAACGGCGCGGTGTTCCGATTCCGGGGCATCCTAAATATTTTGCACGTACGAGTCAGTCCCCGCTGATGGCCTCGTACGAGGGCGGGTCCTCAGAACTGCGGAGGAACCCGCACACGCGGCCCATCCCGGGGCGTATCACCGGTGGTTCCGCTGCTGTAGGCCGGGCGGCTCCCGCGCATCCCTGTTCCCGCGGGTAATCACCGCTCTCCCGCGACCATAACGAGCGGACCCGGAATCGGGTCATCCGGGTCCGTGCGGAGGAGCGTGCGACGCGTGCGGGGGCGCACACGGGGGTCAGCGAAGACTTCCCGGCGCACCCCCTGGACGGGCGGACAGATGCGCAGTTCCCTGACATACGGGGGTGGGGCGCTCGGCAGGACCGCAGCGGTGACCGGGCGCATACTGAGGGACAGCAGCGGGGGAACCTGACACATCGCCATGGACTCGTCGTCTGATTGGGGCGCGTTGCGATGACACCCACGCTCGTACGCCACCGGCACACCCTTCCCCAGCGGACCCGTGACTGGGCCGAGATCCAGGAACGGATGCTGGTGCCCCTTTACGAGGCGGTGTACGAGCATCTCGAGATCGGCCCCGGCTCCCGTGTGCTGGGGCTGGACTGCGGCGCGGGCCTCGCCCTGCTGCTGGCCGCCTCGCGCGGCGCCGCCGTCACCGGGGTGGAGGCCGACCCCGGGCGCCTGGCGCTGGCCCGCGAGCGGCTGCTGCCCGACCCCGAATCCGGCGCCCCGCACTGGGACGCGCAGCTCGGCGACGGCTCCGAGGGCGTACCGGCGCAGCCGGCCGCGGGGCGGCCGACGCTGGTCACGGCGTTCGACGCGCTCGCGCACCCGGAGTCGGTGGCGGAGGCGGCGGCCCGGCTGGAGCGGGGCACGCCGGTGGTGCTGGCCGGCTGGGGCCCGCCGGAGCGCTGCTCGGCGGCGCCGGTGCTGCGGGTGGCGGCGCGGCTGGCCGATCCCTCGGCGCGGTGCTGGCAGCCGTCGGGGCGGGACGACCTGGAGGACCTCGCCGTGCGCGCGGGGCTGCGGCCCGACGGCTCGGGCCGGGTGGCCTGCCCGTTCGGCTACGCGGGCATGGACAGCGCGGTGCGCGGGCTGCTGTCCACGGGCCTGTACGACGCGGCGATGCGGGCGACGGAGGAGAGCCAGGTGATCAAGGAGCTCACCGAGGCGCTGCACCCGTATCTGCGGGCCGACGGCACGGTGTGGATGCCGAACCTGTTCCGCTACGTGGTCGCCAGGGCCCTCTGAGCGGCCCTCCGAGCGCGGCCGGCCGCCCGCGGCCGCTCCCCCGTACGGCTCAGTCGTCCTCGCCGGCCCCGGGCCACTCCTCGGCGGTGAGGGCGAAGCGCTCGTGGTCGCGCCACGCGTCGTTGAGGAAGAGCATCCGCGGCGAGAAGCCCTCGTGGCGGAAGCCGAGGCGCTTGGCCATGGCGAGAGAACGGTGGTTCTCCGGCTGCACGTTGATCTCCAGGCGGTGCAGCGCGAGCCCGTCGGGCCCCGGCGCGAAGCACCGGTCGACGATGAGCAGCAGCCCCTCGGTCATCCGCCCGGTGCCCGCGTACGGCACGTAACTGTCGTAGCCCAGCGAGCCGTTGCGGAATCTGGCGCGCACGATGTTGGCGACGTTGACCCGGCCGACCAGGCCGTGGTCCTCGCGGTCGAAGATCAGGAAGGTGCGCAGCGCGGGGCCCTGGCGGCGCAGGAGGTCGGGGAAGCCGTCGGGCTCGACGGGGTTCCACGGCCTGAGGTGGTCGGCTGAGCGGACCACCGCCTCGCTGAACGCCTGCTCGTCCTCGGGCCGCGGAGGGCGGATGTATACGCGCATCTACGACATCATCCGCCCTCCGTCGCGGCCCGGCGCAGCAGGTCCCCTGCAACGGCGCCGGGGCGCCCCGGGATCACTTCGGGGGCAGCATGTCCTTGAACTCCTGGGGGAGTTCGAAGTCGGAGGCGTCCTGGCCCGCGCCCGGCAGGCCGAAGGCGCCGTCCTGGCCGCCCTGCGCCTTGCGCTCGGCGGCGGCCTGCTCCTCCTGCTTGCGCTTCATCGGGTTGCCCGACTGGCGCTTGCCCTTGGCCTTCTTCTGCTGCTTGGCCTTCTTCTTCGCGGCGCCGCCGCCACCGCCCGGCATCCCCGGCATGCCCGGCATGCCGCCGCCCTGGGCCATCTTGGACATCATCTTGCGGGCCTCGAAGAACCGCTCCACGAGGTTCTTGACCGCGCTGACGTCCACGCCGGAGCCGCGCGCGATGCGGGCGCGGCGCGAGCCGTTGATGATCGTGGGCTCGGCGCGCTCGCCCGGGGTCATCGACTTGATGATCGCGGCGGTGCGGTCCACGTCGCGCTCGTCGAGGTTGTTGATCTGGTCCTTCATCTGGCCCATGCCAGGCATCATGCCGAGCAGCTTGGAGAGCGAGCCCATCTTGCGGACCTGCTCCATCTGAGCCAGGAAGTCGTCGAGCGTGAACTCCTTCGGGCCCTTCTGCAGCTTGGCCGCCATCTTCTCGGCCTCTTGCTGGCTGAAGGTCTGCTCGGCCTTCTCGATCAGCGTGAGCATGTCGCCCATGCCGAGGATGCGGGACGCCATGCGGTCCGGGTGGAACGCGTCGAAGTCGTCCAGCTTCTCGCCGTTGGAGGCGAACATGATCTGCTTGCCGGTGATGTGCGCGACCGAGAGGGCCGCACCGCCGCGGGCGTCGCCGTCGAGCTTGGAGAGGACCACGCCGTCGAAGCCGACGCCGTCGCGGAATGCCTCGGCCGTGGTGACCGCGTCCTGGCCGATCATGGCGTCGACGACGAAGAGGACCTCGTCCGGGCTGACCGCGTCCCGGATGTCGGCCGCCTGCTGCATCAGCTCCTGGTCGATGCCGAGGCGTCCTGCGGTGTCGACGATGACCACGTCGTGGTGCTTGTCGCGGGCGTGGGTGACCGAGTCCTTGGCGACCTGGACCGGGTCGCCGACGCCGTTGCCCGGCTCCGGCGCGAACACCGAGACGCCGGCGCGCTCGGCGACGACGGAGAGCTGGTTGACGGCGTTGGGGCGCTGGAGGTCGCAGGCGACGAGCAGCGGGGTGTGGCCCTGGCCCTTGAGCCAGCGGCCGAGCTTGCCCGCGAGGGTGGTCTTGCCGGAGCCCTGGAGGCCGGCGAGCATGATCACGGTCGGCGGGTTCTTGGCGAACCTGAGCCGGCGGGTCTCGCCGCCGAGGACGCTGACCAGTTCCTCGTTGACGATCTTGATGACCTGCTGGGCCGGATTCAGCGCCTGGGAGACCTCGGCGCCCACGGCCCTCGTCTTCACCTGCTTGATGAAGGCGCGGACGACGGGAAGCGCGACGTCCGCTTCCAGCAGGGCAATACGGATCTCGCGCGCCGTGGCGTCGATGTCCGCCTCACTGAGGCGCCCTTTGCCCCGGAGGTTCTTGAACGTCGCACTCAGACGGTCGGAAAGGGTATCGAACACAGCGCTCGTCGGTCCTCAGAGTCGGGGATGCGGTCAACCGCCCCCAAGGGTATCCGCCCCTCCAAACGGTCCGCGCCCTCCTGCGCGATACGGCGGGAGGGCGCGGAATCACCGCAGGCGCGGGGGCCGCGGGCTCAGCCCAGCGCCGCTTCCAGGTCCCGTGCCAGCTCCGCCGCCTCCCCGTCCGGCAGCGGCGCGCCCTCGGGTCCGGTGACGTAGAAGGCGTCGACCGCGTTCCCGCCGAGGGTGCTGACGTGCGCGCTGCGCACCCGCACACCCGCGCCCTCCAGCGCGCGCCCGATCCGGTGCAGCAGTCCCGGCTCGTCCTGCGCGCGCACCTCCAGCACCGTGGCCAGGCGCGATCCGACGGGCGCGAGGGTCACCCGCGGCGGCGGGGCCTGCCCGCTGCGGCGGCGCACGCCCCGGTACGCGGCCTCGCGCTCGGCGAGGCGCGCGGGGATGTCCAGCGAGCCGTCCAGCGCGCGTACGAGATCGGCGCGCAGCCGCGCGGCCTGCGGCAGCGAGCCGTACTCGGCGGCCACCCGCCAGGTCAGCAGCAGCACCTGCCCGCCCCCTCCCCCTGGCCCGGGATCTCCCGTCACCGCCTCGGGCAGTGTCAGCAGCCGCAGGTCGGCGGCGCGCACGGTGAGCCGGTGCAGCGCGAGCACCCCGGCGGCGCACGGGAGGACACCGGGCTGGTCGGGCAGCGCGATGAGGAGCTCGACGCCGACGGGTTCGGGCACGGCCTCCTCGTACGGGGTCCCCGCCGGAGAAGCCTCCTGCGCGGCACCGCCCGGCGGAGCGCCCTCCCGCGCGCCCTCCTCGGTGCGCGCGTGCAGGGCGAGCACGGGGCCCCGGGTGCGCCAGGCCTCGACGGCGAGGCGTTCCTCCTCGGCGCTGGGCGCGAACTCCCCCGCGTACTCGCTCTGTTCCTCGGGCGACTCCCCCATCAGCACGGCCCCGACCCGTTTGACCAGGTCGGCAACCAGCGCGCCCTTCCACGACGACCAGGCGGCGGGGCCCGTGGCCAGGGCGTCCGCTTCGGTGAGCGCGTGCAGCAGCTCCAGGGTGCCCGCGCTGCCGACCCGTTCGGCGACCGCGCGCACCGTCTCCGGGTCGTCGAGATCACGCCGGGTGGCGGTCTCGACCAGCAGCAGGTGGTGCCGTACGAGGGTGGAGAGAACGGTCGTTTCCGCGGCCTCGAAGCCCATTCGCGCCGCGGCGTCCTTGGCGATGGTCTCGCCGGTCACCGAGTGGTCGCCCGGCCAGCCCTTGCCGATGTCGTGCAGCAGCGCGGCGACCAGCAGCAGGTCGGGCCGGTGCACGCGGCGCGCGAACCCGGCGGCGCGCACGGCGGTCTCGACCAGGTGCCGGTCCACGGTCCACAGGTGCACCGGGTTGCGCTGCGGCCGGCAGCGGACCCGTTCCCAGTCCGGGAGCAGCGCCCCGATCAGGCCCTCGGCCTCCAGCGCCTCCCACACCGGAACGGTCGCGGGGCCCGCGCCGAGCAGGGTCACGAACTCCTCCCGCGCCTCGGCGGGCCAGGGCACGGGGAGCGGCGCGCAGGCCGAGGCCAGCCGCCGCACGGCGGGCAGCGCCAGCGGGAGCCCGGCCTGCGCCGCGGCAGCGGCGGCGCGCAGCGGCAGTACAGGGTCGCGCTCGGGCCTGGCGGTGCGGGCCAGCGCCACCTCACCGTCGTGCGCGACCACGCCGTCCGCCAGCGGCGTGCGCTCCTGCGCGACGGCGCCGCCCCTGCCCCCGCGCCCGCCGGAACCGCCCAGGAGACCGCGCAGCCGCGGCCTGCCGGACCTGGCCCGCACGACGCGGCCGACCTCGCGCCAGGTGACGTCGGCCGCGTACGAGAGGGTGCGGGCCGCCTCGTACACCCGGCGCAGCAGCGCGTCGCCGCCCGCCAGGCCGAGGGCCTCGGCGACCTGGTCCTGGTCGTGGAGCGAGAGCCGCTCGGTGGCCCGCCCGGTGGTCAGATGCAGCGCGTCGCGCACGTCGAGCAGGGAAGAACGGGCGTTCTCCAGGCCCTGGTGGGGCGGGTCGGCGATCCAGGAGGCGGCGACGGCGCGCAGCGCTGTGGCGTCCCGCAGCCCGCCGCGCGCCTCCTTCAGGTCGGGCTCCAGCAGGAAGCGCAACTCGCCGTGCCGCGCGCCCCGTTCGGCGGCGAGCTCCCGGAGCGCGGGGAGCCGCCGGTGCGCCTGGGCGCGCCACTGGGCGAGGGTGCCGGTGCGCAGCGCGGCGGTCAGGTCCGGGTCCCCGGCGAGGTGCCGCGCGTCCAGCAGTCCGAGCTGCACCTTGAGGTCGTCCTCGGCGGCCTTGCGGGCCTGCGCCGTGGTGCGTACGGAGTGGTCGAGGGCGAGGCCGAGGTCCCAGACCGGGTACCAGAGCCGGTCGGCGAGCGCCGCGATCTCCTCGCGCGGGGCGCTGCCGTCGTGCAGGAGGAGCAGGTCGAGGTCGCTGCGCGGGGAGAGTTCGCCGCGCCCGTAGCCGCCGACGGCGATGAGCGAGACGCCCTCGCGGGGCGGCCCGAACAGTCCGGCCAGCCAGTCGTCGGTGAGCCTGGCCAGTTCGGCGCGGCGCGGCGGCCCGGCCGCGCCCTCGGTGAGGAGGCGCAGCCGGGCCGCCGGATAGCCGCCGGGTTCCGCGGCGGATGCCGCCGCGGCAGTGGGCTCCGCCTCAGCCGTGGTCTCCGCTTCCGTGCCTTCGGTCATGGGCGGTCCCAACTCCCGTGCGGTGGTGGTGCGTTGATCGCTGCGGCGCAGCCCGGCCGAGTCCTGCGGGGCCCCGCGGAGCCCCCGCGAGGCCCCGGGGCCCGTGGGGCTCAGAGCGCGTCGGGGCCGCGTTCGCCGGTGCGCACCCGTACGGCGGTGTCGACGGGGACGCTCCAGACCTTGCCGTCGCCGATCTTGCTGGTGCGGGCCGCGTTGACCACGACCTCGATGAGCTGCTCGGCGTCCTCATCCTCCGCCAGCACCTCGATCCGCACCTTCGGGACGAGGTCGACGGTGTACTCGGCACCCCGGTAGACCTCGGTGTGCCCGCGCTGGCGCCCGTACCCGCTGGACTCGGTGACGGTGAGGCCCTGCACGCCGAAGGCCTGGAGCGCCTCCTTCACCTCATCGAGCCGGTGCGGCTTGATGACCGCGGTGATCAGCTTCATGCGTCCACCTTCTTGTCCTTCGTCTCGCCCTGCCCGGCCTCGGCCGCGGGCCTGTCCTTGCCGGGCGCGGGCACGGCGCTGCGCGCCGAGGCGCCGCCGACGGCGCTGAAGTCGTACGCGGTCTCCGCGTGGAACGCCTGGTCGATGCCCGCGACCTCGTCGTCCTCGCTCGCCCTGAAGCCGACGGTGGCCTGGACGAGCTTGGCGAGCAGCCAGGAGACCACGAAGGAGAACGCCATCACCGAGAAGGCCCCGACGGCCTGCTTGCCGAACTGGGTGAGGCCGCCGCCGTCCACCGCGAGGAAGCCGACCAGCAGGGTGCCGATCACGCCGCCCACCAGGTGCACGCCGACCACGTCGAGGGAGTCGTCGAAGCCCAGCTTGTACTTGAGGCTGACGGCCCAGGAGCAGGCGGCCCCGGCGACCAGGCCGATGAGGATGGCGCCCATCGGGTTCACATCGGCGCCCGACGGGGTGATCGCGACCAGTCCGGCGACCGCGCCGGACGCGGCGCCCAGGGTGGTGAAGGCGCCGTGCCTGATGCGCTCGTACGCGAGCCAGCCGAGCATCGCGCAGGCGGTGGCGAGCTGGGTGTTCACGGCCATGGTGGCGGCGGTGCCGTCGGCGGCCAGCGCGGAGCCGGCGTTGAATCCGAACCAGCCGAACCACAGCAGTCCGGCGCCGAGCATGACCAGCGACAGGTTGTGCGGCCGCATCGGCTCCTTCTTGAAGCCGATCCGCTTGCCGACGACGAGCACGGCGGCGAGCGCCCCGATGCCGGAGTTGATGTGGACGGCGGTGCCCCCGGCGAAGTCGATGACCTTCATGTCGAAGAGCCAGCCGCCGTCGGCCCACACCCAGTGCGCGACCGGGAAGTAGACGACCGTCACCCACAGCGTGATGAACAGCGCCCAGGCGCTGAACTTCACGCGGTCGGCGAGGGCGCCGCTCATCAGGGCCGGGGTGAGGATCGCGAACATGCCCTGGAAGAGCACGAAGGCCAGCACCGGGATGCCGCCCTTCTCGGTCAGCGACTCGGCGTCGATGCCCTTGAGCCCGATGAAGTCGAGGTTGCCGATCACCCCGCCGGTGTCGGGCCCGAACGCCAGCGAGTAGCCGTAGAGCACCCACAGCACGGACACGATGCCGAGCGAGATGAAGGACATCATCAGCATGTTGAGCGCGCTCTTGACCCGGACCATGCCCCCGTAGAAGAAGGCGAGGCCGGGCGTCATCAGCATCACCAGGAACGCGCTGATCAAGACGAATGCGGTATCCGCGCCGTTCAATGGACGACTCCTCGCGGTAACGACCCGCGCGGGCGGGATCTGTGGCTGTCGGGAAGTGCGCCACACACTCCCCAAGCCCCGTTTCCTTCGGGGGCCGCCGGTGTTTCACCGCCGTGACGATGCCCGCGGGGGTGTTACGCGAGGATGAACCGGGGTCCGCGTACGGAACGGCCCCGCTACGCTCCGGCACACAACGGTCAAGGAATGGCAAAACCGGACAGCGCATCGACTTCGTACACGGGACCGCCCACGGAATCCGCAGGTGCCTCGCACGGGACCGGCCGCGGCCCGCCCGGGTGGCCTGCAGGCGGGGGAGCCGAGTCGGGCGTCAGGGGCGGGTCCGCGGCCGGAGTACGGGGGCGGCGCGCGGCTCTCAGCCCGCCAGCGCGGCCTCGCCCTGCGGCAGTTCGCCCGCGAGCCGCTCGCTGAGCCGCTCGACCTCGGCCACGTGCCCGTAGTCCTGCACGGCGTCGGCCGCGGTCTGCCGCAGCCGGGTGTTGACCCGCTCCGAGCGCAGCCGCTTGGCCACGGTCATGGCCTCCTCGGCCCGGCACACGCAGTCGGCCGGCTCCTTCTGGAGCAGGTGCACGCTGGCCATGCCGATCAGATTGAGCGCATACGACCGCTGGTGGCCGCCGCCCTCGGCCTCGGCCGCCTCCTTGCGGAACAGCTCGACGGCGCGCTCCATCGCGGGCCGCGCCAGCGAGGCGTACGCGGGGCTGCGGCCCGAGGAGTAGGCGAGGTCCCGATAGGAGTGCGCGGTCTCCGCGCTGAGCTCGGCCTCGGAGAAGAAGCCGATCCAGTCCGGGTCGGCGTCCCCCGGCTCCACGTCCTCGAAGGTCTCCTCGGCCATCCGCACGGCGCGCTTGGTCTTGCCCGGCTGGCCCATGTTGGCGTAGGCGCGGGCCTCCATGGCGTAGAGCATCGCCTGCGTACGGGAGGTGGCGCTCTCCCTGCTGCCGTACTGCGCGAGGTGCACCAGCTCCAACGCGTCGTCGGGGCGCCCGAGATGGACCATCTGGCAGCCCATCTTGGCCAGCACGAAGGAGCCCAGCGCCCGGTCACCGGCCTCCTTGGCGGCGTGCAGCGCGAGCACGAAGTACTTCTGCGCGGTGGGCTGGAGCCCGACGTCGTAGCTCATCCACCCGGCCAGCTCGGCGAGTTCGGCGGTGACGCGGAAGAGTCTGCGCGCGACCGGCTCGGCGTGCGACTCCTGGAGCAGGTCGGTGACCTCGTGGAGCTGCCCCACGACCGCCTTGCGCCGCAGCCCTCCGCCGCACTGCGCGTCCCACTGCCGGAACATCACGGTCGTCTGCTCCAGCAGCTCCAGCTCCGGCACCGAGAGCTTCGCCTGCCGCCGCCCGGCACCGCGCTGCGGGGGCAGCGCCGTGACCCCGGTGCCCTCGGGCGCGCTCCCGGGCTCCCCCGGGCCCCCCGGCGGCGGCACCAGCCACCGCTGCATCGGCTCGATCAGCGCGGGCCCGGCGGACATGGCGAGCGAGGTGCCGAGGAAGCCGCGGCGGCCGAGCATCAGGTCGCTGCGCGTGAACTCGTTGATCATGCTGACGGTCTGCGGCCCGGCCCAGGGCAGGTCCACCCCGGAGGCGGCCGGGGACGGGCGGGCCGGGCGCAGCCCCAGGTCCTCGACCGCGACCACGCAGCCGAAGCGCTCGGAGAACAGCTCCGAGAGGATGCGCGGAATCGGCTCGCGCGGCTGCTCGCCGTCGAGCCAGCGGCGTACCCGAGAGGTGTCGGTGCTGATGTGGTGCGCGCCGAGCTGGCGGGCCCTGCGGTTGACCTGCCGCGCGAGCTCGCCCTTCGACCAGCCGCTGCGCAGGAACCATGAACTCAGCTGCTCATTGGGGCGCTTGTCCGCCTCGCCCATCGCACAATCCCCTTAACCGGGCCGGCGATCCGGCCGCCGTGACGCCTTGCCTCCGGCATACCCGCGACACCGAATCTCACTCCGCCATGTGCACCGAAAGTAATCCTACGATCACGGCCTCCGCGAGGGGCATTTCAGAAACGCCACCATTCGCCACCCCTTCGAATGAACCCCTGTGCGCGGCAACACGATTCACTTGACGCAGGACACGAGGCAGCGCGGCAGACCCGTACTTGCGTACTCGATCACTGTCCGCAGCGCCGTCGTAACCATCGGCACACGGGACCCGTTGGAGGGAGCATGGGCTTCACGATCGGCGCCATCGGCGGTCTCAGCGGCATCCGGGAATTCCGCGAGCTCAGGCCCGGTTCCCGGAGGCGCAGCCGCGTTTCGGAGTACACGGCTGTCGCCGAGTACGCGAGTCTCTGGCGCTGGCCCGTTCTGCCCGGCGCACGCGCCGCGCGTTCCCCCCGCAACTCCTCCCCCGCCGAGTGCTCCTGCGGCGCGGCGCGATGTCCCGCACCCGGCGCGCATCCGCTGGAGGGCGCCCCCGAGATTCCTCCGGGCGCCACCCTCGACGAGGTGACCGACGCCTGGTCCCAAGTGCCGGGCGCCGCGGCCCTGTTGCCCACCGGGCGGGCCTTCGACGTGATCGAGGTGGAGGCCACAGCCGGGCACCGCGCGCTGGTCAGGCTGGAGCGCATGGGGCTGCCGCTGGGACCCGTGGCGGTGGCACCGCACGGGCGCGCCTGGTTCCTGGTGGCCCCCGGCGCCGCCGCCGAGCTCCCCGAGCTGCTCTACCGCATGGGCTGGGACGACGCCCGCCTCGACCTGCGCGGACTGGGCGAGGGCGAGCACATCACGGCGCCGCCCTCCGACCTCGCCGGGCTCGGCCCGGTCCGCTGGCTGCGGGAGCCGACGCTGGAGGCCGCGGCCCGCCCGCCGCAGGCACGCCTGCTGCTCGGCACCCTCGCGTACGTGAGCCACCGCTCGGCGGCGGCCTGAGCACTCCGCGACCCGCCCCGCGGCCCGTGACCCGCGCCCGGAAAACCGGAAACCGGGAAGCCGAGAAACCGCCTCAAGCCACCCGCACCCACATAAGCGCGCCCCGCCCCATCTGCACCATGGGGCGGGGCGCTCGGTCTGACAGGGACCGCTGGGCGGTCCCGCGTAACGTGCTCACCCGGCCGCGCTCACTCGCCCTCGATGAGGGCGTCCACGAACGCCTCGGGCTCGAAGGGCGCCAGGTCGTCCGGGCCCTCGCCGAGGCCGACGAGCTTGACCGGTACGCCGAGTTCGCGCTGCACCGCGACGACGATGCCGCCCTTGGCGGTGCCGTCGAGCTTGGTGAGGGCGATGCCGGTGATGTCCACGACCTCGGCGAACACCCGCGCCTGCACCAGGCCGTTCTGCCCGGTGGTGGCGTCCAGCACGAGCAGCACCTCGTCGACCGGGCCCTGCTTCTCCACGACGCGCTTGACCTTGCCGAGCTCGTCCATCAGGCCGGTCTTGGTGTGCAGCCGGCCCGCGGTGTCGATCAGCACGACGTCGGCGCCGGCCTCGGTGCCCTGCTTGACCGCGTCGAACGCGACCGAGGCGGGGTCGCCGCCCTCGGGGCCGCGCACCGTGTGCGCGCCGACCCGCTCGCCCCAGGTCTGCAGCTGGTCGGCGGCCGCGGCGCGGAAGGTGTCGGCCGCGCCCAGCACCACCGACTTGCCGTCCGCGACCAGCACCCGGCCGAGCTTGCCCGAGGTCGTGGTCTTGCCGGTGCCGTTGACCCCGACGACCAGGACGACGCCGGGGCGGTCCACGGCGCCCTGGGTCTCGGTGTGCACGGTGCGGTCCATGTCCGTGCCGACCAGGGTGAGCAGCTCCTCGCGCAGCAGGGCGCGCAGCTCCTCGGGGGTGCGGGTGCCGAGCACCTTCACGCGCTCGCGGAGACGTTCCACCAGCTCCTGGGTGGGCTGGACGCCGACGTCGGCGGTGAGGAGGGTGTCCTCGATCTCCTCCCAGGTGTCCTCGTCCAGGTGCTCGCGGGAGAGGAGGGTGAGCAGGCCCTTGCCCAGGGAGTTCTGCGAGCGGGAGAGGCGGGCGCGCAGCCGCACCAGGCGCCCGGCCGAGGGCTCCGGCGTCTCGATCGCGGGCTTCTCGGGGGCCGCGGGCTCGGCCTCGGCCGGTGCCTCCTCGGCCTCCGGCAGAGTGACCTCTTCGATCCCTCTGCGGGATGCTTCGGGTTCGGCGTCGGCCTCCTCGCCGACGTGCGGTTCGACGGGGGGCGCCGTGGTGGTCTCCGCAGCGGGCCGCTGCTCCTGCTCGACGGCCTTCTTCTTGCGGCCGCTGATCACGAGCCCGCTGATCGCGACCAGCGCGACCACGGCGATGACTACAACAAGGATGACGGTTTCCATAGCCCGTCCAGTATCCGCCACCGTCAACCGTTTCCCGTCACCCGCCGCCCGGCCCGTACGAGGTCCTCGCGGGAGCCCGTACGAAGTCCTCGCGGCAGCCCCCGTACGAGGTCGTCACCCGGGTGCGCGCATACGGGCAGCCGCCCCGGTCCGCGGGTGCGGGCCGGGGCGGCTGCGGTGCCGAGGAGAGGGGCAGCGGGGGTTTAGCCCATCTCCTCCAACGCCTTGCCCTTCGGTTCCGGAACCCACTTGAGCAGGAAGGGAATCGAGAGCAGGGCGAAGACCGTGTAGATCACGTACGTCACCGACAGGTTCCACTCCGAGAGGCTCGGGAACGTGGAGGTGATGACCCAGTTGGCGATCCACTGCGCCGAGGCGGCGATGCCGAGCGCGGCCGCGCGGATCTTGCTGGGGAAGATCTCGCCGAGCAGCACCCAGACGACCACGCCCCACGAGGCGGCGAAGAACAGCGTGAAGGCGTGCGCGCCGACCAGCGCCACCATGCCCTGGAGGTCGGGCAGGTGGACCTTCTCGCCGCTGCCGGTCTTCGCGGAGAAGGCCCAGGCGACGGCGGCCAGCGAGACGGCCATGCCGGCGGAGCCGACCAGCGCGAGCGGCTTACGGCCGACCCGGTCGACCAGGAGCATCGCGACGACGGTGCCGACGATGTTCACGATCGAGGTCGTGAAGGAGTAGAAGAAGGAGCTCTCCGGGTTGATGCCCACGGACTGCCACAGCGTCGCCGAGTAGTAGAAGACGACATTGATGCCCACGAGCTGCTGGAACACCGAGAGCCCGATGCCGATCCAGACGATCGGCAGCAGCCCGGCCTTGCCGCCGAGCAGGTCGCGGAAGGTGGACTTGTGCTCGCTCTTCATGGCGTGCTGGATGTCCGTGATGCGCCCCTCGATGGGCGCGCCCTTCCCCTCGACGCGCAGCAGCACCTGGCGGGCCTTCTCCTCGCGCCCGGCCGAGATCAGGAAGCGCGGGGACTCGGGGATCACGAAGGAGAGCAGCAGGTAGGCGACCGCGGGGATCACCATGATCCCGAGCATCCACTGCCAGGCCTCCAGGCCGAGCATGGTGTTGCGGTCCTTGCCGCCCGCGAGGTTCAGGATGCCGAAGTTCACAAGCTGCGAGACGGCGATGCCGAGCACGATGGCGCCCTGCTGGAAGGAGGCGAGCCTGCCGCGGTACTTGGGCGGCGCGACCTCGGCGATGTAGGCCGGGCCGATCACCGAGGCCATGCCGATGGCGACGCCGCCGAGCACCCGCCACAGCGCCAGGTCCCACAGCGCGAAGGGCAGTGCGGAGCCGACGGCGCTGACGATGAAGAGCAGCGCGGCCGCCTTCATGACGGGTATCCGGCCCACCTTGTCGGCGACCCGCCCCGCGAAGGCGGCGCCGATCGCGCTGCCGATCAGCGCGGCGGCGACGACCTGGGCCAGCAGTGCCGGGCCCGCGTCGAACCTGTGCTGGATGGCGCCGACGGCGCCGTTGATGACGGAGCTGTCGTAGCCGAAGAGGAAGCCGCCCATCGCGGCGGATGCGGTGATGAAGACGACGCGGCCGAGCGGTGCCCGGTACTCCTGCGGCCGGGGCGGCGCTGCCTGCACAGTGCTGGTCAAGGTGCTCTCCTGCGGTGCCCGGCCTCACTGCCGGACTCGGGTACGTCACCTTCCAGTGGTGCACGGCAGAGCGCGCCACCGGTTGAAGGTAAAAGCGACGTTGCCGAGACTAAGCCTTCAAGTTTCTAAGTCAATAGGTCGAAGCCGATCTGTTTCCGGCAGGTGTACGCGAGTGCTGGTTCAAGGACTGAAGAAGCGAAGTCGCCGCGGAGGAGGAGAATCCTCAACTCAGGCGCTGTGAAATGACCTTGGAGACGCCGTCGCCCTGCATGGAGACGCCGTACAGCGCGTCGGCGACCTCCATGGTCCGCTTCTGGTGGGTGATCACGATGAGCTGGGAGCTCTCCTTGAGCTCCTCCATGATCCGGATCAGCCGCTGCAGGTTGGTGTCGTCGAGCGCGGCCTCGACCTCGTCCATCACGTAGAACGGGCTGGGCCTGGCCTTGAAGATCGAGACCAGCAGCGCGACCGCCGTCAGCGAGCGCTCGCCGCCGGAGAGCAGCGAGAGCCGCTTGACCTTCTTGCCCGGAGGACGCGCCTCCACATCGACGCCGGTGCTGAGCATGTCGTTCGGGTCGGTCAGCACGAGACGGCCCTCGCCGCCCGGGAAGAGCCGCGCGAAGACGCCCTCGAACTCGCGCGCCGTGTCGTGGTACGCCTCCGTGAAGACCTGCTCCACGCGCTCGTCCACCTCCTTCACCACTTGAAGGAGGTCGGCGCGGGTCTTCTTCAGGTCCTCTAGCTGCTCGCTGAGGAACTGGTGGCGCTCCTCCAGCGCCGCGTACTCCTCCAGCGCCAGCGGGTTGATCTTGCCCAGCTTCTGGTAGGCGCGCTCCGCCGCCTTCAGCCGCTTCTCCTGCTCGGCGCGTACGAAGGGCACCGGCTTGTTGCGCGGGTGCTCGGGGTCCTCCGGGAGTTCCTCGCCCTCGGCCGGAGGGGACGGCGGTACGGGCTGGTCGGGGCCGTAGTCGCGGACAAGACCCGCGGGCTCGACGCCCAGCTCCTCCAGGGCCTTGGCCTCCAACTGCTCGATGCGGAGCCGCTTCTCGGCGCCCAGCACCTCGCCCTTGTGCACCGAGTCGGTGAGCTTGTCCAGCTCCTCCTTGAGCTCGCGGCCCGCCGCGCGCTCGGCGCTCAGCGCCTGCTCGCGCTCCGCCTTCGCCCGCTCGGCGGCCTCCCGCTCCTCCTGCGCGCGGACGAGGGAGACCTCGATGTGCGCCAGCAGCTGCCGGGCCCCGGCCGCCACGGCGCCCGCCACCTCGGCCTCGTACCGCATCCTGGCGCGCCGCTCCTCCGCCCTGGCGCGGGCCTCCCGCTCGGCGCGGGCCGCGCGGTCCAGCGAATCGGCCCGTCCGGAAAGGGACTTCACCCGCTCCTCGTGCGTACGGACCTGGAGGCGGGCCTCCATCTCGGTCTGCCGCGCGTTGGCGCCGTCGGCCGAGAGCCGGTCGCGCACGGAGGTGTCGGGCTCGGCCTCCTCCTCGTCGGCCGTCTCCTCCGCGACGGCCAGCCGCTCGGCCAGCTCCTCGGCCTCGGCCTCGGCGCGCTCGTACGCCTCCTCGGCCTTGGCCACGGCGGCGGAGGACCGTTCCGCCTCGCCCTGCGCGCCGCGCGCCTGGCCGCCGAGCTGCCCCAGGCGCCCGGTGATCCGGTTCTTCTCCTGGTCGGCCTCGCCGCGGCGTGCCGCCAGCTCCTCGGCCTTCGCGGCGCTCTGGGCCCGGCGCTCCTTGGCCTCCTCCAGCGCCGTGGAGAGCCGCTCGCAGCGGGACTCCAGTTCGGCCAGCTCGGCGGCGGCCTCGTCGACGGCGGCCTGCGCCTCCAGCAGGCTCGGCGCCCCGGCGGAACCGCCCTGCGCGAAGTGCGCGCCGAGCAGGTCGCCCTCCTCCGTGACAGCGGTCAGCCCGGGCCGGGCGCGCACCACGTCCTCGGCGTCCTCCAGCGTGCCGACCACCACGGTGTCCCGCAGCAGCCAGCGCACGGCGCCGGTCAGCTCCTCGGGCCCGCGCACGAGGTCGGCGGCCCAGGGCCGGCCGTCCGGCGCCGGCTCGGTGTGCTCGGCGCCCTGCGCACCGGAGCCCTCGCGGGAACCCAGCAGCAGCGCGGCCCGGCCCCCGTCCTGCTTGCGGAGCAGCCGCAGGGCCTCGGCCGCCGTGCCGGGGTCGGACACCGCGACCGCGTCAGCCGCCGCACCCAACGCGGCGGCCACCGGAACCTCGTACCCGGACGTCACGGTGAGCAGCTCTGCCGCGGGCCCGAGCAGGCCGGAGAGCTGGTCGCCCGCGTTCAGCAGGGCGCCCGTGCCGTCCTTGCGCCGGAGCCCCAGCGCCAGCGCGTCGTGCCGGGCCGAGGTCGCGGCGCGCTCCCGCTCGGCCGAGGTCAGCTCCTCGCGCGCGGTGTTCAACACGGCGTCGGCCTCGGCCAGTTCGCGCTTGGCCTCCTCGTGCCGCCCGGCCAGCTCCGAGTCGTCCGACTCCAGCCCCTCGGCCTCGGCCTGCAGCTCCTCGTACTCCCGCTGCGCCGCCTCGGCGCGCTCCCGCGCCTCGTCCCGCGCCGTCGCCAGCCGCTCGATCTCCGCCTGCGCCGAGGCCGCCCGGCTGCGGGCCGCGTTGACCTGCCCGTTCAACCGGGCCAGGCCCTCCCGCCTGTCGGCGAGGGCGCGCGCCGCGTCCTTGAGCCTGCGCTCCTCCTCCTGCAACTGGCGTTCCAGGTCAGCGCGGTGCGAGACGGTGTCGTCCAGCGCACGCGAGGCCGCCTCCAGCGCGGCCTCCAGCTCCGCCTCCTGCTCCCGTACGCGCTCGGCCTCCCGCTCCAGCTCCTCCGGATCACGGCCGCGCCGCTCCTCCTCGGGAGCCGCGCCGGCGTGCTGTACGCGCTGGTCGGCGAGGCCCACGGTGCCCCGCACCCGCTCGGCGAGCTGGGAGAGTTCGACCCAGGTCGCCTGGGCGCGCTCCAGCCGCGGAGCCAGCGTGCGCACCTCCTGCTCCAGGGCCGCCTCGCGCCGCTGCGCCTCCTTGAGCTGCGCCTCGACCGTCTCCTTGCGCTCCTTGAGCTGCGCCTCGTCGGCGACCTCCGCCTTGAGTGCCTCGCGCAGCGTGACCAGGTCGTCCGCGAGCAGCCGCAGCCGCGCGTCGCGCAGGTCGGCCTGGATGACCTGCGCCTTCCGCGCCACGGCCGCCTGCCGGCCCAACGGCTTGAGCTGCCGCCGCAGTTCCTCGGTCAGGTCCTGTACGCGCGAGAGGTTGGCCTGCATCGCGTCCAGCTTCCGCAGCGCCTTCTCCTTGCGCTTGCGGTGCTTGAGCACGCCCGCGGCCTCCTCGATGAAGGCCCGGCGCCCGGCGGGGTCGGCGTGCAGTACGCCGTCGAGCTGGCCCTGCCCGACGATGACGTGCATCTCGCGGCCGATGCCGGAGTCGGACAGCAGCTCCTGGATGTCCAGCAGACGGCAGGTGTCGCCGTTGATCTGGTACTCGCTACCGCCGTTGCGGAACATGATCCGCGTGATCGTGACCTCGGCGTAGTCGATGGGCAGCGCGCCGTCGGCGTTGTCGATGGTGAGCGAGACCTCGGCCCTGCCGAGCGGCGGGCGCCCGGTCGTGCCGGCGAAGATGACGTCCTCCATCTTGCCGCCGCGCAGCGACTTGGCGCCCTGCTCGCCCATCACCCAGGACAGGGCGTCCACGACGTTGGACTTGCCCGAGCCGTTGGGCCCCACGACGCACGTGATGCCGGGCTCGAAGCGCAGCGTCGTCGCGGAGGCGAAGGACTTGAAGCCCCGTACTGTCAGGCTCTTGAGGTGCACGCCGTCGGACTCTAGTCCACGGCGCGCCCGGAGTCGGCCCACGCCCCGCATGCCGCGCCCGCCGGAGCGTCCGGCGCGGTTTCACCGCGGGACGCGGGGGGCACATCAGACGGTAACGAGACGTCAGGAGGCCGGAACCGCCCGGGAATTCGGCGAGCGGGACGCGACGAGAGCACCTCGGGAGAGAATCCGAAGACTTCCGGAGCCCCGGACACAGAGCTCCGGAAAGAAGACCGGAAACGACGAAGGGACGCCGTAGCGTCCCTCGCAGGTTTCCTTTGCGGTGGGTGCGCTGCACCGCCGCCCAGAGGGGCGATCAGGTCAGCGCGGGCTCCGCATTGGGTACGTCGATGCCTTCGAGCACCGTGTCCTGGTGCCGGGCTGCGGCGGCGAGAGCGTCGTTCTCCGCCTGGATCCGTACGATTTCGGATTCCAGGTCCTGAACGCGCTGCTGAAGCCGTCGCATCTCGGCAAGGACTCGGGGGTCGGAGCCGCCGACGTAACCGAGAAGCGCCTTTGCCATGATGGATGGTCCTCCACAATGAGTGACCGACCGGAACGGTGGTGGGTCATGAGGGATCGCACCCGTCTGCTCTGAACTTGTTTCTCAGCGTCAAACAGCTCAGGTGCGCGGGGCTTCCAGAGTCTCACCAAAAGGGGGGCCGGTCAACACGATCACACCCCGGGAGCACGGGCCGCATCTGCTCGACGGCTTCGGTGCCGGAGGCGGCTGCCCGCGGGGGCGCAGTGATCATCTATGGCGTGTTGTTGCGGCAGCCTTGCACGCCGGGGACGGAAAGGCAACCGGTTCAGGATCACCGGATGGCGAAGCCGTCGTAGCCACCCCGCGGCACGTCCCAGATTTCCGTGACACCGGCGACCTGGCCTGGTGTGTCGCCGTCCCGCAGCCACTCCAGCAGCTCCTCGCAGCGGGCACGCGGACCCTCCGCGACCACCTGGACCCGGCCGTCGCCGAGGTTCAGCGCGAAGCCGTCGAGCGCGCCGATCCGCAGCGCGTTGGCGCGGGTGAACCAGCGGAAGCCCACACCCTGCACCTGTCCCCGCACCCACGCGGTCATCCGGGCTCTGTCCTCGGGTCCGCCGGGGTGCTCGGCACCGCCGGGGTTCGTCGTCCTCGCAGCCATGTCACGCACGCTATCCGGACATTTCTTCGGGAGGCACATCCGCCTCCGCCGTCATGCCGTACAGTCCCGCACCAACAAGCCTCACTCGTACGGATTTCCTCACAGACGTGTCCGTTGCGTGGAGGCGTCATGACCGTCGAGCGAGCAGGGTGAGGGAAGCAGAGATGGGCCGCCATCGACGCGTGACCGCAGCTCCCGTGGAGACAGCCGGCGCAGCCGACGCGGGGGACGGCAGAACCCACGACCACGGCAGCCACGGCGGCCACCGGAGCCACAGGGGAGGCCGCGCGAAGGGTTCCCGCGGCGCGGCGCCCGCGCGCACCGGGCTGCTGGGGGCCTCGGCCGCGATGGCCATGGGCGCCGTCGCGGTGGCCTCCGGGCTGATACCCGGCGTCGGGGGCGGTTTCGGGCTCGCCCCCGGGGAGGGCAGCGGTCCCGTGCGGGCCGACGGTCCCGAGGGCCCGGCGGGCGCGCAGGGGGCGCCCGCCTCGCTCTCGCCCACGCCGGAGGGGCGCGGGGGTGCGCAGGAGCCGAGCCGGGATCAGCGGCGCACGGACATGCCGGAGCACTCGGCCTCGCGGGGCGCCGAGCGACCCTCCGGCGGCCCCTCGTCCGCGAAGCCTTCACATTCCTCGCCGCCGGCTTCACGGGGCGGCGGCTCCGCGCACGAGGGCGGAGGGAGGGGCAACGACCGGCAGGGCGGCGGCAGTTCCTCGCCGGGCTCCGAGGCCGGGAGCGGGAGCTCCTCCTCGGACGGCTCCGGGCAGAACGGCACGCGCAGCGCCGAGCACGAGGTGCTGAAGCTGGTGAACGAGGAGCGCGCCGACGCGGGCTGCCCGCGGGTGCGCGCTGACTCCCGGCTGGCCGGGCTCGCCGAGGACTTCAGCGAGGACATGGCCGTACGCGGCTTCTTCGACCACGTCTCACCCGACGGCGACAACCCCTGGCAGCGCGCGGAGAAGGCCGGGATAAAGGACCTCGGCGGGGAGAACATCGCCAGGGGCCAGGCCGACGCGCGGTCGGTGATGGACTCCTGGATGAGCAGCCCGGGCCACAAGGCGAACATCCTCAACTGCGAATACCGCACCCTCGGCGTCGGCACCCACTACGGCGCGGGCGGCCCGTGGTGGACTCAGGAGTTCGGCTTCTGAACGAGCCCGTCGGTGGCCCCGGTCGGCCGCGCGGTGCTCGCCGGCCGCGCCGTGCCCGTCGACCGCGCGGCCCCCGTCGACCGCGCCGGGCGCGGAACGCGCTGGCAGCGGGGGCAGAAGTAGCTGGAGCGGTTCATCCAGGGACGGCGGCGCAGCGGCGTACCGCAGCGGCGGCAGGGCTCGTCCTCGCGGCCGTAGGCGTCCAGCGAGCGGTCGAAGTAGCCGGATTCGCCGTTCACGTTCACGTAGAGGCTGTCGAAGCTGGTGCCCCCGGCGGCGAGTGCGGCGTTCATCACATCCCGGACGTGGCCGAGGAGTTCGGCGGTACGGGGGCGGGTGAGGGTGGCCGTCGGGCGGTCGTAGTGGAGCTTGGCGCGCCACAGTGCCTCGTCCGCGTAGATGTTGCCGACGCCGCTGATCAGCGACTGGTCCAGGAGCGCGCGCTTCACCGTCGTACGGCGGTGGCGCAGCGCGGTGTGGAAGGCGGCCTCGTCGAAGGCCGGGTCCAGGGGGTCGCGGGCGATGTGCGCGATCACATCGGGGACGCCCTCGGGGCTGTCGGGGTGCAGCGAGAGCCCGCCGAAGGTGCGCTGGTCCACGAAGCGCAGCTCGCCCTCGCCGGGGTCGGTGAAGGCGATGCGGATGCGCAGGTGCCTCTCGTCGGGCGCCGAGGCGGGCTGGATGAGGAGCTGGCCGCTCATGCCCAGGTGGGCGAGCACGGAGTGGCCGGTGTCGCCGAGCGGGAGCCACAGGTACTTGCCGCGGCGGTGCGGCGTGCCGAAGGCGTGGCCGCGGAGCCGGTCGGCGAAGTCGGCGCCGCCGGCCGCGTGGCGCCGCACGGCGCGCGGGTGCAGCACCTCGACGTCGGCGATCTCGCGGTGCGCGGCCCAGCGGACCAGGCCGAGGCGCACGGACTCGACCTCGGGGAGCTCGGGCACGGTGTCCTCCGGAGGTCGAGCGCAGAGCGGCCGCCCACGGAGCGTGGGCGGCCGTTCCTGCGTACGGGGTTACTTCTCGGCGTTGGTGCGGATCGCGTGCCAGGCGGTCTCGGCCGCCTGCTGCTCCGCTTCCTTCTTGCTGCGGCCGGTGCCGGTGCCGTACGCGACACCACCGACGCGGGCAGCAGCCGTGAAGGTCTTCTCGTGGTCCGGACCGGTCTCGCTGACCGCGTACTCCGGGACCCCGAGGCCCTCGGCGGCCGTCAGCTCCTGGAGGCTGGTCTTCCAGTCCAGGCCGGCTCCGAGGTTGGACGACCTGTCGATCAGCGGGTCGAAGAGCCGGTGCACCAGCTCGCTCGCCGCCTCCAGGCCGCGGTCGAGGTAGACCGCGCCGATCACGGCTTCGAGGGTGTCGGCCAGGATGGAGGCCTTGTCGCGGCCTCCCGTGCCCTCTTCACCGCGCCCGAGGCGGATGAAGGAGCCCAGGTCGAGACCCCGCGCGACCTCGGCGAGCGCGCGCGAGTTGACCACCGCGGCCCGCAGCTTGGCGAGCTGGCCCTCGGGGAGGTCCGGGTGTACCCGGTAGAGCGTGTCGGTGACGACGAGGCCGAGCACCGAGTCACCGAGGAACTCGAGCCGCTCGTTGGTGGGCAGCCCGCCGTTCTCGTACGCATACGAGCGGTGCGTCAGCGCACGCACCAGAAGGGCGGACTCGAGTTCATACCCGAGCCGCCCTTCCAGGAGCGTGTGCGACGAGGCCGCGTCCACCAGATCCGCCTGTGCCGCCTGCTTGGGCGTGGGCGCTTCTGACATGGAGCCTGTCACCAGCCGATCAGACCTCGAGGACCTGACGCTTGTTGTAGGTGCCGCAGCTCGGGCACGCGATGTGCTGCTGCCTCGGCTCCTGGCAGCGCTCGCACGTCACCAGAGTGGGGACCGCAGCCTTCCACTGCGACCGGCGGTGGCGCGTGTTGCTGCGCGACATCTTCCGCTTCGGAACAGCCACGGCTACTTCTCCTGTGAGTCATCCCCGGCGTCGCGGGGCACGTCCTTCTCGCCGTCCTTCATGGTTTCGGCGAGTTCCTGCAGTGCCGCCCACCGGATGTCGACGGCTTCTTCATGGTGGTGGTCCGGGTCGTCCGCCAGGCGTGCCCCGCACTCGGGACACAGGCCAGGGCAGTCCTCCCGGCACACCGGCTGCAACGGCAGTGAGAGCACCACCGCGTCTCGCAGCACCGGTTCGAGGTCGAAGAGATCTCCCTCGAGGAAGAGGGTGTCCTCCTCCTCGGCGTCGTCGCCGGGCTCCGCCTTCTCGCGGCCCCGGTCGTCGGCGTCGGGGTAGGAGAACATCTCCTGGAAGTCCGCCACGCACTCTCGCGTGAACGGCTCCAGACACCTTACGCACTCCCCCTTGAGCGGTGCACGGACGGTGCCCGTAACGAGCACTCCTTCCATGACCGACTCCAGACGGAGGTCGATTTCCAGCTCCGCGTCGTCCGGCACCCCGATGAACTCCACGCTCATGTCCCCCGGTGAGGGCACCGTGCGGGACAGCCGCTTCATCGCACCAGGACGCCGCTCCAGCTCGCGTGTGTCGAACACGAGAGGCGCGCGGTGGTCGAGGGGGGCGTTCAGGGCTTCCTGCTTTCATCGTGGGGCTCGCCGCCCGGCCTTGGGGCTTCCGGGCAGCCGTCATCGCGGGCATACGCGTGACCGAAGAGCCAGGATACGTCACCGTCTCCCACAGGCCCAATCCGCCCGGGGACCGCGGGCCCGGGCCCGGCACACGGGGCCCGGACCTCCCCGCCGCAGGGGCCGCGGGACCGCTCAGCGGCCCTGGCCGTACCCCTGCTCCTGCTCGTACCGCCGCACCTGGTCCAGGTCGATCATGCTGGTGTCGAAGAGGCTGGTCTCGTCGAGCTGCTGCGTCCCGGGCTGCGGGTACACGGGCTGCTGCAGGGGCTGCTGCGGCTGCTGGTACGCCATCGGGTCCTCGTACATCTGCGGCTGCTGCGGCTGCGGCTGTTGGCCCGCGAAGTAGGGGTCCTGGGCGAACTGCGGGTCCTGCCCGTAGGGGAGCTGCTGGCCGTACGGGTCCTGCTGCGGGAACTGGGGGTAGCCGTAGGGGTCCTGCGGCATGGGGGGCTGCTGCGGGTCCTGGTACGGCATCTGGCCCGGGTAGGCGGGGTTCATCGGGGCCGCGTACGGGTCCGCCGAGGCCGCAGCCGGCTGCCACTCGGGCATCTGCTCGGGCATCTGCGGGGGCGGCGGCATCTCCTCGGGGTGCTGGGGCGGGGCAGCATGCTGCACGGGGACCTGGACCTGCTCGGGCTGCGCCTGCTCGGGCTGCGCCTGCTCGTGCTGCGGGTCCTGGAGCGCGGAGAGCTGGGCCAGATAGCCCGCGTCGTCGTAGTGCGTGGAGCCGCCGTCCTCCGCGCCGTCCAGGTAGTCAGGGAGCTCGTCGGCGGGCTGGCGGCCGAGGAGCTTCTGCCGGCCGCGCCCCGCCGCCTCCAGGGTCTTGGCCAGCACCGCGGCCACCGAGCCGAGGCGCGCGTCCACGTACTGGTCGGCGCGGCGGCGCAGCTCCTGCGGGTCGGTGGTGCGCTCGGGGGCGTCCTCGGCGAACTCCTCGTTCCACTCCTCGGCGCCGGGTCCGGCGCCGAGGAGCTTCTCGCGGCCGCGCTCGACCGAGCCGATGGTCTTGCTGAGCACGACCTCGAAGTTGGCGAGCTTGCTGTCGACGTAGTCGTCGGCCTCGGCGCGGATCTCCTCGGCCTCCGTACGGGCCTGCGCCAGGATGCGGTCGGCCTCCTCCTGGGCGCTGCGCGCGATCTCGGTGCCGGAGACCAGGCTGCCGCGCTCGGACTGCGCCGAGTCGATGATGCGCTGGGCCTCGGCCTGCGCCTCGGCGACCATCTGCTCGCGGCCGCCGAGGAGTTCCTGCGCCTCGGCGAGCGATCCGGGCAGCGCCTCGCGCACCTCGGCGAGCATGGCGAGCAGCTCGGCCCGGTTCACCACGCAGGAGGCCGACATGGGCATGGAGCGCGCGTTGCCGACGGCCGCCACGATCTCGTCGAGTTTCTGCTGAACGTCCACGGAGGCGACTGTACGGCCCGGAGCGCACCGTTCGACACCTGATGCCGCAAGCCGGACTCCCGCACGCGGCCGGGCGGTTGGCCGGTGCGGCCCTATGCCCGGGTCAGGACTGCCCGAGCTTCCCGGCGAGCTCGCGCTGCACGGGCCCGGGCACCAGGTGGGAGACGTCGCCGCCCCAGGTGGCGACCTCCTTGACCAGGCTGGAGGAGAGGAAGCTGTAGGTGGGGTTGGTCGGCACGAAGAGGGTCTCGACGCCGGAGAGGCCGTTGTTCATCTGGGCCATCTGCAGCTCGTAGTCGAAGTCGCTGACCGCGCGCAGCCCCTTGACGATGGCGGGGATGTCGCGCTCCTTGCAGAAGTCGACGAGCAGGCCGTGGAAGGCCTCGACCTCCACGTTCCCGAATCTCTCGGTGACCTCGCGGATGAGGTCCATGCGCTCGTCGACGGTGAACAGGCCCTGCTTCGATTTGTTGATCATGACGGCGACGTGCACGGCGTCATAGAGCTTGGAAGCGCGGGCGATGATGTCGAGGTGGCCGTTGGTGATGGGGTCGAAGGACCCCGGACAGACTGCGCGGCGCACTGGCGTTTCCTCGCTCTCCGGACGAACGGGCTGGTCGGTCAGCATGACTCGTGAGTAACTTCCTCTGCGGCGGCGTGACCGTACCAGAGCGTCCCCTCGCCGTAGCGCCGGGACCTGATCCCCTCGTACCCCTCCGGCCAGCGGAATTCGCCGCCCCTCGTGCTCCGCTCCACGGTGGCCAGCGCCCCGTCGGCGAGCCAGCCCCCGGCACGGAGTGTGAGGAGGATCTCGCGCAGCTCCTCGTCGGTGACGGCGTACGGAGGATCGAGGAAGACCACGTCGTACGGCTCACCCGGCGGCGGGCCCGCGAGGGTCTGCGCGGCCTTCCCCGTGCGCACCTCGGCGCCGGGGAGGCCCAGCGCGCGGACGTTCTGCTGGACGGTGCGGGCCGCGCGCTGGTCGGCCTCGACGAGCAGGACGTGGGCCGCGCCGCGGGAGAGGGCCTCCAGGCCGACGGCGCCCGAGCCCGCGTACAGGTCGAGCACCCGGGCGCCCCGCCAGCCAGCCGCGCCGCCGAGCTGCGCCTCCCAGCTGGAGAACAGTCCCTCGCGCGCGCGGTCGGACGTGGGGCGGGTGCCGGTGCCCGGCGGCACGGTGAGGCGGCGTCCCCCGGCGGCGCCGGCGATCACGCGGGTCATGGGGTCGGGTCCTTTGCGGTCGTACGCAGCAGCCTTGCGGAAAGCAGCGGCCTTACGGAAAGAGCATCCCATGGCGCCTGTGGGGGCGCCGAACGCCCGTGCCCAGGCGCTCCGTTCCCGTACGGCCGCCCCGCGCGGGCCCGGTGCGGCGCTCAGCCCTTGTCCAGATAGCCCTCCCGTTCCTCGTCGAGGAGGGCGGCGAGCGCGGTGCGCAGCTCCGGCATGCCCTCCAGCTCCGGGTCGGCGGCGACCAGGGCCGCGGCCTCCTCGCGGGCCGCGGCGATCACGTCCTCGTCCTCGATGACCTGGAGCATCCGGAGCGAGGAGCGCACCCCGGACTGGGCCTGGCCCAGCACGTCGCCCTCCCGGCGCTGCTCCAGGTCGATGCGGGAGAGCTCGAAGCCGTCCTGAGTGGAGGCGACGGCGGCGAGGCGCGAGCGCGCGGGGCTGGCCTCGGGCATCTCGGTCACCAGCAGGCACAGCCCGGCGGCCGCGCCACGGCCCACCCGGCCGCGGAGCTGGTGGAGCTGGGAGACGCCGAAGCGGTCCGCATCCATGATCACCATGACGGTGGCGTTGGGGACGTTGACGCCGACCTCGATCACGGTGGTGGCGACCAGCACGTCCACCTCGCCCGCGGCGAAGCGGCGCATCAGCGCGTCCTTGGCCTCGGGCTGCATCCTGCCGTGCAGCGCCTCGACCCTGAGCCCTTGCAGGGGGCCGCCGTTCAGCTGCTCGGCCACCTCCAGGACCGCGAGCGGCGGGCGCTTCTCCGCGGCGTCGGCGCCCGCGTCGTCGGCCTCCTCGGGGAACTGCTCCGCCGCGCCCTTCTTGCCGCCCTTTCCGCCCTTGCTGCCCTGCTCCTCCTCGTCGCCGATGCGGGGGCAGACGACGTACGCCTGGTGACCGCCCTGCACCTCCTCGCGTACGCGCTCCCACGTACGCGCGAGGAAGTGCGGCTTGTCGGCTGCCGGGACGAGGTGGCTGGCGATCGGGGACCTGCCGGCGGGGAGCTGGTCGAGGACCGAGGTCTCCAGGTCGCCGAAGACGGTCATGGCGACCGTGCGGGGAATCGGTGTGGCGGTCATCACCAGCAGGTGCGGCGGCTGCTGCCCCTTGGCGCGCAGGGCGTCGCGCTGCTCGACGCCGAACCTGTGCTGCTCGTCCACGACCACCAGGCCCAGGTCGTGGAACTCGACCTTGTCCTCGATCAGCGCGTGCGTGCCGATCACGATCCCGGCCTCGCCGGTCACGATGTCCAGCAGCGCCTGGCGGCGGGCCGCGGCGCCCATCGAGCCCGTGAGCAGCACCACCTTGGTGCCGTGCTCCGCGCCGCCGAGCATCCCGCCCTCGGCGAGCTCCCCCATCATCTCCACGATGGAACGGTGGTGCTGCTGGGCCAGCACTTCGGTGGGGGCGAGCATGGCGGCCTGCCCTCCCGCGTCCACCACGGTGAGCATGGCGCGCAGCGCCACCATCGTCTTGCCGGAGCCGACCTCGCCCTGGAGCAGGCGGTGCATGGGGTGTTCGGTCGCGAGGTCGCCGAGGATCTCGCCGCTGACCTTCTCCTGGCCCTCGGTGAGGGTGAAGGGCAGCTTGGCGTCGAAGGCGTCCAGGATGCCGCCGGGCACCGGCTCGCGCGGCCTGGCCGGCTCCTGGGTCTCGGCGAACCTGCGGCGGGCCAGGGCGACTTGGAGCACGAACGCCTCGTCCCACTTCAGCCGGGCGCGGGCTTCCTCGATGTCCTGCTTGCTGCGCGGCCTGTGCACCTTCTCGAACGCCTCGGGCAGCGCGATGAGTCCGCGCTGCTCGCGGATCGAACCGGGCAGCGGGTCGGTCAGGCCGGCCCAGCCCGTGGCCTCCATCGAGGTCAGCACGGTCTGCACGGACTGCGCGAGGGTCCAGGAGGCGATCTGGGCCGTGGCCGGATAGATGGGCAGGAGCCTGTTGGCGAACGCGTCCACCGCGCCCGCCACGTCGCCGGCCCCTGATCCCGCTCCCGCGCCCGGCTCGGGGCCTGTGCCCGGGTCGAGCAGCTCGTACTGCGGGTGGGCGAGCTGGCGGCGGCGGTTGAAGACGCTGACCTTGCCCGCGAACATCGCGCGGCGGCCGGGGATCAGGTCGCTCTTGGGCCTGTACGCCCCCTTGCCGAAGAACACGAGCTGGAGCCGCCCGCTGCCGTCGGTGATGGTCACCTCGAGCCGCTGGCCCTTGCCCTGCCGGAACTTGAGCATCTCGGCCTTCTCGACCTGTGCGACCACCGTCACATGCTCGTCGAGCGGGAGGTCGGAGAGCGCGGTGAGCCTGCCGCGCTCCTCATACCTCCGGGGATAGTGGTGCAGGAGGTCGCCGACCGTGTGCAGGTCGAGGTGCTCGGCCATCACCTTGGCGGTGTTGCCTCCGAGCACCTTCTTGAGGGGCTCCTTGAGCGGTTCCTTGGACGATTCGTCGAGCGCAGGCACGCGTCCCATTGCACACCATGGGTGTGACAACGGCGGTCATCCGGGACGCCGGACGCCCTCCCCCGTGCGGCAAGTGCCCCTATTCGACGCCGACGAGCAGGACGGGTGCGCTCTGCCGCCCGTCGTACACGACCGTGTCCACGGCCAGGTGCGCGCGCCGCACGTGCTCCTCCAGGCGCTCGGCGAGCCCCGCCTCCGCGCCGGAGCCGAGCACCAGGGTCACCATCTCGCCGCCCGCCGCGAGCATGCGCTCCAGCACGTCGGTCGCCACCTGCCCGACGTCCGTGCCGATCACCGCCACGTCGCCGTCCACCAGGCCCAGCACGTCGCCCGCCTGGCAGATACCGGCCATGGTCCACGACTGCCGCTCAGCGACGGCCACTTCGCCGTACCGGGTGGCGCCGGCCGCCGCGGTCATCGCCACCACGTCCTCGTCGAACCCGCGGTCCGGCTCGTGCACCGCGAGCGCCGCGATGCCCTGTACGGCGGCCCTGGTGGGGATCACGGCGACCCGCAGTCCCTCGGCCCGCGCGAGGCCCGCGGCGTGCACGGCCGTGGCGCGCAGGTCGGGGTCGTTGGGCAGCAGCACGGCCTCCGGCGAACCGGTCGCGTGCAGCGCGTCCAGCAGCGTCTTCGCGTCGGTGCCGCCCGCGTCGGGGCAGCCGCCGGTCCCGTGGGCGCCGGGCGCGACGCGTACGACGGCGGCGCCCGCCTCCCGGCAGAGCTCCGCGAGCCCGTCGCCCGCCACGACCGCGACCACGGAGCGCGCTGCGGGCGTGGTGGTCGCGGGGGCCCCGGCGCATGCCCCGACCGCCGTGGCGCCCGGACCCGGGAGGTGGGTGATGCGGATGCGGTGCGGGTGGCCCGCCGCGATGCCCGCCTCCACCGCGGCGCCGGCGTCGTCGGTGTGCACATGGACGCTCCACAGCGCGTGACCGCCGCCGATCACGAGGGAGTCGGCGCCGGGCAGCGCGTCCAGCGCCTCGCGCAGCGCGCCCAGGGCCTCCTCGCCGGCGTCGAGCAGATACATCACCTCGTACGAGGGCGAGGCGGACGGCGGAGCGGGCGCGGGGACCGGAGCTTCGGCCCGCGCACCGTTCGCGGACCCGGCCCCGTTCACGGACCCGCCACTCAGCGGCTCGGCGCTCGCCGCCACCTCCCCCGACAGCGCCCGCGCCAGCGCCCCCAGCACCAGGGTCAGGCCGCGGGCGCCCGCGTCGACCACCGACGAGCGGGCCAGCACGGGGAGTTGGGAGGTGGTCGCGGAGAGCGCGGCGCGTGCGGCGGCGTCGGCGGCGTACGCCACGGCCCGCACATCGCCGCCCTCCCCCGCCGCGCGCTCGGCCGCCTCGGCCGCCGCTGCCGCCACGGTGAGCATCGTGCCCTCGACGGGGTGCGCCACGGCGGCGTACGCGGACCCCGCCGCCTCCCGCAGCGCGCGGGCGAGCCGGGCGCCGGGCGACTCCGGGGCTTCCAGGGCACCCGCGCTCCCCTCACCCGCGCTCCCGCCGTCCGACTCGGCGAGTCCGTACAGGAGTTGGGCGAGGATCGTGCCGGAGTTGCCGCACGCGCCCAGCAGCGCGGAGCGCGCGAGGACCGCGAGCGGATCGGCGGCGTCGGGCTGCCCGTCCAGGCCACGGGCCCCGGCGTCGAGGGTGCGGTAGAGGTTGGTGCCGGTGTCGCCGTCGGCGACGGGGAACACGTTGATCGCGTCCAGCGCCCCGCGCTCCTCCCGCAGCGCCTCCAGCGCCAGTGCGCACCAGTTCCGTACCGCGGCGGAGTCGAGCGGGAGCGGCACGCGGTGACCCTCCTTCGGTACGGCTGCGGGGCGGGACCGGCTGACCGCAGGCTAGCCCGGGGAAGGCCCGGGGCCCAGGTCGGGGGCGGGACGGGAGGTGCTAGTTTCGCTGTTCGTGAGCGGCCGTTGTATGCTGCTCCGGTTGCTTGATGTAAATCGGGCGACCATCACCTCCCTGGCACTGCCGGTCAATCTCTGATCTTGCGTCGCCGGGATTTTCCGTACGTGCATCTGAAGTCTTTGGAGTGACCCGTGGCTGCCAACTGCGACGTCTGCGGCAAGGGGCCGGGCTTCGGCAACAACATCTCCCACTCGCACCGCCGCACCCGGCGGCGCTGGAACCCGAACATCCAGCGCGTGCGTTCCGTGGTCGGTGGGACGCCGAAGCGCCTCAACGCCTGCACCTCGTGCATCAAGGCCGGCAAGACCGCGGGCTGACGTCGCTGCTGTAAGCGGCGCAGCCACGCATCTCGCTGGTTGCCGGAAGGCCGGAGCCGGTCCACCGCAGGGTGGGCCGGCTTTCGCATCTCCCGTGCCGTGACGCTCAGTTGCGGGTCCGCCACGCATGGTCGACGGGCCCGAGTCCCGAACCCAGCGGGAAGCCCGCCGCGATGGCGCCCGTCACATAGTCCTTGGCCGCGGCGGCCGCCTCGGGGACGCTCAGGCCCTTGGCCAGTTCGGCCGCGATGGCGCTGGCCAGCGTGCAGCCGGTGCCGTGGGTGTGCCGGTTGTCGTGGCGCGGGGCGCGCAGCCAGTGCTCGGCTTCCCCGTCGGTGAGCAGGTCGACCGCCTCGCCGGGCAGGTGCCCGCCCTTGATCAGCGCCCAGCGGGGCCCGTACGAGAGGACCGCGGCGGCCGCCTCGCGCATCCCGGACTCGTCGGTGACGTGCACGCCGGTGAGCTGCCTCACCTCGTCCAGGTTGGGGGTGGCCACGGTGGCGGCGGGCAGCAGCTTCGTACGGACCGAGTCCAGCGCCTCGCGGGCCAGCAGCGAATCGCCGTGCTTGGAGACCCCGACCGGGTCCACCACCACGGGCGCGGGCGCCTCGGCGAGCAGCGCGGCGACGGTCTCCACGAGTCCGGCCGAGGCGAGCATGCCGGTCTTCACGGCCTGTACGCCGATGTCGTCCACCACGCTGCGGTACTGCGCGCGCACGGCCTCCACGGGGAGCTCCCAGAAGCCCTGCACGCCGAGCGAGTTCTGCGCGGTGGCGGCGACGATCACGCTCATGCCGTGGGTGCCGAGCGCCATCATGGTCTTCAGGTCGGCCTGGATGCCGGCGCCGCCGCCGGAGTCGGAGCCTGCGATGGTCAGCACGCGGGGCGGGGCGGTGGGTGCCGCGGGGGTTTCCATGGCCCCGACGGTAATCGGCCGGCGGCGCGGGCCCGTGGCCAGCCCTCGTACGGACTGCCCGTGCGCGGCCGGTCCCTCCTCCTGGCCCGGTCAGGGGACGCTCAGCCCTCGGCGTCGCCGGAGCTCAGCAGCTCAGCCCTCGGCGTCGCCGAAGTGGTCCCAGCCGCCCGCCTTGTCCCAGGCGGCGCCGTCGACGGTGACCTGCGGCAGCGCGGAGGGCGCGCGCACCTCGCCGATGCGGCGCCAGCGCGCGGGCAGCTTCCTGTCGGGCGGGAAGGTCGCGACGATCGCGTGGTCCTCGCCGCCGGTGAGCACCCAGTGCAGCGGGTCGACGCCGACGGCCTGCCCGATGTCGTTCATCTGCGCGGGCACGTCCAGGTCGGCGGAGCGCAGGTCGATACGCACCTTGCTGGACTCGGCGATGTGCCCGAGGTCCGCGATCAGTCCGTCGCTGACGTCGGTCATCGCGGTCGCGCCGAGCGAGGCGGCGGCGGGACCCGCGTGGTACGGCGGCTCCGGACGCCGGTGCGCCTCCACGAAGGCGCGCGGGGAGCGGAATCCGCGGGAGAGCACCGCGTGCCCGGCCGCCGACCAGCCGAGCCAGCCGGTCACCGCCACGGTGTCCCCCGGCCGCGCCCCGGCACGGGTCACCGGCTCCTGGCCCCGCATGTCCCCGAGCGCGGTGATCGAGACGGTGATGGTGTCGCCGCGCACGACGTCGCCCCCGACCACGGCGGCCGAGGCGACCTGGGCCTCGTCGCGGATGCCGTCCATGAGCTCGGTCGGCCAGTTCGCCGGGAGCTCGGCGGGGACCACGAGGCCGAGCAGCAGCGCGGTGGGCACGGCGCCCATGGCGGCGATGTCGGCGAGGTTCTGCGCGGCGGCCTTGCGCCCCACGTCGTACGCGGTGGACCAGTCGCGGCGGAAGTGCCGGCCCTCCAGCAGGATGTCGGTGCTGGCCACCACCCTGCGGTCCGGCGCGGAGACGACGGCGGCATCGTCGCCGGGGCCGATCCGTACGGCGGGGGTGAGCGGGAGGCGGGAGGTCAGCTCCCGGATCAGGCCGAACTCGCCGAGCTCGCCCACGGTCCCCGGAGTGCGCGGGTAGACCCCCGGGACCCCTGGGTGCGCGCCGCCACCCAGCCCTCCGCTGCCGCCGTTCAGATCGTGCATCACGTTTCCCTTCGCTTGTCCGTCGCGGGCGCGGTGCGCGCCCTGTCCACCCCCGCGTGCGCCGCCGTGCACGTCAACCTGCGGTTACCGGGGGTGTTTCGGGGCTCCCTGGGGAGAATGGCTACGCGGTACCGTGGCGTCTCCTCGTTGCCCGACCGCACACTCCCCATGATCCTCGTAGCCGCCCTGGAGGTTCCGTGGTACAGGCGTACATCCTCATCCAGACCGAGGTGGGCAAGGCGTCGGCCGTCGCCGATGTGATTGCCAAGATCCCGGGCGTGATCCAGGCCGAGGACGTGACCGGTCCGTACGACGTGATCGTGCGCGCACAGGCCGACACCGTCGACGAGCTGGGCCGCATGGTGGTCGCCAACGTCCAGCGGGTGGACGGGATCACCCGCACCCTGACCTGTCCGGTGGTCCATCTGTAGCTCCCCGTATGCTCGCCCGGTGAGCATTTGGCACCACCGGGGCTCCGTCCTCCTCGCAGCCGTCACCGCACTCGCCGTGCCGGCCGCCGTCGCGGGCTGCTCCGGCTCATCGGGCCCGCCGGCGCCCAAGCCCTCGGGGCAGGCGGCGCAGGCGTGCCGGGCACTGCACGGACAGCTTCCTGACGCGGTGGACGGGCAGCAGCGGATCTCGCTCGACCCCGCGTCGACGTACACGGCCGCGTGGGGCGATCCGGCCATCGAGCTGCGGTGCGGGGTACCGAAACCCGAGAAGCTGACGCCCGGCAGTGAACACTACAACCCCACGGCGGAGGCGATGGAAGTGAACGGCGTCTCCTGGCTGCTCGAAAAGCAGGACGACGGCTGGCGGTTCACGACCACCGACAGGGCCGCGAACGTGGAGGTGACCGTCCCCGGCGACTACAAGCCCGAGGCGGGCGTGCTGACCGAGTTCGCCGCGCCGGTCAAGAAGGCGGTACCGGACCGCGGTTGACGCCCCCGGCGCACAACTCCCCGCGCGTGCGCGCACCTGCGCCGTACCGGCCCGCACATACGCGGCCCCGGCCCGGGCTGATGCCGGACCGGGGCTGCGGGGTTTCTCGGGCTGGGCCGCTCAGCGCAGGCCCGTGCTGCGGCGCAGGGCCGCCTGCACGAGGCGGTCGATCAGCTCGGGGTAACTCACGCCGCTCTCCTGCCACATGCGCGGGTACATGGAGATGGGCGTGAAGCCCGGCATGGTGTTGATCTCGTTGATCACGAACTCGCCCTCGTCGGTGAGGAAGAAGTCCGCGCGCACGATGCCCTCGCAGGACGCGGCGTCGAAGGCGCGCACCGCCAACTCCCGCACCTCGGCGGTCTGTTCCTCGGTGAGCGGGGCCGGCACGACGCCGGTGGAGGAGTCGATGTACTTCGCCTCGAAGTCGTAGAAGTCGTGCGCGTCGGCCGGCGGGATCCAGGCGGGCACGCTCGCGCGCGGGCCGTCCTCGAACTCCAGCACCCCGCACTCGATCTCGCGGCCGCTGAGCAGCGACTCCACGACGACCTTGGGGTCGTGGCGGCGGGCCTCCTCGATCGCCTCGTCAAGACCGGCGAGGTCGTCGACCTTGGTGATGCCCATGGAGGATCCGGCGCGCGCGGGCTTCACGAAGACCGGCCAGCCGTGGTCGGCGGCGAAGTCCACGACCTTCTTGCGCGAGGCGGCCGGGTCCTGCTCCCACTCGCGGGGCCTGATGGTGACGTACGGGCCGACCGGCAGGCCGAAGGAGGTGAAGATCCGCTTCATGTACTCCTTGTCCATCCCGACGGCCGAGGCGAGCACGCCTGCGCCGACGTACGGGATGCCGGAGAGTTCGAGCAGCCCCTGCAGGGTGCCGTCCTCGCCGTACGGGCCGTGCAGCACGGGGAAGACGACGTCCACCTCGCCCAGCGCCTTGGGCACCGAGCCCGGCTCCAGGTAGGTCACCTCGCGGCTGCCCGCGTCGACCGGCAGCAGCACGCCGCCCGACTCGGATTCGGCGAGCTCCGCGACGCTGGGGAGTTTACGGTCCTCGATGGCCATGCGCTCAGGGTCGTCGGCCGTCAGCGCCCAGCGGCCGTCGGCGGTGATGCCGATCGGCAGCACCTCGTACTTCTCGCGGTCGATGGCGCCCAGGACGGCGCCCGCCGTGAGGACGGAGATGGCGTGCTCGGAACTGCGGCCGCCGAACACCACGGCGACGCGGGGCTTGCGGGAGTCAGGGGTCTGGCTGCTCATATCGCCTCGAACCTTACCGTCTCGGATTCGCGTCTCGAACGCGCTCGGGCCCGGGCGTCTGCGACGCGCTCGGCCCGGCGGCTCAGACGCGCTCGGGCTTCGCGCTGCGGGACATCAGTTCCCTCAGCGCGACGTGCGGGGGCTTCCCCTCGTGCACGATGTCGAAGACGGTCTCGGTGAGCGGCATCTCCGCGCCGTGCCGGCGCGCCAGATCCCGTACGGACTCACAGGACTTGACGCCTTCGGCGGTCTGCTTGGTGACCGCGATCGTCTCCCGGAGCGTCATGCCGCGGCCCAGGTTGGTGCCGAAGGTGTGGTTGCGGGAGAGCGGCGAGGAGCACGTGGCCACCAGGTCCCCCATGCCCGCGAGTCCGGCGAAGGTGTGCGCCTCGGCCCCCATCGCGAGCCCGAGCCTGGTGGTCTCGGCGAGCCCGCGGGTGATCAGCGAGGCCTTGGCGTTGTCGCCCAGGCCCATGCCGTCGGCGATGCCGACGGCGAGCGCGATGACGTTCTTGACGGCGCCGCCGAGCTCGCAGCCGACGACGTCGGTGTTGGTGTACGGGCGGAAGTACGGGGTGTGGCAGGCCGTCTGGAGGCGCTGCGCAACCGATTCGTCAGCACAGGCCACGACGGAGGCCGCGGGCTGCCTGGCGGCGATCTCGCGGGCCAGGTTGGGCCCCGAGAGCACCGCGACCCGCTCCGGGCCCGCCTTGGCGACCTCGCCGATGACCTCGCTCATCCGCTTCGCCGTGCCGAGTTCGACGCCCTTCATGAGGGAGACCAGCACGGTGTCCTCGCGCAGCAGGGGCGCCCAGCCCTCCAGGTTGCCCCGCAGCGTCTGGGACGGCACGGCGAGCACGGTGAACTCGGCGTCCCGGGCGGCCTCGGCGGGGTCGGTCGTCGCCCGTACGGCGGCGGGGAGTTCGGTGTCCGGGAGGTAGTCGGGGTTGCGGCGGCGGGAGTTGACCGCGTCCACGAGCTCCGGGCGCCGTCCCCACAGGGTCACCTCGCAGCCCGCGTCGGCGAGCACCATCGCGAAGGCGGTGCCCCAGGACCCGGTGCCGAACACGGCGGCTTTGGTCACGCTTTCTCTCCCTGGTCGCTCTGCGCCTGCTCGGTGCCCGCCTGCTGCTTCTTCCGCCGCTCGACCGCCGCCTTGCGCATGTCGTAGCGCTCGGCCGGCGGGGTCTCCTCGCGGATCAGCGCGAGCTGATCGGTGACGGCGTCCATCAGCACGGTGGTGACCTGCTGGAGCACCTCGGCCGTCGGCTCCTGCCCGTAGAACTCCGAGAGGTCCACGGGCGGCCCCGCCTGCACCGTGAGCGTCTTGCGCGGGAAGAGCCGCAGCTTCCCGTACGGGGGCAGCGCGTGGTTGGCGCCCCACTGCGCCACGGGGATCACCGGGGCCTTGGTGAGCAGGGCGACGCGCGCGGCGCCGCTCTTGCCCGCCATGGGCCACAGTTCGGGGTCGCGGGTGAGGGTGCCCTCGGGATAGAAGGCAACGCACTCGCCCTTCTCGATGGCCTCAACTGCCGCGCGGAATGCGCCGACGGCGTCGGCCGACTCGCGGTACACCGGGATCTGTCCCGTACCCCGCATGAAGGCGCCGACGAAGCCGCCCTTGAAGAGCCCGACCTTCGCGAGGAAGCGGGGCACCCTGCCGGTGTTGTACTGCCAGTGCGCGTAGGAGAGCGGGTCCAGATAGGAGTTGTGATTGACGACGGTGATAAACCCGGCGTCGTCCGGAATGTTCTCCATTCCCCGCCAGTCCCGCTTGAAGAGGAGGAGCAGCGGCGGTTTCAGCAGGACCGCTGCGAGGCGATACCAAAAGCCGATTTTGCGGCGGGACACCCGGACACCATCTCCTTAAGTTTCTCCAGTAAACGAGGTCGACCGGCGAACCCCGCCCGGTCGGGCCGCGTGTGGCCCACTCTCGGACACCGACTGTCGTGCACACCGTAACCCCGGGCGTACGGCGATGCCCCGGCCCCGGGCGAGAATAGGCGGATGCACGCGACCCGGACTCCCCCGCAGCCCGCGGCATGGTCCCTGGTGGTGCCGCTGAAGCCGCTTCCCCTGGCCAAGTCGCGGCTCGCGCCCGCCGCGGGCGGCGCGGCCCTGCCGGGACTCGCGCTGGCGTTCGCCAAGGACACCGTGGGTGCGGCGCTGGCCTGCGCCGCGGTGCGGAGTGTGGTGGTTGTCACGGACGACGGGCTGGCCTCGGCGGAGTTGTCGGCCCTCGGCGCCCGCGTCGTCACCGACTCCCCCGCAGCAGGACTCAACACCGCGCTGGCGCACGGCGCCGCCGCGGTGCGCGAGAACGCCCCGGAAGCCGCCGTCGCCGCGCTCAATGCGGATCTCCCCGCGCTGCGTCCGCGGGAATTGGAGCGGGTGCTGCGGGCCGCCGCCGAGTTTCCGCGCGCTTTTCTCGCGGATGCGGCGGGAATCGGTACGACGCTTTTGTCGGCGCTTCCCGGAAGCGCCCTCTCCCCCGCATTCGGCGGCCCCTCGCGCGAACGCCACCGTGCGTCGGGCGCCGCCGAACTCGCCCTCCGCGAAGTGGACAGCGTCCGTCAGGATGTGGACACCGGTGCCGATCTGGCGGCCGCGGTCGCACTGGGCGTGGGTCCTTTCACGGCCGCGCTGTGCCCCGCGGGCCCCTCGCAGGTCCCCCAGTAGGCTGCGGGCATGCAGGCCACCGCGTACACCTACGACCCCGAAACCCGTTCAGGCAGCGTGCTCCTGGACGACGGCACCCCGCTGGACTTCCCCGCAGCGGCCTTCGACGCGGGCGGGCTGCGGCTCCTGCGCCCGGGTCAGCGGGTGCGGATCGAGACCGAGGACGAGGGCGGTTCCCGCCGGATCACGCTGGTGACGCTCCAGACCTTGTGAGGGCGGCGGCTCTGCGGGGCCGGCCCCATGCCGCCAGAAGCCCCTGACGCCGGGCGGACGGGCCTCGCCCCGTGCAACCCGTAAGAGCGTCCGTACGAGGTCGGCTGACCGCCCCCGTACGGGGCCCCGCGCCGTTGACCTCGGGCGGTCTCCCAACCCCCGGACGGCGCACGGGGCCGGTCCGCCGCGTGTCCCCGAACGCCCGCCGGGCCGGGCTCCTGCTTCAGGAGCCCGGCCCGGCGCTGTCGGGTCTGCGGCGCGGCCCTCCGGGGGCCGTCCGCTGCTTACCGGCGACGTGCGGTCGTCTTCTTGGCGGTGGTCTTACGGGCCGCGGTCTTCTTCGCGGGCGCCTTCTTGGCGGTGGTCTTCTTGGCCGGTGCCTTCTTGGCGGTGGTCTTCTTCGCCGCCGGGGTGGCCTTCTTCGCGGCGGTCTTCTTCGCCGGCGCCGCCTTCTTGGCGGTGCTCTTCTTCGCCGCTGTGGTGGCCTTCTTCGCCGCGGTCTTCTTCGCGGGTGCCTTCTTCGCGGTGGTCTTCTTCGCCGCGGTGGTCTTCTTGGCCGCCGTGGTCTTCTTCGCGGCGGTCTTCTTGGCGGTGCTCTTCTTCGCCGCGGCCTTCTTGGTGGCGGCCTTCTTGGTGGAAGTCCCGCTGGACAGGCTGCCCTTAGGAGCCTTCTTCACCGCGACGTCGTTCTTGGGGAGCTTCTTGGCACCGCTGACCAGGTCCTTGAAGCCGGCACCCGCACGGAAACGGGGCACCGCGGTCTTCTTGACCCGGACGCGCTCACCGGTCTGGGGGTTACGGGCGTACCGGGCCGGGCGCTCCACCTTCTCGAACGAACCGAAACCGGTGACGGAGACCCGCTCACCCTGGACGACCGAGCGGACGATCGCGTCCAGAACGACATCGACCGCGTCAGCGGCCTGCTGGCGTCCGCCAAGCTGGTCGGAGATTGCTTCTACGAGCTGCGCCTTGTTCACGTCGACTTCCCCTTCAGAGACAGCAGAGTGCAGGAACGAATGTGTTCAAGCTTTTTCGCACGCTAGGGAGATATATACCGCAAATCAAATACGAAACGGGCGAATCACCCGCGTGCCGCAACGAACTCGACCGTCACGGAGTTCCGTCAGCGCGTACGTCTGTCCGGTCACCCGGGAATCGGCCCTCGTCAACGTCCTTCATGAGTCGCTCGAGGCGCCGTTCCGCATCGGCCATGTCGTGCTTCGAAGCCGCGGTGATGACGAGCAGCTTCCGCGTGAGCGCTACCCGTACGTCCTCCGGAACTTGCAGTGTGCGCACCCGCTTGTGCGCCTCCTTCAGGCGGGCGGCGAGCCGGTCGTAGAGCTCGAGTTGACCGTCGCGTTCCATGCACAGATTGTGCCATCTGGGGCGAGTTGTCGCTTCACGGGGCCCCAACACACGTCCCTACACACGTCTGCGCCCCCCGCCGCAGAGGGGCGGGGGGCGCAGCGCGCCGGGCTTCCGGTGCTTTCTCAGGCGGCCTGCGTCCGGGGCTTGAACGCGGCGCGGGAGGCCTCGTATTCCGCGATGGCCCCCTCGTTCTTGAGGGTCAGGCTGATGTCGTCCAGGCCCTCCAGGAGCCTCCAGCGGGCGTTCTCGTCCAGCTCGAAGTCCGCCTCGATGCCGGGGGCAACTACCTTGCGCCGCACCAGATCCACGGTGACCTCCGTGGCCGGGTCGGCCTCGGCCAGCTCCCACAGGGCCTCGACGGTGTCCTGCGGGAGGACGACCGTCAGCAGGCCGTTCTTGAGGGAGTTGCCGCGGAAGATGTCGGCGAAGCGGGGCGAGATGACGGCCTTGAAGCCGTAGTTCTGCAGGGCCCACACGGCGTGCTCGCGCGAGGAGCCCGTACCGAAGTCCGGGCCGGCGACCAGCACGGTGCCGCCCTGGTAGGCGGGCTGGTTGAGGACGAAGTCGTCCTGCTTGCGCCAGGCCTCGAACAGGCCGTCCTCGAAGCCGTCCCTGGTGACCTTCTTGAGCCAGTGGGCGGGGATGATCTGGTCGGTGTCCACGTTGCTGCGGCGCAGCGGAACGGCCCGGCCGGTGTGCGTGGTGAAGGCTTCCATGGTTGCGTTTCTCCTCAGACGCCTGCGGGCTCGCGTACGTCGGACAGGTCGGCCGGGGACGCCAGGTGCCCCAAGACGGCAGTGGCCGCCGCGACCTGGGGCGAGACCAGATGGGTGCGTCCGCCCTTGCCCTGCCGGCCCTCGAAGTTGCGGTTGGAGGTGGAGGCGGCGCGCTCCCCGGGCTTGAGCTGGTCGGGGTTCATGCCCAGGCACATCGAGCAGCCCGCGTGCCGCCATTGGGCCCCCGCCTCGGTGAAGACCTTGTCCAGGCCCTCCTCGACGGCCTGCAGGGCCACCCGCACCGAACCGGGCACGATGAGCATCGTCACGTCGTCCGACACCTTGCGGTCCCGGAGGATCTCGGCGGCCGAACGCAGGTCCTCGATACGGCCGTTGGTGCACGAGCCGACGAAGACGGTGTCCACCTTCACCTCGCGCAGCGGCTGCCCCGCGGTCAGGCCCATGTACTCCAGGGCCTTCTCGGCCGCGTACTGCGCGCTGGAGTCGGCGAAGGAGGCCGGGTCGGGGATGCGCTCCGAGAGCGGGGCGCCCTGGCCCGGGTTCGTGCCCCAGGTGACGAACGGCGCCAGCTCGCTGCCCTCGATGACCACTTCGTGGTCGAAGACCGCGTCCTCGTCGGTGCGCAGCGTCTTCCAGTACGCCACGGCCTCGTCCCAGTCGGCGCCCTGCGGGGCGTGCTCGCGGCCCTGTACGTAGTCGAAGGTGGTCTTGTCCGGGGCGATCATCCCGGCCCGCGCGCCCGCCTCGATCGACATGTTGCAGATGGTCATCCGCGCCTCCATCGAGAGCTTCTCGATGGCCTCGCCGCGGTATTCGATGACATAGCCCTGGCCGCCGCCGGTGCCGATCTTCGCGATGATGGCCAGGATCAGGTCCTTGGCCGTCACGCCCTCGGGCAGCTCGCCGTTGACGGTCACCGCCATCGTCTTGAACGGCGCCATCGGCAGGGTCTGGGTGGCCAGCACGTGCTCGACCTGGCTGGTGCCGATGCCGAACGCGAGGGCGCCGAAGGCCCCGTGGGTGGAGGTGTGCGAGTCGCCGCACACCACGGTGGTGCCCGGCTGGGTCAGCCCGAGCTGCGGGCCGACGACATGCACGACACCCTGCTCCACGTCGCCCAGCGGGTGCAGCCGCACGCCGAAGTCCGCGCAGTTCTTGCGCAGGGTCTCCAACTGGGTGCGCGAGACCGGGTCGGCGATCGGCTTGTCGATGTCGAGGGTCGGGGTGTTGTGGTCCTCGGTCGCGATGGTGAGGTCGGTGCGCCGCACGGCGCGCCCGGCCTTGCGGAGCCCGTCGAAGGCCTGCGGGCTGGTCACCTCGTGCAGCAGATGAAGATCGATGAAGAGCAGGTCCGGCTCTCCCTCACCGCGCGTGACGACGTGGTCGTCCCAGACCTTCTCCGCGAGTGTCCGTCCCATCGCATTCCCTCCGGCCGGCAGCACCGCCGGCCACATGTAGAGATTCCGTGCCACGCGCGCTCCCCGTATGTGCGGCGCGTGGCCTTCCCGTACAGAGTGGCGCGTCCTCGGAGATACTGAACTTGCGTTTCACACTCTGAGACGCGAGTATCGACGCATGGACAACTCTAGCGGCGTCGGCGTTCTCGACAAGGCTGCTCTGGTACTGAGCGCACTGGAATCAGGCCCGGCCACCCTCGCCGGGCTGGTCGGCGCGACCGGTCTCGCCCGCCCCACGGCGCACCGGCTCGCGGTGGCACTGGAGCACCACCGCATGGTGGCCCGCGACATGCAGGGCCGCTTCATTCTCGGCCCCCGGCTCGGCGAACTCGCCGCCGCAGCAGGGGAGGACAGGCTCCTGGCGTCCGCGGGACCGGTGCTGACCCACCTCCGCGACGTCACGGGCGAGAGCGCCCAGCTCTACCGCCGCCAGGGCGACCAGCGCATCTGCGTGGCCGCCGCCGAGCGGCTCTCCGGCTTGCGGGACACCGTCCCCGTGGGCTCGACGCTGCCCATGAAGGCCGGCTCTGCGGCCCAGATCCTGATGGCGTGGGAGGAGCCCGAGCGGCTGCACCGCGGCCTCCAGGGCGCCCGCTTCACCGCGACCGCGCTCTCCGGGGTACGCCGCCGGGGCTGGGCACAGTCCGTGGGCGAGCGGGAACCGGGCGTGGCCTCCGTCTCGGCCCCGGTGCGCGGCCCGTCGAACCGCGTGGTGGCCGCGGTCTCGGTCTCGGGCCCCATCGAGCGGCTGACCCGGCACCCCGGCCGGATGCACGCGCAGGCGATCGTGGACGCCGCGGCCCGGCTGAGCGAGTCGCTGCGCAGGACGTGAGGGAAGGCACAACGAAGAAGCCCCGCACCGGGAGGTGCGGGGCTTCTTCGTACGCTGTAGGGCCTTTGAAGACCGAGTACCCCCGACCGGATTCGAACCGGCGCTACCGCCTTGAGAGGGCGGCGTGCTAGGCCGCTACACAACGGGGGCCCTAGCGTGATCCGTTGACCTGGCCTTTCGACCTGATCTTTCGGATCAGTACCCCCGACCGGATTCGAACCGGCGCTACCGCCTTGAGAGGGCGGCGTGCTAGGCCGCTACACAACGGGGGCATCGATCTTTCCAGATGTGGAAGATCAAGCTGGGCTACCAGGACTCGAACCTAGACTAACTGAACCAGAATCAGTCGTGCTGCCAATTACACCATAGCCCACCAAAACTCAACCCCCTGGTGTGGGGATCTTGTCCGGGTGGCCGCTGCGGTGGGGGGCTTTTTTCGGCCCGTCCCCTCGCGGCGACATGGAAAACATTACCCGACCGAGCGCTGAGCACCAAAACGAGTTCCCCGCAGGGCAGCGCGGGTCCCTCAAGTCCCGCGCCCGGGCCCGCCCTTGGGGCCTCCGGAGGCGCTCGGCGGCCCGTGGGGCGCGTGGGTCCGCGAGCCGCGGGTCAAGGGCGCCTCAGGGGTGCGGGGAGGTCGTGAGGGGCCTCAGCGGCGCGAGAGCGCCCGGAAACCCCTGAGGGGGCCCGGAAACGACGTACGCCCGGGACAGGAGCCCCGGGCGTACGGAAAAGGAGAGAGCGCGCGTCAGGCGGGCTGGGACTCCAGCTTCGCCAGTGCCGCGTCCACCCGGGCCAGGGTGCGCTCGCGGCCCAGGACCTCCAGCGACTCGAAGAGCGGGAGGCCGACGGTGCGGCCCGTGACCGCGACGCGGACCGGGGCCTGCGCCTTGCCCAGCTTCAGGCCGTGCTCCTCGCCGGCGGCGAGGACCGCGTCCTTGAGCGCGTCGGTCTTCCAGTCGGCGAGCTCCGCGATCTTCTCGCGGGCCGTGGCCAGCACCTCTTCGGCGCCCGGCTTCATCGCCTTCTGCCAGGACTTCTCGTCGTACACCGGCTCGTCGAGGAAGAGGAAGTCGACGTTGTCGGTGATGTCGGAGAGGACCGTGAGGCGGGTCTGGGCGAGCGGCGCCAGCGCGTCGAAGGCGGCGCGGTCGAACTGCTCCGGGGCCCACGGCGCGTACGGGGCCGAGAGCCAGGGCTCGCAGGCCGCGACGAAGTCGGCGACCGGGAGCTCGCGCAGGTGCGTGGCGTTGATCGCCTCGGCCTTCTTGAGGTCGAAGCGGGCCGGGTTGGCGTTCACGTCGCCGATCTCGAAGGCGGCGACCAGCTCGTCCAGCGAGAAGATGTCCCGGTCCTCGGCCAGTGACCAGCCCAGCAGCGCAAGGTAGTTGAGCAGTCCCTCGGGCAGGAAGCCGCGCTCGCGGTAGAGGTTGAGCGAGGACTGCGGGTCGCGCTTGGAGAGCTTCTTGTTGCCCTCGCCCATCACGTACGGCAGGTGGCCGAAGCGGGGCACGTGGCCGCCGCCGATGCCGAGTTCGGCGAGCGCGCTGTAGAGGGCGATCTGGCGCGGGGTGGAGGAGAGCAGGTCCTCGCCGCGCAGCACGTGCGTGATCTCCATCAGCGCGTCGTCGACCGGGTTGACCAGCGTGTAGAGCGGGGCGCCGTTGGCGCGCACGATGCCGTAGTCGGTGACGTTCTCCGGCTGGAAGGTCATCTCGCCGCGCACCAGGTCGGTGAACGTGATCGGCTCGTCCGGCATCCGGAAGCGCACGATGGAGGTGCGGCCCTCGGCCTCGTACGCCGCCCGCTGCTCGGCGGTGAGGTCGCGGCACTTGCCGTCGTAGCCGGAGGCCCTGCCGGCCTTGCGCGCGGCCTCGCGGCGCTCCTCCAGCTCCTCGGTGGTGCAGTAGCAGCGGTACGCGTGGCCGGCTTCCAGGAGCTTGCGGGCCACGTCCGCGTACAGGTCCATGCGCTGGGACTGGCGGTACGGGGCGTGCGGGCCGACCTCGCCGGCGGAGGAGCCGTCGAACGCGGTCGGGCCCTCGTCCCAGTCCAGGCCGAGCCAGCGCATGGCCTGCAGGAGCTGCTCGTAGGACTCCTCGGAGTCGCGGGCCGCGTCGGTGTCCTCGATGCGGAAGACCAGGGTGCCGCCGTGGTGGCGGGCGAACGCCCAGTTGAAGAGGGCGGTGCGGACCAGGCCCACATGCGGGTTGCCGGTGGGTGAGGGACAGAAGCGGACGCGGACGTCCTTGCCGTCCGCCGTCGCGGTCGCCGCTGTCGCTGTCGCGTCAGTCACGCTTGACTACCTTGTTGGTGAGAGTGCCGATGCCTTCGATGGTGACGGCGACCTCGTCGCCGACGTTCAGGGGGCCGACGCCCGCGGGGGTGCCGGTGAGGACGACGTCGCCGGGGAGCAGCGTCATCGCCTCGGAGATGTGGACGATCAGGTCCTCGACGGAGCGCACCATCTCGCTGGTGCGCCCGAGTTGGCGCTGCTCGCCGTTGACGGTGCACATCACGCCGAGGTCCGAGGGGTCGAGCTCGGTCTCCACCCAGGGCCCGAGCGGGCAGGAGGCGTCGAAGCCCTTGGCGCGCGCCCACTGCTCCTCGCGGCGCTGGACGTCCCGGGCGGTGAGGTCGTTTCCGCAGGTGTAGCCGAGGATGACGTCCCTCACGCGCTCGCGCGGGACCTCCTTGCACATGCGGCCGATGACGACGGCCAGCTCGGCCTCGTACTGCAGGTCCTCGGTGAAGGGCGGGTAGCCGACGGGGTCGCCGGGGCCGCACACGCTGGTGGAGGGCTTGAAGAAGACGACCGGCGGAGAGTCCTTGGTGGGGACCTCGTTGCCGAGCTCCTTGGCGTGCTCCGCGTAGTTGCGGCCCACGGCCACGACCTTGTTCGGCAGGACGGGCGGGAGCAGTCGGACCTTGTCCAGGGGGAGCTTCTGGCCCGAGCGCTCGAACTCGGCGAAGGGGTGGCCTTTGATGATGTCGAGGACGGGTCCGCCTTCGGAGTTCGCGTCCCCTTCCACGACGCCGAAGGCGACGTTGCCGTCGAGGGAGAATCTTGCGATGCGCACGGCTTGGGCTGCCCCTTGGTGATCTCGGATGGAGTCGGACACTCCAGGGTATCGGGGGCGGCCCGCGGCGCGTCGCACCGCCGGTGCATACACCGCGGGCCCCCACCGGTGTGGAGGCCCGTAACCGTGCTGCGCCCGGTGCGGCGCACGCCGGCGCTCAGCGCAGGCGGGCCATCAGGGCGTGCTCGACCAGCGTGATCAGCGCGCTCTTGGCGTCGGCGCGTGCACGCGCGTCGGTGGTGATGATCGGGGCGTCCGGGCCGATCTGGAGCGCCTCGCGGACCTCCTCCGGGGTGTAGGGCTGGTGCCCGTCGAAGCCGTTGAGGGCGATGACGAAGGGCAGGCCCGAGTTCTCGAAGTAGTCGACCGCGGGGAAGCAGTCGGCGAGGCGGCGGGTGTCCACCAGCACCACGGCGCCGATCGCGCCGCGCACCAGGTCGTCCCACATGAACCAGAAGCGGTCCTGGCCCGGGGTGCCGAACAGGTACAGGATCAGGTCCTGGTCCAGGGTGATGCGGCCGAAGTCCATGGCGACCGTGGTGGTCGTCTTGTCCGCGGTGTGCGTCAGGTCGTCGATGCCCGCGGAGGCGGAGGTCATGACGGCTTCCGTGCGCAGCGGATTGATCTCCGACACGGCCCCCACGAACGTGGTCTTGCCGACGCCGAAGCCGCCGGCCACCACGATCTTCGCGGAGGTGGTCGATCGGGAGGCGCCCCCGGCGATGCCGCCGCTAGAGCTTGCGAAGTCCACTGAGCACCCTTTCGAGCAGTGTCACGTCGGGCTGGCCGTCGGCGTTGGTGCCGTCACCGCCGGGCTGGTGGATGGCTACCAGTCCGGCTTCGGCCAGGTCGGCGACGAGAATCCGGGCGACGCCGAGCGGGATGGTCAGGAGTGCGGAGATCTCGGCAACCGACTTGATCTCGTAGCACAGGCGGCAGATCCGCTGGTGTTCGGGCAGCTGGCCCTGCAACTGGGCGGAGTCGGCCGAGGTGTGCACCAGCGCCTCGATGGCGAGCTGGTAGCGGGGACGGGTCCGGCCACCCGTCATGGCATAGGGACGCACCAGCGGCTGCTGCTCGCCGCGCGGTCCGGCGCCCGTCCCGGGGTCGGGGCGCTTGGCCGGCTGCACCGGCTGGATGCGCGGCGGGGGTGCCTGCTCATAGGGCTGCGGAGACTGCGGCTGCTGCGACGCGTGCGGATGCTGCGGGGGCGCCTGGTGCGGCGGCTGCCCGAACGGCGGCTGCTGAGGCTGCTGCTGCGGCCCGGGACGGCCCTGCGGACCGTGCTGCCCCGGGTGCCGGCCGTGGCCGCCGGGACCTCCGGGGCCGCCGGGAGCGGCCTGTCCTGGGACCTGCTGGCCAGGGGCCTGCTGCCCGAACTGCCGCTGGTCCAGGGGCTGCTGGGGCTGCGGCTGCGCGGCCTGCTGCCCCTGCTGCCCGAACTGCGGCTGTCCGTAAGCCTGTTGCGGTGCCTGCTGCCCGTACGCCGAGGGCTGCTGCTGCGCATACGGGTCCTGGGACCGTACGTGCTCGCTGGGCGCGGAGGGGAAGTTGAAGCGCTTCAGGGCCGGGGTCTCGCCGCCGGCGGCCTGGGACGTCTCGTCCTCCTGGCCATTGCCGTACGGCGACTGACCGCCTGGGGGCGTTGCCACGGTTCCTCCTCCGGTTCACGGACGTGCGGGCGGTTTCCTGCTGCTCTTCTGCGTCGGTTCCAGAGCCTGAGCGGGCACCGCGCCTCCGCACCCTATGGCGCGGAGACGCAATGCGCACGGCTTGTCTGCGGGTTGAGAACCTAGTTGAGGAGGCTGCCCTGGAGTTCGGCCCGGAGGTCGGGGGTGAGTACGTTCCCCGCCCGGTCCACCAGAAGGGCCATCTCGTACCCCACGAGACCGATGTCGGCCTCGGGGTGCGCGAGGACGGCCAGCGAGGAACCGTCGGAGATGGACATGATGAACAGGAAGCCCCGTTCCATCTCCACCACCGTCTGGTTCACCCCGCCTCCTTCGAAGATCCGGGAGGCCCCGGCGGTGAGGGAGGTCAGCCCGGACGCGACCGCCGCCAACTGGTCGGCGCGGTCCCGCGGGAAGCCCTCGGACATCGCGAGCAGAAGTCCGTCGGCGGAGACCACCACCGTGTGGGACACCCCTGGGGTGTTCTCCACGAAGTTGGTGATCAACCAGTTCAGGTTCTGCGCCGCCTGGCTCATCGGGCTCACACTAACGCTCCTGATCGTAGGTGCTGCCGGGGCCGAAGCCCTGTTGGTCATTCTGGTGTGCGTCGCCCGCCGTGCGTCCCTTGCGGACTCCGCGGTGCAGATTGCTCAGCCTGCCGCGTACGTCCTCGGGGGCGCGGGAGACCGATGGGCCGCCCTGCGGGCTCTGCTCCGCGGTGCCCTCGACCAGGTTGGCCCTGGGCACCCGCCGCGGGAGACCGGAGGAGGTGACCCCGCCGGCCTGCGGATCGCGCAGCCTGCCCGCCCGGTCCCAGCGCTCGTCGTTCGCCGAGCGCCACCCGGACTCGAGGCCCGTGCCGAGGGCCCCGCTCCCGTCGTCCCACGGCGCCTGTTCCTCGGCCGCGGGTTCCGGTTGAGCGTGCTGCGCTGCATCAGGGCCACCGTCGCCGAGCGGGTGCGCCGCCTGCCGACGGGGCAGTCCCGCGCCGGTGGTGGAGCTGAAACCGCTCGAAGAGGGGCCCGGACGGTCGAAGCCTACGCGGTCCATGTCGGCGTCGGGAACGCCGGGCACAGATTCCGCTTGCGGCTCATAGGGGCTCTGTTCGGAGCCGTACTGCCGTTCGTACAGGGGCTGTTGGGGCTGCCCGTACGGGTCCTGCGGGGCCGGTCCTGCGAGGCCCTGCGGGTCCTGGCCGCCCAACGTGCCCTGGCCGAACGGGTCCTGGCGCAGCGCGTCCTGCGCGGAGGTGTTGCGCCCGAGCGCACCGGCGTCGGCGCCCGCGCCCGTGCCCGCGCCGAAGCCGTACGGATCGGCTGACGGGAATCCGCCCTGGTCCTGGCCCTGCCCGTACGGGGCCTGGCCCGGCACGTCCTGGGCGCCGTGCTGCGGCGGCTGCTCCTCGGCGTGCTGCCCGGGTCCGGGCTGCCCGCCCGGGAACTGGCCGAGCTGCTGCCCCGACTGCTGACCCGGCTGCTGGTCGAACTGCGGGCCCGGCTGGTACTGCCCCGGCTCCTGTCCCAGCTCATGGCCCGGCTCCAGGCCCGGGTACTCCTGGCCTATCTGCTGCTGTCCGCCGGACACCTGCGGGAACTGTCCCTGGAACTGCTGCGGGAGCTGCTGCTGGGGCTGCTCCTGCTCGGGTGCGGGGGCTCCGGCCGCGCCGGACGGTCCCTGCGGCCCCTGCTGCGTACCGGGCGACTGCTCCTGTGCCTGGTCCTGCCCGAACTCGCCCGCGCCGCCGCCCTGTTGGGCCTCCAGCGCGGCGCGCCGGCCCTCGCGCAGCAGGCTGCGGCCGACCGGGTCGAGGGAGGAGAGGTCGTCGGGCACCTCGGGGGTGCCGTAGCGGGAGTCGTCGAAGCCGAGCTCGGCGGCGGTGCGCATGCCCGGCTCGGCGGGACCCTGCGGGCGCTCGGGCATGATCCGGGAGACCGTGAAGTCCTCCTCGGCGCCCTCGTCGCCGCCACCGCCGTGGGTGATCTCCTCGGGGAGCATCACCAGCGAGGTGGTGCCGGTGGACTTGCCGGCGGGGCGAAGCTGCACGCGGATGCTGTGCCGCCCCGCGAGGCGGCCGACCACGAACAGGCCCATGCGCTGCGAGACGGTGGCGTCCACCACCGGCGGGTTGGCGAGCTTGTGGTTGATGTCCGCGAAGTCCTCGGCGGTGAGGCCGATGCCCTTGTCGTGGATCTCGATCATCACGCGGCCGTCCGGCAGCCGGGTCGCGGTGACCTGGACCTTGGTCTGCGGCGAGGAGAAGGAGGTGGCGTTCTCCAGCAGCTCGGCGAGGAGGTGCACGAGGTCGTTGACGACCTGGCCGTGGATCTCGCTCTCCGGCACCCCGGACAGCTCGATCCGCTCGTACTCCTCCACCTCGGAGGAGGCGGCGCGCAGGATGTCGACCAGCGGCACCGGCTGCACCCAGCGGCGGCCCGGCTCCTCGCCGGCGAGGACGAGGAGGTTCTCGCCGTTCCGGCGCATGCGGGTGGCCAGGTGGTCGAGCCGGAAGAGGCTCTCGAGCTGGTCCGGGTCGGCCTCGTTGTTCTCCAGGTCGGTGATCAGGCCGAGCTGGCGCTCGATGAGGCCCTGGTTCCTGCGCGAGAGGTTGGTGAAGATCGCGTTGACGTTGCCGCGCAGCATGGCCTGCTCGGACGCGAGCCGCACGGCCTCCCTGTGCACCTGGTCGAAGGCCCGCGCGACCTCGCCGATCTCGTCCCTGCTGTCGATCGGGATGGGCTCGACGCGGGTGTCCACGCGGCCCGGGTCGGTGCGCGAGAGCTGGTCGACGATGGCGGGCAGCCGCTGCTCGGCCACGTCGAAGGCCGCGGTGCGCAGGCTGCGCATGCTGTGGCTCATCGAGCGCGCCATCCGCCCGGCGACGACGAAGGCCAGCAGCAGCGCGGCGAGCACGAGGATGCCGTTGAGGATCGCGTCCCGCTTGGCGTCCGAGGCGATCTGCTGGGTCTCCCCCACCGCGTTCTGCGCGAGCTCCTTCTCCACGCTGCGGTACGCGTCGAACTTGCCGGTCGCGGTGGCGAACCAGGAGTCCTGCGTGATGCCCTTCGCGCGCAGCGAGGAGGACCCGGCGCCGGAGCCGATGGCGGTCACCATCGAGCTCATCGGGGGCGGGGTGACGAAGGGGGCGCCCTTGGCGCGCGCGGCGTGCCGCGCGGCCTCGGTGTCCTTCTTGCCCTTGGCCTTCGCCTTGGCGAGTTCGTCCTTGAGCAGCCGCACGTCCTCGGGCCTGCCGCCGCCCACGTACTCCTCGATCGCGATGCGCTCCAGGTAGGCGTAGGAGGCGAAGGAGGTGAGCTGCTGCTTCTTCTCCTTGGCCGAGGGGCCCGGCTTCACCAGCAGGTGGGTGCCGAGCGAGCGCTGGAGCGAGGCGGCGGCCTTGGCGAGCGAGACGGAGTAGACGGTGCGGCCGTACGAGGTGACGTTGCCGGTGCCGAAGCCGAGTTCGTTGGCGAACTCCATGAGCGGGTGCTGCACGGTGACGTACAGCTCCTCGGTCTTGGTGCCGCCGAGCTTCCGGGTGAAGGCCGCCTGACGCAGCTTCTCCAGCTTGGGCTCCTCCTGGCGGAAGGCGTGCAGCCGCCGCTTGAGGCCCGGCTTGTCCGGCATGTTCTGGGCGGCCTTGTCGAACTGCTGCTTGGCCTGGTCGGTGGCGGCGCGCGCCTTGTCCACCTCGGAGTCGCCGCGCTGCCCGGTGAGCAGCGGCTCGGCGGTGCGGTCGCGCTCGTCGATGAGGGCGTTGCCGTACGTGGCGGCCGCCTCCACCAGTTCGGCCGTGGCCTGCGCGTCCTCGGCCTCGTTCCAGGTCGACACGGCGTCGTTCACGCGGAACCCGCCGAGCACCAGGGCCACCAGCACCGGGATCAGCAGGATCGCGTTCAGACGGGTGGGAACCCGCCAGTTGCGCGCCGAGAACCGGCGCTTGCCACCGCCGCCCGAACGGCCCGCATCACCCGACGACGCCGGGGCGGCGTCCCGGGACGGCGGGGTGAAATTGCCCCGCTCCTGACCACGAGCCTGCGGTGCAGAGCCCGTTGTGCTTCGGCTCACTCGACTCCTCACCTCTCGGCGGTCCGCGCACCCTCGTTGGCGACGCGCCGTTCGCTACTGCTGAGTTCACGAATTCCAGCACGTCAGGGCCGCGCGTTCCAAACACCGGGAGAAGTCCTCCGGGGCCGGAAAACACCGCTGGAAAACCGGGCATTGCGGCTGTAGTGCAGCAAATGGCCGGTGATTTGTGTGCAGAGCGAAGCACTCCGCTCGCCAGCAGTGTTCGCGGCGGGCTCATTGTCCGCCGAAACGTTATGAAGGTGGTGCGCGAGCATGACGGAGAACACACCGCTGAGCGCGGGCGCACACCCCGTGCGCCCGCAACTCGCCCTCCACCGTGGGGAGTTGGCGTTCTGCCAGGTCAGCCGATGATCACCGGGAATTCACTTGAGTCTGGCCAGCAGCGCGTGCTCCACCAGGGTGATCAGCGCGCTCTTGGCCTCGGCGCGGTGCCGCGCGTCGGTGGTGATGATCGGGGTGTCGGGGCCGATCTGGAGCGCCTCGCGGACCTCTTCGGGACCGTAGGGCTGGTGGCCCTCGAAACCGTTCAGCGCGATCACGAAGGGCAGCCCGGAATTCTCGAAGTAGTCGACCGCGGGGAAGCAGTCGGCCAGCCGCCGGGTGTCCACCAGCACGACCGCGCCGATCGCGCCACGCACCAGGTCGTCCCACATGAACCAGAACCGGTCCTGACCCGGCGTACCGAAGAGGTACAGGATCAGGTCGTCGTCCAGGGTGATCCGGCCGAAGTCCATGGCGACCGTGGTGGTCGACTTGTCCCCGGTGTGGGTGAGGTCGTCGATGCCCGCGGACGCGGAGGTCATCACGGCCTCCGTGCGCAGCGGATTGATCTCCGACACGGCGCCGACGAAGGTCGTCTTTCCGACGCCGAAACCGCCCGCCACCACGATCTTCGCGGAGGTCGTGGAGGAACCGGCCGGCTCCTGCGCCCCCGCGAAACCGGCCATCTGGTCCGCGGTCTGCGGGCTAGAGCTTGCGAAGTCCACTGAGCACCCTTTCCAGCAGTGTCACATCGGGAGCGCCGCCGGGGTCCGTGCTGCTGCCGGGCTGGTGGATGGCCACCATGCCGGCCTCGGCGAGATCGGCGACGAGAATCCTGGCGACCCCCAGCGGTATCGCGAGCAGCGCGGAGACCTCCGCAACCGACTTGACCTCGCGGCACAGTTGGCAGATGCGCTGGTGTTCGGGGAGCAGTCCCGGAAGCTGCGCCGGGTCGGCGGTGGAGCTCACCAGGGCTTCGATGGCGAGCTGGTACCGCGGCCGGGTGCGGCCGCCCGTCATGGCGTAAGGGCGGACCAGCGGCTGGTCACCCTCGTCCCCGTACGACGCGTCGTGGTGGGCGTCGTACGGGCCGGGATATGCGGGCGGGGTCATGGCTCCTCCGGTCGAGGCATGAGATCGGCTGGGCGGACTGTGGTGCTCGTGCAGGGGGCGCAGTCGGTCAGTTGAGAATGCTGCCCTGGAGCTCGGCGCGGACGTCCGGCGTGAGGACGGTGCCCGCGCGGTCCACCAGGAGTGCCATCTCATAGCCGATGAGGCCGATGTCGGCCTCGGGGTGGGCGAGGACGGCCAGCGAAGAGCCGTCCGAGATGGACATGATGAAGAGGAAGCCCCTCTCCATCTCGACGACGGTCTGGTTCACACCGCCGCCTTCGAAGATGCGGGATGCACCCGCGGTCAGGGAGGTCAGCCCCGACGCGACCGCCGCCAGCTGATCGGCGCGGTCCCGGGGGAAGCCCTCGGACATCGCGAGCAGCAGACCGTCGGCTGAGACCACCACCGTGTGGGACACACCCGGGGTGTTGTCCACGAAATTGGTGATCAACCAGTTCAGATTCTGCGCCGCCTGGCTCATCGGACTCAACTAACGCTCCTGCTGGTGAGTGGGGCCCATGCCGCGGCCATCTGTGCTGCCGGCCTGGCGGCCCTGCTGAATGCCCCGGCGGAGATTGGTCAGCCGGCCGCGGACATCGTCGGGTGCGCGCGAGACCTGCGGCCCGGACTGGGCGGAGGACTGCTGCTGTGCGGTTCCCGCCACCAGATTGGCACGCGGGACACGGCGTGGCAGCCCCGATGTGGTGACTCCGCCCGCTGCGGGCTGGCGCACCTGCTCGGCGCGCCGCCAGGTCTCGTCGTTCGGCGAGGCGCCCCAGTGCGCGCCGGTGTCGGCGCCCTGGTCGCCCGCGGCGCCGCCGGACGGCCTGCGCTGCGGCATGGGCGGAACGGCGGAGGCCGCCTGCCCGGGACGCGCGGTGGGCGCGTCCTGCGGCGGTACGCCGTGGGTGTGCTCGGTGCCCGCGCCGGCCGCTCCGGCGCCGGGCTCCTGGTAGCCGTTCTGCCCGAACCCGTCGGTCCGGCCGAACTCTGCGGTCTGCGCGGGCTGTTCGTACCGGGCGCCCTCGTAGCCGCCCTGCTCGAGGCCCTGGCCGTAACCGGCCTGCTGCTCGTAGCCGGTCTGCTCGAAGCCCTGGCCCTGCGCGCCCTGGCCGCCGCCCTGCTGGGGGTGGCCCTCGGCGCCGCGGAACCAGTTGGACTCCATGGAGGCGAAGATCGGCTCGCCGCCCTGCGGACCGGCGGGTATCTGGAAGTTCGGGTCGGTCAGCGGCGACTCGGCCGCCCCGGCGCCCGGTGCGGCGAACTCGCCGGTGTCCTGCGGCGCCTGGGGCTGCTCGGGCGCGGCCTGCTCCTGGCCTGCCGCGTCCCGCGCGCCGGGCTCCTGCGCCGCGGGGTCCTGCGGCTGCTCCTCGGGGCCACCCGGTACGAGGGCCGAGGGGCCGCGGTCCTCGCGGAGCGCCTGGCGCAGCTCGTCGGCCGCGGGGTGCACGGCCTCGGCGCCCTGCTGCTGCCCGGGCCGCGCGGCCTCCGCTCCCCCGCCGCCGCTGGAGGCGGCGGTGAAGCCGGGCTGCGGGTACTCGCCGGTGCCCTCGGGCTCCTCGTGGCCGCGGGGCGCGTCCTCGGCGGGGCCCGACGCGGCGGCGGGGCCGTCGACCCAGCTCGGGCGCGGGAGCGGGACCTGCGAGGAGGTGTCATCGCTGGACGGCGGCTCGCTCGCCGGGTCGGTGCCCTTGATCTCCGGGCGCGGGAACTGGGTCTCCGGGATGCCGTCGCGCCAGCCCGCGGGCTCGCGGCGGCCGGAGTCCTGACCGGTGCCCGCACCCGCGCCGGGGGCGGCGGGCGGCGGGGCGTCGAAGTCGGGACGGGCGAACTCGGCCGTGTCGCCGGGGCCGCCGGAGGGCTGCCGGCCCTCGGGTGCCGGGCGGGCGAACTCGCCGGTGTCGGCGGGGCCTTCGGCCTGCGTACGGGAGAAGTCGCCCTGCGGCTGCGGGAATTCGCCGGTGGCGCCGGATCCCGGGGAGCCGGTGCCTATCTGCGCCGGGCCCGAAGGACCGGCCGGGCCGCCCTGCGCCGGGCCGCCCGTGAGCTCGCCGGCCGGGCCGCGCGCGGGCAGCGGCGGACGGTTCGCGTCGGAGCCCGCGGGGGCCGGGGCCTCGCCGGGTGCAGAGGGGCGCGGCGGGGCGGGCGAGGGCGGGTTCGCGCCCCCGGGCCGTGCGGTGCCGCCCCCGAAGAAGTCGGTGGTCGGTGCGCCGGACCCGCCGCCGGGTGCCCCGGCGCCGGCCGGTGCGCCGCCGGGCAGCGCGCCGCGCTGTCCGCCGCTGACCTGGCCGCGCGGCGTGAGGCCCGCGAGACGGCTGCCGGCGGGCGCGCTCTTGGCCGAGCCGCCCTGGCCGCCCTGGGCGCCGTTGCCGCCCTGGCCGGCTGCGCCGGGCTTGTTCTTGGCCGCGCCGCCCTGCGCCACGTCCACCGGGAGCATGACCAGCGCGGTCGTACCACCGGAGTCGGAGGGGCGGAGCTGGATGCGGATGCCGTGCCGCAGCGAGAGGCGGCCGACCACGAACAGGCCCATGCGGCGGGAGACGGAGACGTCCACCGTCGGCGGGTTGGCGAGCCGCTCGTTGATGGAGGACAGGTCCTCGGGCGAGAGGCCGATGCCGGTGTCGTGGATCTCCACGAGCACCCGGCCGTCGGGCAGCGCGTGACCTGTGACCTTGACCTTGGTCTGCGGGGAGGAGAACGAGGTGGCGTTCTCCAGCAGCTCGGCGAGGAGGTGCACGAGGTCGTTGACGACCCGGCCCGTGACCTCGGTGGTGGGAACGGAGCTGAGCTCGATCCGCTCGTACTGCTCCACCTCGGACGCGGCGGCGCGGAGCACGTCGACCAGCGGCACGGGGCGGGTCCACCGGCGGCCCGGCTCCTCGCCCGCGAGGACCAGGAGGTTCTCGCCGTTACGGCGCATGCGGGTGGCGAGGTGGTCGAGCTTGAAGAGGGAGGAGAGCTGGTCCGGGTCGGCCTCGCGGGACTCCAGTTCGGAGATCAGCGAGAGCTGGCGCTGGATCAGGCCCTGGCTGCGCCGCGAGAGGTTGGTGAACATCGCGTTGACGTTGCCCCGCAGCAGCGCCTGCTCGCCGGCGAGCCGGACGGCCTCGCGGTGGACGTCGTCGAACGCCGCGGCCACGCGGCCGATCTCGTCCCGGCTGTGCACGCCGACGGACTCAACGGAGGTGTCCACGTCCTGCGGCTCGGCCTCGGACATCTGCTTGACCAGCTCGGGCAGCCGCTTGCGGGCCACGTCCTGGGCGGTGTCCTGGAGCCTGCGCAGCGAGCGGACCATGGAGCGGGCCACCACGAAGGCGCCGACCAGCGAGATGCCGAGGACCAGCAGGATCACGGCGCCGTTCAGGAACGCGCCGGCCTGGGCCTCCGAGCGGAGCTCACGGGCCTGCTGCTCCATCTGCGAGAGCAGCGTCGACTCGATCTTGCCCATCTCGTCGATCTTGGTGCGGTCCTGGTCGTACCAGTCCATGTAGGACCGGTTCTCCCGCTTGATGCCGTCGGCGTTCTGCAGGACCCGGTCGCGGTACTTGTCCGCCGCGGTGATGTTGGGCAGGCCGCCGTCCAGCGGCTTGGTGAGCTGGGCCGCCTGCTCCTCGCCGTAGATCTTGCTGAAGCTGCCGAGCGAGGCGTGCTCGCTCTCGCTCGCGGTCTTGGCGTAGAGCCGGTCGGACTCGGAGAGGCTGGGGCCGCCCTTGTGCGCCAGGCCCGCCGAGATGATGGCGCGCTGGATGGACGCGTACTCCTTGGCCGTGGAGAACGACGTCAGCGCACGGGTGCTCTGGATCATCTCGGAGTTGCTGGTCGCCTGCGCCATGTCCTGGGAGAGCGAGAGCAGCGACTCGATGAGCGTGTTGTAGCTGTTGACCGTCTGGGAGACGTACGACGGGTTGTCGTAGGCGCGTTCGCGGATGTCGCGGATCTGCGTCAGCTGCCGGGTGATGTCGAGGACGGTCGACTGGACGCCCTTCATCACCTTGTCGTCGCTGTCGATGCGCGCGGTCTGCGCCTTGAAGGCGGCGATCGACTGATCGGCCTTCTCGCGCGGCGCGACGACGGTGTCGTCCTTGTCGTTGCCCGTGCCGACCAGCGGTCCCGCCGAGCGGTCCCGCTCCTCCTGGAGCGCGGCGGCGAGCTGGGTCGCCTTCTCCGTCATCTCCGTGAGCTGCTTCATGTTGTCGAGCTGGTCGACATTGGAGAGCGAGTCCTGGATGCGCAGCGCACCGAGAGTGGTGGCGGCGACCACCGGCAGCGCCAGGAGGGAGACCAGGCGGGTGCTGATGCGCCAGTTGCGCAGGGCCGCGCGCGACCCGGGGCCCGACGCCGCAGCCGCGGCATTGGCCGTGGCGGCCTCGCCGCCACCCGACGGGTCGGTCGTCGGATACTCAGGACCCGCGCCGCCGCCTCCTTCCCGCACGGCGGCCGTGGGACCGCTCTCCTGGGCGCGCTCCGGGTCCCCCGCAGCGCTGCCATCCCTCTTGAAACGTCCCTGCACTAGCGTCGCAACCTCTGGACCAGGCGCCCCTGCCGCCAACGGCGACGGGACGGTATCGAGTCGTGGGGGTCCCAGGCCCCCCAATGGCGGTCGTGAGTGACCGTCGCCCCCCTCATCTCCGCCGCGCGGCGCTGCTCTGCGCCCCCTGCGCGCCGGGTGATGTCCTGCGGCGGTCCGTGGAATTCCAGCACAGAGGAGGATCTCCAACAAGGGCGGCGGGTAAGGGCGTGACCCATGTGACGCTGCGAAGACGCGGCGTCACACGCTGTGTGAACGCCCGCCGGAAAAACGGGACTTATCCGGACGAGGAACACTGTCGATCATGGCGCAGCAGTGCCGCCCGTCTGGCGTGGAACGTCACGTTCAACCCTGATGTCCGCTTCTCCGGGGGCAGTTGGGGGTCCGGGATGCCCGTTTTGACCAAGCTCCGGTGAGGAAACTCACACGGCGTTCGTTACTGGATCGCGCCCCGGACGGGAATACCGGATCTACCCTCGTCGTTTACACCGCGTACGGTTTCGACAAGCAGCCACCGAGAAGCGAGCGAGGAACGGCAGCAGTGAAGACCACCATGGGCATGCAGAACATAGCCAACCCCCGCCGCACGACGCTGGCCCACCTCGAGGACGCGGACGAGCTGGCCACCCAGCCCGCGGAGGAGGCCCAGGACGCGGCCGAGCTCCCCGCCAGCACCGCGAACCCGCGGCGCACCACGCTGATGGACGCCCCGGCCTCCTGAGCGGCGTACGGCGCACAAGCTTTACACGGCACAGACGCCGTCCGGCCCCCGGCATGTTCCGCCGGGGGCCGCATTCATGGATTCACGGGCGCGGCAGGGCGCTTGGGCGCAACGGCTCACGCCCCGCCGCGTACCGGGCTACGCGTGCCAGCTCGTCGGCGCGCGGAAGCCGGGCGCGCGCTCCAGACGGCGCCAGCCCGCCTTGGTGGTGCGGTTGCGGGAGGCGGCGGGGATCTGCGCGTGCCGCGCCGTGGCGGCCGCGCGGGCCAGCAGGAGCGCGGTGACGGCCGCGAGCTCCTCCTCGTTGGCCTCGCCCTTCTCGACACGGACCAGGCTCTGCGGGTCGGTGGTGTTCACCTTGTCCTTCCTCACTGCGGCGGGGTTGCCGTGGCTGCCGTGGTCGCTCACTGCGGCGGGTTGCCGTGCTTGCGCTCGGGCAGGTCTGCGTGCTTGCTCTGGAGCATCTCCAGGCCCCGTACGAGGACCTCGCGGGTCTCGGAGGGGTCGATCACGTCGTCCACGAGGCCGCGCTCGGCCGCGTAGTAGGGGTGCATCAGCTCGGCCTTGTACTCCTTGACCATGCGCGCGCGCATGGCCTCGGGGTCGTCGGCCGCGGCGATCTGGCGGCGGAAGATCACGTTGGCCGCGCCCTCGGCGCCCATCACCGCGATCTCGTTGGTCGGCCACGCGTAGGTCAGGTCGGCGCCGATGGACTGGGAGTCCATGACGATGTAGGCGCCGCCGTACGCCTTGCGCAGCACCACCGAGATCCGCGGGACCGTGGCGTTGCAGTACGCGTACAGCAGCTTGGCGCCGTGCCGGATGATGCCGCCGTGCTCCTGGTCCACGCCGGGCAGGAAGCCGGGCACGTCCAGCAGGGTCAGGATCGGGATGTTGAAGGCGTCGCACATCTGGACGAAGCGGGCGCCCTTCTCGGACGCCTCGATGTCCAGCACGCCGGCCAGGTGCTGCGGCTGGTTGGCCACGATGCCCACGACCTGGCCGTCCATCCGGGCCAGCGACACGATCAGGTTGGTCGCCCAGCGCTCGTGTACCTCCAGGAACTCGCCGTCGTCGACGATCTCCTCGATGACCTTGCGCATGTCGTACGGGCGGTTGCCGTCGGCCGGCACGAGGTCGTACAGCGCCTCGCTGCGGCGCTCGACCGGGTCGGCGGTCTCCTCGCGCGGCGGGTTCTCGCGGTTGTTGGAGGGCAGCAGCGAGAGCAGATAGCGCACGTCCTCCAGGCAGCTCTGCTCGTCGTCGTACGCGAAGTGCGAGACGCCCGAGGTGCCGGCGTGCACGTCGGCACCGCCCAGACCGTTCTGCGAGACCTCGGCTCCGGTCACCGCCTGGACCACATCGGGCCCGGTGATGAACATCTGCGAGGTGTCGCGGACCATGAACACGAAGTCGGTCAGCGCCGGGGAGTAGGCCGCGCCGCCCGCGCACGGGCCGAGCATCACGGAGATCTGCGGGATCACGCCGGAGGCGCGGGTGTTGCGCTGGAAGATGCCGCCGTAACCGGCGAGCGCCGCGACGCCCTCCTGGATGCGGGCGCCGGCGCCGTCGTTCAGCGAGATCAGCGGGGCCCCCGCGGCGATCGCCTTGTCCATGATCTTGTGGATCTTGGTGGCGTGCGCCTCGCCCAGCGCGCCGCCGAAGATCCGGAAGTCGTGCGCGTAGACGAACACGGTCCGCCCGTGCACCGTGCCCCAGCCGGTGATCACACCGTCCGTGTACGGCTTCTTCTCCTCCAGACCGAACCCGGTCGCCCGGTGCCGCCGCAGGGTCTCCAGCTCACGGAAGCTGCCCTCGTCCAGCAGCAGCTCGATGCGCTCCCGCGCGGTCAGCTTCCCCTTCGCGTGCTGCGCCTCGGTCGCCCGCTCGCTGGGGCCGCGGTACGCCTCCTCGCGGATCGCGTGGAGCTCCGCCACGCGGCCACGCGCGTCGGGCTCCTCGGCCTCGGATTCCTGGGGCGACTGCTGGGACAGATCGGTCATGTATAGACCCTACGAAACGGCACCGAGCCGCGCCGTCGTCAGATTCGCACAGTCTCAGCGCCGGTTTCATGGCTGCGCTGGACAGAACCAGGCCCCTCGGCCTGTGCCAAGCACGGAACCCTCCGACCTCACGCGCGAGGAGCTGTCAGATCCCCACAGCCGGACAACATCGCTGGTCGCGGCGGGGGTCAGCGGGTCAGGAGCCTACAGCGCACGGTGCCGCCCGCGGTCCCGGGCGAGATCCGCAGCCGCAGCCGCTCCCCCTCCTCCAGCACCTCGGCGCCCTCGCCGGCCTCCACGACCCGCACCACGCGCCGGTGCCAGGTCAGCTCGAAGGGCTCCCCGGTCCGCTCGGGCCCGGCCGCACACAGCGTGACCTCCCCCGCGCGCGACCCGGCACGCTCCCTTACCCGATCCTGCGCCCGCTCCCTCAGCAGCACGCTCGCCGCACCCGTGCTGGAGAGCCGCCGCACTCGGCCCGGCGCCCAGAAGTTCACCGCGGTCAGGCCCAGCGAAGGGACGGTCACGCCCTGCTGTTCCGCCGTGTTGGCGTCGATCGCCAGCCACTCCCGGTCGGCCGCGCGGGCCGCGAGGGTGCGCGGTCCCGCGCCGGGCATCAGCAGGTACGCGTACGAGGCGTCCTCCGGGTCCGTGCCGTGACCGGTCCACAACGTGAGCCAGTGGCGGCTGATCCTGTCGGTGACGCTCCCCTTGTTGATGTCCGACCACGCGCCGGTCCGCACCTCGCGGCGTACCGAGAGCCGGGTGCCGCCCGGGAAGACCCAGCCGCCGTGCCCTTCGAGGTGGGCCCAGCGCGCTCCGCCGACGGTGTGGGTGCGGCCGAGCCCGGTCAGCGGCGCGGCGGCGCGGCCGTTCACGGAGAAGGCGGCCGAGGAGCGTGCGCCCAGGTTGCGGTTGTCGTAGACGGTCTCCACCGGCTCGCCGTCCCGCGCGCCGATGCCCGCGCCCAGGCAGATCACCGCGTCGTCCGCGCAGAACCAGGACTTGCGCGCGGTCAGCGTGCTGCCGAGCCCCCTCACGTGCTGCCCCACCGCGGCGAATTCACCGTCCGTCGTGCCGCCCACCCACCGCACATCGGGCTTGGCCTCGCCCCATTCGCCGCCCGCGTTGTCCGCGAGGCGCTTGGCGGAGACGGTGGTGCCGGGCAGCCGGTACCAGTCCACCGTGGGCCAGAAGTCGTCCCCGTACTGGTCGAGCGTGCCCTCCGGGCCCCACCAGGAGAGCATTCCGGCGCCGGTGTGCCAGCCGCGGGGATTCTCGCCGTTGCCGCACTCGTAGTACGCGATCCGGTCGGAGGACATGGCGATGCCCGCGCACCAGCCGGGTCTGCGGTGCACCGCGCGCGCCATCGCGGGGAAGAGCGTGTGCCCCGTGGGCTCGGGCGCCGCTGGGCCCGGCTCGTCGGCGACGGCGTGCAGCCGCGCCAGGTCGGCCACCTTGAACTGGCGGTCCGTCAGCACCGGGAGCGCGGTGTCCCGTTCGATCCAGCCGCGCACCATGGCGTGCCAGCGCGCACGCTCGGCCGGGGACGCCGCCTTCGCCAACAGGGCCACAGCAGCGAGCAGTTGGTGCCCGCGCTGGTGATCGCTCTGGTGGATCGCCTCGGGGTCCTGTCTGAGCACGCCGCGCGAGATGGCCCGCCCGCTGACGCTGTCCATCATCAGCCCGTCGTGCAGCAGCGGCGCGTACGCCTTCTCCACGCTGTCGTACACGATCTGCCGCTTCGGGTCGGTGACCTCCCACTCCGTGCCGTCGAGCAGCGCGAAGAGACGGCCGAGCCCGTCGAGCAGGACATAGCCGTACGTGCCCGAGTACGCGATCCAGGTGTGCTGGATGAAGGAGCCGTCGGCGTAGAGCCCGTCGCCCTTCGTCACGTACGGGAACACCGGGGAGAGCGACTTCCCCGCGAGAGCGATCTTGGAGCCGTCCTCGCCCAGTGCCCCGCGCACTGCGTACACGCGGCAGAAGTCGACACGGTTCGCGCCGGTGGAGGTGCCGGTGTACTCGTCGAAGACGGACGGCGGCAGGAAGTGGTCGACCGCGGCCAGATACCCGGCGCGGTCGTCGCCCGGCACCTCCTCGTGCAGCAGGGTCAGGATGTCGAGCAGCAGGCGCGGGCTCCCGATCTGCCACTCCCACCAATTCCCGTACCGCTGCGTGCCCTTGTGGTAGACGCGCTCGTGCACATGGCCGAGCCCCCGGAGGATGTCGGAGGCCAGCGCGGCGTCGCCGGTGAGGCCCGTGCCGGGCTGGGCCCACGCCTCGGCCATGTAGTAGAGGCGCTGGTAGGACTGCGTGATGCCGGAGGGCGGGTCGAAGGGGTAGCCGGGGAAGAGCGAGTCGGCGGTGGGCTTCATCTGCTCGCGCAGCCCGCGCGCCCGCTCCCCGAGCTGCCGGAGCCTCCCGGCGTACGGCTCGGCGCCCGGGTCGAAGCCCGAGCCGAGGGTGAGCTCGCGCCAGCGGCGGCGCAGCGCGGCGAAGTCTCCCGGGGCCAGGTCCCCCGCCGTGGCGGCGGCTGCCGGAGGGGCGCCTCCAAGGGCAGGGCCGAAAGCGATTGCCGCGGAGACGGCCGAGGCGGCGAGGAAGGCGCGGCGGGGCAGGTGCGGCACGGCGGGACACCCTCTCCAAGTGGCGTGGACCTCTTGTGGGTTCACGGATGTCTAGCAGCGGAGCGGGGGGGGGGGGGGGGGGGGGGGGGGGGGGGGGGGGGGGGGGGGGGGGGGGGGGGGGGGGGG
>NZ_JBCFOK010000028.1:0-68455 GCF_039605595.1 Streptomyces odontomachicola
TGGGGGTGGTGGGCGGCTCGGGGGGGCGGTGTCCGTGGCGTGCCACCATCCCGCCGCGGGGGGCGGGGGCCCCCCCCACCACCGCGACGGCGGCCGACCAGGCGAGCACGCGCGCGCCGCGGCGCCGCGGCTTCCCGGGCGGCCGCACCACGGTCCCGTGGGGGTCGCCCGCCACCGCCGAACCGCCCGTCGCCGAGCCGTCGTCGAGCACGGGCACGGGGCCGGCGCCGTACCCGGGGCCGGAGTTGTGCGAAGGCTGCGAAGGTTGCGCGCCGGGTGTGTGACGCGTGTAGCCCGGGCCCGTGTGGGTGCCCGCATGGGCCGGATCGCCGGGGTTGCCCGGGGTGCTTCCGTGCCCGTGCCCCGTGGCGCTTCCGTGTCCCGTGGTGCTTCCGTGCGCGGTGACCGGCTCCTCGACGGAGGTGCCCGCCGCTGCGGGAGAGGGCGCGGACACGGCGGAGTTCCGGCCGTGGTGCTCCCCGCGGCCGTACGTGGTCGTGGCCTCCGAACCCGTCGCGGAACCGGTCGCGGAGCCGGCCGCCGTACCTGGCGCCGCGCCCGCAGCGGAACCGGCCGTCGCACCTGCCGCCGCGCCCGTCGCCGATTCCGGCGCGGGGGCCGGGACCTGGGTGTGTTCCTCGGTGCGCCTGCCGCCTCCGTACGCGTCGCGCAGCAGCCGTTCGGCCTCCTCCAGCGCGGGGCGCTCCTCGGGGTCCTTGGCCAGCAGCCGTTCCAGCACCGGGGCGAGGACGCCCGCGCGCTGCATGGGGTGCGGCTCCTCGGTGGCCGCCGCGTACGCGGTCTCCAGCCAGGTGTCCCGCTCGAACGGCGTGCGCCCCTCCACCGCCTCGTACAGCGTGGCGCCCAGCGCCCACACATCGGCGGCGGGAGTCGAGTCGGCGCCGTGGAAGCGCTCCGGCGCGGTGTACGCCATGGAGCCCACGAACTCACCGGTCCGGGTGAGCGTCGCCGTCCCGGAGGCCGCGGCGATCCCGAAGTCGGTGAGCACGGGCCGCGCGCCCTCCTCGGAGAGCAGCACGTTCGCGGGCTTCACATCGCGGTGCAGCACCCCGGCGGCGTGCGCGGCGCGCAGGGCCGAGGTCATGGCCAGCGCCGTGCGCACGGCCGCGTCGGGGGAGAGCGGGCCCTGCTCCTTGAGCGCGTCGCCGAGGGAGCGGGCGGGCACGTACTCCATGACGATGCACGGCAGTCCCGAGTCCTCGACGACGTCGTGCACCACGATCACGTTCGGGTGGCTGATGCGCGCGGCGCTGCGCGCCTCGCGCCGGGTGCGCTCCAGCAGGCGCGCCCGCTCGTCGTCGTCCAACTGCGGTGGCAGCCGCAGCCGCTTGACCGCGACCCGGCGGCCCAGCAGACCGTCCTCGGCCAGCCAGACGGTGCCCATGCCGCCGTGCCCGATCCGGTCCGTGAGGCGGTACCTGCCCGCTATCTCCGGCTCGCCGTCACTCTCCACGTAACTCAGCTTCCCCCAGTGGCACATGCGTACCCCGGTACCTTAACGGCCCCTCCCCGGCAGGCGGCCTCCGGGCGCCCGGCGCAGAATCGCGGATATGGATCTTCCGGTCATGCCGCCCGTGAAACCGATGCTGGCCCGCGCCGCCGAGCGCATTCCCGAGGGGATGCAGTACGAGGCGAAGTGGGACGGCTATCGCGGTCTGGTGTTCAGGGACGGCGACGAGGTGGAGATCGGCAGCCGCAGCACCAAGTCGCTGTCCCGCTACTTCCCCGAATTGCTCGCGGCATTCCGCGCCCGGCTGCCCGAACGGTGCGTGCTGGACGGCGAGATCGTCGTCGCGCGCGACGGGCGGCTGGACTTCGACGCGCTCCAGGAGCGTGTGCATCCCGCGGCCTCCCGTGTACGGAAGCTGGCCGTCGAACTCCCCGCCGCCTACGTGGCCTTCGATCTGCTGGCCCTGGACGGCGAACGGTGGCTGGAGCGGCCGCTGAGCGAGCGGCGCACCGCGCTGGAGGAGGCGTTGGACGGGGTGGAGGACCCGGTGTTCCTCGCGCCGGCGACGTACGACATCGCGGTGGCGCGGGACTGGTTCGGGCAGTTCGAGGGCGCGGGTCTGGACGGGATCGTGGCGAAGCGGCCGACGCTGCCGTACCGGCCGGGGGAGCGGGCGATGACCAAGGTCAAGCACGAGCGCACGGCGGACTGCGTGGTGGCGGGGATGAGGGCGCACGCTTCGGGGGAGGGGCTCGGGTCGCTGCTGCTCGGGCTGTACGACGACGGGGGAACGCTTCACTACGTGGGCGCGTGCGGGGCGTTCAGCGCGCGTGAGCGGGTGCGGCTGTGGGGCGAGCTGCGGCCGCTCGCCGTTGATCTCGACGGGCATCCGTGGGCGGCCTGGCAGAACGCGGCGGCGCACGAGACGGCGCGGCTGCCGGGGGCGCCGAACCGGTGGAGCGGCGGCAAGGACCAGTCGTGGGTCCCTTTGGAGCCTTCGCTCGTGTGCGAGGTCGCCTTTGACCATGTGCAGGGAATGCGGTTCCGGCATACGGCCGTCTTCCGGCGGTGGCGGTCCGACCGTTCGCCGGAGAGCTGCGGGTTCGGGCAGGTTCGGGAGCCCGTGCGGTATGACTTGGCGGCGGTTTTGGGCGCTTCTTGATTTGACCGCCGGTCGGGTCCGCTTCTTGTTGCTTTCCGCTGCGGCGGGATGTGGGTGGGTGGTTGCGCCCGACTTCTGAGTTACGGCCCGCCCTACGACGCTCCGCGCCTCCGGTCGGGCCTTGCTCTGGTCTGCGGCGTCCGCGGGTTGCGTACGAACGAGCAGTCGCGACTCGCTGTGGGGTTGCCGCGCCGCGGGCTCCGCACTCGCCCCCCCCGTACGAGCTGTGGGCAATCGTTCCGCAGGGGCGGAACGGGTGGGCACAGCGGACGTAAGACCCCGCTCCCGCGCCACCCCGCTCCCAACGGGGCCCGGGGCGAAGCCCCGCGTTCAGAGCCAGTTGCGAGTGCTCAGCTCCCGTACGAAGTGGGCGTAGGACTCCTCCAACGCCGCCCCCTCCCGGGGATCCGGGTCCACCACGGTGCCGGGCGCCGTCATCGCCGCGGCCGCCTCGGCCAGCGAGCCGTGGAGGGTGCCGGTTGCGGCCAACAGGGCCGCTCCCAGTGCCGTTTCGGCGCGGGGCGCCACCCGCAACGGCATGCCCAGTACGGACGCCCGGATCCGCGTCCACAGCTCGCTGCGACTCCCGCCCCCGGCCGCGTACAACGGCCCCTCGACCGCCGTACCGAGCCCCCGTACCCGCTCGACCGCCAGCCGTTCCAAGAAGGCGACCCCCTCCAGCGCCGCCCGGTGCCGGTCCGCCTCGTCCTCCGCCGAACCCACGGCGAACCCCCGCGCCGCCCCGCTGAGGAACGGGAAGCGCTCGCCCTCGCGCCGCAGCGGATAGCGGACGTGCGAGGCCGGCCCCCGTGCGGCGGCGGCCGCGTCCAGCGCGGCGAGGCGGTCGCGCGGAACGTCGGCCAGCGCCTCACCGCCCGTGTTGGACGCCCCGCCGGGCAGCCACCACCCGTCCGGGTGCCGGTGGCTGTAGACCGCGCCGGCCGGGTCGGTGAGCAGCTCACGGGTGACGCCCTTGAGCACGTACGTCGTCCCCAGCACCCCCACGAACTCCCCCGGCCGCACAGCCCCCGTGGCCAACTGCCCGGCACACCCGTCCGTCATCCCGAGGCGCACCGCGCAGCCCTCGGGCAGCCCCGTCTCGGCCGCGGCCTCGGCGCACACCCGTCCTGCGCCGGTCGCGGGCGGCCGCACAGCGGGCAGCCACCCGGCGGGAACGCCGAGCGCGTCGAGCACCTCGGCGGGCCACTCGCCGCGCAGCGGGTCGTAGCCGGTCTTGAGCGCGTGGCTCCAGTCGGCGGGAACGGGCCCGCCGGTGAGCGCCCGGCCCAGCACCTCGGGGGTGTGGAGGATGAGGCGCGGGGTGTGTTCGGCCTCGGGCCGCGCGTACCAGGCGACGCGGCCGAGCGCCGCCGTCGGCCCGACGGTGAGCCCGAGCGCGGACCAGCGTTCGGCGCCCGACTCCTGTGCGCGGGCGTTGAGTTCGGCCCCGCGGCGGTCGTCGTACATCAGCGCCGGGCCGAGCGGTACGCCGTCCGCGTCAGCCGCGACGAACGTGCCGGAGGTGGCGGAGACCGCGACCGCCCGCACCTCGCGGCCGCGCCCGGGCAGCGCCGAGGTCGCCTGGCGCAGCGCCTCGGCCGTGGCGGGCCACCACGCGCGCGCGTCCTGTTCGCTGCGGCCTCCCTCGCGTACCGGTGCCGGCAGCGGCGCCCCGCCCTCCGCGACGATCCGGCCCTCCGCGTCGGCGCAGACCACCCGCACGTTCGCGGTGGCCACGTCGACGCCCGCGACGACGGGTGCGCCAACGGGGCCGCCGGAGGCGGGAGTTCGGGTTGCTGAGCCTTCGGTCACGGCGGAGATCCAATCGTGGGGGAGCGGGGGTGTTACCACGTGTGTGAAATTAACGCGGGTGGCTTTACATCGGCGTCGGCGGATTCACCGCGCGCTCGCCACCCGTACGTCCGTCTGCTTGCGCAGCTCCGCGAGCAGCGTGCCGTCCACGCCCCCGTCGACGATGACGTGGTCGAAGTCCCCTACGGGGCACAGCCGGTGGAGCGCGGTGCGCGCCGTCTTGGAGTGGTCCATCAGCAGGGCCGTACGCGTCCCCGCACCCAGCATCGCGCGCTTGACCAGCACCACGTCCTGCTCCTGGTGGTAGGTCATGCGGCCGTTCATGGCGGAGGTGCTCACCAGGACGAGGTCCACCGCCATCGCCTGGACCGCCTCCACGCAGGGCACCCCGAGATAGGAGTCGTGGGTGTGCGAGTACTCGCCGCCCAGCGCGATCAGCCGCACGTCCTCCTGCCCGGCGAACACGTCCACCACCCGGCGCGCGTTCGTCAGCACCGTCAGCGGGCCCGTGCCGGGCAGCAGCCGCGCCAGCGCGAGCGCCGTCGTGGAGTCGTCGAGCATCACCGACATACCGGGTCCGACCAGCGCCGACGCCTCCCGCGCGATGGCCTCCTTCTCGGCGGTGTGCACGCCGAGGCGGTAGTCGAGGTTGCTCTCGAAGACGCTGGAGGGCAGCGCCGAGACGCCGCCGCGGAAGCGGCGCAGGACGCCGCGCCTGGCGAGTTCCTCCAGGTCGCGGTGGACCGTCATCACGCTGACGCCGGTCAGTTCGGCGAGCTCGGCGACGGTCACCGTGCCGTGCTCCAGCACATGGTCCGAGACCACCCTGCGGCGCTGCTCCTGCGAACGGGCCGACCCCGCGGGCGCGCGACCGCTCGTGCCGCGAGCAGCCATTTCGCGATCACTCATGCCGCCGCTCCCGTCGGCAGGTTGAGGGCGCGCAGCGCCGCGCGCCCGCACTCGGCGCCGTCGAGCTCGATCTCCGTCACCGCCGCGTTGTCCAGCCGCGGCAGCACCAGCCTGTAGCGGCCCAGCGGGATGCCCAGCAGCGAGCAGAGCGCGATGCGCAACGCCGTGTTGTGCGCCACCACCAGCACCGTGCGCCGCTGGTCAGGGGGTGTTTCGGCCGCGAGCCCGCGCAGCGCGCCGCACACCCGCGCCGCCACCTCGTCCACCGGCTCCGAACCGGGGAACGCGCCCTCCCGCGCGTCCTCCCTGAACGCCCGCAGCCGCTCCGGCGACTCGGCCTCCATCTCCCCGACCGTGCGCCCCTCGCCCCAGCCGAAGTCCATCTCCCGCAGCCCGTCCAGCACATGGGGCTCAAGGCCCAGCGCCTCGGCCGCCGGCCGCGCCGTCTCCCTGGCGCGGCTCATGGGGGAGCAGGCCAGCGCGTCCACGCCGCGCCGCGCCGCCCACGCGCCGAGGCCGCGCGCCTGGCGCTCCCCCTCCTCGGTCAGCGGGACATCGGTGATCCCCGCATAGCGGTTCTCCGCGTGCCAGGTCGTCTGGCCATGGCGTACGAGCAGCAGCCGGGCGGTCATACGGCCCGTCCTTCCCTGGGTGCGGGGGCCGCCGACCGGTGTCCGCGCTGGTGCGGGCGGTCCGACCCTTGCCTACTTCACGTCGTCCGCGTTAAATCTAACAGCACCTGTGTGGCGAAGGAGCCCCCAGGGCGCACGGCGGAACGGAGAAGCGGGACATGGGCCACATCATCGGCGTCGACATCGGCACGTCCGTCACCAAGGCCGTGGCCTTCGACCGCGACGGGCGCTCCGTGTGCACGGCGTCCCGCCGCTCCACGGTCGAGCGGGCGCCGGGCGGGATCGTCGAGCAGGATCTCGACCAGGTGCTGGGCTCGGTGGGCGAGGTCGTACGGGAGGTCGCGGCTCAACTTCCCGCCCTCCCCGACGCGTTGGCGCTCACCGGGCAGGGCGACGGGCTCTGGCTGCGGGACGCCGAGGGGCGGCCGGTGCGGCCGATGATCTCCTGGATGGACGGCCGCGCGGCCGGTACGGTCGCCCGCTGGCAGGCGGACGGCACGGTGCGGGAGGTGTACGGGCACACCGGTTCCGGAATGTTCCCCGGCTGCCATGCGCCGCTGCTCGGCTGGCTGGCGGAGCACGAACCGGAGAGCCTGGAGCGGGCCGCGGTCGCCGGGTACTGCGTGGACGCCGTCGCCCAGCACCTCACCGGCGTGATCAGCGTGGACGCCTCCGATGCGACGCTTCCCTTCCTCGACCCGGTGAGCCGTACGTACTCCCGCGCGGCCCTCGAGGCGTGCGGCGTCGCCGGCGCGGCCCGGCTGCTGCCGGAGCCCGCCGCGCCCGGCACGGTGCTGGAGCTGGGGCGGCGCGGTTCCGAACTGCTGGGGCTGCCGCGGGGGTTGCCGGTCACCTCGGGCCCGTACGACCTGCCCGCCTGCGCGATCGGGAGCGGGGTGCGGGGCGTCGGCGAGGGGCTGCTGACTGTGGGCACCACGCTGGCCTGCCAGGTGATGGCCGACCGCGCGGAGCCGCGCGCGGGGGACGAGCCGGCCGGGATGTGGCTGTGCACGCCCGACGAGGGGCGATGGCTGCGGGCCATGCCGGCGATGACGGGGACGGCGGGCATCGACTGGGCGCTGGCGACGGTGGGCGCCGACACCTCGGACCTGGAGGGGATGCTGCGGTCGAGCCCCGCGGGGGCGGCGGGGGTCACGGCGCTGCCGTTCCTGTCCGAGGCGGGGGAGCGGGCGCCGTTCGTCGCGCCGGGTGCGCGGGCGGGCTTCGCCGGGCTGAGCCTCGCGCATGGGCCGGCTGATCTGGTGCGGGCCATGTGCGAGGGGGTGGGGTACGCGGCGCGGCACTGTCTGGAGGCGGCCGGGTTGTCCGGGGAGCTCGCCGCGTGTGGTGGGGGTACGCGGTCGCGGGGGTGGATGCGGGTGTTCGCGGGGATTCTGGGGAGGCCTGTGCGGGTGCCGTTGGAGGCCGAGGTGGGGGCGAAGGGGGCGGTCGTGGTGGCCCGCCGGGCCCTCGGCGACCCCGTGGACGAGGCCGTGTGGCACGCCGACTACGAGGTGATCGAGCCGGAGTCCGCCAACGTGGCGTTGTACGAGGCGGGTTACGCGCGCTACCGCGAGGCGATAGACCGCGAGCGGCCGTCGTGGGGCGCGGCCCCCGCGGCGTAACCGGGGCTTCGCCCCGGGCCCCGTTGGCAACGGGGTTGCGTGGGAGCAGGGGGTGCAAGTCCGGTTGTGCCCACCCGTTCCGCCCCGACGGAACGAATGCCCACAACCTCGTACGGGCACCGGAGCGGAAGCGGAGGCCCGCAGCGAGACGCGGGGCGCGGCGACCAGCAGCGCGGCGCGGCGGCTCGTTCTTTCGTCACCCGCGGACGCCGCAGACCGGAGCAAGGCCCGACCGGAGGCGCGGAGCGTCGTAGGGCGGGCCGTCACTCAGAAGTCGGGCGCAACCACTCACCCAACTTCCGCCGCAGCGGAAAGCAACCACACGCCAAGCGGCCGGCGGTCAAAAAGTGAAGTACATGCAACGCGTGGTCTTGACCAATTAAGGGCGGGCGCTAAAGTCTAGACCTATCGCGACACCGGGGGCGCCAGCCCCCAACGCATGCGGAACCACCCCATGGAACTCCCCTCCCGTGAAGGAGTTGGCATGCACAAGAAGCGCAAGCTCGCGGCCCTGCTCGGGGCCGGGATCGCACCGGTGCTCGTGCTCACCCTCCCCGTCGGCCAGGCCAGCGCGCACGGCTGGGTGACCTCCCCGCCCAGCCGGCAGGACCAGTGCGCCAAGGGCACGGTCTCCTGCGGGCCCATCAAGTGGGAGCCGCAGAGCGTGGAGGGCCCCAAGGGCCTGAAGAGCTGCAGCGGCGGCAACTCCCAGTTCAAGGAGCTGGACGACGACAGCAAGGGCTGGAAGGTGACCCCGGTCGGCCAGACCACGAGCTTCACGTGGAAGCTGACGGCGCGTCACGCGACCAGCACCTGGCAGTACTACGCAGGCGGCAAGAAGATCGCCGAGTTCAACGACGGCGGCAAGCGCCCCGGCGAGACCGTGACGCACCAGGTCAACTTCGGCGGCCTGACCGGCAAGCAGAAGGTGCTCGCCGTGTGGAACATCGCCGACACCGCGAACGCCTTCTACGCCTGCACGGACGTGAAGGTCGGCTGACGCGCCGACGGAACCAGCGCACATCTGGCCCTCCCACAGAGCGCTTCCCTCTCGCCGCTCGCGCGCGTCCCCGGTGCCGCCGGACCCTCCCCGGTCCGGCGGCACCGTCGTATGCCCGGACACGCAACTCCCCCTCGCAGCCTGTTACTTCACGTTGATTTCTGACGTTCGGTCTTGACGCCTTCTGTTTGCGGTGCCTGAATGTGCACGCAGCTTTGCGAGCACCTTCCGTTTCACCCGTTTCAGGAGGACGTGTGCGCAGATCCCCACACCCGGGCCGGAGAGCCCCCGGCCGCAGACTCCTCGGCCCCGTACTGGCATGCGCGCTGGTCGCGGGGCTGCCCGCGGTCACGGCCGCCGCACCGCAGCCGCAGAAGCACGAGACCCGCAGCGCCCAGGCGAAGACCCAGGGCCTCAAGGCCGACTACTTCACCCACAGCGCCCCCGGCGCCTTCGACTTCGCCTCGTACAAGGCCACAGGCGTGGACCGGAACCTCGACCTCAAGGACCTGGAGCCGCGGCTCGGCGCGGCCACGGGGCAGACCGACCACGTCAGCGTGCGCTGGACGGGCCGCATCGACGCGCCGCGCTCGGAGGCGTACACCTTCACGATGACCGGCGACAACGGCTTCCGGATGTGGATCGACGGCAAGCAGGTCATCGACCACTGGGTGGACGACTGGGACAAGCCGCAGACCAGCGAGCCGGTGAAGCTGGACGCGGGGAAGCACGACATCAGGGTCGACTACTTCGAGCACGAGGGCGGCTCCAACCTGCACCTGGACTGGCAGAGCCCGGGTCAGCAGCGGCAGCCCGTGCCGGCCGACGCCTTCTCGCTGCCGGAGGGCTACACCGACGACCGTCCGGACAGCGCCTCCGTACGCGCCGACGGCCGCACCCTCGCCATGGACTTCCCCCGCGAACTCCGCGCCCCCGGCAAGGAGTTGACCCGTCACCTGCGTGCCGTCATCGGAGGCGCCGAGTGGCCGCTCGGCGGCGTACGGGCCGACCCCCGCGACCCGCGCAGGCTGCTGCTCACGCTCAAGGAGCCGGTGGTCGGGCGCGGTGGCACCGCGGAGATCTTCTACGACGGCAAGGGCGGGCTCGCGGAGAAGGACGGCAGGGCGCTGGACGCGTTCTGGGCGAGCGGTTCCAACAAGTCCGAACACCAGCTACGGACGAAGTGGGCGGCGAAGGTCGACAAGAACAACCCGCACCCCGAATACCCGCGCCCGCAGCTCGCCAGGAAGCAGTGGAAGTCGCTGAACGGGCAGTGGCAGTTCGCGGGCGCGCGGGAGGGCGAGCGGCCCCCCTTCGGCCGGAACCTGAAGGAGCGGATCACCGTCCCGTACCCGGTCGAATCGGAGCTCTCCGGCGTCGGCCGGCACGAGGAACGCATGTGGTACCGCCGCGACTTCACCGTCCCCCGCGACTGGAAGCCCGGTGACGGGCAGCGGCTGCGGCTCAACTTCGAGGCCGTGGACTGGCAGTCCGAGGTGTACGTGAACGGGAAGCGGATCACCGCGCACAAGGGCGGCTACGACCACTTCTCCGCCGACGTCACCGACGCTCTCAAGCCCGGCGCGAAGAAGCAGGAGCTGGTCGTGGGCGTGTACGACCCCACCGACGCGAAGAACGGCCCCAACCCGCCGGCCGGCAAGCAGCGCCTCGACCCCAGCGGCATCTTCTACACGCCGAGTTCGGGCATCTGGCAGTCGGTGTGGATGGAGCCGGTCGCCGAGTCCGGGTACGCGGAGGACCTGAAGCTCACGCCGGATGTGCAGGGCGAGAAGCTGAGCGCGGAGGTACGGGGCAACCGCGCGGGACTGCCGGTGACGGCCACCGCGTACGACGGCGGGCGCAAGGTCGGCGAGGCGCGCGGGCGCACGGGCGAGGGCGCGCTGTCGGTGCCCGTGCCGAAGCCGCACCTGTGGTCGCCGGACGATCCGCACCTGTACAAGCTGAAGGTACGGGTCGGAAGCGGGGCCCGGGCAGACGCGGTGAACAGCTACTTCGGTATGCGCAGCGTCGGCGTGAAGGAGATCGCCGGGCACAAGCGCACCGTGCTCAACGGCAAGCCGATCTTCAACATGGGCACCCTCGACCAGGGCTTCTGGCCCGACGGCCTGCACACGGCTCCCACCGACGAGGCGCTGGCGTACGACCTCAAGATGCACAAGAAGCTCGGCTACAACACCGTGCGCAAGCACATCAAGGTCGAGCCCGCGCGGTGGTTCTACTGGGCCGACAAGCTGGGGCTGATGGTCTGGCAGGACATGCCCGCGATGGCCAACGACCGCACGCCGTCGGCCGCTTCCCGTACCCAGTACGAGAAGGAGATGCGGACCATGGTCGAGCAGCACCACAACAGCCCGTCGGTGACCACGTATGTGCCGTTCAACGAGGGCTGGGGGCAGTACGACCAGGCGCGCATCGCCGACCAGGTCAAGGCGTGGGACCCGACGCGGCTCGTGGACAACATGAGCGGGCACAACTGCTGCGGCGCGGTCGACGGCGGCAACGGCGACCTCTCCGACATCCACGCCTACCCGGGGCCCGGCGACCAGAAGGCCGGGGAACAGCGCGCCAAGGTCACCGGCGAGTACGGCGGCCTCGGGCTCGCGGTGCCGGGGCATGCGTGGCCGGTGCAGCACACGTACGTCGGGGTGAAGCCGGAGGAGTACACCGGCGAGTATCTGAAGCTGCTCGCCGCGGTGAAGAAGCGGGCCGTGTGCGACGGGGTGACCGGGGCCATCTACACGCAGATCAGCGATGTGGAGGGCGAGTTGAACGGGCTGATGACCTACGACCGGCGCACCCTCAAGGCGGACCCGGAGCGGCTCCGCGCCGCGCACCGGGAGCTGCTGCGGGAGGGGGCGTCGCCGGGGCAGTGCGCCCGGCGGTGAACTGCCTGTGGTCTACGCCTCGTTGAGGTGCGGGGCCCGGTCCGGGTGACCGGGCCCCGCACCGTGTGCCCCGTGCGCGGGCGGGGGCGCGGGGAAGCGTCCGCGTTCCGGGGCGTAGGGGTGGGCCCTTGCGGCCCTCGGTGGCCTGTGGGTCAGCCGAGTCGGGAGCCCGTCGCCTTGAGGGCGGTCGTGACCGGCTGGAAGAACGTCTGGCCGCCCTGCGTGCAGTCGCCGCTGCCGCCCGAGGTGAGGCCGACCGCCGCGTCGCCCGCGAAGAGGGAACCGCCGCTGTCGCCCGGTTCGGCGCACACGTCGGTCTGGATGAGGCCCGAGACGACCTCGCCGTCGCCGTAGTTGACCGTCGCGTCCAGGCCGGTCACCGTGCCGCCGGTCACGCCCGTCGTACTGCCGCTGCGCTGGACCTCCATGCCGACGGATGCGTTCGCCGCGTGCGTGATGGGCTGCGTCCTGCCGCCGCCGAGTGCGACTTCGCTGGGCGGTCGCGCCGCCTGGTCCGCGTACGAGACGAGGGCGAAGTCGGTCCTCGGGAACGCGGATTCCGCGACCGTGCCGAGGGGCGCGCGGCTTTGCTGGTCGGCGCTCCAGGTGCGGGAGGCGTTGCCGCAGTGGCCCGCGGTGAGGAAGGCGGGGGCGCCGGCGCGGGTCACGTTGAAGCCGAGGGAGCAGCGGGCGCCGGCGCCGAAGATGGGGTCGCCACCGCGTGCTGTGCTGCCATGCGTGCCGGTCGCCTTGGTTGTGCCCTTGTACGGGCGGAAGGCGCCCTTGGAGCGCTGCACTGTCATCGTGCGCTGCCGCTGTGCGGCGGCCCTGTTGAGGGTTTCCATGCCTGTGCGGGTGACCGTGCGGTCGGCGCTGACCACGACCTTGTTGGTTCTGGGGTCTATGGACCAGGCCGTTCCGGGGACGGCTGCTTCGTGGCGTAAGTAGGCCGCTGTGCTGCGGAGTTCGGCACCGCTGTTGGCCACTATGCGTGCTGCGCCGCCGTGCTTCCGTACGGTGGCGGCGGTGTGCGGGTCCAGGACGTTCATCACGAGCTGCTTGCTGTCGGCGTCGAAGTACCAGCCGGCTTGTCTGGCGCCGAGTTCGGAGGCGAGGCCCGTGCCGAGCCGCGCCGCGTCGGGCGCGCTGAGTCGGTGGGCGACGTCCGGTGTTCCGGCGTTGGCGTACGGGAGCAGGGCCGCCGCGGCGGCGAGTGCGGCTGCTGCGGCTGTGCCGATCACGTACGGGCGTTTGCTCCTCCGGCGGTGGCCCACTGCGGACACCTCTTCCCTGTGGGGCGGGTCGGGTGAACAGGGTCACCGGCTGGGGAGGTGGGTGGTGAGTCACGCTCACGTTATGCGTGCCACTGCGTGGGGCTGGGGCCGCTCGTGTATGGTTCCGCCGCGATGTGACCGCCGACGGCCGCCGAACGTGGTTGCTTTCCGCTGCGGCGGGATGTGGGTGTGTGGTTGCGCCCGACTTGTGAGTTACGGGCCGGGCTACGACGCTCCGCGCCTCCGCCCGCCCCTCGCCCGGTCTGCGGCGTCCCCGGGTGACGAATGAACGAGCGTCGCGCCCCGCTGCCGGCCGCCGCGCCCCGCGATTCGCTGCGGGGTTCGCTTCCGCTCCGGTGTCTGTACGAGGTTGTGGGCATTCGTTCCGCTGGGGCGGAACGGGTGGGCACAACCGGACTCGCGCCCCCTGCTCCCGCGCAACCCCGTTGCCAACGGGGCCGGGGCGGAGCCCCGCCTCGTACGCTTCCCGGATGACCCAGGAACGCTCGCTCGCCACCGACCAGCTCTCCCTCGGCGACCCGGGGATCCGCTATCCCCTGTGGCCCCCGCTGACCAGCGGCTGCCCCCGTACCAGCACGGACGACCTCGCCTACCCGGTCGAGGTCGACTACGCGTACGACGACGTGGACCGCGACGCCCTGCGTCGCACACAGAACGGCCCCGGCCTGGACCGGTGGGCCCCACTGCTGCCGCCCCTGACCGCCCCGGGCCTCGGCGAAGGCGGGACGCCGCTGATCGACATCGGCCACGACACGTACATCAAGGACGAGTCCCGCAACCCCACCTGGAGCCACAAGGACCGGCTCAACCGTGTCACGGTGAGCGCCGCCGCCGGCGTGGGCGCGCCCGGCGTGGTCGTCGCCTCCTCCGGCAACCACGCCGCCTCGGCCGCCGCCTACGCGGCCCGCGCCGGACTGCGCTGCGTCGTGCTCGCCTCGGCCGGCATGCCCCCGGCGGTCGCCTCGTTCGTCGCGGCGTACGGGGCCGTGCTGCTGCCCGTACCGGCGGAGTCACGGTGGCCGCTGATGCGGCGGATCGTGGAGCGCTGCGGGCTGCACCCGGTCAGCAACCTCACCGCGACGCACACGGGCCACGGCTTCGGGCCCGAGGGGTACAAGACGGTCGCGTACGAGATCTTCGCCGAACTGGGCGCCCCGGCGGCCGTGTTCGCCCCCGTCGGCTACGGCGAACTCCTCTTCGGGATCTGGAAGGGCTTCGCCGAGCTGCGCCGCCTCGGCCTCGCCGACCGCGTGCCGCGCGTCTTCGGCTGCGAGCCCGCCGTGGGCGGACCGCTCGCCGCCGCGCTGCGGCAGGGCCGCCCCGCGGCGCGGGTGGAGGTGGGCGAGACCGACGCGTACGCCATCGACACCCCGGTCGGCGGCTACCGCGCGGTGCGCGCCGTCAAGGAGAGCGGCGGCGAGGCGCTGCTGGTCGGCGACGGCCAGATGCGCGCCGCACAGCGGGAGTTGGCCGGTCAGGGCATGTGGGCCGAGCTGTCGTCGGCGGCGGGGCTCGCCGGGCTCAGGGCGTACGGGGAGGTGGAAGGGCCCGTGGTGTGCGTCTCCACCTCCAGCGGCTTCAAGGACCGCGGCGTGGCCTCCGGGTCGCCGGAGGCCCTGGACCCGTCGTGGGAGGCGGTGCTCCCGAGGCTGCGGGAAGCGGGCATCCCCGGCGCCTGAGCCCCGCCCCTGCCCCTCACTCCGTATGGCAGACGGCCTCCACGTTGTTGCCGTCGGGGTCGCGTACGAAGGCCCCGTAATAGTGGGCGTGGTATTCGGGGTGCACGGCCGGTGCGTGCAGGGACTCGTAGCCCGCGTCCACCGCAGCCGCGTGGAAGGCGTCCACGGCGGCGCGGTCGGGCGCGGCGAACGCGATGTGCGCCTCGCGGGGCGCGCCCTCGCCGGTCGCCGGGATGATCCAGAACGTGTGCCCGCCCTCGGTCCCGAAGCTGACGAACTCGCCGAACTCCTTGGTGCGCCCGCCGCCGAGCGGGGCCAGCACCGTCTCGTAGAAGGCCGCGTTGGCGGCCACGTCGCGTACCTGGAGTGCGATGTGGTCCAGCATCCGCCGAGCCTCGCACGCCGGATGCCGGGTGTCGCGGGAATTACGGGCCATGCGCGGGCCACGCACCGACCCCGCACGGACCACGTAGCGACTCCGCACGGACCCCGTACGAGCCATGTACGCGGTGGAGCGGCCGATTCCGTGGAGTTGGACGACGCGGAGGATTGGACGCGGGGGAGCGGTGGGGAAGCATGCGCGGGACCGCCGGAGGAGGGAGACCGCGTGGGACTGCCGCTCGAAGGTGTGCTGGTGGCCGACTTCAGCAGGGTGCTGGCCGGGCCGCTGGCCACGGCGACGCTCGCCGACCTGGGCGCCGAGGTCGTGAAGGTGGAGCGCCCCGGGGCCGGGGACGACACCCGGCAGTGGGGGCCGCCGTTCGCGGCCGACGGCACGGCCGCGTACTTCGACGCCGCGAACCGCTCCAAGCGCGGACTCGCCCTGGACCTCGGCGACCCTCGCGACGCGGAGATGGCACGGGAGCTGGCGCGGCGGGCCGACGTCCTGGTGGAGAACTTCCGGCCCGGCGCACTCGCCAAGTACGGCCTGGACGGCGCGAGCGCCCTGGCCGCCAACCCCGGCCTCGTCTACTGCTCCATCAGCGGCTTCGGCTCCGGCGGCGGCGCCTCGATGGGCGGGTACGACTTCGTGGTGCAGGCCGTCGGCGGGCTGATGAGCATCACAGGCGAGGCGGGCGGCGAACCGGTGAAGGCCGGCGTGGCGCTGGTGGACGTGCTGACCGCCAAGGACGCGGCGACCGGCATCCTCGCCGCGCTGCGGCACCGCGACCGTACGGGCGAGGGCCAGGTGGTGGAGGTGAACCTGTTGTCCTCACTGCTCGGTTCGCTGGTCAACCAGGCGTCCGGGCACCTGCTCACCGGGCGCGACCCGGCGCCGATGGGCAACAGGCACCCGAGCATCACCCCGTACGAGACCCTGACCTGCGGCGACGGGCTGCTGGCCGTGGCCGCGGGGAACGACCGCCAATTCCGGGCCATGGCCGGTGCGTTGGGGGCGCCAGGACTGGCCGACGATCCCCGCTTCGCGCGCAACGCGGACCGGGTCGCGCACCGCGAGGAGCTGGTCAAGGCGCTGGAGGAGCTGCTGGTCGCCGACACCGCCGACAACTGGACGCGGCGGCTCGGCGCGGTCGGCGTCGCGGCGGGACCGGTCAACTCCCTCTCGGAGGCCTTCGCCCTCGCCGAACGGCTGGGCCTCGACCCGGTCGCCGAGGTCGGCGAGGACCGGGTGCCGCAGGTGCGCAGTCCGCTGCGGATGTCCGGTACGCCGGTGAACCCGCCGTCGGCGCCGCCGCGGCTGGACGAGCACGGGGCGGTGCTGCGGGAGTGGCTGGGGGACGGCGGGGCCGGCCGGATGCCCCCGCCCCGCAGCAGTTAGGCCCGCTCGAAGATGGCGGCGAGGCCTTGTCCGCCCCCGATGCACATGGTCTCCAGCGCGTAGCGGGCCTCGCGGCGGTGTACCTCGTACGCGAGGGTGCTGAGGATGCGCGCGCCGGTCGCGCCGACGGGGTGGCCGAGCGAGATGCCGGAGCCGTTGACGTTGATCCGCTTCTCGTGGTCGTCGTCGGTGAGGCCCAGCTCCCGTGTGCAGGCGAGGACTTGGGCGGCGAACGCCTCGTTCAGCTCGATCAGGTCCAGGTCGGCGAGGGTGAGTCCTGCGCGGTCAAGCGCTGTGCGGGTGGCGCCGACCGGGCCCAGGCCCATGGTCGCTGCCGGTACGCCGGCGCGGGCGAAGGAGACCAGCCGCAGGAGCGGGCGCAGGCCGAGGCGTTCGGCGGTGGCGGCGCTGGTGACGAGGCAGGCGGCAGCGGCGTCGTTCTGCCCGCTGGCGTTGCCCGCGGTGACGGTCGCCTCCGCGTCCTGCTTGCCCATCACCGGGCGCAGCCCGGTCAGTTGCTCGGCCGTGGTGTCGGGGCGCGGATGCTCGTCCGTCTCCACGACGGTCTCGCCCTTCCGCGTCCGTACGGTGACCGGAACCGTCTCCTGCGCGAATCTCCCCTCCGCTGCGGCTCGGCCCGCGCGCTGCTGGGAGCGCAGGGCCAGCTCGTCCTGGTCGGCGCGGGAGATCCCGTACTCCCTGCGCAGGTTCTCGGCGGTCTCGATCATGCCGCCCGGTACGGGGTGGTGTACGCCGCCCGCGGTGACCCTGCCGCGGGCGAGGGAGTCGTGGAGCTGGAGTCCTGGGCCCTTGATGCCCCATCGGCCCTCGTGCGTGTAGTACGGGGCCGCGCTCATGACCTCGGCGCCGCCGGCGACGACGACGTCGCTGAAGCCGGAGCGGATCTGCATGGCGGCGTCCAGGACGGCTTGGAGCCCTGAGCCGCAGCGGCGGTCGATCTGGACGCCGGTGACGGTCTGCGGCAGTCCGGCGTCGAGGGCGGCGACTCGGCCGAGGGCAGGGGCGTCGGAGCTCGGGTAGGCCTGGCCGAGGATGACCTCGTCGATCTGTGCGCCGTCGAGGTCTGCGCGGGTGACGATCTCCGCGATCAGGCGGGCGGCGAGGGCGGCCGGGGTCTGTGTCGCCAGCGCGCCGCCGAAGCGGCCGATGGGCGTGCGGAGGGGGTGGCTGATGACGATGTCGGTCACGCCATGACCCTTGCACCTGCGGTGCGGGCGGTCCAATACGCGTTACGTCTCGGTGTGAGACGGGGCTCCGCCCCGGGCCCCGGTTGGGTGCGGGGCTGGGTGGGGTGCGGGGGCTTGCGTTCCGGTGTGCCCACCCGTTCCGCCCCTTGCGGAACGACTGCCCACACCTCGGTGGGGGGGAGCGGCGAGCAACCCACAGCGCTCCACCACCCACACAAATCCCGCCGCAGCGGAAAGCAACCAGAAGCGGGCCCGACCGGCGGTCGGAGATCAAGGCGACGGCAGCGCGCGCGACGCCACATCCAGCACGGCCCGCAAAGCCGCCGACGGATTGTCCGGCCGCCAGGCCAACGCGGCCTCCAGAACAACAGGCGGCCCCGACAACGGCCGGTACACCAACCCCGTCTGCTGAATGTGCATGCAGGAGGACAGGGTCAGGGTGACCCCGACACCCATCGCCACCAGCGCCAGAATCGTGTACGAGTCTGGCGCTTCCTGCACCACCCGCGGCCCGAACCCCGCCTCCTCGCACGTCCGCAACGTACACGCGCGCAGACTCGACCCCGCGTTGGCGGGAAAGCTCACGAACGGCTCGCCCGCCAGATCGGCCACGGCGATCCGCTCGCACCGCGCCAGCCGGTGATCGGCGGGCAGCGCACACACCAGCTCCTCGCGCCCGATGAGCCGGGTCCGTACACCGGGCCGGTCGGCAGGACGGCGTACGAAGCCGAGGTCGAGCGACCCGTCGGCGACCCGAGCCAGCGCCTGGTCCGCGTAGGTCTGCCCCTGCATGACCAGCTCGATCCCGGGATGCGCGGCCCGCACCGCGCGGGTCAGCAGCGGCAGCGTGCTGTGGCTGGACGCGCCCGCGAAGCCGACGCTGACCCGCCCGTACTCGCCGCGTCCCGCCGCCCGCGCGACCCGCCCGGCGATCTCCAGGTCCTCCAACACGGTGCGCACGGGCCCCAGAAAGGCGTCTCCCGCGCTGGTCAGCCGCACCGACCGCGTACTGCGCTCGAAGAGCTGGACGCCCAACTCCCGCTCCAACTGGCGGATCTGCTGGCTGAGCGGCGGCTGCGCCATGTGCAGCCGCTTCGCCGCGCGCCCGAAGTGCAGCTCCTCGGCGACGGCCACGAAGGCGGACAGATGGCGCAGCTCCACCGTGCCGACCCTCCCGCCGCCCCGCCTCGATTGAGTGTTCCCACGTCTCAAACTGACCCTAATTCGGTATTGGACCCCGATCAATGGGCGCTGGCAGCCTCGGGCCGTGGACAAGACCCACAGGACCCACAAGCTCATGACGCTGCGGGAGGCGGTGGCCGCGTACGTACGGGACGGCGACACCCTCGCACTGGAGGGCTTCACCCACCTCATACCGGTCGCGGCAGGACACGAGATCATCCGGCAGCGGCGGCGCGACCTGACCGTGGTGCGGATGACCGCGGACATCGTCGTCGACCAGATGCTCGCGGCGGGCTGTGTGAAGCGCCTGGTCTCGGCGTTCGTCGGCAACTCCTCCGCCGGCTCGCTGGGCGAGCTGCGCAGACGGGTGGAGCGCGGCGAGCCCGAGCCGCTGGAGTTCGAGGAGTACAGCCACTACGGGCTGGTGTGCCGCTACCTCGCGGGGGCGCAGCGGCTGCCGTTCTACCCGCTGCGCTCGTACGGCGGCAGCGACCTGCCCTCGGTCAACCCCGCGCTGCGCAAGGTCACTTCGCCCTACCCGGGCCCCGACGGCGGCGAGGAGCAGGTGTACGTGGTGCCGCCGCTCACCCCCGACGTGACGATCGTGCACGCGCAGCGCGCCGACCGGCACGGCAACGTACAGATCTGGGGCCTGACCGGCGTACAGGCCGAGGCGGTGTTCGCCGCGCACAGGGCGATCGTCACCGTCGAGGAGGTCGTCGAGGACGACGTGGTGCGCTCCGACCCGAACCGCACCGTGATCCCCGCGCACGCGGTGGACGCCGTCGTGCCCTGCCCGCGCGGCGCGCACCCGTCCTTCGCGCAGGGCTACTACGACCGCGACAACGCCTTCTACCGCTCCTGGCCGCAGACCAGCGGCGACCCCGAACGGCTGGCCGCCTGGCTGGAGGAGTGGGTGCACGGCACCGAGGACCACACCGCGTACGCGGAGAAGCTGGGCGAGGAGCGTTGGCGCGCTCTGGCGGTCGGCCCGGCCCCGAGCGAGCCGGTGGACTACGGGAGGCGGCTGTGACGCATCCGGAAGCGACCCCCTCCGAGCTGCTGACCGTGGCCGCCGCTCGCGAACTCGCCGGTCGCCGGACGGTCTTCGCCGGCATCGGCCTGCCCACCCTCGCCGCCGCGCTCGCCCAGCTCACCGTCGCGCCCGGTCTGGAGACGGTGTACGAGTCGGGGGTGTGCGGCGCGCATCCCGAGCGGCTGCCGGAGACCATCGGCGACGCGGTGCTGATCACCGGTGCCGAGGCGGTGCTGCCGATGGCCACGCTGTTCGGTTCCGTGCTGCAGGGCGGGCGCATCGACGTCGGGTTCCTCGGCGCCGCGCAGATCGATAAATGGGGCAGCCTCAACACCTCGGTGATCGGCGACTGGGAGAGCCCGAAGGTGCGGCTGCCCGGCCCCGGTGGCGCGGCGGAGGCGATGGCGGGCTCCCGCGAGGTGTTCGTGGTGATGCGCCGCCACACCCCGCGTTCCCTCGTACGGACGCTGGACTTCTGCACCTCGCCGAGTCCGGACCGCGCACGCGAGGACGGCATCGCCCCGTACGGCGCCGGGGTGACTCGCGTGATCACCGAGCTGGGCGTGCTGGCCAGGGGCGGCGTGGGCGAGGAGCTGCGGCTGGCCGCCGTACAGCCGGGGGTGAGCGTGCGGCAGGTGCGGGAGGCGACCGGCTGGGATCTCGCGGTGGACGGCGGGGTACGGACGATTCCGGCGCCGGAGGAGGCCGAACTGCGGCTCCTGCGCCACGATGTCGATCCGGAACGGGTGTATCTGCGCTGATCCCGGCCGTGGGAGCCGGGGCGCGGACGAGGGACGAAGGGGAACGGGTACGGGATGCGGATCAGGGTTGTCGGTGCGGGAGTCATGGGGCGCGGCATCGCGCAGTGGGCCGCGGTCGCCGGGCACACCGTCGAACTCGCCGACGCGCGCCGCGAGTCGGTGACCGAGGCGTGCGCGTTCGTCGCGGGCATGCTGGAGCGCGCGGTGGCGAAGGGCCGGATGAGCGAGGCCGAGGCGGCGGAGACGCGGGGGCGCCTGCACGAGCTCGACTCCCCGTACGCGGCCCCGTGCGCGGAGGGCGCGCCCGAGCTGGTGATCGAGGCGGTGCGGGAGGACCTGGAGACCAAGGCGGAGCTGTTCACCGGGCTGGAGAAGGTGCTGCCCGCCGCGACGGTGTTCGCCACCAACACCTCCTCGCTGGCGGTGACGGAGCTGGGCGCGCGGCTGGCCGATCCCTCGCGCCTGGCCGGGCTGCACTTCTTCAACCCGGTGCCGCTGATGAAGATCGCCGAGGTGGTTCCGGGTGCGGCTACGCGTGCCGACGTGCCGGGCATGCTGCGGGAGTTCGTCGAGGGCTGCGGGCACCGGGCGGTGACCGTCGCGGACACGCCGGGCTTCCTGGTGAACCACGCGGGCCGGGGCCTGGTCACCGAGGCCCTGGCCCTGCTGGAGGAACAGGCCGCCGAGCCGGTGGACATCGACCGGGTGGCGCGCGACGTGCTCGGGCTGCGCATGGGCCCCTTCGAGCTGATGGACCTGACCGGGCTCGATGTGACCGCCTCCGTGATCGAGACGGTCTGGCGCGGCTTCCACCACTCCGACAGGCTCCGCCCGTCCTACCTCACCGCGAACCGCGTCACCGCGGGCCTCCTCGGCCGCAAGACGGGCCGGGGTTGGTACGCGTACGACGCCGAAGGCAAGCAGCAGGTGCCGCCGGAGGAGGCGCTGGGCGGCGATGCGGGCCGAGCGGTGACCGTGGCCGGGCAGGGTGCCGAACTCCAGGAGTTCCTGGACGCTTTGGGTGTGCCGCGCGGCAGCGCCGGTGACGACGCACTGGTCCTGGTCCCCACCTGGGGCGACACCGTCGCGGGCGCGGTCGCGGAGCACGGCCTGCCGCCGGAGCGGACCGTGGGCGTCGACCCGCTCTCGCTGGGCACCGCGCGCACGGTCCTCGCGGTGACCCCGGCGACCGGCCAGGACGCGCGACGCGACGCGGCAGCCGTCCTCGCACGAGGAGGGTCCGCGGTGACCGTCGTACGGGACACGGCAGGCTCGGTCGCACAACGCCTGCTCTCCTCCGTGGTGTCGGTGTCCGCGTCCATCGCCGAGCGCGGCATCGCGACACCCGCAGACATCGACCTCGCCGTGAAGGCGGGCCTCGGCTACCCGTACGGCCCCTTGGAGTGGGCCGAACACATCGGCACAGCCCGCCTCTTGACCCTCCAACGCACTCTGCACGCCACAACAGGCGACCCCCGCCACCGCCCCACCCGCTGGCTCACGGAACGCGTGCAACTGGGCCTCCCCCTGACCGCAGGCTGACACCGAAGGCCGCCCGAGGCGCGCTGCCGAGCAAGGGCGGGCCGGAGGCGCGGAGCGTCGTAGGCCGGCCCGTAACTCACAAGGCCACAGCAACCACCCACCCGAATCCCGCCGCAGCGAGAAGCAACAAGAAGCGGTTCCGACCGGCGGTAACAGCACGAAGCAACCCCCACCCGCCAGCAAGGAGTGACGCACACCCATGGACGCGCCCACCGACATAAGGGACTTCGGGCTCACCGAGACGCAGCGCGACTTCCGCCGCCTCGCCGCCGACTTCGCCGACGCGGAGATCACACCCCACATCCAGGAGTGGGACCGCGCGGAAGAGGTGGACCCCGGCATCGTGAAGCGGCTCGGCGAGCTCGGCTTCCTGGGGCTCGCGCTGCCCGAGGCGTACGGCGGCGTCGAGGCCGACATGCTCTCGTACGTGCTGGTCACCGAGGAGCTGGGCCGCGGCGACTCCTCGGTGCGGGGCATCGTCTCGGTCTCCCTCGGCCTGGTGGCGAAGACGATCAACTCGCACGGCAGCGAGGCGCAGAAGGCCCACTGGCTCCCGAAGCTCACCGCGGGGGACGCACTCGGCTGCTTCGCGCTCACCGAGCCGGGCACAGGCTCGGACGCGGGCTCCCTCCAAACCCGCGCACGCCGGGATGGCGAGGACTGGGTGATCGACGGCAGCAAGATGTTCATCACCAACGGCACTCTCGCCGACGTCGCCCTCACCTTCGCGCGCACGAGCGAGAACGGTGTCACCGCCTTCCTGGTCCCGACCGGGACCCGAGGCTTCTCCGCCTCCGTGATCAAGGGCAAGCTCGGCCTGCGCGGCCAGGCCACCGCCGAACTCGCCTACGACGGCGTACGGGTGCCGGACTCCGCCCGCCTCGGCGAGGTGGACCGCGGCCTGGGCATCGCCCTCGGCGCGCTCTCCCGCGGCCGGATCTCGGTGGCGGCCGGCTCGGTCGGCCTGGCGCAGGCCGCACTCGACGCGGCCGTCCACTACACCCGGGAGCGCGAGCAGTTCGGCAAGCCGGTGGCCTCGTACCAGCTCGTGCAGGAACTCCTCGCCGACTCGGCCGTGGACATCCGCGCGGCGCGGCTGCTCACCCACCAGGTGGCGCGGATGGCGGACGCGGGCATGTCGCCGAAGCAGTACGCGACGGAGGCGTCGGTCGCGAAGTACCACGCGAGCGAGGCCGCCGTCCGGGTGAGCAACAACTGCCTCCAGACCTTCGGCGGCTACGGATTCATCGACGAGTACCCGGTCGGCAAGTACCTGCGCGACGCCCGCGTCCTGACCCTGTACGAGGGCACAAGCCAGGTCCAGAAGCTGATCATCGGCCGCGCGCTGACCGGCATCGACGCGATGACCTAGGCGCGAAGGGAGCGAAGGAGGCGAAGGGCGCGAAGGGCGCGCTCACGGCACCCGTACCCGCTGGTGGCGCCCCGCCGTGCGCAGGTCCGCCTCGATCGCGGCCGCCGTCGCCCGCAGCTCGGGCAGCAGCGCGTCGCGCGTCGCGTCGAGCGGCTGCTCGCCCGCGTGCTGCGCCACGTTCAGCGCGGCCACCACCCGGCCCTCCGGGTCACGCAGCGGCACGGCGACCGAGCGCAGCCCCTCCTCCAACTCCTGGTCCACGGCGGCGTACCCGTCCCAGGCGGCACCCTCCACGCGGCGCTCCAGCTCCGCGCGCGAGGTCACGGTGTGCCGGGTGAGGGGCCGCGCCCCGTCGAGCGCCGGGCCGCGACGGTCCGCGTCAAGACCGGCGAGCAGCACGCGGCCCATCGCGGTCGGGTACGCGGGGAAGCGGGTGCCCACGGCGATGTCCGCGCTCATGATGCGCGAGGCGGCGACCCGCGCCACGTAGCGGATGTCGGTGCCCTCCAGCACGGTCACGGAGGCCGACTCCCGTACGCGGCCGACGAGTTCGGCGAGGTGCGGCCGCACGATGCCGCTCAGCGAGAGCCCGGTGAGGCGCGAGTAGCACAGCTCCAGCACGCGGGGCAGCGGGCGGAAGAGGCCGCCGTCCGAGGCCGCGTACCCGAGGTGGCACAGCGTGAGCAGCGAGCGGCGTGCCGTCGCGCGCGGCACCCCGGTGGCCTCGGCCAGCGCGGAGAGCGGCAGCCCCGGACCGTGCGCGGCGCCCAGCGCGCGGAGCACCGCGAGCCCGCGGGCCAGCGACTGGAGATAGCCGGAGCCCAGCTCGGCCTTGCCCTCGACGGGAGGTCGCGCCGCCAACTGCGGTGCTGCATAAGGGAGTTGAGGTCCGGCCTCAAGTGACCGCGCCATTCCCGAAGCCGCCTCCCGCAGCTCGGGCAGCACCGCGTCGGCGAGGCTCCGCGCCGTGTGCCTGCTGGTGTGGCTGACCGCGCTGAGCGCACAGGACGTGCCCCCGCCCGGACCGCGTACCGGCACCGCGACCGCGACCAGACCCGGCTCGATGAGCTGGTCGTCCAGCGCGGCCCCCGCCTCGCCGGCCCGCTCGGCGCGGCGCTTGAACTCCTTCTCGCACTCCGGTTCCGCGCGCCGCGGCACCGCGGGGAAGCCCAGGTCGTACGGGTCGGCCTCGTGCCGCGCGCGCCACGCGTCCCACCGCTCCCCGTCCCAGCCGGACGCGAACAGGGCGCCGGGCGCGCAGCGTTCGGCCGGCAGCGCGTCGCCGATGCGGAAGGCGAGCGCCATGGAGCGGCGCCGGGTGGACTGCGCGATGAACCGCACCCCGTCGCCGTCCGGCACGGCCAGGGAGACCGATTCGTCGAGGCGGTCGGCCAGCCTGCCGGCGCGTGCGGCGAGCGCGTCGGGCAGCCCGCTCGCCGAGAGGTACGCGTTGCCGAGCTCCATCAGGGGCGTGGCGGGCTCCGCGGTCCTGCCGTCGAAGCGTACGTAGCCCAGCAGGTCGAGGGTCGCGATGATCCGGTCCACGGTGGAGCGGGCCAGCCCCGTGGCGCGGGCGAGGTCGCCGGCGCGTGCTCCGCCCTGCTCCCGCGGCTGCCGGGCGAGGGCGCGCAGGACCGCGAGACCGCGCTCCAGCGGGCGCACCGGGACCCCGGACTCCGTCATCGCCGGCCCTCCTCCACACCGTTGACACCGCACCCTGTCGGGCGGAGACTCCGCCGTAATGTGCTGAACGAAAGTTCACCAGGCGAACGCCATCCTGTGAACCCCCTGCCGCACCACGCCGCCACCGCACGAAGGGAAACCGATGCGCACCACCGTCGGCATCATCGGAGCCGGTCCCGCCGGGCTGCTGCTCGCGCGCCTGCTGCACCGCGCGGGGATCGACTGCACCGTGCTGGAGGCCCGCGAGCGCGCGTACGTGGAGCAGCGGCAGCGCGCCGGGATCCTGGAGCAGGGCACCGTCGACGTGCTGCGCGAGTGCGGCGCGGGGGAGCGGATGGACCGCGAGGGGCTGCGGCACGACGGCATCGAGCTGCGCTTCGGCGAGACGGGCGCGCGGCGCAGGCAGCGCATCGACTTCCCGGGCCTGACCGGCGGCCGCTCGGTGATGGTCTATGCGCAGACCGAGGTCGTGAAGGACCTCGTGGCGCTGCACGCCGAGGCGGGCGTGCAGGTCCTGTTCGAGGCGAAGGCGTACGCGGTCGAGGGCGCTGACACCGGCAGCCCGCGCATCCGCTTCACGCGCGAGGGCCCCGAAGGCGACGGCGCGGACGAGGTTCTGGAGTGCGACTACATCGCGGGCTGCGACGGCTTCTGGGGCGTGGCGCGGGAGACGGTTCCCGCCGAGCGCTCCCGGGTCTTCGAGCGCGAGTACCCCTTCGGCTGGCTCGGCATCCTGGCCGATGTGCCGCCCTCCCACGAGGAGTTGGTCTACAACCGGCACGAGCGCGGCTTCGCCCTCCTCAGCATGCGCAGCCCCAAGGTCTCCCGGCTCTACCTCCAGGTGCCGGCCGACACCGACCCGGGCGACTGGACGCACGAGCAGATCTGGGACGAGCTGGCCCTGCGCCTGGAGACCGGCGACGGCTGGACCCTGGAGCGGGGCCCGATCACCTCGGTCTCGGTCACGCCGATGCGCAGCTACGTGCACGAGCCGATGCGGCACGGGCGGCTGTTCCTCGCCGGGGACGCCGCACACATCGTGCCCCCGACAGGCGCCAAGGGCCTCAACCTCGCGGTCTCCGACGCGGTCACCCTCGCCCGCGCGGTGATCCACGCCAGGGACACCGGGTCGGACGAGCTGCTCGACGCGTACTCCGAGACCTGTCTGCGGCGGGTGTGGCAGGCCGAGCGGTTCAGCTACGCCATGACCACGATGCTGCACCGCGACCCGGACGCGACCCCGTTCGACGACCGGCTGCACACCGCCGAGCTGGACCGCATCGCCTCCTCCCGCGCGGCCGCCACCGACCTCGCGGAGAATTACACGGGCCTCCCCATCGGCTGAAGCCACCGGACCCCACCGAGGCCCGCCGGCCGGCCCCGTACGAGAGCGCACGCACCACCCGCACCACCAGAGGAGAACTCCCCATGACCGTCCAGCGGAACCTGTTCATCGGCGGCGAGCACACCGCGGCCGAGGGAGGCCGTACGACCGCGGACGTCGGCCCGTACACGGGCGAGGCATACGCGCAGGTCGCGGCCGCCGCGCCCGCCGATGTGAAGCGGGCCGTGGACGCGGCCGACGCAGCCTTCGCGGACTGGGCGGCGACCGGGCCCGGCACCCGGCGCGGCATCCTGCTCAAGGCGGCGGACCTCATGGAGAGCCGCGGCGAGGAGGCGGTCGCGCTGATGGCCGCCGAGTGCGGCGGCACCCGGCCCTGGGCGCTGTTCAACGTGCAGCTCGCCGCGGGCATCCTGCGCGAGGCCGCCGCCGCCGTGACCGCGCCCCGCGGCGAGGTGCTCAGCGCGCCCGACGGCGACGGCACGCTCAGCCTCGCGGTGCGCGAACCCCTGGGCGTGGTCGCCGCGTTCGCGCCCTGGAACGCGCCGCTGATCCTCGGCACCCGCGCGGTGGCGGCCCCGCTCGCCGCGGGCAACACCGTCGTGGTCAAGCCCAGCGAGGACGCGCCGCTGGCCTGCGGCTACCTCATCGCCGACGTGCTGCACGAGGCGGGGCTCCCGGCCGGAGTGCTCAACGTGGTCAGCAACGACCCGGCGGACGCGGCGGACGTCGCCGAGACGCTGGTCGGCGACGCCCGCGTGCGCGCGGTCAACTTCACCGGCTCCACGAACGTCGGCCGCATCATCGGCAACCTCGCCTCGCGCCACCTCAAGCCCGCCGTCCTCGAACTCGGCGGCAAGAACTCCATCGTCGTCCTGGAGGACGCCGACCTCGACCACGCGGTCTCGGCCGCCGCCTTCGGCGTGTTCATGAACGCCGGGCAGATCTGCATGTCGGGCGACCGCGTGCTGGTGCACGAGTCGCTGGCCGAGGAGTTCACCGAGCGCTTCGCGGCGAAGGTCGCCGCGCTCCCGCAGGGCGCTCCCACCGACCCCGAGACCGTGATCGGCCCGCTGGTCAGCGCCGACGCGGCCCAGCGCGTCGCCGCCCTCGTACGGGACGCGGTCGGCAAGGGCGCCAAGGTGCTCACCGGCGGCGGCGAGCCGGAGGGCGCGGTGCACCCGGCGACCGTCCTCACCGGAGTCACCGAGGACATGGACCTCTACTACGGCGAGGCGTTCGGGCCCGTGTGCACGGTGCGCGCCTTCGCCGACGACGCCGAGGCCGTACGCCTGGTGAATGACACCGAGTACGGCCTGACCTGCGGCATCCTCACCGAGAACGGCACGCACGGCCTGAACGTCGCGCGCCGCGTGCGCACCGGCATCGTGCACGTCAACGACCAGTCGGTCGCCGACGAGCCGCAGGTGCCCTTCGGCGGCGTGAAGTCCTCCGGCTACGGCAAGTTCGGCGGCCGCTGGGGCGTCGACTCCTTCACCGACACGCGCTGGGTGACCCTGCACACGGAGCGCCCGCAGTACCCCTTCTGAGAGGGCCACGCAGGAGGGCCCGGCGGAGACACGTACCGCCGGGCCCCGCCCGCTCTCACACCTCTCGCTCCCCGCTGCCCCGCACCTTCGGCACCGGCAGCACCAACTGCCCGAACGCGCCCTCGGGGACGGCCGGTTCGCGCGGCGGCACCGGCGCCAGCCGCGCATAGTCCGCGCCCTGCTCGGGGCGCGGGTCGTCCTCTCCCTTGTTGGGCCACAGGGACATGGCGCGCTCGGCCTGTGCGGTGATCGTGAGGGAGGGGTTCACGCCGAGGTTCGCGGAGACCGCGGCGCCGTCCACCACGGAGATTCCGGGATGGCCGTAGAGCCGGTGGTAGGGGTCGACCACCCCGTGTTCCGCGTCCGCGCCGATCGGGCAGCCGCCCAGGAAGTGGGCGGTGAGCGGCATGTTGGACAGCTCGCCCACGTTGGTGCCGGCGAAGCCGTTGATGCGCTCGGCCAAGTGCCGCACGGCCTCCGCCCCTTCGGGAATGTGCACGGGGTTGGGGGCGCCGTGCCCCTGCCGCGCGGACAGCAGCCCCTTGCCCCACCCCTTCTTCTTGCGGAACGTCGTGAGCGAGTTGTCCAGCGACTGCATCACGAGCCCGATGATCGTCCGCTCCGACCAGCGGTAGGTGGAGGCCACCCGCGCCACCAGCGCCGGATGCCGGAGATAGGCCCCGGTCGCCACGAGCCACTTGGGCAGCTTGCCGCCCACCTTGTACTGCGGCACGCAGATCAGCGCCATGAGGTTGGAGCCCTTGCCGTACCGCACGTTCTCGATGTGGGTGCTGTCGTTCGGATGGATCGAGGACGAGATGGCCACGCCCTTGGTGAAGTCCAGCTCGGCGCCCTTGCCCGCGCGCTTGCGGTAGCGGCGCGGGAAGGTGATGGCGCCGACCAGCGACTCGGAGTTGGTGCGGGTCAGCTCGCCGAGCCTGGGCGAGAGACGGGGGAGGCGCCCCTCGTCCCGCATCCGGTGCAGCAGCGTCTGCGTGCCGTACGTGCCGGCCGCGACGACCACCCTGTGGCACCGCAGCACCGAACCGCGGCCCCTGCGGCGCTTGTCCGTGGGCACGGTGGTGACCGCGAAATCCCCGTCCGCGCCCTCGTCGATGCCGGTCACCGTCGTCATGGGGTGGATGACCGCGCCGGCCTTCTCGGCCAGGTACAGGTAGTTCTCGTTGAGGGTGTTCTTGGCGCCCACCCGGCAGCCCGTCATGCAGCTCCCGCACTCCACGCACGCGGTGCGCGCGGGTCCCGCGCCGCCGAAGTACGGATCGGGCACCTCCTCGCCGGGCCGGGCCCCGCTCTTGCCCTCCGCGTCGTCCCCGTCCCCGAAGAAGACGCCGACCGGCGTGAGATGGAAGCTGTCGCCGACGCCCATCCGCTCCGCCGTGTCCTTCAGATAGCGGTCGGCCTCGGTGGTCGTGGGATTGAGCCGTACGCCGAGCATGCGCTGCGCCTGGTCGTAGTACGGCTTCAACTCCGCCTGCCAGTCGGTGATGTGGCCCCACTGCCGGTCCTGGAAGAAGGCCGGTGGCGGCACATACAGCGTGTTCGCGTAGTTCAGCGAGCCGCCGCCCACCCCCGCACCTGCCAGGATCATGACATTGCTCATCAGGTGGATGCGCTGGATCCCGTACATGCCCAGGCGCGGCGCCCACAGGTAACCGCGCAGGTCCCAGGAGCTCTTCGGCAGCGAATCCCGGGTGAAGCGGCGCCCGGCCTCCAGGACGCCGACCCGGTACCCCTTCTCCGTCAGCCGCAGCGCGGACACGGCGCCGCCGAACCCGGAGCCGATCACGATCACGTCGTAGTCGTACTGCGTCATTGCAGTGCAACCCCTCTCAGCTCGGGGACAGGTCTCAGCTCGCGTACAGGGCCTCGATCTCGTCCGCGTACGCCTCGGCAACGGACTTCCGCTTGATCTTCAGCGAGGGCGTGAGCAGCCCGTTCTCCTCGTTGAACTCGCCCGGCACGATGCGGAACCTGCGGATCGACTCGGCGGCCGAGACCGACGCGTTCGCGTAGTCCACCGCCTTCTGCACGTCGGCGATCATCTCCGGGTCCTCGCACAGCTCGGCGAGCGGCGTGTCAGCGGGCCGCTTGCGCACCGCGAGCCAGTGCTCGACCGCGTCCGGCTCCAGCGTGACCAGCGCGGACACGAAGCGCCGCCCGTCGCCGATCACCATGCACTGGCCCACGGGCGGCCTGCTGCGCAGCTGGTCCTCCAGCGGCGCGGGGGAGACGTTCTTGCCGCCGCTGGTGATCAGGATGTCCTTCTTGCGCCCGACGATCGTGAGGTACCCCTCGTCGTCCAGCTCCCCCAGGTCCCCTGTCGCGAACCAGCCGCCGTCCAGGACCTCTTGCGTGGCACCCGCGTTGTTCCAGTACGCGGTGAAGACCACCCCGCCCTTGAGCAGCACCTCGCCGTCCTCCGCGATCCGCACCGCCGTGCCCGGCACCGGCTGGCCCACGGTGCCCGGGCGCGGGCGCAGCGGCGGGGAGATCACGGCCGCCGCCGTGGTCTCGGTCAGCCCGTAGCCCTCGTAGATCAGGATGCCGCTGGCCAGGAAGAACAGGTTGAGCCTGCTGTCCAGGGGCGAGCCGCCGGAGATCGCGTACCGCAGCCTGCCGCCCAACTCCTTGCGTATCCGCCGGTAGACCAGCAGGTCGTAGAGCCGGTGCGCGGCGCGCAGCCCGAGTCCTGGTCCGGGGCCCGTGCCGTGCAGATTCCCCAGCAGCGCTTCCGCGTACCGCACCGCGATCCCGTCGGCGCGGTCGAACGAAGAGCCGCGGCCCATCTTCTCCGCCATGGCGCGCCCGGTGTCGTGGATCTTCTCGAAGAGGTACGGGACCCCGACCACGAACGTGGGCCGGAAGCTCTTGAGTTCGGGCCGCAGCTCGTCCGGCTTGATGCTGGGGCAGTGCCCGAACTCGATGCGCGCCCGCATGCAGGAGATCTGGATCGTGCGCCCCAGCACATGGGCGAGCGGCAGGAACAGGAGCGTGGACGCCTCCTGCCCGGTGATCTCCGTGAACACCGGGTGCAGCAGCTCGATCGTGTTGCCCGCCTCGGCCAGCAGATTGCCGTGGGTGAGCACGCAGCCCTTGGGCCGCCCGGTGGTTCCCGAGGTGTAGCAGACGGTGGCGATGGTGTCCGGGGTGAGGGCCGAGCGCCGCTTGTCGACCTCCTCGTCGGACACCTCCCGCCCCGCGGCGGTGAGTTCGGAGAGCGCGCCGCCGTCCACCTCCCACATCCGCGGCGCCTCGGGGAGCGCCGCGCTGCCGTCCAGCGCGGTGCGCGCGTTCGCGTCGGTCTCCACGACCATGTGCCGGGCGCCGGAGTCGCCGAGGATCCAGGCGATCTGGTCGGCCGAGGACGTCGGGTACACGGGTACGGACTGCCCGCCGGCCGCCCAGATCGCGAAGTCCAGCACGCACCACTCGTACCGGGTCCGGCACATCAGGGCGACCCGGCCGCCGGGCTCAAGACCCGAGGCGATCAGCCCTTTGGCGACGCCCGTGACCTCCTGCGCGAAGGCCGCGGCCGTGACCGGGCGCCAACTCCCGCCCTCCTTGCGGCGGACGACCACGTCCGAGGGCGCCTCGACCGCGTTGGCGAAGGGGATGTCGGCCGCGCTGCCCGAGGCCTCCGCCTCTACCAGCACCGAGGTGCGCGCCTCACGAACCACCCCCTCCTCCCTGGTCAGCTCGACGGAGACGCGCCCGGCGAGATCCGTGCGCTGCTTCGCCGTCCTCAGGTCCTTCCGTACGCCCATGTTCAGCTCCTGTTCGCGGCTCGCGGGGAGGGGGAGTGGTGCGGGGTGTTGGAGAGGGCGCCGCCTCAGGCGGTCTCCAGCAGGGCGGTCACGCCCTGGCCGCCCGCCGCGCAGATCGAGACGAGCCCGCGCAACGGGCCCTCGCCCTCGCGCTGCCCGGCCCTCTCGTGCAGCAGCTTCGCCAGGGTGGCCACGATGCGGCCGCCGGTCGCCGCGAAGGGGTGCCCGGTGGCCAGCGAGGACCCGGCGACGTTGAGCCGCTCCCTGTCGATGCCGCCGAGCGGCTTGTCCCGGCCCAGCCGCCGCTCGCAGAAGTCCTGGTCCTCCCAGGCGGCGAGGGTGGCCAGCACCTGCGAGGCGAAGGCTTCGTGGATCTCGTACAGATCGAGGTCCTCGAGCCGCAGCCCGGCGTCGTCCAGCAGCCGGGGCACGGCGTACGCGGGCGCCATCAGCAGTCCGTCGGGACCGTCGACGTAGTCCACGGCGGCGGTACGCGAGGTGGTCAGGTACGCCAGCACCGGCAGCCCGCGTTCCGCCGCCCACTCCTCGGAGGCGAGCAGCACGGTGGAGGCGCCGTCGGTCAGCGGGGTGGAGTTGCCCGCTGTCATGGTCGCGCCCTGGCCGGTCTCGCCGTCCCGCGTACCGAAGACGGGCTTGAGCTTGGCCAGCTTCTCGGCGCTGCTGTCCGGGCGGAGATTCTGGTCCCGCTCAAGGCCCTTGAACGGCGTCAACAGGTCGTCCAGGAAGCCGCGTTCGTACGCCGCCGCGAGCTTCTGGTGGCTGGCAGCCGCCAGTTCGTCCTGCGCCTCCCGGGTGATGCCCCACTCCCGCGCGGTCCGCGCGGCGTGTTCACCCATCGAGAGCCCCGTCCGCGGTTCGGCGTTGCGGGGGATGTCCGGTACGAGGTGCTGCGGGCGCACCTTGGCGAGGGCCGCGAGCCGCTGGGGCAGCGTGCGTGCCCGGCGGGCAGCGAGCAGTGTTCGCCTCAACTGGTCGTTCACGCCCAGCGGCGCGTCGCTCGCGGTGTCCACGCCGCCTGCCACGCCGGCCTCGATCTGGCCGAGCGCGATCTTGTTCGCGACGAGGATCACGGCCTCCAGGCCCGTGCCGCACGCCTGTTGGATGTCGTACGCGGGGGTGCGCGGGTCGAGGGGGCTGCCGAGCACGGTCTCGCGCGCCAGGTTGAAGTCCCGGCTGTGCTTGAGCACCGCGCCCGCGACGAACTCGTCCAGCGCGGCCCCGCCGAGCCCGAAGCGGTCGGCGAGGCCGGTGAGCGCGCTGGTCAGCATCTCCTGGTTGGAGGCGGTCGCGTACGGCCCGTCCGAGCGGGCGAAGGGGATGCGATTGCCTCCGACGATGGCGACGCGTCGCCCGGTCGATGCCATGGGTGCCACTCCTGGGGCGCGGGTGCGGGTTACTTACTCCGGGGTCAACTTACTTATGCGTAAGCGGAAATCAATCCCTCAAGCAGAATTGACCGCTACCGCGGCCCCGCCGACCGCTGCGGCCCCGCCGCAGACCCCGTGGCCCGTGCGCAGACCCCGCTCGGTGGTGCGGACTGCGCCGCCCTGCGTGCGCGGGCCTCGCTGCTACCGCCGACAGCTATTGCTGAACTCGCCTTCCGCCGCGGCGGATCAGGGGTTCCCCGACCAAGGGGCAGCGCGGCCTGCCGCGGGGCGCCGTCGGCGCGAAATCCTCGTGCCGGCCGGCGCAAGAAACCTCTTCCGCCGCAGCGGGACGCAACCACAAGAGGTGCGGCCGGCGGTGACAGCGCGGCGCTCGCGCGTCGGCGGCGGGGCAACCCGCCTGCGCCCCGTAGCGGTCAGCAACCACGCGGGGGCGGGGCCGTCGGCGGTAGCGCCGCCCGCTCGCGCCCCGTAGCGGTCAGCAACCGCGCGCCGGCGGGGCCCACCGGTCGCCGCGGAGCGCATCCCGCATGCCGACCCACACCATGTTCATCAGGCGCGAGGTGACCCGCTCCGGCGTCTCGCCTGGATGTCGGTCCATCCAGTCCGTGAGCTGGTCGGCGGCGCCGACCAGCGCATGCGCGACGAAGTCGGTCTGCTCCTCGCCGAGTTGCCGCGGCACGCTGTCCCGCACGAGCCCGGCGACCTGCTCCAGCACGGCACCCCGTACCGCACCCAGCTCCTCGTTCGCCGCCTCGCTCACCCGCGCGGCCTGCCGGTGCAGCACCACCCACGCCTCCCGGTGCTCGGCGACGAACGCGAAGAACGCCACCAGCCCGGCCCGCAGTCGCAGTTCGGGCGAAGCCGCCGGCGCCTCACCGTCCGCACGCAGCGCCGCCTCGCGGAAGGCCGCCCCAAGGCGCCCCGCCTCACGCCGTACGCAGGCGAGGAACAGGCCCTCCTTGGAGTCCAGATACAGGTACACCATCGGCTTGCTGATCCCGGCGAGCTCGGCGATCTCGTCCACCGACGCCGCGTGGTAGCCGCGCTCCGAGAACACCCGCACCGCCACGTCGATGATCTGCTGCTCCCGCACCTCGCGGGGAACTCTCCGCCTGCCGCGCCGTTTCCCGTTCGCGTTCCCGCTCACTCTTGCCCGCCCGTCCGCGCTCGCTTATCTTACCCCGTAGTAAGTTTACTTCGTAGTAAGAACCTTGCCCACCCGCACACGCACGTACAGGAACAGGGAGCTGTGATGGCCGACATCGCCGACGAGCTGGCGGGTCTCGACTTCGCCGCGGTCTCGCCCGAGGAGTTCGCGCGCATCGTGAAGAAGACCTCAGCGAAGGACATCGCGAAGATCATGCAGGGGGACATGCGGCAGCGGGTGCTGGGCGAGGTCTTCGGGCGCATGGAGCGGCAGTTCAGGCCGGACGCCGCCGGAACGCTGGAGGCGGTCATCCGCTGGAAGGTCACCGGCGAGGAGGAGACGGTGTACGAGACCCGCATTGCCGAGGGCACGTGCAGCGTCACCGAGGGCCGCAGCGACGCCGAGCCGCGGGTGACGCTCGTGATGGGCGACGCCGAGTTCCTGAAGCTGGTCTCCGGCAACTCCAACCCGGTCACGATGTTCATGACCCGCAAGCTCAAGGTCGCCGGGGACGTCGCCCTGGCCTCCGGGCTGACCCGCTACTTCGACATCCCGAAGGCCTAAGGAGCGCGCGCCATGAGCGGATTCTCCCTCGAACTCTCCGAGGACCAGCGGGACCTGCGGGACTGGGTGCACGGCTTCGCCGCCGACGTCGTACGCCCGGCAGCGGCCGAATGGGACGAGCGGGAAGAGACCCCGTGGCCCGTCATCCAGGAGGCCGCGAAGATCGGGCTGTACGGATTCGAGTCGCTGGCCGACATGTTCGGCGACCCCAGCGGGCTCTCGCTCCAGATCGCCAACGAGGAGCTGTTCTGGGGCGACGCCGGCATCGGCATGTCCCTGTTCGGTACCTCGCTCGCCGTCGCCGGGATCTTCTCCTCCGGTACGCCGGACCAGCTCGCCGAGTGGGTGCCGCAGTGCTTCGGCGACGAGTCGGACCCGAAGCTGGCGGCGTTCTGCGTGTCGGAGCCCGAGGCCGGTTCTGACGTCTCGGCGATGCGTACGCGGGCGCGGTACGACGAGGCCAAGGACGAGTGGGTGCTGCACGGCCAGAAGGCGTGGATCACCAACGGCGGCATCGCCAACATCCACGTGGTCGTGGCCTCCGTCGATCCCGAGCTCGGCTCCCGCGGCCAGGCGGCCTTCATCGTGCCGCCCGGCACCCCCGGCCTGGAGGGCAACCGGAAGATCAAGAAGCTGGGGCTGCGGGCCTCGCACACCGCCGACGTGTTCCTCGACGAGGTGCGGGTGCCGGGAAGTTGCCTGCTGGGCGGCAAGGAGAAGCTGGACGCGCGGCTCGCGCGGGCGCGCGAGGGCGGCAAGGCCAAGGGCCAGGCGGCCATGGCGACCTTCGAGGTCAGCCGCCCGACGGTGGGCGCTCAGGCGTTGGGCATCGCCCGTGCCGCGTACGAGTACGCGCTCGACTACGCCGGTGAGCGGGTCGCGTTCGGCCGGCCCATCATCGAGAACCAGTCGATCGCCTTCACCCTCGCCGACCTCCGTACGGAGATCGAGGCCGTACGCCTGCTGATCTGGCAGGCGGCGTGGATGGCCCGCAACGACAAGCAGTTCACGGCAGGCCAGGGCTCCATGTCCAAGCTCCGCGCCGGCGAACTGGCCGTCACCGCGACGGAGAAGGCCGTCCAGGTACTCGGCGGCGCGGGCTACAGCCGCGAGCACCCGGTGGAGCGCATGTACAGGGACTCGAAGATCTACACAATCTTCGAGGGCACCAGCGAGATCCAACGCCTGGTGATCGCGCGCGCGATCTCGGGCAAGCACATCAAGTGAGCTGAGCCGGGCGGGGCCGAGGGGGCTGGTGTCCTCCGGCTCCGCCAGGTCGGTGAGAATGCGGACATGAACCGATTAGCCCGCTCGGCGACCTACGGCCTCGCCGTCGCCATGCTGCTCCTCTCCGCCTGCTCGGCCGGCGGCGCCGAGGAAGACCCCGACGACCTCGCCCGCTGGGACGCCCGCCCCACCCGCACCAGCCCCGCGCCGCCCTCCGAGGCCTCCCGACTCGCCGACCGCTACCGGAATTCCGGCGGAACGAAGGACGTGTACGGGATCCGGCGCACCTACGTCGCGGACAACGTGCCCCTGCTCACCGTGTGGACCCACAACCGCGACGACAGCGCCGAGGTATTCGACCCCCTCAAGGATTCGATCACCTACTTCCTCCAGGCCAAGGAGGGAATCCCCTTGAAGAGGGGCTACGTGATGGACGTGTACGGCCCGGACGGTTCGCTGCAGCATCGGATGGACGCCCGAATGTAGTTGCCTCAGCCGGAGCTTGGCTTATTCTCCCTCCTGGCCCGTCCGCGGTGGATTGGTCAGGAGGGGTGGGGCATGCGGAAGTTGAGTTACTTTGTGGCTGCTTCGGTGGATGGGTTCATCGGGGAGCCGGGTGGGGACGCGGAGTTCTTCGCCGAGTATGTGGATGAGGAGTATCTGCGGTTCCTGCGGGAGGAGTTTCCGGAGACGCTCTCCACGCCGGGGCGGAAGGCGCTCGGGCTCGACGGGCTGGAGAACCGGCGGTTCGACACCGTCATCCAGGGCAGGGCCAGTTACGACATCGCGCTGCGGATGGGCGTGACCAGCCCGTACGCGCACATGCGGCAGTACGTGGCCTCCCGTACGCTCGGCGACTCGCCCGATCCCGGCGTGGAGATCATCGCGACCGGGCTGCTGGAGAAGGTCCGCGCGCTCAAGGCCGAGGACGGCGACCTCGGCATCTACCTGTGCGGCGGCGCGCACCTCGCGGGCCAGCTCCTGGACGAGGTGGACGAGCTGGTGGTCAAGACGTACCCGGTGGTCCTCGGCAGCGGGATGCCCATGTTCGGCGCGGAGTTCGGACGCGTTCCCTTCTCCCTCGACACGGACGCGGTGCGGGTCTTCGGGAACGGCGTCGTGGTGCGGACGTACACCAGGATCCGCTGACCCTCCCGGGGCCGGGGCCGGGCCCGCTCAGCCCATGTGCGGCGCGATGTCCTCGGCGCAGACGCGGAGTTCGGGCGCGTGTGCGCGGAGGGCCTCCGGCGGGGTGAGGACGAGGGTCGCGCCGAGGGAGACCGCCAGGTGCGGGGGCTCGTCGGGGGCGCCCGGCACCACGGAGGCGATCGCGTGCACGCCCGCCTCGTTCTCCTCCCGCACCTCGGCCCAGCCGCGCTCCCGCGCCTGCGCCAGTTCCGCGCGGAGCGCGTCCGGGTCGGTGACGGTCAGCGGCGTGACCCGGGACAGCGGCCCGCGCAGCAGCTCCTCGCGCTCGGCCTCGGGGAGTCCGGCCACCAGGGCCTTGCCCAGCGCCGTCGCGTGCCAGGGATTGCGGGTGCCCTCGGCGCTGCGTAGCTGGAGGTGCTGGGTGCCCTGCACGGTGAGCACCAGCAGGACGTCGCCGCCCTCCAGGATCCCGGCGATCGCGGGCAGCCCGGTGCGCGAGGCCAGCCGCCGCATGGGGAGCGCGGCGGCCGAGTAGCCGGCGGGGGAGCGCTGGAAGGCGCGGGACAGCTCCAGCACGCGCACGCCCAGCGCATAGCGGCGGGCGTCCTCGTCGTACGTGACGAAGCGCTCCTCGGCCAGCCGCCCCAGCAGCCGGTGCGTGCTGCTCACCGGCAGTCCGGCGGCGCGCGCCGCCGCGCTGACCCCGAGCCCCGAGGGGTGCCCCGACAGCACGGTCAGCAGCCGCAGACCGCGGCCCAGCATGTCGTCGCCGGACGTTCCGCTCACGCGCTTCCGCTCCCCTCCGAGTGCTCCCGCACAGGCTCCGGCACCGTATCCGCCGCGCCGGCCGCGCCCGCACGCGACTCCTGTGCCTGGCCCGCACGCGGCTCCTCCGCCGCACCTGTACGCGACTCCTCCGCCTCGCCCGTACGGAGCTCCCGCACCCCCTCCGCCTGTGCGGCCGTACGCGGCTCCCGCACCGCATCCGTACGAGCCTCCCGCGCCGCATCCGTACGCGGCTCCCGTACCCCCGCCATCAGGACGGCCGAGGTCAGCGTGCACACGGCCATCAGGCCGAAGGCTCCCGCGTCGCCCAGCCCGGTGCCGCGCACCCAGCCGACCAGATAGGTGCCGGCGAACGACCCGAGCGCGCCGAAGGAGTTGACGCACGCGATGGCCGCGCCCGCGACTCCGGCGGGGGCCAGCTCGGAGACGAGCGCGAAGTAGGGGCCGTACGGCGCGTACATGCACAGCCCGGCGACCGCCAGCAGCGCGAAGGCGAGCGGGAAGTGCGAGCCCGCTGCCCAGGAGGCGAACAGCGCGAGACCGCCCGCGCCCAGCCACGGCCACACCGCGGCGCGGCGGCGCCCGGAGCGGTCCGAGACGCGGGAGTTGACCAGCATGGCGATGGCGGCGAGCGCGTAGGGGACGGCCGACAGCATGCCCGTGGCGCCGATGCCCTCGCCCGAGCCCTTCTTGATGATCGCCGGGAGCCAGAAGACGAAGCCGTACATGCCGAAGGACCAGAAGAAATATTGAGCCGACATCAGGAGTACGGGCCGGGAGCGCAGCACCTTGGCGTACTCCGCGCGGGGGCTGCCCAACGCGCGCCCCTGAGCTGCCCGTTCGGCCTCCAGTACCGTTTCCAGACCGCGGCGCTCGGGCTCCTTGAGCCAGCGCGCGTCCGCCGGGCGGTCCTTGATCAGCCGCAGGCAGAGCAGCCCCCATAGCACCGAGGGCACGCCCTCGATGACGAACATGGCGCGCCAGTCGGTCGCCGACACCAGCCACCCGGAGACCGCCGACAGCCACATGACGGTGACCGGATTGCCGAGGATCAGCAGCGTGTTGGCGCGGCCGCGCTCGCCCTTGGTGAACCAGCGCCCCAGCAGCATCACCATCGAAGGCAGCACCGCGCCCTCGACCACGCCCAGCATGAAGCGCACCGCGATGAGCTGCCCCGGGCTGCTCAACAGGCCCTGGAGCACGGCCAGCAGGCCCCACGCCACGGTGGACCAGGCGATCAGGCGCCGGGCGCTGCGCTGCTCGGCGTAGATCGTGCCCGGTATCTGGAAGAGGAAGTAGCCGAGGAAGAAGGAGGCGGCGATGAGCGAGTCCATGCCCGCCGACAGGTGCAGCTCCTCCGCCATGCCGCCGGCCGAGGCGATCGCGTAGTTGGACTTGTCCAGATACGCGAGGGAGTAGGTGACGAACGCGATCGGCATCAGATACCGCGCGCGGGACGAGGACCAGAAGCCGCCGGCGGAGCCGGGCGCTTCCTGCGAGCCGGTGGGCGGCGATGACGGCGCTGTCATCCGTACCCCCTCTTTTCCGTGACATGGAAATTGTTTCACTGAGCGGGAAGACGTTACGAGCGCGGATCCGGCCGGTCAATGGCCGGAAGCCGGTGAGGGCAGCGAAGAGGAGAGCGGCGCGGGATGACCGACAGCAGCGAAGCGGGGGCCAGGGATGTCGACGTACTGGTGCCCTGGGCGGGCCTCGACGACGGGCGGTACGGGCCGTGGCCGGAGAACGCCAGGATCCACGTGTGGGACGGCGTCGCCGAGCCGCCGCCCGCCGGGGAGCTGGAGAGCGTCGGCCTGTGGGTGATGCCGTACGCGGTGCCGGACGCCGCGCGGCTGCTGCCCCGGCTCCCGGCGCTGACCGCGGTGCAGTCCCTCAGCGCCGGAGTGGAGAAGCTGCTGCCCAAGCTGCCCTCCGGGGTCGCCCTGCACAACGGGCGCGGCCTGCACGACGCCAGCGCCGCCGAGCACGCGCTCGGGCTGATCCTCGCCGCGCAGCGGGAGATCCCGCGCTGGGCCGCCGACCAGCGCGAGGGCCGCTGGGAGCCGCACTTCACACGCTCGCTCGCCGACTGCCGGGTGGCAGTGATCGGGTACGGGTCGATCGGCGCGGCCCTGGAGCGGCGGCTCCTCGCCTGCGAGGCCCGGGTCGTGCGGGTGGCCCGCAGCGCGCGCCCCGAGGAGGGCGTGCACCCCGTCTCCGACCTGCCCCGGCTGCTCCCCGACGTCGACATCGCCGTGCTCGTGCTGCCCGAGAACCCGGGCACCGAGGGGCTGTTCGGCGCCGCCGAGATGGCCGCGCTCCCGGACGGCGCGCTCGTGGTGAACATCGGCCGCGGCCGCACCCTGGACACCGGGGCGCTGCTCGCCGAGGCGCGGACCGGGAGGCTGCGCGCCGCGCTCGATGTGACCGACCCCGAACCGCTGCCCGCCGAGCATCCGCTGCGCGAGGCGCCCGGCGTGCTGATCACCCCGCATGTGGCGGGCGGCGCCGCCGCGTTCGGGCCGCGCGCCGCGCGCCTGACCGTCGCGCAGGTGCGGCGCTACGCGGCGGGAGAACCGCTGGCCAACAGGGTTCCCGGCACCTGATCCGTACAGGGGTGCTGCTAGCGTCCCGGCTTATGAACGACACCGTGTACGTGGGCAGCGCCGGCAAGGACGCCGCCCTGGACCGAGGCTGGCTGCTCGGGCACTTCAAGGACGTGGACGACCCCCGTCACAGCGAGGACGTGGAGATCAAGTGGGGCGTCCACCCGCCCGGCGACCGGCGCGCCCAGTGGGCCACCGGCGAGGTCCGCACGGCGCTGCTCGTCCTGATCAGCGGGCGTTTCCGGATGGAGTTCCCGGGCCGCGACGTGGTCCTCAGCGAGCAGGGCGACTACGTGGTGTGGGGCAAGGGCGTCGACCACTCCTGGGAGGCCGAGGAGGAGTCCGTCGTCCTCACCGTCCGCTGGCCCTCGGTGGCGGGCTACCGCGTACCGGACGAGGTCGGGGCGGGGTCCGGGGCGGGATCCGACGCGGAGGAAGGGGAGAGCTGAGCGCCTTCCCCTGAGCCGCCGTCCGGGACCTTCGGGTCCCCGGACGGGACGGAAGTCCCGCGCCACGGCGGGGTCTCCCGGGCGAACATCGAGTGCGCTTGAAGTTTTCCGCGCACCCGTGTGCCCCGCCCCGAGGAGACCGAGACCATGACGGCGACTGGCGCGTCCGCCGCACGCCCCGTGGACGCCGCGCTCGTGAGGGAGCTGGTGGCCGCCGCGACGGCGGCGCCGTCGATCCACAACACCCAGCCCTGGCGGTTCCGCTGGGCCGAGCGTGCCGGGGTGCTCACGCTGTGCGCCGCCGGCGGCCGGCGGCTGTCCGAGGCCGACCCGCAGGGCAGGGCGCTGCACGTGTCGGCGGGCGCCGCGCTGTTCAACCTGCGCGTCGCGGCCCTGCGGCACGGCCTCGCGCCGCAGGTCGGGCTGCTGCCCGGGCGCGACCCCAGGGCGCTCGCCGAGGTGCGGCTCGCGCACGGCCGCGTACGGATGGACGGCGCGGGGCGCCCGGGTCTGTACGAGGCGCTGTGGCGCAGGCACTCCAGCAGGCGCCCCTTCACCGGCGCCCCGGTGCCCGCCGTCGTGCGCACCGAGCTGTCCGGCGCCGCGCGGGCCGAGGGCGCGCGGCTGGAGTTCACCGCACCCGAGGAGACCGCCAGGCTGCTGGCGCTGACCCGGGAGGGCGAGCGGCGCAACGGCGCGGCCGCCGAACGCGCCGAGGAGAGCCGCCGCTGGGTCGAACAGGGCGCGCACGGCGGCCTGTTCGGCCTTCCCCCGGACGGCCTGGGCACACGCGACACCCACGAGCGGCTGCCCCTGCGCGACTTCACCGCCGAGGAACACGGGGTGGGGGACGGGGCGGGATACGGGACGGGTTACGGGGTGGAGCACGGCTCCGGGCGCGCGGGGGAGCGGGGTGCCGAGAGCTTCGAGGAACACCCGCAGCTCGCGGTGGTCCGCACCCGGCACGACGGACCCGTCGACTGGCTGCGCGCGGGGCAGGCGCTGGAGCGCGCGCTGCTCCAGCTCACCGCCGAGGGCCTGTGCGCCTCGCTCTTCCACCAGGCCCTGGAGTGGCCCGACCTGCGCGCCGCCCTGCGCGGCCCCGTACCGCCGGCGGACAGGGGGATGCCGCGCCCTCCCCACGTACAGATGCTGCTGCGCATCGGCTACGGGAGCACCCGCCGCAGCTCGCTGCGCGCTCCCGTGGAGGCGGTGCTGGAGTACGAGTGAGGCGCGCGTACGCGCAGGTGGCGGGCCCACGGGGCGACCTACGGGGTGACCGCTCCCAGCAGTGCCCGTGCGCACAGCTCCCGTACCTCGTCGCGCGGCATCTCCGGTTCGTCCAGCCACTCCAGGCAGACCGACACCAGGAAGGCGAGCCAGCCGCGCACGGCCAGGCGCAGTCCGGCGGGGTGGCCGGCGCCGGGGCCCGGCGCGAACTCCGGGTCGGCGGCGAGCGCTTCGAGGATCTGGCGCTCCTGCGCGGCCAGGCCCTCGCGGTAGACGCGGCGCACCGCGGGGTCGCCCGCCGCGTCGGCGCGGTGGAAGGCGCGGAAGCCGTGCGCGTTGCGCTCCACGTACTCCAGGAAGGTGTCCAGGCCCGTGCCGATCTGCTCGCGCACCGGCACCCCGGGAACGGCCTGGGTCAGCCGCAGCATCCGCTCGCTCTCGCGGTGCACCACCGCGGCGAAGAAGTCCCGCTTGGTGGGGAAGTAGTGGTACATCAGGCCGCGCGAGACGCCCGCGAGGGAGGCCACCCGCTCGATCAGCACGTCGTCGTACGGGCTCTGCGCGAAGAGCTGCGAGCCCACGGACAGTAGCTGCTCCCTGCGCTCCGCGGTGCTCAGCCTGCGCCGCGCGCCGTCCCGCCCGCCGTCACGCGCGCCGTCCCCCGTACGCCGGCCCCGCTGCTCTCTTCCCTGCTCAACGGCCATGCGGCAAACGGTACTTGACGCCGTACTCGGCCTGGCCGGAAACTGGACGCGTTATTGAACCCGTGTGTAATAGCGGGCCCGCCGTCCGGCACGGGCCCGCGGCGCAGGGGCGAGCAGGGAGGGCATCAACGGCGATGGCGCAGACACAGCAGGCGGCGGACGGCGACACCGGGCACGCGGGGCAGGCGGAGCAGGGAGCCCCGCTCCCGAAGGGCTTCCGCAGCGCCGAGCAGGGCTGGCCCGAGCTGCACCGCATCCCGCACCCGCCGCGCCGCGTCCCGGTGATCGGCGATGTGCTGGGCGCCAACGTCCGTACGCCGGTGCAGGATTCGATGAAGCTCGCGCGTGAGCTCGGCCCGGTCTTCCGGCGCAAGGGCTTCGGCAAGGAGATCGTCTTCGTCTCCGGCGCCGAGGAGGCGGCCGAGCTCTCGGACGAGTCCCGCTTCGCCAAGCACGTCGGCCTCGGCGTGGCCAACCTGCGCCCGGTCGCGGGCGACGGCCTCTTCACGGCGTACAACCACGAGCCCAACTGGCAGCTCGCGCACGACATCCTCGCCCCCGGATTCAGCCGCGCGGCGATGGAGGGCTACCACCCGCTGATGCTGGATGTGGCCCGCCGCCTCATGGCGCACTGGGACGAGCGCGAGGGAGCGGGCGCACCGGTGGACGTGCCGGGCGACATGACGAAGCTGACGCTGGAGACGATCGCGCGGACCGGGTTCGGGCACGACTTCGGCTCCTTCGAGCGGTCGCGCCCGCACCCCTTCGTGACCGCGATGGTCGGCACCCTGGCCCATGCGCAGCGCCGCAACGTCGTACCCCCGCTGCTCTCCCCGCTGATGCGCGGCGCCGAGCGGCGCAACGCGGCCGACATGGCGTACCTCAACCGCACCGTCGACGACGTCATCGAGCGCCGTCGTGCCGCAGGCGCGGAGAGTGCGACCGGCGATCTCCTCGACCGGATGCTGGAGACCGCGCACCCGGACACCGGCGAGCGGCTGAGCAGCGAGAACATCCGCCGCCAGGTGATCACCTTCCTCGTCGCCGGCCATGAGACCACCTCGGGCGCGCTCTCCTTCGCGCTGCACCACCTCGCCCGGAACCCGGCCGTGCTGGAGCGGGCCCGCGAGGAGATCGACCGCGTCTGGGGCGATGTGCCGGAGCCCGCGTACGAGCAGGTCGCGAAGCTGCGGTACGTACGGAGGGTGCTGGACGAGGCGCTGCGGCTGTGGCCCACGGCGCCCGCCTACGCGCGCGAGGCCACCCAGGACACGGTGCTCGGCGGGCGGCACCCCATGCGCCGGGGCGCCTGGGCCTTGGTGCTGACCCTGATGCTGCACCGCGACCCCGCGGCGTGGGGCGAGGACGCCGAGAGCTTCGACCCGGACCGGTTCGCGGCGGCCGCGGTGCGGGCCCGTCCCGCGCACGTCTACAAGCCCTTCGGCACCGGGGCCCGCGCGTGCATCGGCCGCCAATTCGCGCTGCACGAGGCCACGTTGGTGCTCGGTCTGCTGCTGCGCCGCTACGAGCTGCACCCCGAGCCCGGTTACCGGCTGCGGATCGCGGAGCGGCTGACCCTCATGCCGGAGGGGCTGCGGCTGCATCTGGGGCGGCGCTGAGCCTCGTTCCTCCCGGCTGCCGGGTCGTCGTCGCGCAGGTCAGGGCGGCGGCCCGCATTTGACGTCGGAAACATGGGATGTTCCCATCATTGGCGCAATCGTTGAGTGGTGCACCTGGCAACGTGCGCCGAAAAGGAGAGGGCGGCCGCATGCCCCTGGAGGCGACGCCACGGTCCAACCTCGTGGGCTCCGTCATCGAGCAGATGGAGGGGCTCATCGGCGGAGGAGAGTGGCCGGTCGGCGAGAAGATCCCGCCCGAGCCGGCGCTCGTCGAGCAGCTCGGGGTCGGCCGCAACACCGTGCGCGAGGCCGTGCGCGCGCTGGTGCACACCGGGATGCTGGAGCCCCGCCAGGGCGACGGCACCTATGTGCGTGCGGCCAGCGGGCTCGGCGCCGCCGTGCGCCGCAGGCTGCGGCACGCCGCCGAGCTGGAGGCGTACGAGGTGCGCGCGGCCCTGGAGCGGGACGCCGCGCGGTACGCGGCGCTGCGCCGCACCGACGAGGACCTGGCCGCGCTGCGCGAGGCGCTCGCGGTGCGCGACCGCACGTGGGCCGGGCAGGACGCGGACGCCTTCATCGAGGCGGACATGGCGTTCCACCGCGCGGTCGCCGCGGCGGCGCGCAACAGCGTGCTGGCCGATCTGTACGGGCAGTTCAGCGACGGGCTGCGCTCGACGCTGCAGTCGGTGATCGGCTCGCCGCTGCCGGAGGCCGTGCGGCACCAGTTCGACGCGCACGCCGAGATCGTCGCGGCCATCGAGGCGCGCGATCCGGACGCCGCCGAGCGCGCCGCGCTCGCCCACCTCAACGAGGCGATGGACGCGCTGCGCGGGCTCCCGTCCGAGGACGGCGCTGCCCGCGGCCCGGGGGAACACACAGGAGACGAGGAACAGTGAGCACACAGCAGTCGGCCCAGGAGCCGCAACCGGCAATATCCGAGCGGGAGCGCGCGGCACCCGAGACCGCGGCCGCCGCTCCCGCGCACGGCGGCGCGACCGGCCGCCGCGCGCTCTGGCTCGGCGCGGGCATCGTGCTGCTCGCGCTCAACCTGCGCCCCGCGCTGGTCGCGGTCTCGCCGCTCGCGCCCGACATCCGCGCGGGCGGCATGTCGGCCACCGTCGTCAGCATGCTGACCTCGCTGCCGCTGCTGTGCTTCGGGCTGCTCGCGCCGATCGCGCCGCGTATGGGGCGGCGCTTCGGGATGGAGCGTTCGCTGCTCGCGGCGATGGTGCTGGTCGTGGTGGGTACGGCCGTACGGCTGGCGGACTCCGAGATCGCGCTGTTCGGCGGCAGCGTGGTGATCGGCGCGGGCATCGCGATCGGCAACGTGCTGCTGCCGAGCCTGATCAAGCGGGACTTCCCGCACCGGGTCGGCTCGATGATGGGCGTGTACTCCATGACCCTCTTCACCGGCGCCGCCGCTGCCGCGGGGCTCACCGTGCCGATCCAGAACGCCTCCGGGCTCGACTGGCGTCTGCTGCTGGCCTGCTGGGGGCTGCTCGCCGTGCTGGCCGCGGTGGTCTGGCTGCCGCAGCTCCGCAGCCGTACGCGGGTGCCGGCCGAGGCGGCGCGGCAGGCGGCGCACCCGGTCAAGGGCCTGTGGCGCTCGCCGCTGGCCTGGCAGGTCACCGGCTTCATGGGGCTCCAGTCGCTGAGCTACTACGCGGCGACCGCGTGGCTGCCGAGCATGCTGGAGGACGCGGGCATGGGCTCGGGCAGCGCCGGGTGGATGCTGTCCTTCTCCTCGCTGCTGGGCATCGCGGGCTCCTTCCTCGCGCCGGTGCTGGGCGAGCGGCGGATGCGGCCCGGCTCCGTGCTGGCGCTGGGCACCGCGATGGTGGCGGCCGGCTTCGTGGGGATGCTGGTGGCGCCCGTCGGCGGCGCGTACGTGTGGATGGTGCTGCTCGGCCTGGGGCAGGGCTTCTCGATCAGCCTGTCGCTGCTGTTCATCGTCCAGCGCGCCCCGGACACCCGTCACTCGGCCCAGCTCTCCAGCATGGCCCAGTGCTACGGCTACGTACTGGCCGCGACGGGTCCCGCGGTGCTGGGCGCGGTCCACGACGCGGTCTCCGGCTGGACGATTCCCCTCGTCCTGCTCCTGGCCCTGCTGGTGCCCCAGCTCCTGTCGGGCCTGGGCGCGTCGAGGAACCGCCACGTGGCGGGCACGGCGTAAGCAACTCGCCTGCCGCAGCGGCGAGTTGCCCCGTCGCCGCGACGGGCCGGCCGCCTTCGCTGCCGCGGGACACCCCTTTCCCCGCCGCAGCGGCGAGCAGCCCGGCGGACCCGGTCGGCGGTGACAGCGCGATCCGCGCTCGGCCGCCGACGGCCCCCGCTGTGGGCGCGTTCCGCTGCGGCGGGAAGGGTTTTCTCCCGCCGGGGGAGGCGGGGAGTCCTCCCGTTGTGGCGGGAAGGGCTTCCCCCGCCGGGGAGGTGGAAGGGGCTCTTCCGCTGCGGCGGGCAGGGGCGTCCGCCGCAGCGGGACAAGGAGCCGGCCGGCGCGGCCAGCAGCGGAAGGTGACGGGCGAGTGGGTCAGGCGCCGAACCACACCGTCGTCACGTTGCAGAACTCGCGGATCCCGTGACCGGACAGTTCGCGGCCGTAGCCCGAGCGCTTCACTCCGCCGAACGGCATGCCGGGGTGGGACGCCGTCATGCCGTTGAAGTAGACGCCGCCCGCCTGGATGTCGGCGACGCAGCGCTCCTGGTCGGCCTCGTCCCGCGTCCACACGTTGGAACTCAGGCCGAAGGACGTCTTGTTGGCCACCTCGACCGCCTCGTCCAGGTCCCGCACCCGGTACAGCGTGGCGACCGGACCGAACGCCTCCTCCTGGTCGATCCGCATCTCCGGCGTGATCCCCTCCAGCACCGTCGGCTCGTAGAACCACCCCTCGCCGCGCCCCTCGGGCCGCCGCCCGCCGCACCGCACGGTGGCGCCCGAGCGCCGCGCGTCCTCGACGAGTTCCTCCAGGTCGGCCCGGCCCTGCTCGCTGGAGAGCGGCCCCACGTCCGTGGACTCCTCCATCGGATCGCCGACCCGCAGCGCCTCCATGCCCTCGGTGAAGCGCCGCGCGAACTCCTCGTACACGTCCTCGTGCGCGATGAACCGCTTGGCCGCGATGCACGACTGCCCGTTGTTCTGCACCCGCGCGGTGACCGCGACCTGCGCCGCGCGCTCCACATCGGCCGAGGGCAGCACGATGAAGGGGTCGCTGCCGCCCAGTTCCAGCACGGTCTTCTTGATCTCGTCGCCGGCGGTCGCGGCGACCGCGCGCCCCGCCGGCTCGCTGCCGGTGAGGGTGGCGGCGGCGACCCGACGGTCGCGCAGGATCTTTTCCACAGCGCCGGACCCGATCAGCAGCGTCTGGAAGCAGCCCTCCTCGAACCCGGCCCTGCGGAACAGGTCCTCCAGATACAGCGCGGTCTGCGGCACGTTCGAGGCGTGCTTGAGCAGCCCCGTGTTGCCCGCCATCAGCGCGGGCGCCGCGAAGCGGACCACCTGCCAGAGCGGGAAGTTCCACGGCATCACGGCCAGCACGGGCCCCAGCGGCCGGTACCGCACCAGCGCCTTGGAGCCCCCGCTGTCCTGCACGTCGGACGGGTCGGGGTGCTCGTCGGCGAGCAGACCCTCGGCACGGTCCGCGTACCAGCGCATCGTCTTGACGCACTTGGCCGCCTCGGCGCGTGCCGCCTTCACGGTCTTGCCCATCTCGGTGGTCATGGTGCGCGCGATGTCGTCCGCGTCCTCCTCCAGCAGCTCGGCGGCCCGGCGCATCAGGCCCTTCCTGTGCTCGAAACCGGTCTTGCGGTGCCGCTCGAACGCCGCATGCGCGCGCTCGACCCGCTCCGCCACTTCCGCGTCGGTGTGCGCCTCGAAGGTGCGGAGCGTCTTGCCCGTTGCCGGATCGACGGTGGCGATGGCCATGGGGTGCCTCCTGGAAGTCGTACGGGGAAGTCGCACGGGGTGGGGTGTGCGTACGGGGTGCGGGCGGTCAGTCCTCGGCGAGCGCGGGGATGATGCCGCCCGCCAGCAGGGCGTGCCGCTGCCGCGCGGAGAGCCGGTGCCGCACGGCGTACTCCTCGCCCCGCGTGGTGTTGCGCAGCCGCAGCGCGGAGCCGGACCCGTCGTCCAGGGCCGCGCGCAGGCCGTCGAGCCGCAGCGTGTCGCCCTCGGAGATGCGCTCCCAGTCGCCGGGGTCCTCGAACTCGAGGGCCAGCACGCCGAAGTTGGCGAGGTTCTGCCAGTGGATGCGCGCGAAGGACTTGGCCACCACGGCCCGCAGCCCCAGATGCCGGGGCGTGATCGCGGCGTGCTCGCGCGAGGAGCCCTGGCCGTAGTTGTCGCCGCCCACCACGAAGTGCGGCCCGTCGTGCGCGCGCGCCTTCTCCGGGTAGTCCGGGTCGAGCCGCGTGAAGGTGAAGTCGGCGAGCTTGGGGATGTTGGAGCGGTACGGCAGGGCCCGCGCGCCCGCGGGGGAGATCTCGTCGGTGGACACGTTGTCCCCGGCCCGCAGCAGCACCGGGCCCTCCAAGGTGTCGGGCAGCGCGTCGAGTTCGGGCAGCGCGGAGATGTTGGGCCCGCGCTCCAGCTCCAGGTGCCGGGCCTCCTCTGCCGGCGGCGGCTCCTCCAGCATCCCGGTGTTGACGCTGACCCGCTCGGGCAGCGGCAGCTCGGGCGGCTCCATGCCCTCCTTCGCCGCCCAGTCGCGCGGATCGGTGATCACCCCTGTGAGCGCGGACGCCGCGGCCGTCTCCGGGGAGCACAGCCACACCGCGTCGTCCTCGGTACCGGAGCGCCCGGGGAAGTTGCGCGGGAACGTCCGCAGCGAGTTGCGCCCGGCCGCCGGCGCCTGGCCCATGCCGATGCAGCCCAGGCAGCCGCTCTGGTGCAGCCGCGCGCCCGCGCCGATCAGGTCGAAGGTGCCGCCCGAGCGCGTGAGGTCCTGGAGGATCTCCCGCGAGGTGGGGTTGATGTCGAGGCTGACCCCGGGAGCGGTGCCCCGGCCCCGTACCATCGCCGCCGCGATCAGGAAGTCCCGCAGGCCCGGGTTGGCCGAGGAGCCGATCACGCACTGGTCCACCCGCTCACCTGCCACGTCCCGCACCGGCACGACCTTGTCCGGCGAGGAGGGCTTGGCGATCAGCGGCTCCAGCGAGCCGAGGTCGATCTCCTCGGTCAGGTCGTAGGAGGCGTCGGGCTCGGCGGCCAGCGGTACGAAGTCGTCCTCGCGCCCCTCGGAGCGCAGGAAGTCGCGCACCGCCTCGTCGGAGGGGAACACGCTGGCGGTCGCGCCCAGTTCGGCCCCCATGTTGGCGATCACATGGCGGTCCATCGCGGACAGCGAGCCGAGCCCGGGGCCGTGGTACTCCAGGATCTTGTTGACCCCGCCCTTCACGCCGCGCCGCCGCAGCAGCTCCAGGATCACGTCCTTCGCGCTCACCCACGGCGGCAGCTCGCCGGTCAGCCGTACGCCGCAGATCTCCGGCATCCGCAGGTAGAGCGGGCGGCCCGCCATGGCCAGCGCCACCTCCAGGCCGCCCACGCCGATCGCGAGCATGCCGAGCGAGCCCGCGGCGCAGGTGTGGGAGTCGGATCCGGCGAGGGTCTTGCCCGGGATGCCGAAGCGCTGCATGTGGGTGGGGTGCGAGACCCCGTTGCCCGGCTTGGAATACCAGGCGCCGAACCGTCGCGCCGCCGAGCGCAGGAACGCGTGGTCCTCCGCGTTGCGCTCGTCGGCCTGGAGGATGTTGTGGTCCACGTACTGCACGCTGACCTCGGTACGGACCCGGTCCAGGCCCAGCGCCTCCAGCTCCTGCATCACCAGCGTGCCGGTCGCGTCCTGGGTGAGGGTCTGGTCGACCCGCAGGCCGATCTCCTCGCCCGGCTCGGCGCGCCCCTCCGCCAGGTGGTCCTCGATGAGCCGCTGCGCCGCGGTGCCCCGTGCCATGGGTGTGCTCCTTCCGCCGGCAGTCCGGGACCCCACCTTCGGGCCTCGGACCGCGTCCCGTCGCCCGGCGGGACGCGTGTTCCCGGCGAGTGCCCCGCTCGGCGGAGGGCGATTCAGCCGCGTACGGCCGAACCGGACCGTGCGGACCGGTCGTGCGGACCGGTCGTGGAGCCCGGCCGCGGAAGGCCCGAGCTGGACCGGGGCGGCGGCTCAGCCGAGCGTCACGGGCAGCGAGTCCATCCCGTACACGATCGACAGCTTGCGGAAGGACAGCTCGCGCTCCGGCACCGCGAGCCGCATCTCCGGGAAGCGGCGCAGCAGCGCGGGGTAGGCGGCGCGCAGCTCCATGCGGGCCAGCTCGGCGCCGATGCAGCGGTGCAGACCGTGGCCGAAGGCGAGGTGCGGCAGCTTGCCGCGCGCGGCGTCGAACTCGCCCATGCCGAGGAACCGTTCATGCCCGGTGCCCGCGCCCCGGGCCTGCGTGATCGCCTCGTCCCGGTTGGCGCGCAGCAGCGAGCAGAGCACGATGTCGCCGCGGGAGATCAGCCGGCCGCCGATCTCGACGTCTTCCACGGCGAAGCGCGGGAACGCCATCTGCACCACCGACAGATAGCGCAGCAGCTCCTCCACCACGTCGTCCACGGTCTCGTCCTCGTCCCGCACGGCGCGGAACGCCTCCGGATTCCGCAGCAGTACGAGGGTGCCGAGCGCCAGCATGCTCGCGCTGGTCTCCAGTCCGCCCGTGAGCACCCCGTCCGCGAGGCCGACCAGCTCCGCGTCGCTCACCTCCTCGCCGTGCTCCTGGACGATCATGCCCAGCAGCCCGTCGCCGGGGTCGCGGCGCTGGCCGTCCACGATGTGCTGGAGGTAGTCGTTGGAGGAGGTCATCGCGCCGAACGCGGCGTCGATGCCGTCCAGCAGGTCGAAGCGCTGGGTGCTCAGCCGCTGGAACTCCGCGCGGTCCTCGTACGGCACGCCCAGCAGCTCGCAGATCATCAGCGACGGGATCGGCCACGCGTAGTGCTCCACCACGTCGACCTGGCCGTGCGCCGCCGCCTTCTCCATGGCGTCGAGCTGCTCGGCGACGATGGCGTCGATGCGCGGGGCCAGCCGCTGGATCCGCCGCACGGTGAACTCGGGCGTGAGTATCCGCCGCAGCCGGGTGTGGTCCGGCGGGTCGGCGAAGCCGAGGCCGCCCGGATTCGGCTTGCGCATCGCCTCCGGGGTGCCGGAGAGGGTGGTGAAGTCGTTGCTGAACGCGTGCGGGGCCGCCAGCACCTGGCGCACCTCCTGGTACCCGGTGACCAGCCAGGCGTCCATCCCGAAGGGCAGCGTGACCTTGGTCATCGGCTCACCCGTGGCGTCCCCCGCCGCGCCAGGTACCGGGTCCAGGCCCTTCCGCTTGAAGTGCGTCAGCACATCCTCCGGCACCAGGGCCAGGGTGGAGGAATCGATGCCCTTCCGGCCGATCCGTTCCACATACTTCCGCCCCAGCCAGCCGCCGAGGCGGTCACGCAGCATCGTCATCGGCCGCGCCGTCATCCGGTCCCTCCCTCCGCCCGGGCGCGGCGGCGGCAGACCGTCCTCGGCCTGTACGGAGTTGTGCGGCCCATGCCGGGCACAACGATGCCCCCATCACCCGGACACTCACGCTCGTCGTGTCGATCACATCGTGCCGCGCGCGGCGCGGCGGCCCTTCATCGGGGTCTCACGTTGCGGACTCCGCGGGCGGTTCCGCGAGGGATTCCGTGGGGGTCGCGTACGGGCGCGTACGCGGCCTAACCGGCGCTGTCCGTACGGGAGTTGGCGCGGGAGCCGGTGCGCGGAGCGGTGCGGGAAGCGGCGCCGACGAGGGTTTCCGCGACCACCGGCAGTGAGTCCGGGATCACACGCAGGAAGAGGTTGGGCTCGATGAGTTCCAGCTCCATCAACTGCGGCGAGCCCAGGTCGTCGTCGGCCAGGTCGACGCGCGCGTACAGCAGCTCGCCCGTGCCGGCCGCCTCGGGGACGGCGGCCAACGCCTTCTCGGCGACGGCCAGTTCTGCGTCGGTGGGCGTCCACGCGCGCAGGCCCGGGTGCGCGGTCTTGCGCGCGTCGTACGCGGTGCCGTGCTCCAGCACCGCGTTCTTCCGCACGGCGTGGACCAGCCGGCCGCCGTAGAACACGAGGGCGCGCTCGCCGCTGGTGTCGATCCGCCGCAGGTACGGCTGCACCATCGCGGTCAGGCCCTCGGCGTGCATGCGCCGCACCTGCGCGAGCGCCTCGTCCTCGTCCTCGGGCCGGTAGCGCGCCGCGTACCGGGCGCCCGCGCCGGTCGTGGGCTTCACCACGTACTCGTGGCCGGCCGGCAGCTCCACGGGGTCGCCGGGCGCCATGTACCGCGTGGGCACAGCGGGCACGCCGCGCTCGGCCAGTTCGCCGAGGTAGCGCTTGTCGGAGTTCCAGCGCAGTACGGAGGGCGGGTTGGCCAGCGTGGTGCGGGAGGCCGCGTGCTCGGCCCACGTCAGGAACTCCTCTACGCGGAGCACGTAGTCCCAGGTGGAGCGCAGCACGGCGAGGTCGAACCGCCCCCAGTCCACGCCAGGTTCGTCCCAGTACACGACCTCGGGCACCCCGCCCGCCTCGCCGACGGCCCGCTCCAGCTCCGGCAGATCGTGATCCGTGTTGATCTCGGGCCGGGGGCGGGCGGTCACCAGGGCTATGAGGGGGTTGTGCGACACGAGTGCTCCTTGGGGCGGCGGGGAGGGGAGCGTAACTCCCCACCCCGCCCCGCCGGAAAACCCGCGTCGCCGCTTACGAGCGGTGGTACTGGACCGGGGTCGCGACCTCGCCGCCCAGTTCCTTCGCCGCGTGGCGCGCCCAGTACGGGTCGCGGAGGAGTTCGCGGCCCAGGAGGACCGCGTCGGCGCGGCCCGCGGCGACGATCTCCTCGGCCTGGTGCGGCTCGGTGATCAGGCCGACCGCCGCGACCGGCAGGTCGGTCTCGTTCCGCACCCGCTCGGCGAAGGGCACCTGGAAGCCGGGCCCCGCGGGGATCTTCGCGTCCGGCACGCTGCCGCCTGTCGACACGTCGAGCAGGTCGACGCCGCGTGCGTGCAGCTCCTTGGCGAAGCGCACCGTGTCGTCGCCGGTCCACCCCTCGCGGCCGTCCTCGTCGTTCTCGCTGAGCCACTCGGTCGCGGAGATCCGGAAGAACAGCGGCAGCTCCTCGGGCCACACCGCGCGCACCGCGTCCACGACCTCCAGCGCGAACCGCGTACGGCCCTCGTACGAGCCGCCGTACTCGTCGGTGCGCCGGTTGATGTGCGGCGAGAGGAACTGCCCGATCAGGTAGCCGTGCGCCCCGTGCAGCTCGACCACCTCGAAGCCCGCCTCCAGGGCGCGGCGCGCGGCGTCAGCGAAGTCCCTGACTATCCCGGCGATCTGCTCCTGGGAGAGCTCGTCGGGCGCCGTCGACGCGCCGTCGAAGGCGACGGAGCTCGGGGCGACCGGCGTCCAGCCGTGCTCGGCCTCCGGCGCGATCGGGGCGCCCCGCTCCACCCAGGTGCGCTCGGTCGAGGCCTTGCGCCCCGCGTGCCCGATCTGGATGCCCGGCACCGACCCGTGCGCCTTGAGGAAGGCGGTGATCCGGCGGAAGCCCTCGACCTGCTCGTCGTTCCAGATGCCCAGGTCGTACGGGCTGATCCGGCCCTCCGGGCTGACCGCGGTCGCCTCGGCCAGGATCAGTCCCGTGCCGCCGGTGGCGCGCGCCGCGAGGTGCGTGAAGTGCCAGTCGGTCGGCACGCCGGTCAGCGGGCCCTCGGGGGCCGCGCTGTACATGCACATCGGCGCCATCCACGCCCGGTTCGGGATGGTGAGGGACCGCAGGGTGTAGGGCTCGAACAGTGCGCTCACGGCGCGCTCCAATCGGTTGCCAGTCGCTTGTCTCCGGATGCGCGGGACGCTAAGTACGATAGCCCTCGTAGTACGGCGAGTGTCAAACTACGATGGCTCTCGTAGAATGAGCGCGGGCGTCGAGGGGAAGTTCACGGGCCGAAGTTCAGGGGCCGTCGTCGCCGGAGACCTGGCGACAGGCCGGGCGACAGACCGAGGGACACAGGGAAAGCGAGCCGCAGCCGTGCCGACCACCACGAACACCACCGCCGTACGCAAACTCCCGCACCCCGAGCGGGAGGAGATCCGCCTGGAGGCGGTGCTGCACGCGCTGGCGGACCCGATGCGGCTGCTCGCGGTGCGCAACCTCGCGGTGTACGGGGAGGGCGAGGGCCAGGGCGCCACCTGCTCCCAGGTGGACATCCCGGTGTCGCCCTCCACCAGCACGCACCACTTCCGGGTGCTGCGCGAGGCCGGCGTGATCAACCAGTGCTACCGCGGCACCGCGAAGATCAACTGCCTCCGCCGCGCCGACCTGGAGGCCCGCTTCCCCGGACTGCTCGACGCGGTGCTGGAGGCGGCGCGGCGGCAGCAGGAGCGGGACGAGGACTGAGCGCGGGCAGCGCGGACAGCGCGTGTGATACGGGCAGCACGAAGGGCGTCCAGCACGCGGCTGAACGCCCTTTCCGTGCGCGGGAGTTCCGTACGGGAGATTCCGTTTGGGGAAGGTCAGTCCTCCCCGCGGTGCACCACATGCCCGCCCGTCACGGTGACCCGTACCGGCGCCTCGCCCACCTCGTCCGGCGGCGCGGCGACCGGGTCCAGCGCGAGCGCGGTGAGGTCGGCGCGGTAACCGGGCGCGATCCGGCCCGCCTCGTGCTGCTCGCCCGCCGCTGCCGCCGCGTGCGAGGTGCAGCCCTCCAGCGCCATGAGGCCGGTCAGCGCCTGCTCGGGGGTCACCGGTGCGGTGTCCAGCGCGCCGGGCAGGCGCCGCAGCCTGGCCGACGCCAGCACCTGGCGCGGGTCGAAGTGCGCGATCGGCCAGTCCGAGCCCAGCGCCAGCACCGCACCGGAATCCCGCAGGTCACGGCAGCGCCACGCGCGTGCGGCCCGCTCCTCGCCGACCCGTCGCGACCACTCGTCGGTGTGGTCGGCGCGGGTGTACGCGGTGTGCGGCGGCTGCATGGACGCGGCCACGCCCAGCTCCGCGAAGCGGGCGATCTGGTCGTCGGGCAGCGTTTCGATGTGCTCGATCCGGTGCCGACCGCGCTGCTGTTCGCCGAGCGCGGCGACGGTGTCCAGCACGTGCCGTACCGCGTGATCGCCGATCGCGTGCGTGGCCGTGCGCACGCCGGCCTCGGCCAGCTTCCGTACGGCGCGGGCGTACTCCTCCGGGTCCGGCCAGAACGCGTCCGTGCCCTGCCCGTGGCAGTCCGCGTGCTCCAGCCACGCCGTGCCGCCCTCGACGGTGCCGTCCATGAAGAACTTCACGCCGCCCACGCGCCAGTGCCGGCCGGCGCGCCGCTGGAGGCTGACCAGTTCGTCCAGTTCGCCGGGGCCGTCGCCTGGCATGCACCAGGGCGCGAGCCGCAGGCGTACGGGCAGCACGGTGCCGCCCGCCTCGATGTCCGCCAGTAGTCCCGGAACGTGTTCCTGCATGTCCATCACGTGCGTGCAGGTCATGCCGGCCGCGGCCATCCGCTCCAGTTGCGCGAGGAGTTCGGCTTTCCGGTCCTCCGCCGACGGGTGTGGCAGTACGGGGTCGAGCAGGGCCATCGCGGCGTGCTCCACCAGGTGTCCGGTGGGGCGGCCGTCCTCGTCGCACACGACCTCGGCGTGCTGGGTGAAGCGGCGCGGGCCGTCGATGCCGGCTGCGTCGAGTGCGGCTCCGCTGGCCAGTGCGGAGTGGCCGTCGTAGAGGCGGAGGAAGGCGGGGGCGCCGCCGAGCGCGTCCTCGATGAGGTCGCGGTGTACGGGGGCGCCGCCGAACACGTTGTGGTCGAGGCCGTGGCCGAGCACCCATCCGCCGGGCGGGGTGCCCTGGTTGGCCTTCGCGAGTGCGGCCCGCAGCCCGTCCAGGTCGCGGCACCCGGACAGGTCGTGGCCCGTTGCCATCTCCACGCCCCACACCGGGTGAGTGTGACTGTCCGTCAGGCCCGGGGTGAGGGTGGCGTTCTGGAGGTCCACGACCTCTGTGTGCGGGCCGCGCCAGTCCCGTACGTCGTGTTCCTCGCCGACCGCGGCGATTTTGCCGTCTGCGACGGCGACGGCGCGTGCGGCAGGTCGTGCGGGATCGAGGGTCCTCACGTTGCCCCCGGTGAGGACGAGGTCGGCTGCGGTCAACGTTCGCTCCTTGGGTGGATCTGTGCGGTCCGCGCTATGACCGCCGGTCGGCTGCGCTGCTTGTTGCTTCCCGCTGCGGCGGGATGTGGGTGGGTGGTTGCGCCCGACTTGTGAGTTGCGGGTCCGCCTACGACGCTCCGCGCCTCCGGCGGCCCCTTGCTTCGGTCTGCGGCGTCCCCGGGTGACGAATGAACGAGCCGTCGCGCCAGGTCTGTGCTTCCGCGCCCCGCGACTCGCTACTCCCTACTAGGTGTGGGCAATCGTTCCGCAGGGGCGGAACGGGTGGGCACACCGGAACCGCAGCCCGCCCGCGGCAGCGCCCCCGCGTCCAACGGGGCCCGGGGTCCAGCCCCGCGACACCCGGGCTCATGTTGCGGGGTCCTGGGCGAACTCCGCGTACACCGCGGGACGCCGACGCCGCAGGCGGAACGCGTACAGGACGCCGACCCCGAAGGCCGCGGGAACGGTCAACACCAGCACGGTGTTGGTCGCCGTCGACGCCTCCGTCATCAGCCCGGTCTTGGCGACGACCAGCCACAACGCCACAGCCATCAGCACGATCGCGGCGGCGGGCGCATACCGGGTGCGCCACTTGCCCTCCCCATGCGACACCCGCGCGAAATACCGTACGACCGCCACAGCCGTCAGCGCCTGCAACGCCAACAGCCCCAGCATCCCCGGCGTGTTCACCCACAGCAGCAACTGCCGGTACGGATCGGCGCCGGCCAGCGCGAAGGCGGACACCACGATCAGAGCCAGCACACTTTGCAGGATCCCGGCGACGTACGGGGACTGATGCCGCGCATGCACGCGCCCCAACGCGCGCGGCAGCACCCCCTCCTCGGCCAGCGACAACCCGTACCGGTTGATCGCGTTGTGGAAGGCGAGCTGCGACGCGATGATGCTGGTCACGATGAAGATGTGCATCAAGTCGGAGGCCCACCCGCCGACGTACTTCTCGGTCGCGCTGAAGAACAGCCCCGACGGATCGTGGGCCACCGCCTTGAGCACGCCGCCCGCCCCGTACGCCTGGATCACGATCCAGACCGTGAACGCGTAGAAGAGCCCGAGGAACCCCACCGCTATGTAGGTGGCACGCGGCACCGTACGGCGTGGATCGCGGGCCTCGCGGCGGTAGATGGCCGTCGATTCGAAGCCGGTGAACGCGGCGAAGGCGAAGGCCAGCACCCCGCCCATCCCCGGCACCAGCATGTTGCCCGGCGCGAACGAGCCCGCCGAAAGCCCCTCGGCGGAACCTCCGCGCAGCAGCACGCCCGCCGCGAGCAGCACCAGGATCCCGGTCTCCGCGAGCAGCAGCACGCCCAGCACCTTCGCGCCGAAGTCGATGCTGCGGTAGCCGAGGTACCAGATCACCACGACCCCGCAGAGCGCGATCACCGGCCAGGGCACGTGCACGCCCCACAGCGCTTCGAGGGCGTCACCTGTGCCGGTGGCGAGCAGCCCGTACACGCCGATCTGCATGCCGTTGTACGCGAGGAGGGCGAGGGACGCGGCGCCGAGCCCGGCCGGGCGGCCCAGGCCGCGGGCGATGTACGCGTAGAAGCCGCCGCCGTTGCGCACATGCCGGGTCATGGTCGTGAAGCCCACGGCGAAGAGCGCGAGCGTGGCGCCCGCCAGCAGGTATCCGACCGGCGCGCCGATCCCGCCCACGGCGAGCGCGAGCGGCGCGACGCCGGCCATGACGGTGAGCGGCGCGGCGGCCGAGACGACGAAGAAGGCGATGTCGGCGACGCCGAGGGTCCCGCGGCGCAGTCCGTTCTCGTCGCCGGGCGGTGCCTGTGGGGCTGTTGTGGTTTCCGTTCTGGCCTCTGCGGACATGGAGCGGAGCCCTTCTGCTGCGGGGGAGGCGGGGCAGGGGCGGTCTCCGCGGCGGCTCACGGGGTGCCGGGCCGTTCCGCGCGTAAACCTAAAGGCTTTCGGTTTCTCGGTTTCGGCAATGTAACCCCCGGCCGTACGATCACGGAAGACCTGGCAGCGGAGGGCTTCGGGAGGGCTCATGGGACGGCCGCGCAAGGCCCTGCTGGACCGCGAGCGGATCGGTGCCGTGGCCCTCGAACTGGTCGACGCGACCGGCGACTTCAGCGTCCCCGCGATCGCCCGCCGCCTCGGCGTACAGACCGGTTCGGTCTACCACCACGTGGACGGCCGCGCCGGAATCGTCGAGCTGCTGCGGGAGCGGATCGGCGGGTCGATCGACGCGTCCACGCTGGAGAGCGCGGAGTGGGACACGGCCCTCGACGCCTGGGCCCGCTCCTACCGCGCGGCTTTCGCCGCGCACCCGCGGGCGATTCCCCTGCTGACCGGCGCCCCGGTCCGCACCCCGACGGTCCTGGCCCAGTACGAGCGCGCGGTGGTGCTTCTGCTCGGCGCGGGTTTCCCCCGCTCGTCGGCGATAGCGGTCCTGACCGGCCTGGAGAACGTGGTGCTGGGCTCAGCGTTGGACATGGCCGCACCGAGGGAGTGGCTGGAGCTCCCGGGGGACGACAGCACCCCTGAACTGGCCCGAGCGGTGGGGGAGTCGGAGGAGGAGCGAGCGGATGAAGCTTTCGAACTGGCCCTCACCGGCTATTTGCTGCATGTGCGGTCACTGCTGGGGTGAGCTTGCCGAGCGCGGGTTGGCTTCCCGTCTCCCGCCCGGCGAGCCGAGGCCTAGGCGGGGAGCCAGCTCCCCGCCTAGGCCTCGGACTATGGCTGTCCCCGCCTGAGGGTCACTTCTTAGCCCTGAAGCTCTTGAAGGTTTTGCTCTCTCCCCACTTGAAGTTCCCAGGAATCTTCTTCGGATGGCCCTTGCAGTTGGCCTTCGGGTAGAGGAGGACGTAGAACCCCGTGTAGTTCTTCACCGAGTGCGCAGTGAAGTCTGTGTTGAGGCAGCCACGGGTGCTGATCGCCGTAATCCCCCTACCTCTGTAGTACGTCTTAGGCCAAGCGCAGAACTTGCTGCGATTGCAGGTTCCCTGCGCCTTGGGCGTGCCGGGCTGAGTGGGTGACGAGGATGCGGGTCCGGACGTGGTCGAGGCCGCCGGGGTGGACGATACGACGGGCTGCGCGAACGCCGTGTCGCCCGCTGCCATGGGACCGGTCAGAGCCAAGGCAGTGACAGCCAGGACTGACGGCAAACGCCATGTATGGCGCATGTAGTTTTCCCTCCCTGTAATACATCGATGCCGACGCCGTGGGTCTCTCCGTTAATTAGGACAGGACGGGTCGACCTTCAGATTACATGGGCAGATCATGTTGGTCGGTTACATACTGCATGCGCTGCCGATATCGACCGGCGGCTACTGCTCGTCCGCTCCCGACGGCTCCGGCGTGAAGGACAAGGCGGTGCCCTCCTCGTCCACGTCCGCCACCAGGCGTGCCTCCTCGGGGAGTTCGCCGCGGAGGAGCATGCGGGACAGGGGGCGGTCCACTTCGCGCTGGATCGTGCGGCGCAGCGGGCGGGCGCCGTAGTCCGGTTCGTAGCCGCGTTCCGCCAGCCAGTCGACCGCGCGGTCGGTGAAGGTGACCTCGACGTCCTGGGCGGACAGGCGCCGGCGGGTCTCGCCGAGGAGCATGTCGGTGATCTGGCGCAGTTGATCGTCCGTCAGACGGCGGAAGATGACGATCTCGTCGATGCGGTTCAGGAACTCGGGCCTGAAGTGCTCGCGCAGCGGCCGCAGTACGCGGTCGCGGCGCGCCTTCTCGTCGGCCTCGGAGTCGCCAGGACCGCCACCGCCGCCGAAGCCCAGCGTCGCGCCGCGCCCGGTGATCGCCTCGGAGCCCAGGTTGCTGGTCATGACGATCACGGTGTGGGTGAAGTCGACCGTGCGGCCCTGGGAGTCGGTCAGGCGGCCGTCGTCCAGCACCTGGAGCAGCATGTTGAAGACGTCGGGGTGCGCCTTCTCGATCTCGTCCAGGAGAAGGAGGGAGTACGGGTTGCGGCGTACGGTCTCCGTGAGCTGGCCGGCCTCCTCGTGGCCGACGTAGCCGGGCGGGGCGCCCACCAGGCGCGACACGGTGTGCCGCTCCTGGAACTCGCTCATGTCGAGCCGCACCATCCGGTCCTCGCTCCCGAACAGCGACTCCGCCAGCGCGCGGGCGAGTTCGGTCTTGCCGACGCCGGTCGGGCCGAGGAAGAGGAAGCTGCCGATCGGCCGGTCCGGGCTCGCCAGCCCGGACCGGGAACGCAGCACCGCGTCGGCCACCGCCGAGACCGCCTCCTCCTGGCCGATGACCCGCTCCCGCAGGTGCTCTTCCAGGCCGAGCAGGCGTTCCCGCTCCTCCTGGGTGAGGTTGCTGACCGGGATGCCGGTCTGCCGGGAGACCACGTCCGCGATGTCCTCGACGGTCACCTCGGGCGCGTGCTCGGCCACCTCCGGCGGCGTACGGTCCTTGCCCTGCTGCTCCCTGATCTGCTGGTCCACCTCGGCGAGACGGGCCTTGAGCTGCTGCGCGCGCTCGTAGTCCTCGTCCGCGACGGCCTGCGCCTTGTCCCGCTCCAGCTGCTCGGCCTCCCGCTCCAGCGCCCGTACGCCGGAACCGCGGGTGGCGGAGCGCATCCGTACGCGCGCGCCCGCCTGGTCGATCAGGTCGATGGCCTTGTCCGGGAGATAGCGGCCGGTCAGATAGCGGTCCGACATCTCCACGGCGGCGGTCAACGCCTCGTCGGAGTAGCGCACTTGGTGGTGCGCCTCGTAGCGGTCCTGCAGCCCGCGCAGGATCTCGGTCGCGTCCTCGACCGAGGGCTCGGGCACCATCACCGGCTGGAAGCGGCGGGCCAGCGCGGCGTCCTTCTCGATGTAGCGGCGGTACTCGTCCAGCGTCGTCGCGCCGATCACGTGCAGCTCGCCGCGCGCGAGCGCCGGCTTGAGGATGTTGCCCGCGTCCATCGAGCCGCCCTCGCTGCCGCCGCCGCCCGCGCCGACCACGGTGTGCAGCTCGTCGATGAACACGATGAGCTGGTCCGAGTGCGCGCGGATCTCCTCGACGAGGGTGTTCATGCGCTCCTCGAAGTCGCCGCGGTAGCGCGTGCCGGCCACCACGCCCGACATGTCGAGCTGCACCACGACGCGGCCCAGCAGGTTGTCCGGCACGTCGCCGTCCACGATGCGCTGGGCCAGGCCCTCCACGACCGCGGTCTTGCCGACGCCGGCCTCGCCGATCAGCACGGGGTTGTTCTTGCCGCGCCGCGCCAGCACCTCGACGGTCTGCTCGATCTCGGTCTCGCGCCCGATCACCGGGTCGATCCGGCCCTCACGGGCCATCCCGGTCAGGTCGGTGCTGAACTTGTCCAGCTGGGGCGTGCGCCGCTGCTGCTCGGAGCGCTGTCCGGCGCCCGCGCCGCCCCCGTACGACCCGCCGTAGGAGCCGTACGGTTCCGATCCTGAGCCCTGTGCGGCGCCGCCGTTCTGCGGGGGCCGGGGCGAACGGCCCTGCGGGGGCTCGAAGTGCGCGGCGTCCAGGATCTGGCCCGCGGCCGAGTCGGGGTTGCTGCTGAGCGCGGTCAGCAGGTGCTCGGGGCCGATGTAGGGGGAACGGTTCTCGCGCGCGACCTCGTGCGCGTCCAGCAGCGCGCGCTTCATCGCGGGGCTCACCGCCAGCGCCTCGCGGGGCGGGCCCTCCGGCATCCGCCGGTCGATCTCCTCGGCCAGCGCGTCCGGGTCGGCGCCCGCGCCCTGGATCATGCTGCGGGTCGGCTCGGTGGTCAGCGCCGTGCGCAGCAGGTGCTCGGTGCCCAGGTCGGAGCTGCCGCGCTGGGCCGCGTAGCTGGCCGCGCCGGTCACGAGCTGCCGCGCGGGCTCGCTCATCATCCGCAGGAAGTCGTAGTAGCGCGCGTCGGGGCGGTTCCTGCCGGGGGCTGACGCCCTGGCGCCGAGGAAACGCGCGAGGAACTCCTCGAAGGGGTCCCGGCCGTAGTTCTCGGGGCCCGGCACTGCACCTGTCACGAGTGGGCACCTCCCTGGCTGCCGGAGAGCAGTACGCCGGCGAGCTCGTCGTCCAGCACGGGCACGACCTTCGCGCTCACGGTGCCGCCGGTGGCCTCGTCGGCCACTTCGATCACGGTACGCGCGTCGTGCGCGGCCCGCGGCGCGGGAACGCCCTCGCGCTCGGCCACCCGGTCGAAGAACTCCGCGCGGGTCATCCTGACCCCGGTGTCCGGCTCGTCCAGCGCGAACTCCACGCGGCGCAGATGTTCGCCGAGCTCCTGCGGGAGCTGCGCGGCGATGGACTCGGCCACCGGCGCGGGAACCCTCTCGGCCAGCGTCTCCAGGCTCGCCCGCGTCGCACGCTCGGCCGCCCCTCGGCTCTCCAGCCTGGCGCGGCCTTGGACCTGCCCGATGAACGCGTCGTGCTGCATGGGGGCCTCACCTCACCTCGGGTTCTGCGGGTTCCACGCTCCGGAGTTACCAGGGGGCGGTGTGGTGAAACGGGCGCGCCTGGCGGCGCGTGTGTGCGGCGTGCGTGCCGAGGTGCCGTGTGCCCTTTGCGCTGTGGCCGCCGACGGCTTCGCGTTGTGGGTTGCTTGCTGCTGCGGCGGGATGTGGGCGTGTGGTCGCGCCCGACGTGTGAGTGACGGCCCGCCCGGCGACGCTCCGCGCCACCGGACGGGCCTTGCTCTGGTCTGCGGCGTCCGCGGGTTGCGTACGAGCCGCCGCGACTGGCTTGTGGGACCGAGCTCCGGTGGCGGCTACAGCTCGCCGAAGGTGTGGACTATCCGCTCGGAGAACAGCGTCGACGCGGTGAGGGTGCGGCCGTAGCGTGCCGCCGACTCCGGCGCGGGGGAGTGCCGCAGGCTCCAGCCCAGCGCGGAGAGCTGGGCGTCGACCGAGGTGCGCTCGCCCTCGGGGAACAGGGACTCCAAGCCGAGCCCGAGGTTGTCGGACGTCTCCTTCATCATCGGGTCGTCGAGCGCCCCCGTGATGTCGTTGATCTGCTCCACGGACAGCCTGCTCCCCGGCGCCGAGAGCCGGGTGATCTCCTTGAAGAGGTGGGCCTCGGCCTCCGGCGGGAGGTAGGGCAGCAGGCCCTCGGCGAGCCACGCCGTGGGACGGTCCCGGTCGAAGCCCGCCTCCTCCAGCGCCGACCCCCAGTCGTCCCGGAGGTCGACCCGTACGGGGCGGTGCTCGCAGCGCGGCGCCGCGCCCTCGGCCGCCAGGGTCTCCAGCTTGAAGTCCAGCACGGCCGGCTGGTCCAGCTCGAAGCAGCGGGTGCCGGACGGCCAGGGCAGCCGGAAGGCGCGGGTGTCCAGGCCGGAGGCGAGGATCACGAGCTGCGTGACGCCCTCGCCCGCCGCGCCGGTCAGGTAGTCGTCGAAGACCCGGGAGCGCACGCCTATGTACTCCGAGGTGGTCTGCCACATGTCCGCCTCGGGACCGGTCTCCGCGTCCAGGCCGTCCCACGCGGTGGGCATCGGGGTGTCCGGCTGCGCGGCGTTCACCAGGGCACGCGCGTACGGATCGGTCATCAGCGGGTCAGGCTTCCCGGACTCGATCGCTCTGCCGGCGGCCACCGCCAGGGCGGTCATGCCCACTCCGGTGACGATGTCCCACTGCTGGTCCGTGCTCACGGAGACCTCCGTACGTTCGGTGCGGTCATGGGGAGTGCGCGCCACGGCTCCCGGCTCACGGGGGCCGAAGCGGCGCTTCCGTACCGCAGGTTACGCATTGGTGGCCTCGGGCAACTAGTTGCTCCGGTGATCAATCCGCGTCGATGGGAGGGTTTTTACTCGCGGGTAAGTCCCGCTTTGGCCGGGGCGGATGCGGTGTTGGCCGTTCCGCTGCCGGGGCGTCGCCGCGTACGGGGCGGCGAATCGGCCACCCGGAGCGCGCAGTCAGGGGCGCGGACGCGGGCGGGGTGTGCCGTACGACGTGCTGCGGGCTCCCCGCAGGGGTCGGCGAGGCGAACCCCTGAGGCGCGGGAGAAGGCCAGATACCGCCGGAAGTCGCCCTTGTCGGGCATCGGGGGCGGTGACACGCTACGCCCCCGCGCTGCGGGAATGGGGACCCGCAGGGCAGAACCCGCAGGGGGACAGAGTCATGCGCATGATCTACAGCGACCGGGGTCCTTCGCCGCTCGACGTGCAGAAGCCCGAGGACGCCGGTCTGACGCGGGACGGCACGGCCGGCAAGTGGGGGGCGTTCAGCATCGAGACGTTCGCCAGCGCGAGTTCGCTGCGCTACACGCACGAGGACGCCACCGGATGGCTCGCCTACCTGGTGCAGTTCGACGACAGGAACTTCTGGTTCGCGGACTCCGGCGTCGCCGTGTGGGCCTACGAGGAGACGTACGACAACTGGCAGGACCGGTACGGGATGGACGCCGTCATGGCGGTCTACCACTCCGGGCACGGCACGATGCTCAGCGACGGCACCTTCGTCGCCCCCATGGGCGCCAAGTGGGACAACCGCACCGAGGCGCGGTCCAGCACCATGCGTCTGGGCAACGAGAAGGTCAACTACGTGTTCTTCTCGACCTGCCTGTCCTGCCGCGTGACGGGGGGTCACACCCCGGTGCGCACCTGGGGCGGGCCCAACCTCGGCTTCCGGATGCTGTTCGGCTTCGAGACGGTCAGCATCGACGACCCCAACTACGGCAAGTACTTCTGGGAGGAGTGGCGGAAGAACAAGACCTTCGCCACCGCCTGGCTCGACGCCAGCTGGCGGATCTACACCAAGCAGGCCCCGTCCGTCACCGCCTGCGGCGCCACCCGCGACGAGGCCGTGAACCGGCTCAACACCGAGCGGCTGCTCTCCCGCGACCACGTGTCGGACGACTGGTACGCGTGGCGCTGGTACAACGCCGCCGCCGACATGGACCGCGAGCGCTCGCTGCGGCTGCCGGAGCGGACCACGGTGGTCCAGCTCGAACCCCGTACCCCCAGCGAGGAGTTGACCCGGCTGGGGCAGCGCGCCGGCATCGGCGAGCGGGCCCTGTCCGAGGTGCGGGTGGACGCGCTCGGCGTGCTCAGCGCCGAGCACGAGGGGCGGCACATCGCCACCGGCCCGCAGGCCAACAGGTGGGTGAAGCTGGCCGAGGCCAACCACGGCAACTCCCGGCCGATCGACGCGCAGCGCGCCGTCGACATCGCCCGCGAGTTCGCCGCCGAGCAGCACTCCGGCGACTCCGGGGACGGCGACGAACTGGTGCTGGACAGCGTGCACCAGCTCATGCAGTGCGCCGGCTCCAAGGACGGCAAGACGGAGCAGCCGCAGGTGCTGGAGACGCTGGTGACGTTCCGTCAGACCTTCGACGGCACGCCGGTCATCACGCCGGGCCGCGGCGAGATCCGGGTGTCCGTGGACAACGACGGGACCGTCGTGTCGGCGAACCTCTCGACCCGCAAGTCCGTGCGCAGCGGCAGCGAGCTGCGCTCGACCGTCGCCGCGCCGGGCACCGACGGCGCCGGTACCGCGACGCCGCCGGTGATGCCGCCCGAGAGCGCGCTCGACGCGGCGCAGCAGCGGCGCGTCGCCGAACTGGACGTGCGCGCCAACGCGGACGGCACGCGCGGCGAGGTCAGGGACGTGCCCGGCAGCGCCGAGGTCGGCTACGAGATCGAGGGCAACGAGGCGTACCTGGTGGCGCGCAAGCTCATCGACATCGTGGACGCCGACGGGTACGTCAACCGGCAGTGGATCACCGCTCCGCTGGCCAGGTGACCGGAGCCGGGTAACCGTAGCCGGGCATCCGGAGTCGGGTAACCGGAGGTGGCAAGGGGCCGCGGCCACGCACCGCGGCCCCTTCGCGTGCCCGGATCCGGGGCGGGCGCCGCTAGCCGCTCACGTCCCGCTGCTGGACCTCGGCCGCCGACTCGCGCCGCACCAGTAGCTGGGGCCTGCCGCCGCGTACGGAGACCACCGGGGGCCGCCCGACCATGTTGTAGCCGGAGGCCATGGACACCTGGTACGCGCCGGCGACCGGCACCGCCACGAGGTCGCCGGGGCGCACGTCGGACGGCAGCGGAACGTTCTCGGCGAGCACGTCGCCCGCCTCGCAGTGCCGTCCCACGACCGTCACCGGCACCCGTTCGGCCGGGCTCTCGCGGCCCACCAGCCTCGGCGCGTACCGCACCCCGTACAGCGCGGGCCGCGGGTTGTCGCTCATCCCGCCGTCCACCGCCACGAACACCGGGCCCGCGCCGCGCTTGACCGACAGGACGCGGTACACCGCGATCCCGGCGGGGCCCACCACGGCGCGGCCCGGCTCGACGGTGAGCCGCGGCACGGTCATGCCGCTCGCCGCACAGCTCTCCACCAGCTCGGCGCGCACCCTCCTGGCCAGGTCGGGAACGTCCATCACCGGGTCGCCCTGGTGGTACGCGATGCCGTGGCCGCCGCCGATGTCGAGCTGCGGCAGCGTGACGCCGTGCTGCTCTCGTACGCGGGCCAGCAGGCCCACCAGGCGGCGCACCGCGCGCAGATAGGGCTGCGGCGAGGTGATCTGCGAGCCCAGGTGGCAGTGCAGGCCCATGAGTTCGAGGCGGGGCTGCTCCAGCACGCGGGCGAGGGCGTGCTGCGCCGAGCCGTCGGTGACCGAGAGGCCGAACTTCTGGCCCTCGGTGCCGGTGCGCACCTTCTCGTGGCCGCCGGCCGCGATGCCGGGCACCACCCGCAGCAGCACCTTCTGGCGCCGGCCGCGCGGGGTGGCGGCGGCCAGCCTGGCGATCTCCGCTGGACCGTCGATCACGATCCGGCCGACGCCGAGCCGCACGGCGGCCCGCAGGTCCTCGGGGCTCTTGGCGTTGCCGTGCAGCAGGATGCGCTCCGCAGGGAAGCCCGCCGCGGTGGCGGCCGCCAGCTCTCCGGCCGAGCACACGTCCAGGCCGAGCCCCTCCTCGGCGACCCAGCGCGCCACCGCGCGGCACAGGAACGCCTTCGCCGCGTACAGCACTTCGGCGTCGGGGAAGGCGTCGCGGTAGGCACGGCAGCGGCCGCGCACCTCGTCCTCGTCCAGCACGTAGCAGGGCGTGCCGAAGCGGCCCGCGAGCTCGGTCAACGGGACGCCGCCGACGAGCAGTTCGCCGTCGGGGGCGCGGAGCGTGGAGCCGGGCCACAGGGAGAGATCGGCGTCCTCGCCGTCCCGTTGCGTGGTCCGGAGCGCCGCGAGGCGCGGCAGGTCGAGGGGTGTCGCGGTCATCGGGCCGCTCCCCGCGCCGCGCCGAGGCCCAGCCCGGCGATCATGGCGTCGGCCGCGCGTTCTGCGGCGGCGCGCAGCGCGTACGAGGGCTCGGGTGCGGGCGCGGCGAACTGCGGGTCCACGGTCAGCGTCCGGGCTCCCAGCGGCGCGGCGAGAGCGCGCAGCGCGGGTTCGGATACCTCGATCCACTCCTGGGACGCGCCCAGCGTCGCGGCGAGCCTGCGCGGGGTCGTGAAGCCGACGGCGGTGCGCTCGCCGAGCGGCGTGCGGAACAGCCGTACGGCGACGGTGTGCGGGCGCTCGCCGGGACCGCGCCCGGGGCCCGGCCGGACGGGTACGCACAGCGGTCCGGCCGGGACGCGTTCACAGGGCTCGGCCTCTTCGTCGCTCATGGCGCGGTGGGTCCTCTCTGCTTGCGGGGGTGCGGTTCTGCCTTCGGGGGTGCGGTGCGGGGGGGGGGCGGGCCCCCCCCCCCCAACCCCCCCCGCAGCCCCCCGAACCCCCGCCAACCCCCGCCAAGGCCGGGCGGTTTGGCC
>NZ_JBCFOK010000029.1:0-64647 GCF_039605595.1 Streptomyces odontomachicola
CTGGAGGTGCTCGTGCCCTTGCCCGGGCGTGGGGTTCCAAGCCCCCCTCCCGACACGACCACTCCCCCAAGGGGTGGTGTGGGCCGAGCTGCGGCCCACACCACCCGTTGGTTGTGTTTATAGGTGAGTCGCAGCCCCAACTGCCGGTAGACCTCGCACTTGTCCGCGGGATCGGCGCGACGCAACGCCACCAGCATCCCGCCGACGGACTCGACGAGGGCCCTGATCTCTTCTCGACTCAGCCGGAATGGCTTCGCCCCGTGTTTCGACAGCGGATTTAAGCGGGCCTCGGCGGCCGTGCGCTGCACCTGAGTCTCGCGAATCCACCGGGTGACGAGAGCCGGGTCGGCTCCCGCCTCCAGGGCCGCGCGATGCTGCGCGAGCTTCCGGTCGCACTCCGCAACCTCCTGCTGGGCCGCCTCACGTTCCGGCGAACGATCGGGCTGCGCTTCCTCCAGAGCTGCGAGGGCGTCCTCGATCCCGTTCGGAGCGAAGGCCGAGGCCAGTCACTCGTCCACCGGGCCGATGAGAGACGACTCCCGCAGGCAGACATTCAGCGGGTGATCGACCTTGTTGGCCACGGCGTACTCCTGGGGGAACCGGCAGCGGTAGTACGCCTCGTCGTGGAGCCAGTTGCCCTGCATCCGCCGTCGGCACTCGTGGTGGAGCACCATTCCCTTGAAGACGTACGGGTGCTGGACACGCGCCCGAGTCCGCCCCTGGCTGGCCGGGCCACGGGAGGCGAGCCGCTGCTGGACCTGCTTGAAGATGTCCTTGCTGACCAGCGGTGGGTGCGTGGGCCGATCGGAGAAGACCCAGCTGTCCTTCCCGTTCCAGATGAGCTTGGTCTGGTGGCCGAGGGCGACGTTGTCCACATCGAGCAGCGACTCCTGCTTTCGCTGCTTGTTCCACACCTCGTAGCCCGTATAGCGCGGGTTGATCAGGATGGTGCGCACCGCGCCCTTGGCCACGCGATGCCGCAGCGGTGCGGATTGCGCTGCGGGTCCGCGGCCGAAGGAGAGGGGATGTGGTCACCGGTGAGGCGCTGGGCGATGGCGAAGATCCCGAAGCCGGTCAGGTATTCGGTGTAGATGCGCTGCACGACGGGAGCGGTGGCCGGGTCGGGATCCAGGCGCCGCAGGCGCCGCCCCTCGGCTGCCTTGCCGGGGTGCGGATGAGGGCCGGCGTCCACCAACCGGTAGCCGTAAGGCGGGCGTCCGCCCAAGTAGCGCCCTTCGAGCTTGGCTTGGGCGCTCATCGCCGTACGGGTGCGCATCTTGATGCGGTTGCGCTCACCCTTCGACATGCCGCCGAAGACCGACATCACCAAGTCGTGAGCCTCGGAGTCCGGGTCGATGGGGCCCCTGACCTCGGGAACCCACATCTGCACTCCGTAATGCGCGAAGACGGGGAAGGTCAGGCCGAACTGGTTGCCGTAGAAGGCCCGCTGTGGCTCACCGATGACCACCGCATCAAAACCGCGGTCCGGCTGCTTGAGCGCGGCCAGCAACGCGGAGGCCCGTGGCCGACGGGACCAGGGGATCGAGCGGGACTGGCCGACGTCGAAGTACTCGGTCACGATCCGCCCATGCGACTCGATCAACGCCTGGGCGCGGGTGAGTTGCCAGTTGCGGGAGGTCTTCGGGTCCTGCTGATCCTCGGTGGAGACGCGTCCGGCGAACGCGAACGAGAGAGGAGCTGGGGAGGTGGTCACGCTGTCCTTCTTTCGTGCCCTGGGTGTCCTCGCCGACCCCGTCTCCCCATGCCCCCGGGGCCGGACGTTGCGCTCCACGGACTGTCGCTGTGCGGCAATCAGTCCACGGAGCGGTGCTGCGGCGGCAGAGAACCGAGCACGGGTACCTGGTAGGCCCCTCAACCCCTGCCCGGCGAAGTGCCTACCGAGGCCTGACCCGGGCCACCTTGCTCTCAAGCCTTGATGCGCCCAACAGCCGCGCGCCCCGCGCCACGCCAAACTTGCCGCCGATATCTATCAGATGCTACTCCCCCCCCCCGCTCCTCCCTCCTCTGGCGCACGGTGGCCCCCGCCGGCAGGCGCCGCCGGAGGCATCTGCCCAGAATCCCCAGGGCGACCTCGCCCTTCGCCCCCGTCCCGAACAACGGTCCTGCGTGGCTCGAACGGAATGATGACGCCGCAGGTCGTCATGCGCGATGGCGGAGAAGGTGGCACTCGACAACCGGAGAAGCTGGCAGGCAGAGAAGACGGGCGAGGGCGACTCGTGGGTCTACTCGTCGGTTCCCTCGATGCCCGTCCGGTCAAGATCGGGACTACGAACGACCTGGCGGAGCGTCTTCGCGACCTTCACGTCGGGTCGCCTGTCCCGCTTCACGTCATGTGGCAGACGCGGGGCGGGAGGAACCTCGAACGGGCGCTGCACCAGCGTTTCGCCGCGTACCGGAAGGACGGCGTGTGTTCGACTTCGGCGAGGATCGTCCCCTGGCGCTCGTCGCCACCGTCGCCATCGGCCTGGGCCCCCGCGAGTTCCCACACAACGACCTGGCGGGCAGGGACGTTCTCCCCACGCACCCGCAGATCGCTGAGGCCCGACGGCTCGCGAAGTCACTGCGCGACGCCTTCGCTCGGGCCGGTGGCCCGGAGGTCATGCCAATCGCCGACATCATCGAGGGCAGCCCTCACCACCTGGTCACGTTGGTACGCGGTAGGCCGACCGGGATATGCGGTAGTACGCACCGGGGCGACGTCGAAGCCGGCGGCCCGGAAGGCCTTGGCGATCGTCCGGCCGGCCATGGCCAGCGGCTCGGAGCTGACCGAAGGTCACAGGCGGTCAGGCGGCAGGCAGTGAAGTTCCCCACCCGGATAGGCCCGAGAAGTGCGGCACGGCTGGACCGGCTCCTCGGTCCCCAAGGTGCCCCTTAAGCCTGCGCTAAGGACCAGGTACTTCATCCGACCTGCTACTACTCTTGTGTAGGAGAGGGTGGGGGCCAGTCTCTCAACTCCGCCCACTACACCGTTCCCTGAGCAGGCATCAACACCGGGAGAGCTACATGAACTTCTCCAACGAATGGGACAGGCTCAAGGCCGACTCTGCCGGGCGCGCCCCCGACGGCCGGGGTGCAGGAGCAACGCCGTCCGGGAGTGACTTGGCGTCGGTTCCTGCTGAAAAGAGGAAGGCCGCAGAGCACATTGAAAGGTACCTCCTCCCAGAGACGCGGAAAGGAGGCGCGAAAGCAGATGACGAAAATGAGGCTGTTACTGGTAACCACGCAGGGAAGAAGGATCTGCCGACCCCATACTTGCCTCCCCAAGGAACAAATTCAGCATTGCTGACTGGTGGAACTTCAGGTCTCGGGCAGATGAAGGGGTGGGAAGTAAAGGAAGGGCTCAGCCATGCGGCAGCAGACTGGGCCCGAAAGCTAAGGAAGCTCAGCGAACGTCTCACTCAGGATATAAATGGGTTGATGAGTACAAGCAGGGCGTTCCAGAGCAACGACCACGGGACAGCGAAAAAGTTTAATGCTGTGCCCGGGCAAGGATCACGAAGCGATACCCGTAGCGGAATCGACAAGCTTTAGAGGGGGAATATATGAGTCTCAATTATCGTGACTTGATGGACGCCAATCTCTCTAGTCTTCTCGACGCCTCAACCGCCTGGAAGGGGATGGGGAAAAGGTTCGGGGAACTGGCGGCTGATTACAAGACTCGCGTCATGGGGACCGCAGACAGTAAAAATTGGAAAGGCGTGGCTGCCAAGTACGCCAAGATCTCATTCGAGACTACACATGAGGAGTATCTAGGGGCGCAGCAGCAGGCCAACGCCGTGGGAAAGATTCTGGAGCAAGCGTACTCGGATCTACATGAGCTGAAAAAGGAGGTCGAGCGCGCCTGTCGTGAAGCTCGGGAAAAAGGAAAGATGCGCGTCACCGAAAACGGGCATTGCGTGCTTGAACTGGATAGAATCGAGGACCCGGATGAGCGGGAAGACCTATCTCGTAACAGCGCCAAAAGAGAAAAACTAGAGGATTCCTGGGCGCATACAATATCAGAGTCCGTAAAGAAGGCTGCAAAGCGTGATCAAGAGTTCAAAGTTGCACTATTTCAAGTAACAAAAGATGCTGACGGCCGAGGAGTTTCTGGCGGGTTCAACAGCAAGGCATCAGGTGACGTGGATGCCAACCTCAAGTCGGCCCGATCAGAAGCAGTGAGAGAGGCCAGGAAGCGGAAGGAACAGTGGGAGGAGAATAGTTGGAAGCGCACTCTCATCAAGGGGGTCAATACAGGCGTGAAATTGTTCACCAAGAACGGCTGGAAACCAGATACGACGGCGCTGGATGCAGCTTTCAAGCTGGCCGGATTGGATAAGACTGAAGGTGTCGTGGTCAACGTCTCTGGCGGTCTGGTCGTGGGAGGCAATGTCGAGCTTGGACTCGTGCGGACACAGAACCCCGATGGAACGCAGAGTCTAGGTTTCGTGCGAAGTGCGGGAGTTGATTCAGCCGGTTGGACGTGGGGCGCGTCTGGCGGTATCGGTACGATCAGAAGTAACGCGGATGATATTGATCAGCTTTCTGGTACAGGGTGGAACAAAGGGGGATCTCTTCACCTGGGTGTCGGGGCATTCGCGAATCATGAGAACGCCATCGACACCTACAACTCTAAGGGAGACGCGGTTCAGAGTGTACGTAGCGGGGTCGGGATTGGCCTTGGGAATGAGATAAATACCGGGTTCGGTCACGCTGGCGCTACCGAGATTTGGAGGAGTAAGAAATGATTGATTTTGTTGCGGCGAGTTCTTCGGAGTCCGGCGGCATCGGAATTAATCTCATTAGAATTGCGGACGCACTGGCTATCGTAGTGGGTGTACTTTTGCTGACGAATTTCAGGAGATGCGCAACGCGGCTATACCATGTTCTGACGAGGCTCGCAAATCCTGGCATGGCTACGGTGGGGACCCTCAGGGCGGTCGGTGGAGTCGCGATATTCGTTGGAGTATTCTCGTTCACGCCAGATGTTATTCAACTTTTTAAGTGATCTGAAGTTGCCCAAGGATTTCCCTATGGTCAGTGGCCGCGGGGCAGTCCTTAGGTCAGCGGATTGGGATCAATCTCGATGCGCTCGTAGTCCAATTCACGTCCTCGTCTGTCTGGGGGGGGGATCACAGCAGCGAACAGGAACCGATAGATCGCGTTGATGCGGGCGTAGTCCTGTCGCTCTTCGAGTCGTCCCCAGTTCCCGCGCGCGTCCGGTCCTGCGACTCCATGCAGCACTTCAACGACCGGCCGGACAGTCGTCCTCCGCTGCCGTTCCTTGATGCGCACCTCAATGTCGCGTCGCATCTTCCGGTATTCCGGCGTAGAGGCATCGCGGGCGGTCCACATCACGTTGAGCTCGGCGAGCTGTTCAGTGTCTTCCTTCTCTGCGTCAATGTCAGCCTGTGGACGAGCAGTTGAGGCCGGTGTCCGGCCGGGCACGTCCAGCTTGTCCAGAACCGTCAGATCCACATCCTTGGCGAACCTCTCCGTCTGCTCGGCGGATATCGTCCGTCCGTACTTCTCTCGTCTTGGCGGCCGTTGCGGCTCCACCGGTAGATGTAGTTGTCGTTCGCCTTGCTCTCGCCCATGCGGACTCCGCACGTGCACATGACCACACCGCGCAGAAGATAGAAGCGGCGGGTGTGGGTTTTCTCCTTGGTCTGGGAGGCTCGGTAGGTCCGTATCTGCTGGACCTCGTCCCACTGGCCGCGGTCGATGATGGCGGGCCAAGTCCCCGGGCCTGCCTTCTCACCCCGGAACATCCTGATCCCGGCCACCTGGTGAGAGCTGAGAAGGTCACGTATGCCGCTGACTGTCCACGACTTGCCCTTGACGGTCCGGATGCCGCGGGAGTGGAGGTCGCGGGAGATGGCGGCTGGTGGAGATCCTGCTGCGCGCCCTGCCCGCCTTCCGCCGCAACTCCCTGGTCGGCGGCGGCTGGAGTCCCACGCACGCGGGACGGCACGGGCCGTGCTGCCTGACGACCTTCTTCATCGGGCAGTGCGTGTGCGAGTTCCGCCGCGTCTACCTGCGCTGGCGCCGCCAGCAGCGGCAACTGGCCGAGTACGAAGCGCTACTGTGGGACGGCGAGGCCTTCCTGCAGTTCCTGCAGACCCCCTCGCTCCTGCCCGGCCCCGAGGGACTGGCCACCGGCGGTGGGGCGGTGACCGATCTGATCGGCAAGCACTCGCCGGTCTCCCAGGCGATCGTGCGGCTCTCCCATATGGAGCCTGGCCCTGGAAGTAGAGAACATGTGCCCAGCGCTCCGGGGTCTCGTGTTCAAGCAAGCAATCAGGAGGTCCACTCGCGTACGCGGAGCGGCGACGCAGGTATGGGGGTTGGGTGCAGGGGATATTCCAAGTGGGTCAGGACTTCCATAGCGCGCGCTTCGGTATCGCAGTGGCGGAAATAGTTGTAGTGCAGGCCAACTTCGGTGTCATGGTACTGGCCCGGGAAGCGGAGTGGAGAGCAAGTCGTTGCGTCGGCGTTCCAAACGGCTGCCCCCAGACCGTCTTTCTGCTGCGCCAAGAAAACTCACCTTGCTCATTGAGAAGCTCAGTCGAGCGCCTATCAGGTCGGCGATGATGGCGAAGAAGCGAGGGTCGATCTCGTGTTGAGTTGCCTCGCTCAGGCGATGTTCGGTCTCGGCGAGACGTTGGAGGCCATTACGGCCCCACGTGAGGACGACCAGATGGGGCAAGCCGGGAGCAGTAGTGGCATGCTCGACGAGAGTGGGGGGCGCCCCGGGTGAACTCCGCCTGCTCCAGCACCTGTTCGCCACCCGGGGGCCGTGCTCTGTTTGGCAGTACGGCGCCGGGGCGATGAAATAAGGCAGGCGGTCTTCGGAGTCCCAGGTGTCGGGCTTCTTCGGCAGAAGAGCATTCTGAGGGCATTGCGGAACGTCAAGGTCACCGCGTCCAAGATGTCGAAGAACGCCTCCGGGATCTCCACCGTCACCACCGTCCGCCACTCATCACCCCCACGGCGCGCCTCCCTCTGCCGCAGCTGCGCCGCGATCTGAACCGGGCCGGTGGACAGCGCCTCCCCCTCGCACGAGGACTCCGGCACCGGACGGACCGGATGTTGATTGCAACGGCTCCAGACGGACGGCACCGAGAGACCGCGCCTCGCGTGGCACGTACGCCGTCGCGCAGCACGCCCGCGAGGAGCCCACCCATCCAGAACACGGAGCACGGAACACGGAGCGCGACCACAGCCTGGGCGACGCCCTGCGAACCCGCAGGTCACAGCCCACGCCCACGATTTGATCTTGAGGGCGGGGGTTTGCTTATTCTTTGCTCTGTCCGTCCGGAAAACGCGCATGGTTGACCGCTTGTGTCCATTTTCCGGAGAGGGGGGAAGTGTCCTGAGTGCCGCATGCGTTCGCGCTCCCTCCTTCTGAGCAGGGGTGGCCCACGGCGGCGCCCAGAAGAGAAGGAAGCACCTTGAGCAAGACATCCATACGCCGCAAGACGTTCGCCGGTGTCGGGGGAGCCCTGGTGGCGCTCTCGCTGCTCGGCACCACTCCGGCGGTCGCCAAGAGCGCGAGCACCACGGGGTCGAAGATCTACACGTACAAGAAGGAAGGCCACCAGTACGCCTACGTGAAGGACACCAAGGCGGACAAGAGAGCGGCCTACGGGAAGTACGAGCGCAGCGCCAGTGCGGGCAAGATCCGCGCGCTGTGGAACAAGAGCGGTTCCGGCACCACGGCCAAGAGCGGCAAGGGCAGCAAGATCATCAAGATGCGGGCGTGCCGCCAGGAGCAGTGGAAGCCCGACAGCTGCAGCAACTGGACCGCCAACTGACGGTCCGTCGACCAGCGGGCGCGCAGCAGCAACAAGAGCAGCGACACAAGAGGCGCGGTAGCACACCGCGCCGCGACGCCGGTGGCTCCACGAGGCGGTCGTTCCGCACTGCGTGGAGCCACCGGCGTACGCACCCGAAGGGGGAAGCGCAGAAGTGAAAGAGCCGGACGAGCCGGTGCTGGCCGTACGGGGCCTCGGCCATGAGATAGGCGGCAGGCGGCTGTTGGACGGCCTGGACCTCACCGTGCGGGCCGGCGAAGCCGTCGCCGTGACCGGGCCCAGCGGGAGTGGGAAGTCGACACTGCTGTCCTGCCTGATGGGGCTGGTCAAGCCGGAGGCCGGAGAGATCGAGGTGGCCGGCGTCGAGCTGAGCGGGCTGTCCGAGCGGGCGCTCAGCAAGCACCGCAGGGACACCGTCGGCGTGGTCTTCCAGTTCGGTGAACTGCTGCCGGAGCTGACCCCGTTGGAGAACACCGCGCTCGCCGCGCTGCTCTCCGGAGTTCCGCGGGCCGAGGCGCACGCGCGCGCCGAGGAGCTGCTCGCCGAGCTGGGTGTGCCGTACGGGGAGACGCCCACAGCCGAACTGTCGGGCGGCGAGCGACAACGCACCGCCGTGGCCCGCGCGTTGATCAACCGGCCCGCGCTGCTGCTCGCCGACGAGCCGACCGGCGCGCTGGACGAGGAGACCCGGGACGAGGTCGCCGAGCTGCTGTTCTCCGTACGGCGGCGCTGGGGCTGCGGGCTCGTCGTCGTCACGCACGACCTGGCGCTGGCCGCTCGCGCGGACCGCCGACTCCGCCTGGAGAAGGGGCGGCTGAGGGAGGCGGCGGCGCGTTGAGCGATATACGCATGTGGTGGCAGCTGCTGAGAGTGGGCCGCGCCGCCCGCCGTGGCGCCGAGGGCAACCGGCTCCGCTTCGCGGCGCTGCTCCTGGCGACGCTGGCCCTCGCGCTCAGCGCGACGGCGATCACCGCGGGCTGGGCGGTGCACGACGGCCGCGAGCAGCGAGGTTCGGCGCGGGCCCCGCAGTACGTGGACCCCGACGGCGGCGACGCCCCGGTGCTGGTGCGTCCCGCGTACGACACCGTGGACGGCCTCCAGAAGTCGGTCGTGTACGTGGAGCCGAAGGCGGCCGATGCGGCACCGCCTCCCGGCGTGTCGGCCTGGCCCGAGCGTGGCGAGGCACTGCTCTCCCCCGCCCTGCGCAGGGACTTGGAGAAGGAAGGCGCCGAGGACCGCTACGGCACGCCGGCCGGCGCCATCGCCGCCGAGGGCCTGGAGGTGCCGGACGAGCGGCTCGCCTACGTACGGCCGCGGCACGGCGTCATGTCGTCCGGCGAGTGGCTCGCGGCCTCGGGCTTCGGCGGGCCGGAGCGGGCCAACTTCGGCGACAGCGACTTCGTACGGCCCGACTCCTGGTTCCTGATGTGCGCCGCGGGACTGCTGGTATTGCCCGCACTGGTACTGACGGTGATAGCCGCCCGTTCCGGGTCGGCGGGCCGGGACCGGCGCGTGGCGCTGCTGCGTGCGCTGGGGGCCGGCTCCCGCGCACGGGCGCTGGTCTCGCTCGGCGAGGCGGTCGCCCCCGTGGCCCTCGGCGCGGCCGTGGCGGGGGCCGTGACGCTGGCGGCCCTGCGCACCGACGTGCGCCTGCCCGTGGTGGACTTCCTGCTTCCCGCCGCTGACCTGCGACGTTGGGCGGGGGCGCTGGTGGGTACGGTGCTCGGCTCCGCTCTGGTGGTGCTGGCGGCCGTGCTGTCGCTGCACCGGGCCGCGCCCGCGGAGTCCTCCACCCGCCCCGGGGCGGGCAGGCGTTTCCGGGCCGGGCGCGTGGCCTGGCTGTGCCCGGTCTTCCTCGTCGTGGCGGTGTACGGCAGCGACGTGGCCGCCCAGGGCGGGGGCGGCGACTGGCTTCCGGTCTACGTCCTGGGCACGGTCGGCACGCTGGCCACGGTGCCCGCCGTCATCGCCGTACTGGTGCGGTGGCTCGGGCAGCGGCTCGTGCGCCTCGGCAACCGGCGCGGGCTCAGCGGCGCGCTGGTGGCGGGACGCTGGGCGAGCGCGAGCCCCGGCGTGATCACCCGGCTCGTGGCCACGGTGGTGATCTCCATCGGGCTGGTGTCCCAGGTTCAGCTCCACATGAGCCGCCTCGGCGATCCCGTACGCGAGGCTCAGGCCGTCTACCAGCGCATCGGCGACAGCGCGCTGAAGACCGGCATCCCGGACCGGCCTGCTCAAGTGGGTGCCTTCATCCGTGCGTTGCCTCCGGACGTGCACGCGCTCGCGGTGACGTCGGGCTTCGAGGGCGCCCGACTGACAGGGCGGTGCTCCGCGTTGCGGGAACTCAAGGTGTCGTGCCGTGACGCGAAGGTCCGGATCTCCGACCCCCGGCTGCAGGAGCTGGTCGCCATGTCCCCTGGCGGAGCGGAACGGGTGACCCTGCACAAGGGCGCGCCGGAGGCCGCGAAGGACGCCGACGAGCTCTTCCTCGTACGTGAGGGCGGGGGCGACCTGCCCGTCTCCGCCATCAAGCGGACGGCATTCCGGCATCTCCCCCACCCGGAAGTCGACCCGATAGGCATGGGCTGGGTGGCCGGCGCCGGCTGGGACCTCCAGGCCACCGCCTGGGTACGCGCGCTCGGCGGCATCGGCATCGGACTGCTGGCCCTGGCCTCCGTACTCAACAACCTCGGCGACTTCCTGCGCCTCGGCCGCCGTCTGGCACCGCTCAGCGTGCTGGTGGGTGAGCGGCGGATCTTCTACGCCACGGCCGCGTGGGCCGTCCTCGCGCCGCTGGTGCTGGCCGCGCTCGTGGGCACGGCGGCGGCGGTGTGGCTGGGTACGCCGCTGGAGCTGAAGGCGGGGGCGGAGCTGCCGACTTCCTTCGTGCTCGCTGTCCTGGCGGGGGCCCTTGCGTTGGCCGTCGCCTCCTGGTGGTGGGGCGCGCGGACCGCGGCGCGGGCTGCGGGGCGGTGGCGGCCGACGGGGGAATAGGTGCCCCTCCCCCGCCGACCAATGGATCATTTCCGGCATTTGTCTGTGAATTACTCGAACTCAACGGGCGGTTGGGGTGCTGGTAGCGTCCGTTGGGTAGTGGTGTCCGTGTCATACGGGGAGTTGTTTCTTGTGAATCGTCGTTGTGTGTCCGCCGCCTCGCTCGTGATCGGTGGCGTGCTCTTGGCGACCGCATGCGGGGGCGGCGAATCATCCGGGAAGAACGACAAGATCGCGGGCGCGCAGTCGGCGTCGCCGTCCGAGGGGGCGTCGCAGGGGTCGGACAAGGAGCCCGGGCTGAAACTGCCCGACGACTTCGAGGTCGACTACCAGTGGGACAAGCCGGGTGAGAGCAAGTCGGCTCAGGCAGTCGCCAATGCCGAGAAGTACGTGACGTCGATTTGGCACGGGGTCGCGAAGCAGAATGTGGACGACCCGGCTCACGACCACTACTCGACAGGACAGGCCAAGTCCTACGCCCGGTGGGTGATCAAGTCGAACGTGGACGGCGGTTACACGTCCACCGGAAAGGACCGCTACTACGACCTGGGCACCGAAGCCAAGCCGGGTCGTGACATGGTCGCTGTGACTTTCTGCGAGGACCAGTCGAAGGTCTTCAGCAAGGAAGTGAAGTCCGGAAAGACCATTCGCAGCAAGCCGAACCTGAAGAGCTACGTGGAGTGGAGCGTGCTCATGGAGCGGTCGCCTGCGACCGGTAAGCGTTGGAAGGCGAAGACCGCTGACGTGACGGGGGAGTCGAAGGAATGCCAGTCAAAGGCGTGATAGGCCGCAGGTGGGCCGTCGGTACGGGTTTGGCGCTGAGCGTTGTCATGCTGTCCGCGGGGCCTGCCCTGGCGAACCGGGTGCCTCCGCCCTCGCCGCCGGACTCCTCTGCCGGCGGCGATCAGAACAAGGGAGAAATCTCGGCCACCGTCGGCACCAAGATCCAGCTGAAGCAGGACGGGGGCGGCGGATCGGGGAAGGGTTCCGGGAATCTCTCCTCTGTCGACCCGAACTGGGAACCGCCTCCGTGCTGGTATGAACCGGCGATGACTCCGGAGCAATTGAAAGACGCGACGGAGAAGGCGGACAAGGCAGCCGGAAAGCCGAAGGAAGGGGCCCCGGGGCCCGTCCAGGAGGCGGACGATTACGCGCGCGTGGGTACGTACGATTACTACACGGCGCAGCAGATGGTCGACCACTACAAAGACGGCAAGACCATCACGAATTACGACGACAAGGGGAAGACCTCTTCCGCTCCTGGCTACAAGGATTTCAACGTCGGCAAGGACGGCATGTTCTGGCGCGGGGTGCCCAATAAGGGGCACGACAAGGGCCACATGTTCGACTGCTGGCGCACCATGTTCTGGCAGGACGGCAAGGACGTTCCCCAGGTCGAGAAGACCGTCTCGCCCGAGGTGATGGCCGGGTACTCGTACGACAAGATCAAGGTGCCCGACACCGAGGTCGAGATGGACCCGAAGGGGCGGAAGGCCGTCAATCTGCCGACCTGGATGTGGCTGGACAAGGCCAAGTTCAAGCCGGTGAAGGTGCGGGCCACGCTGCCCGGTACGGGGCTGTGGGCGGAGACCACGGCGCGCCCCGTAGCACTGCGGCTGGACCCCGGTACGCAGGACGCGGAGGTGCACCCCTCCTCGGGCGAGTGCCGGATCAACAAAGACGGCTCGATCGGGAAGCCCCGGCCCAAGGGGCACGAGGGCGAACCGCCCTGCGGCGTGACCTATCAGCGGGCCACGCAGGACGGCCAGAAGTACCCGCTCAAGGCCAACGTGACCTGGAAGATCTCCTGGGAGGGCTCCGACGGGACCGGCGGGAAGCTGCCGGACGGCGAGTTCGGAAGCACCCAGGACGTCACCGTGCGGGAGTACCAGTCGGTGGTGAAGTAGCGCCGCACTCGGCGACGACCGAGAGACGAACCGAACGATGAGCAGCACAGGAGTGCCGCGCGGATTGGCGCGGCACCCCTGCGTATGTGCGGTGCTGTCGGTGTTGTGCGGGCGGATCAGGTCAGTACGTCTTCGATCGTGTTGTTCCAGTACGAGACCGTGGAGTTGTCGCTGCTGGCGAGGCCCTCGGGGCCGGGGGCGCGGAGCTTGGCGGTGGCGCCGGTGCCGTGGAGGTTGCGGTCGGCGAGCCCGACGGTGAGCTGCTTCTCGCGGTGCATGTTGTCGCCGTCGCCCTTCTCCAGGCTGAGCGCGGAGTACGCGGACTCGCCTGACAGGCGCTCAGCGAGAAGGCGGCCGAGGAGGCCGGCAGCGCGAGCAGTGCGAGCGATCTTCACGTGCCCCCTCCCCCAGTCGTGTTGGTTACGGCATGGTTGCCCGCTTTCGCGGCGTACCGTCCGGAAAGCTAGCGGATGCCCAACGCGAGCTTCTCGAGGGCTTCTTCGGCGGATTCGGCGAGGAGTACGACGCTGTCCATACCCGCGTAGACGGCTCCGTTGGCCGCGACGGCGAGGTGGTCGTTGCCCCTGTCCACCTCGCCGACGGGATAGAGATCTGTTCCGGCCTCCTCGTTGAGGAAGTCGAAGATGTCCTCCCTGTCCCACTGGGCGACCGTCGGATCAAGCTTGAAGCCCACACGGGCCATCGTCTGACCCGGCCCGCGCTCGGTGCTCTCGATCCCGCCGAACTCGGCGAGGAAGCGCCGCGCCGCCTCGTTGATCTCGAATCCGCTCTGCTGAAGCGCGGTCTCCCACTCGTGAGTGGACACGGACCGCCCGGGATACCAGCCGGCACGCCGCAGGACGCCCTCCGTCTCCGCGGACCACCGCTGCGCCGATTGCCCATTCATGGTGCACGCCACCGCCTTGCTGACCAGTTGACCAAACGCGCGGACGATCGATCGTACGGGGTGGGAAGTGGCTCAAGTGCCGCCGCCGCACCATGCGTTGCAGGTCATCTTCCCCGGAGCGCCCGCCCCCGCGTGGCCCATCGGTTAGCGTCGCGCCCACGTCGTGTGGAGGGGAGCAGGCATGGTGACCGTGGCTGGGCTGAGTGTCGGTGGTGCTGGGCTGGAGGAGTGGGGGGAGGTCGTGGAGTGGGCCGCGGAGGAAGGGTGGAATCCGGGGGGCGGCGACGCGGCGTGCTTCCATCCCACCGATCCCGGCGGGTTCTTCGTGGGGCGGGTCGGCGGGCGCATCGTGTCTGCTGTTTCTGTGGTCAACTACTCCGCCGAGTACGCGTTTCTCGGGTACTACATGGTCCGCTCGGGGATGCGTCGCGGCGGGCTCGGGCTCGCCACCTGGCGGGCCGCGGTGCCGCATGCCGGGGAGCGCACGATCGGGCTGGACGGCGTGCCGGCGCAGCAGGAGACGTACGAGAGGGCCGGGTTCACGGCGGCGTACCGGAATCTGCGGTACGCGGGCCGCCCCACGCGCCCCGCACCGGGCAGCGGAGCCCTCGACGGGGCCCCGCGCATCGAGCCCGCCGACGCCGCGCCGGCCGACGCGGTCGCCACGTACGACCGCCGCTGTTTCCCTGCCGACAGGCGCCACTTCGTCGGGCGGTGGCTCGCGGCCCGCGGGCACATCGGGTACGCCGCGCTGCGGGACGGGCAGGTCAGCGGGTACGGGGTGATCCGGCCCGCGCGCGACGGCATGCGGATCGGGCCGCTGTTCGCCGACGGGCCGCTGGAAGCGGAGGCCCTGTTCGACGCGCTCATCGGCCACCTGCCGCCGGACGGACAAGTCACGCTGGACATCCCCGAGGTGCAGGAGGAGGCCGTCGCACTCGCGGAGCGCCGCGGGCTCGTACCCGTCTCGCACACGGTCCGCATGTACGCGGGCCAGGCCCCTGAGACGGGGCCCGGGCGCACGTACGGGGTGACGAGTCTGGAGCTGGGCTAGGAAACCCGCAGCTCAGACCACGTGCACCGACTCCACCGTGAACAGCCGCGGGTCGACGTTCTCCGCGATCGCGGCCGTACGCTCCAGGCCCTTCCTGGCCTCGGGGTCGGCGAGCATCGCGTGGAACTGCTCCTCGCTCTCCCACTGGGCGTAGTTCACGACCCGTTCGCCGTCGTGGCTGGCGTGAAAGTTCGCCGAGACGAAACCGGGGTGGTGGCGCACCACCGTCTCGGTGAAGTCCCGCAGCTCGGCGATCAGTTCGGCCTGCCGTGCGGGCGCGACCGTGAACACGTTGATGAGGGTGACCAGCGGATGGTCGCCGTCGATGGTGGTGGTGTTCGGCATGGGCCCATGCTGCTGCGGCCCTCCCGCTGCGGGAACGCCCGGAGCCCGCGCCCGTACGCGGCTGGGCACGGGCGCCGGGCGCGACTGCCGCAGGAGGCGTAGCGGGTACGTAACCGGGCCCCGCACACACACCCGGCCCGACCCGGCCCCCGCACCGCGGCTCAGGCGCCGTCGAGCCCCAGCAGCCGTACGGCCTGCTCGCGCATCTCCACCTTCCGCACCTTGCCGGTGACGGTCATCGGGAACTCCTCGACCACATGCACATAGCGCGGGATCTTGAAGTGCGCGAGGCGGCCCTCGCAGAAGGCGCGCAGCGCGGCCGCGTCCAGAGCAGGGGCTCCCTCCCGCAGCCGCACCCAGGCCATCAGCTCCTCCCCGTACTTCTCGTCCGGTACGCCGATGACCTGGGCGTCCAGGATGTCCGGGTGGGTGTAGAGGAACTCCTCGATCTCGCGCGGGTAGAGGTTCTCGCCGCCGCGGATGACCATGTCCTTGATCCGCCCGGTGACGCTGAGGTACCCGTCCTCGTCCATCACCGCGAGGTCGCCCGTGTGCATCCAGCGCGCCGCGTCGACGGCCTCGGCGGTGCGCTCGGGCTCCTCCCAGTAGCCGAGCATCACGGAGTAGCCGCGGGTGCAGAGTTCGCCGGGCTCGCCGCGCGGGACGGTGAGCCCTGTCGCGGGGTCGGCCACCTTCACCTCCAGGTGCGGGCCGACCCGTCCGACCGTGCTCACGCGGCGCTCCAGCGAGTCGTCGGTGCGGGTCTGGGTGGACACCGGGGAGGTCTCGGTCATTCCGTAGCAGATGGACACCTCGGTCATGCCCATCCGGTCGATGACCTGCCGCATCACCTCTTCCGGGCAGGTGGATCCGGCCATGATCCCGGTACGCAGCGAGGAGAGGTCGTGCTCGTCGAACCCCGGCGCGTTCAGCATCGCGATGAACATCGTGGGCACCCCGTACAGCGACGTACACCGCTCCTCCGCCGCGGCCGACAGCGTCGCCGCCGGGTCGAAGGCGGGCGCGGGGATCACCATCGCCGCGCCGTGGCTTGTGCAGGCGAGGTTGCCCATGACCATGCCGAAGCAGTGGTAGAAGGGCACCGGGATGCACACGCGGTCGCGCTCGGTGTAGCCGCACAACTCGCCCACGAAGAAGCCGTTGTTGAGGATGTTGTGGTGCGAGAGTGTCGCGCCCTTGGGGAAGCCGGTGGTGCCCGAGGTGTACTGGATGTTCACCGGGTCGTCCGGGCTCAACGCCCGCTGCCGTTCGGTCAGTTCGCCCGGGTCGGCGCCGTTCCCGTGCTCCAGCAGCCCGGTCCACGCGTCGCTGTCCAGCAGCACGACGTGCTCGAGCGCCGGGCAGCGGGGCCGCACCTCCTCGATCATCCCCGCGTAGTCGGAGGTCTTGAAGCTGCGCGCGGCGATGAGGAGGCGGGTTCCCGACTGGTTCAGTACGTATTCGAGCTCGTGGGCGCGGTATGCGGGGTTCACATTGACCAGGACGGCGCCGATTTTGGCCGTCGCGTACTGGGTCAGCGTCCACTCCGCGCAGTTGGGCGCCCAGATCGCGACCCGTTCGCCCTTGCCGATGCCGAGCCGCAGCAGGCCGAGCGCCAGCACGTCGGCCTCGGCGCGGAACTCCGCGTACGTCCAGCGGCGCACACCCTCCGTGCCACCGCGGTCGACCAGCGCGTCGCGCTCCGGATGCGCGGCGGCGACGCGGTCGAGATTGTCGCCGATGGTGTCGCCGAGCAGCGGCACGGCGGAGGTTCCCGAGGCGTAGCTCGGCGTCGGTGTCGTCGTCAGTGCGGTCGTCACGCTTTGACTGCTTCCCCGGGCGAAGCCGGGGAATTCCTGGCTCAGGCAGCCTCCCGAGGCGGCGCCTCGGCCGGTCTTACGCCCTCAGCACCAACCGGGGCCAGACCGGCCCGGACCAGCATCACGTGGGCGGAGTTCTTGTCTCTGAGCGAGACGGCTCCGCACGCGGTGCAGGTGTAGGTACGTTCCGAGAGAGGTAGTGCGTGCTTGGTTCTCGCTCCGCACTGCGCACAGTCCATGGTGGTGTGCGCGGGGTTGACCAGGTGCACGATGCGGCCATGCTTGCGCGCCATCTCCACCAGCGCCTGCTTGGTGGCACCGATCGCCGCGTCCGCGGCCCTGCACGCCATCGTCGACTTGGCCAGGAACTTGGGCCGGAAGTCCTCCACGGCCATCGCGTCGTGGTCGGTCACGACCTTCTTCGCCCACTTGCGGGCGGTGTCCTGCCGCTGTCGGGCCACCTTCCGGTGCGCCTTCGCCCGCTGTTTCTTGGCCTCTCGGTAGCCCTTCGACGCGACCTGGCCCTTCGACGGTTTCCGCCGGGCCATCATGCGGTCGTAGCGGGTCAGCTTCTCCTTGGCCTTCCGCCCGTACCCGGGATGGGGAAGATCGTGTGTGTCACTGGTGGTGGTCGCCAACTCCCGTACGCCCCAGTCGACCCCGAGCACCCGACCTGTCTCGGGCAACGATTCGCTCACGCCGAGGACGACGAACGAGCAGTACCAGGCACCTGTGACGTCCTCATACACCCGCACCGACGACGGGGGTTGGGGAAGCTCCCGTGACCACACCACCCTCAGCACGATGCCACCCGCCAAGTGCAAGCGTCCGTCCTTCAAACGGAAGCCCCGCCGGGTGTAGTTCAGACTCGGCCTCGCCTCCCGCCGCTTCTTCCACCGCGGCATCCCGGCTCGACACCGCTGCGGCAGCCGGTCCTTGATGTCCTTGAGCGCCTTCGCCCGCGATTTCCCGAAGTCGCGGATCACCTGCTGCTGAGGCACCGAGGCGCCCTCCGCCAGCCACGGCGTCACCCTCCGGGCCCCGGTCAGCATCTTGTCGAGTTGGGCCGGCCCGCAGGCCAGCGTCACGCCCGTCGCCTTCGCGGCTTGGTGGACCTGCTGCGACTTCGCGACGCACTCGTTCCACACCCACCGGCACCGGCCCCATTCGGCCTCCAAAGCGCGCCGGGCCGTCGCCGAGACACGCAGGCGGAAGGTGTACCGGGCACACCCGGCACTCTCCTCCGCCTCTCCCACAGTCATACCCGCCAACGTAACGGGGAGGACTGACAATTGGCGGTCGGCGCAGGCAGGCCCGGAGATCACTCCGTACGTGACCGCCGGAACCGTGGCGGGCCGGGCCCGTAGACTGGCTGGCGGCCACTGACCCGTTCGCCTGCTGGCCCCCGCCCGGCCGCAGACCACCCGCTCATGAGGAGCCCAGCCGCATGTCCGACGCGCCGACGGAACGTACGCGCGGGCGGCAGCGGGACGCGGTGCGTACGCGGGCCGAGATCCTGCGGGTCGCGACCGAGGAGTTCGCGCGGCTGGGGTACACCGGGGCGCGGATCGACGAGATCGCGGACCGCATCCACACCACGAAGCGGATGATCTATTACTACTTCGGCGGCAAGGAGCGGCTGTTCACCGCCGTGCTGGAGCAGGCGTATGCGGTCATCCGTGAGCAGGAGCAGCGGCTGGACGTCGGCGGGTTGGACCCCGCCGCGGCGATCCGGCGGCTGGCCGAGCTGACCTTCGACCACCACGAGGAGCATCCGGACTTCATCCGGCTCGTCAGCATCGAGAACATCCACGAGGCGGAGCACATCGTCGCGTCGGAGACGCTGCGGGAGCTGGGGTCGCCGGCGATCGAGGTGATCGGGCGGATTCTGCGCGAAGGGCGCGAGGAGGGGGTGTTCACCGCTGAGGTGGATGCGGTGGATCTCCACGCGATGATCTCTTCGTTCTGCTTCTTTCGGGTGGCGAATCGGCACACCTTCGGCGCGCTGTTCGGGCGCGACCTGACTGCTGTTGAACGCCGCGAGGAGTACCGCCGCATGTTGGGCGACATGGTGCTGGCGTACCTGACGCGCTGAGGCTCTCGGGGCTGCGCCCCGGGCCCCGTTGGGAGCGGGGGCGCTGACGCTGGGGGCTTGCGGTCCGCTGTGCCCACCCTCCCCCAAGCTCTCCGGCTCCGCTCCGAGCAGAGAGGTACCCCCCTCGCCCCTGCGGAACGATTGCCCACAGCTCAAAGGGGAAGCGAGTAGCACCCACAGCGTTCCGTGAGGCGCACTTCGGTAGCGACCATGCCTCGCGCGGAGGCAAGGGGATGCCGCAGGCGCGGAGCGTCGGAGGCAGCCCCGTAACGCACAAGGCAGTCGGAACCACACACCCGAATCCCGCCGCAGCGGGAAGCAACGAGAAGCGGCGCCGACCGGCGGTCGAAACGCGACGCCCGCAGACCCATTGACACCCGCACCGCGCAGCGCTCACGGTAACTCACTAACTAGTACGTTAGTTAACCCTCCCTCTTCAGAGCCGCAGAGGAGCTCCCCATGCCCGGAGCCGGAGCCGCAGGCCGCCCCCGCAGGGCCGCCGTTGCCGCGTGGATCGGTAGTGCGCTGGAGTACTACGACTTCTTCATCTACGGGAGCGCCGCGGCGCTCGTCTTCCCCAAGGTCTTCTTCGATCCGGACGATCCGGCGACCGGCACCCTCGTCTCGCTCGCGACCTTCGGCGTGGCCTACGCGGCGCGCCCGCTCGGCGCGCTGGTGCTCGGGCACATCGGGGACCGGCTCGGGCGCCGCCGGATCATGGTGTTCACGCTGATGCTGATGGGGCTGTCGACGTTCGTGATCGGCTGCCTGCCCACGTACGCGCAGATCGGTACGGCAGCGCCCGTACTGCTCGTGCTCATGCGCGTGCTGCAGGGGCTGTCGGCCGCCGGCGAGCAGGCCAGCGCGAACTCGATGACGCTGGAGCACGCCCCCGAACACCGGCGCGGCTACTACACGAGCTTCACGCTCAACGGCACGCAGGCCGGCCAGATTCTGGCCACCCTGGTCTTCATCCCGGTCGCCGCGCTGCCCGACGAGGCGCTCTACACCTGGGGCTGGCGGCTGCCGTTCCTGGTCAGCGTGCTGGTGTCGGTGGCGGGTTACGTGATCAGGCGGAAGCTGGAGGAGACCCCGGCGTTCACCGAGGCCGCGGCGGAGAACGAGGTCGCGCGGATGCCGCTCGCCGACCTCGTGCGGCACCACTGGGCCGACGTCCTGCGGGTGATCGCGGCCTCGCTGATCGCCACCGTGCAGACCGTGTTCACCGTGTGGGCGCTGTCGTTCGCGACCGGCGACTCGGTCGGGCTCGGCGAGTCGCCGATGCTGTGGGTGGGCGCGCTGGCCAACGTGGTGGCGCTGTTCGCGATCCCACTGTGGGCGCGGCTGGCCGACAGGATCGGGCGGAAGCCGGTGTTCCTCACCGGCGCGCTCGGCTCCGGCGTCATGATCTTCGTGTACCTGTGGGCGCTGACCACCGGCTCGTACCCGCTCGTCCTGCTCACCGGGGTCGTCTTCTTCGGCGTCGTCTACAGCGCGGCGAACGGCATCTGGCCCGCCTTCTACGGCGAGATGTTCAGCACCCGGGTGCGGCTGTCGGGCATGGCGGTCGGTACGCAGATCGGCTTCGCGGTATCCGGGTTCGCGGTGACCTTCGCGGAGCAGATCGCCGGGCCGAAGGGCGACAACTGGACCGGGGTGGCCGCCTTCACCGCCGCCGTCTGCGCGGTGTGCGCGATCGCCGTGGCCACGGCGCGGGAGACGTACCGCGTGCCCACCGACCGGCTCGGGAGCAGGGACACCACCCCGTACGACGACAGGAACGGAGCTGAGAAGCAGGTGGCAGCCACCTCATGACCCCTCGCACCACCCCGCGTCCGCGCACCGCCTCGTACCTGACCGGCTTGATCGGCTCCGGCATCGGCCCCTCGCTCAGCCCCGCGCTGCACGAGCGCGAGGCCGACCGGCACGGGCTGCGGCTGCTCTACCGCGGCATCGACCTGGACACACTGGACGGGCCCGACGCATCGGGCGGTCCCGGCGCAGGACCCGAACGCATCGGCGAACTCCTCACCGCCGCCCGCACATTGGGCTTCGACGGGCTCAACATCACCCACCCGTGCAAGCAGTCGGTGATCCCGTACCTCGACGCGCTCGCACCCGAGGCGGCCGAGCTGGGCGCGGTGAACACGGTCGTGTTCGGCGGCGGCCGGGCCGTCGGGCACAACACCGATGTCACCGGCTTCGCGCAGGCGTTCACGCGGGGGCTCCCGGACGCGCCGACGGACCACGTCGTGCAGCTCGGCGCGGGCGGCGCGGGCGCGGCCGTCGCGCACGCGCTGCTCACCGTCGGCACCGACCGGCTGACCGTGGCCGACACCGACGCCGCGCGCGCCGAGGCGCTGGCGGAAGCGCTCAACTCCCGCTTCGGCGCGGGCCGCGCGGTCGGTGTAACCCCCACTGACCTGCCCGTACGGCTGGAGCGCGCGGACGGCCTCGTGCACGCCACGCCCACCGGGATGGCCGCGCATCCCGGGCTTCCGCTGCCCGCGCGGCTGCTGCGGCCCGAGCTGTGGGTGGCGGAGGTCGTCTACCGGCCGCTGGACACCGAGCTGCTGCGTACGGCGCGGGCCGCGGGCTGCCGGACGCTGGACGGCGGTGGGATGGCGGTGTTCCAGGCGGCCGACGCGTTCCGGCTGTTCACGGGGAGGGAGCCGGACGCCGTACGGATGCTGGCCGACCTGGAGGAGCTGGTGGCCCCCGCGGCCCCTTCGGCCTCGGCGCCCGAGCCCACGCACTGAACCCGTACGGGGTCCGCGTACGCGACCCGTACGGGAACCGCGTACCGAACCCGCACACCGACCCACGCGAGGAGTAACCCCGTGCTGCGCAAGTCCATCGCCACCGTCTCGCTCAGCGGCTCGCTCTCGGAGAAGCTGGAGGCCGTCGCGGCGGCCGGCTTCGACGGGGTGGAGATCTTCGAGAACGACCTGCTGGCCAGCCCGCTGAGCCCCGAGGAGGTGCGGGCGCGCGCCGCCGACCTGGGGCTGGGCATCGATCTGTACCAGCCGTTCCGGGACGCGGAGGCGCTGCCCGAGGAGCGGTTCGCGCACGTGCTGCGGCGCGCTGAGCAGAAGTTCGCGGTCATGGAACGGCTCGGCGCCGACCTGATGCTGGTGTGCTCCAGCGTCTCGCCGCACGCGGTGGACGACGACGCGCTCGCCGCCGGCCAGCTCCGCAGGCTCGCCGAGCGGGCCCAGGCGCACGGCGTGCGGCTCGCGTACGAGGCGCTGGCCTGGGGCCGGCACGTCAGCACGTACGAGCACGCGTGGCGGATCGTGGAGCGGGCCGATCACCCGGCGCTGGGGACGTGTCTGGACAGCTTCCACATCCTCTCGCGCGGCTCCGACCCCGAGGGGATCGCGGACATCCCCGGCGAGAAGATCTTCTTCCTCCAGCTCGCGGACGCGCCGCGGATGGCGATGGACGTGCTCCAGTGGAGCCGCCACTACCGCTGCTTCCCAGGTCAGGGCGGCTTCGACCTGGCCTCGCTGGTGCGGCACACGGTGGCGGCCGGGTACGAGGGGCCGCTGTCGCTGGAGGTGTTCAACGACGTCTTCCGGCAGGCGGACGCGGGCCGTACGGCGGTGGACGCGATGCGCTCACTGATCGGTCTGGAGGAGGCGGCGGGACTGGCCGACCTGTCCGCGCCCGTCGTCCCCTCCGGGCTGGCCTTCGCCGAACTGGCCGCGGCGGACACCGAACCGGTGCGCGCTCTCCTCGCCGCCCTGGGCTTCACCCGTACGGGACGCCACTACGGGAAGCCGGTGGAGCTGTGGGAGCAGGGCGGGGCGCGGATCGTGCTCAACGCGGCGGGCGCGGACCGGCGTTCGGGTCCCGCGCTCACCGCGCTGGGCCTGGAGACCCCGGGCCCGGGAGCCGCGGTGCGCCGGGCGGAGCAGCTACTGGCCCCCGCGCTGCCGCGCCGGTACACGCCGCGCGACGCGCCGCTGGAGGTGGTGGCGGCGCCGGACGGGACGGAGCTGTTCTTCTGCCGTACGGAACGAAGCGGCGAGGGCGGCAGCGGCGCGGAACACCCGTCGTGGACCGGCGACTTCGAGGCCACCGCCCCCCTGGGGGCAGCCCCGAACGCGACCGGAGCCGCGGGCGCCGGAGTCACCCGCATCGACCACGTGGCCCTCACCCAGCCCTGGCACCGCTTCGACGAGGCCTCGCTGTTCTACCCCAGCGTGCTGGGGCTGCGGCCCGACGGGAGCCACGATCTGGCCGACCCCTACGGGCTGTTCAGGAGCCGCGCGGTGAGCAGCGCCGACGGCTCGCTGCGCCTCGCGCTCAACGTCGCTCCCGTACCGGGCGACGAGGAGGTGCGGCCCCGGCACATCGCGCTGGCCACCGAGGACATCGTCGCGACCGCGCGCGCGGTGCGGGAGAACGGCGCCGAGCTGCTGCCCATCCCCGACAACTACTACGACGACCTGGGCGCCCGCTGGGACCTCTCTCCCGACGCGCTGGAGACGCTGCGGGAGCTGGGCATCCTCTACGACCGGGACGAGCACGGCGAGTTCTGGCACTGCTACACGGCCGCGATGGGCCGGATCTTCTTCGAGTTCGTGCAGCGCGGCGGGGGTTACGAGGGGTACGGCGCGGCCAACGCGCCCATCAGGCTGGCGGCGCAGCACACCGCGGAGCGGGGCGGAACGCTGGGACGGTGAGGCGGGGGCGGTGAGGTGGTACGGGGTGTGCCCTGTGCCCGTTGTGTCCCCCTGTGCACGGCGCATCTGACGGGCTGTGATGAGCTGGCCCCGGCCCGGTGGCCAGGCCGGGCCCTCGCCCCCACGCACGAGGAGCACCGCCATGCAGCACGAGCAGAACGCCGGGTCCGCGCAGGAGGCCCCGCAGGGCTTGCAGGAAGAACTCGTCGCCCTCCGCCGTGATCTCCACCGCGAACCGGAGACCGGGCTCCACCTCCCCCGCACCCAGGCCAAGGTGCTCGCCGCGCTCGACGGCCTCGGCCTGGAGATCAGCACCGGCGAGCGGCTCTCCTCGGTGACCGCCGTGCTGCGCGGCGGCGCGTGCGATGGACAGGGCCCCGTGGTGCTGCTGCGCGGCGACATGGACGCGCTCCCCGTGCAGGAGGAGAGCGGCGAGCCGTACGCATCCGAGGTGCCGGGCGCCATGCACGCCTGCGGTCACGACCTGCACACCGCGGGCCTGGTCGGCGCGGCGAAGCTGCTCGCCGCGCGGCGCGCGGAGCTCGCGGGGGACGTGGTGTTCATGTTCCAGCCCGGCGAGGAGGAGGGCGGCGGCGCCCGGTTGATGATCGAGGAGGGCGTGCTGGACGCCGCGGGGCGGCGGGCCGACGCCGCGTACGGGCTGCACGTCGCGGCCAACACGCTGCCGCTCGGCCTCGCGGCGACCCGTCCTGGAGCGCTGCTCGCCGCCTCCGACACGCTGCGCGTGACCGTGAACGGGCAGGGCGGGCACGGCTCTTCGCCGCACGCCGCGCAGGATCCGGTGCCGGCGGCCTGCGCGATGGTGACGGCGCTCCAGACGATGGTCACGCGCGAGTTCGACGCGTACGAGCCGGTGGTGATCTCGGTCGGGCTGCTGCGCGCGGGCACGGCCGCCAATGTCATCCCCGACACGGCCCACTTCGAGGCGACGGTGCGGACGCTGAGCGAGGAGCGGCGGTCCGCCGTGCGCGAGGCGGCCTCGCGGACAGTACGGGGCATCGCGGAGGCACACGGGCTGAGTTGCGAGGTCGCGTACGAGGAGGGGTATCCGGTGACGGCGAACGACCCCTCCGAGGCGGCGTACGCGCTGGAGGTGGCGCGCGAGGTGTTCGGAGCGCGGCGTGTGCTGGAGGCGCCGCGGCCCATGTCCGGGGCCGAGGACTTCTCGTTCGTCCTGCGGGAGGTTCCCGGCGCGTATCTGTTCCTGGGCGCGACACCGCCCGGCGCCGACCCCGTGACGGCGCCCTTCAACCACTCGCCGCGGGCCGTGTTCGACGACGCGGTGCTGGGTGACGGAGCGCTTCTTCTGGCCGAGCTTGCCGCTTCGCGCCTGCGGCATCGCTGAGCGCCTCTGCGCGGTTTGCGCTGTGACCGCCGGCCCGGATTGCTTTTGGCTGCTTTTCGCTGCGGCGGGATTCGGGTGGGTGGTTGCGCCCGTCTTGTGAGTTACGGCCCGGCCTACAACGCTCCGCGCCTCCGGCCGGGCCTTCGCCCGGACTGCGGCGTCCGCGGGTTGCGTATCGCCGAAAACGGGCATTCGCGGGTTAGTGGCGTTATTACCGCCCAGGAGTTACCTGGGGTGACAGCTCCGTTTCATGCACGCAATAAGTGCCCCGGAAAACACGCCTCTTCAAAGAATCTGCACAACGGGGCCGCAACCGTCGGACCGTCGGTAACCCCGTGCGGCTGAGCGGTCTCTTTGGCGCCGGAGTGTCCCCTTTGCGGTCAACCCGTCGACCGGGAAAGGGAAATGACGGAAGGCGATCCTGTGAAGGCGTCGGCACCATGCCGTGCACGAGGGCGCACGACTGCGAACTCACGTGCCGGAATGTCGTACCTATCCGAAGCCGACCGGTTGGCCGCACTGCCCGTCCCCATGCTTTGATCTGGCGCGTCGCGGAAGTTGTAGAACGGCACCCGGATTTCCGGGAACTGACGTCCGCTCACTCCCGGTGGGGTATGCCTATTCGGCATACCCGGCCATTGCCATTGAGGAACACACAGGAAGGGAAGGCCAGTCATGGACTTCACCCCCCAGGTTGAGACCGCTGAGATTTCGGACGCCGAGCTGGACAACGTGTCCGGCGGCCTGGTCGGCGGCGCCGTGAACGGCGCCCTCGGCACCGTCGACTCGGTTGCCCCGGTTTCCGAGGTCACCGGCACCGTGACCAAGACCACCGGCGTCGACACCTCCGGCGTCACCGGCCTGGTCTCCGGCCTCTGAGGTCTTCGCGCAACGGTGCCGCACCGCGTGCGGCACGTTCCCCGGCCCCGGAACACTTTCCGTTCCGGGGCCTACGGGCGCTTTTGCGCAATGCGCGCACAAGGGCCGCCGAACTGCGCCGAACTGCGCTTCCGGTGCGCTGTGTTAGCGTCCTGGCGCGCCGTCGCCGGTGAACACGTGCCGAGCACGCACCGGGGCGCCGAGGAGAATGCTGACGAATGCAGTTGAGGGAATAGTTCCGTGCAGTTCCGGCAAAAGGCGCTTGCCAAGTTGCAGTCGCCGGAGGAGCTGGACCTGCCGGTGCGCTACGCGCGGCCGCAGGGCCGGCTGATACTGGCCGTCACGGTCCTGGCGATGGCGGCGGCCTGCTTCTGGGCCGTCACGGGCACGGTGTCCTCCAAGCTGAGCGCCCCCGCCGTCCTCACCCACGCGCAGGGCAGCTACATGCTGCAGAGCCCGGTGTCCGGGCAGGTCACCCAGGTCCTCGCGAAGGAGGGCCAGATGGTGCGGGCCGGCACCCCGGTGCTGCGCCTGCGCACCGAGCGCGGTTACCGCGCCGTGCGGGCCGTGGCCACGGGGCGCGTCACCACGCTCGTCGCGAAGATCGGCTCGGTCGTCACCACCGGCAGGGACGTGGCCACCGTGGAGCGGATCTCGCACCCCGGCGAACCCCTGGTGGCCCTCGCGTACGTGCCGGCCAAGAGCGCCTCGACGGTGACCGCGGGCTCCCCCGTCGACCTCAGCGTCCAGTCCGTACCGGCGCAGCAGTACGGCGTGCTCAAGGGCAAGGTGAAGTCGGTCGGCTCCGGTCCCCAGTCGCGGCAGCAGATCGCCGGGTTCCTCGGCGACCAGCAGCTCGCGGGGCGGCTGTCCGCGCAGGGCTCGCCGGTCCCCGTGGTGGTGGAGCTGGAGCGCAAGGGCTCGGGTTACGCCTGGTCCACGAAGCAGGGACCGCCGAAGGGCCCCGAGTCCATGACACCGGCCGACGCCGCCCTGCACCTGCCGCCGCAGCGCCCGATCGATTGGCTGCTCCCGTGACCGCGCAGCAGGACCCCACCCAGCAAGGCCCCGCACAACAGAGCGCCGTGCACCAGGGACATCCGCAGCAGAACACGCAGCAGAACGCACCGGCGCAGGAGCAGCCACCGCAGGAGCCGCAGGCCGGCCCCGTACACCAGGCGCCCGAGGCAAGCCCCGTACAGCAGGCCCCCGAAGCAGGCCCCGTACAAGAGGCCGGTCCCGTGCAGCAGGCGCCCGCCGCGCAGCATCTGCCGCCCGCGCAGCCCGGCGGGCGCGGGAAGCACCGGCCGCCGGCCCGGCACGGGCGGCAGCGTACGCAGCGCAATCGCGCCAACCGGACGCGTCCCACCCCGGCGCAGGGGAAGACGAAGACGGTCCGCACGCCCACGGTGCTCCAGATGGAGGCCGTCGAGTGCGGCGCGGCCTCGCTGGCGATGGTGCTCGCGCACTACGGCAAGCACGTGCCGCTGGAGGAGCTGCGGATCGCCTGCGGCGTCTCCCGCGACGGCTCGCGGGCCAGCAACCTGCTGAAGGCGGCCAGGAGTTACGGGCTCCAGGCCAAGGGCATGCAGATGGAGCCCGCCGCGCTGGCCGGGGTGCGCTCGCCCGCGATCCTGTTCTGGGAGTTCAACCACTACGTCGTGTACGACGGGATGGGCCGCCGCTTCGGGCGCAAGGGCGTGCACATCAACGACCCGGACAAGGGCCGCAGGTTCGTGCCGATGGAGGAGTTCGACACGAGCTTCACCGGTGTGGTGCTCACCTTCGAGCCCTCCGAGGGCTTCCGGAAGGGCGGCCGCAAGCCGGGGATTCTGGGTGCCATGCCCGCGCGCCTGCGGGGTACCAGCGGCACCATGCTGGCCGCGCTGGTGGCGAGCCTGCTGCTGGTGGGCGTCGGCGCCGCTGTACCCGCGCTGAGCCGTACGTACATCGACATGTTCCTGCTCGGGAACCAGACCTCGCTGCTGGGCGTGCTGTTCGCCTCGATGGGCACGATGGTGGTGCTCACCGCGGCGCTGACCGCGTTGCAGCAGGCCAACCTGCTGCGCGGGCGGATCATCTCGTCCACCCTCGGCAGCGCGAGATTCTTCCGGCACCTGCTCCGGCTGCCCGTCACCTTCTTCGCGCAGCGCAATCCGGCCGATCTGGTGCAGCGCCTCCAGTCCAACGACACCGTCGCCGAGACCCTGGCCAGGGACCTCGCCGCGGCGGGCGTGGACGCCGTGGTGGTGGTGCTCTACGCGCTGCTGCTGTGGACGTACGACCCGCAGCTCACGGTCGTGGGCATCTCGATCGCGCTGCTCAACGTGCTGGCGATGCGGATCGTGATCAGGCTGCGGGCGACGCGTACGCAGAAGCTGCGGGCCGACACCGCGCGGCTGACCAACACCTCGTACTCCGGTCTGCAGTTGATCGAGACCATGAAGGCGACCGGCGGCGAGAACGGGTTCTTCCGCCGCTGGGCCGGGCAGCACGCCACGACGCTGGACGAGCAGCAGCGGCTCGGCGTGCCGACCGCCTGGCTGGCCGTGGTGGCGCCCACCCTCGCGGCGCTGAACAGCGCGATGATCCTGATGATCGGCGGCACCCGGGCCGTGGAGGGGCACATCTCCATCGGTCTGCTGGTCGCCTTCCAGTCGCTGGTCACCAGCTTCACCGCGCCCATCACCCGGCTGAACGGAGTGGCGGGCCGCATCCAGGACTTCGCCGCCGATGTGGCCCGGCTCAAGGACGTGGAGAACTTCCCGGCCGACTCGCTCTACACGCGTGACGAACCGGAGGCCAGCACCCGGCGGCTCAAGGGCCACGTCGCCCTGGAGAACGTCACCTTCGGCTACAGCCCCCTGGACAAGCCGCTGCTCACGGACTTCTCGCTGGCGCTGGGGCCCGGACAGCAGGTGGCGCTGGTCGGCGGCTCCGGCAGCGGCAAGTCCACGGTGTCGCGGCTCATCTCGGGCCTCTACAGCCCGTGGGAGGGCGCGATCAGGATCGACGGGCAGCGCCTGGAGGATCTCTCGCGCAGCGCGCTGGCCTCCTCCGTCTCCTTCGTGGACCAGGACGTCTTCCTCTTCGAGGGCACGGTGCGGGACAACGTGGCGCTGTGGGACCCCTCGATCCCGGACGAGGCGGTGACGGCCGCGCTCCAGGACGCCGCGATCCACGACGTGATCGCGCGGCGGGCCGGCGGCATCCACAGCCGCGTCGAGCAGGACGGCCGCAACTTCTCCGGCGGGCAGCGGCAACGTCTGGAGATCGCCAGGGCGTTGGTACGGCGGCCCAGCATCCTGGTCCTGGACGAGGTGACCAGCGCGCTGGACGCGGAGACCGAGCAGGTCATCATCGACAACCTGCGCCGCCGCGGCTGCGCCTGCGTCGTGATCGCGCACCGGCTGAGCACCGTGCGCGACAGCGACGAGATCGTGGTGCTGGACCACGGAACGATCGTGGAACGCGGCCGCCACGAGGACCTCGTGGCCGCGGGCGGCGCCTATGCCGAACTGGTCAAGGAGCACTGAGGTGGAGGCCGTTCAGCACCCGGGGCAGCCGGAGCAGCCCGAGCCCTCCGAGCCGCCGCAGAACCCGGCGCCAGGCGGCGAGGACCTGGTCGTCGGCGCCCTGGGCGGGCTCGGCGAACAGGTCGACTGCACCGGCGTGCGCAGCCTCGGCCTCGAGGGCCCGCAGGTGTTGTGGCTGGTCGCGGGCGGTGCGATGGACCTGTTCGCGGTGGACGCCGCGGCCCAGGGCCACTGGCACTTCCTCGGCAGGCTCGGCCCCGGCACCCTGCTGATCGGCCCGGTGCAGGGCCCGCAGCACACGCTGGTGGGGCGGCCGTTGCAGGAGTGCGCGCTGCGCCGCATCCAACTGCGCGAGCTGTACCGGCCCGAGCCGTCGGACCCGTACGGGAGCCAGTACGGGGATCCGTACGGCGGCCAGTCAGCAGACCCCTACGGGGACCCGTACGGGTACGGCGCCGGCGACACCTGGGGCGGGGGCAGCCCCGACGGTGCCCTGAGCCTGCTGGAGGACGCCTTCGCGCACGGCGTCGGGCGCGGCACACGGGTCCTGTTCGAGGCACCGCTGGACGGTCAGCTGGGCGACGCTGCCCAGCATCCGGAGGGCGCGGACGAGGACATCCTGTGGATGCCGGTGTCCCCTGGCAGCGTGCAGTACGGCGCCGCTTACGGAGCCGAGACCGCCCGCGACCTGCTGGTGGACGGCGCCATGTGGCAGCGCATGGTGAATCAGCAGTACCGGCTGCTGACCGCGCTGGACCGCTGGATCGAGCGCCTGGAGCGCGCGCACGAGGACCGTACGGCCGCGGGCATCGAGGCGGGCGAGGCGGTGCGCGCGCAGGCCGACCAGGCGCTGCTCGCCTCCATCGGCTCGACCGGCAAGTCGCCGGGCAGCACCCCGGGCGCGGAGGACGACGCGACCCTCGCGGTGTGCCGCATGGTCGGTGAAGCCTCCGGGATCACCCTGAGCGCACCCCAGGAGACCGGAACGGGCAACGACCGGATGAACCCGGTGGAGCGGATCGCCGTCGCCTCCCGCGTACGCACCCGCGTGGTGAAGCTGACCGGGGACTGGTGGCGGGAGAACAGCGGGCCGCTGGTCGGCCAGCGCGCGGAGACCGGCGAACCGGTGGCGCTGCTGTGGCGGCGCGGCCGCTACGAGGCGGTCGAGCCCGCGGGCTTCCCGGGATCCGGCGCGGACCCCGACGGCACGGCGGCCCTGTTCGGCGGCGCCGGGGAACGGCGTACACGTATCGGCCGCAAGAACGCCGGGCAGTTCGAGGCGCGCGGCGTGATGTTCTACAGGCCGCTGCCCGACAAGCCGCTCACACCATGGCAGTTGCTGCGCTTCAGCCTGCGCGGCACCCGCATGGAGATGCGGAACCTGCTGCTGGGCGGACTGGTCGCGGTGGGCCTCGGCGCGCTGGTGCCGGTCGCCACGGGACAGGTGCTGGGCACCTTCGTACCGCAGGCGCAGACGGATCTCATCGTGCAGATCCCGATGGCGCTGGTGGTGAGCAGCATCGTGGCGGCCGTGTTCATGCTGCTGCAGAACCTCTCGGTGCTGCGCATGGAGGGCCGGGTCGAGGCGACGCTCCAACCCGCGGTGTGGGACCGGCTGCTGGGGCTGCCCACGCGGTTCTTCACCGAGCGCTCCACCGGCGAACTGGCCGGCGCCGCCATGGGCGTGAGCACCATGCGCCGGCTGCTGTCCGGGGTGGGCCCGATCGCGATCCAAGCGTGCACGGTCGGCGCGATGAACCTCTTCCTGCTCCTCTTCTTCTCCGTCCCGCTGGCGCTGATGGGCCTCGCGCTGCTGGTCGTGATCGCCTCGGTGTTCCTCGGCATGGGCCTGTGGCAGCTCCGCTGGCAGCGGCAGCTCATCGAGCTCACCCACAAGCTCAACAACCGCGCCTTCCAGACCCTGCGCGGCCTGCCGAAGCTGCGGGTGGCGGCGGCGGAGAGCTTCGCTTACGCGGCGTGGGCGAGGGAGTTCGCGCGCAGCAGGGAGCTCCAGCAGCGGGTGGGCAGGATCAAGAACCTGACCACGGTGCTGAACGCGGTCTACCTGCCGCTCTGTTCGCTCACGATGTTCATGCTGATCGCCGGGCCCGCGCGGGGCAGCCTCTCGCCGAGCGCCTTCCTCACGTTCAACACCTCGGTGACCATGATGCTGACCTCGGCCACCCAGCTCACCAACGCGCTGATCTCGGCCTATTCGGCGCTGCCGATGTTCGAGCAGCTCAAGCCCGTACTGGACGAGCGCCCCGAGGTACGCGGCGGCAGCACCCAGCCCGGCGAGCTGTCCGGCGCGATCGAGGCGCGGCAGCTCTCCTTCCGCTACTCCGACGACGGCCCGCTGGTCCTGGACGACGTCTCCTTCCGCGTCGCGCCCGGCGAGTTCCTCGCGGTCGTCGGGGCGAGCGGCTGCGGCAAGTCCACCCTGCTCAGGCTGCTGATCGGCTTCGACAGCCCGGCCTCGGGGAGCGTGCTGTACGACGGCCAGGACCTGGCGGCGCTGGACCAGGCGGCGGTGCGGCGGCAGTGCGGCGTGGTGCTCCAGAACGCGCAGCCCTTCACCGGTTCGATCCTGGACAGCATCTGCGGCGCGGAGATGTTCTCGCAGGAGGAGGCGTGGGAGGCGGCCGCGATGGCGGGCCTCGCCGAGGACATCAAGCGGATGCCGATGGGCATGCACACGATGCTCTCGGACGGCGGCGGCACGATCTCCGGCGGCCAGCGCCAGCGCCTGATGATCGCCCAGGCCCTCATCCGCCGTCCCCGCCTGCTCTTCTTCGACGAGGCGACCAGCGCGCTGGACAACGAGACCCAGCGCATCGTCATCGACAGCACCCGCAAGCTGCGGGCCACGCGCATCGTGATCGCGCACCGGCTCTCCACGGTCATGGACGCGGACCGCGTCGTGGTCATGTCCGAGGGCAGGGTGGTCCAGCAGGGCCCGCCGGCCGAGCTCCTGGCCGACACGGGAGGGCAGCTGCACGAGCTGCTGCGGCGGCAGATGCGGTGAGGCTCTCGCCTGTGCCGCGCGCCGGGTGCCGAGCGGTACGAGGGTGTGGCCCGCTCACCGTGACACGGTGACCACGCCGTTCTCCCCCGTGCCGTCGTCGACGATCCGTACGGTCGCGCCCTTTCCGCCGTGTTCCGGGGCGGGGGCGGCGGCGGTCGCCAGGCCTCCGGCGGCGAGCAGCACGCCCGCCGTGACGAGCGCGGCGACGGCCCACATGCGCACGGCCGCGGTGGCGCTGCTCGGACCTCGCATGCGGCTCTCCTCTCCCACCCCGTCACCCACCGGGCGCCCTCATCCTCGGTGATCAATTCGCGCGTCCTCCAGGGCCGTTGGCCACCCCCGCGCGGGACGAAGGTCCCGTCCCGCTCCCGCATTCCGGTTCCGTCCTTCGCTCTCCGCCGGAATTCCGTCATTGCGGCACATATCAGCGGGCCGGGGAATGGGGGTAACGCGGAACGGGGGCGGGGCGCTGAGGGTGGTGCGGGCGGTGGAATTGCCCGTGCGGCGGAAGCGGCGGGAATTCCCTGAACCGGCCGTTTCCGCGCTTCAGTTCCGTTCAGTTCCGTTCCTTCCGGCATGTCCGGAAGCCCGTGCAGCCATCGAGATCGGGGATCACCGTGAGCAATTTCCATGAGCCGCCTCATCCCGCGCCCGACCCGTACAGGGGCGGCCCGCACGGCGGTCACCAGGGGCCCTACCCCGCCGAACCGGCACCACCGCCGCCGCCGTACGCGGAGCAGCGCCGCCCCCGCAGGGAGGGCGAGGGCGCGGACCGCGCCGCGCTCGTCATCCACACGATCGCGGACATCGCGGCGGGCTTTCTGGGGCTGTGGATACTCCTCTATCTGCTGGAGGCGAACCAGTCCAACATCTTCGTCACCTTCGTGGAGAGCGTCGCCGACTGGCTGGCGGGCTGGTCGCAGGACATCTTCACGATGGACACGGAGGGGTTGCGGGTGCTGCTCAACTACGGGCTGCCGGCGATCATTTACCTGGGAATCGGCCACGGCCTGGCGGCGAGGATTCGCCGCCTCTGAGAATTCACGAGGAATTCGCCCCCTTTCCGGGGCTCCGCCCCGGGCCCGGTCGGGCGCGTGGCTGGGTGGGTGCAGGGGCTGCGGTCCGCTGTGCCCACCCGTTCCGCCCCGACGGAACGAATGCCCACAGCTCGTACGGGGGGGGACACCCACATCCCGCCGCGGCGGAAAGCAACCACGCACACAGAGCCGTCGGCGGTCTAAGCTCCACCCGGCTCCACGGTGACGACAAGCACCACCGCGTCGTCGCCCAGGTCCGCCCCCACGTGCCGTTCCAGGTCCGCCCGCAGGGCGCGGAGGAGCTCAGGGGCGGGCTCACGGGACCAGCGCGACAACCGCTCGGCCAAGGGATAGAAGCGGCCCGCCGCATCCCGCGCCTCCGTCACCCCGTCCGTGCACAGCAGCACGCGGCGGCCCTCCAGCGCGACGCCCTCCGCCCTCCGGCGCTCCCTGGTGAGGGAGGCGAGCCCCAGGGGCAGCCCGGGCTCCTCCATCAGGGCCTCGCGGACGGGGCCGTCGCCCGGCCCGCCGAACAGCAGCGGCGGCACGTGCCCGCAGCTCACCATCCGCATCTCGCCCTCCCCCGGCGCCCGCGCCCCGTTCAGCTCCAGCAGCAGAGCCGTCACGAAACGCTGCTGGTCGGGGCGGTCGGCGCGCCGGTGGTGCCGGGTCACGGCGTTCTCCAGCCGCTCGGCGACCCCCTCCAGCGCGGGCTGGTAGTAGCCCGCCTCGCGGAAGGCGGCCAGTACGGACGCGCCGGTCCCCACCGCGTCGAGGCCCTTCCCCTGCACGTCCCCGATCAGCACCCGGATCCCGTACGGGGACTCCACCACCTCGTACAGGTCTCCCCCGAGCCGCGCCTCCGCCTCGGCCGCCGCGTAGAAGCCGTCGAGGCGCGCGCCCGGCGCGACCACCGGCAGCTCGGGCAGCAGCGCGCGCTGGAGCACCTCGAGAGAGACCCGGGCGCGCGCCAGGGTCTCGTTCCGCTCGGCCCGCACCCGGGCGAGCGCCACGCAGATCACCGAGACCACGGCGACGGAGCCGATGGTCAGCCAGTCGCCGAGCGGTTCGTCTGAGGGCTCGATGAACCCGTACAGCCCCAGCAGCGACGCGGTGCACAGCACCCCCATCGCCAGCGTCCACGGGGTGGCCAGCAGCCCGGCCGCCACGACGGGGACCAGGATCAGCGCGCTGCCGAACCACACGTACTGCCCCACGGTCAGCGAGACGACGAGCACGCCCGCGACGTACAGCAGCAGCACGAACGCCACGAGCGCCGCGGGAATCCCCCGGGCCCGCGGCCCCGCCGCCCGCTCCCCGGCCCGCCCGGAGAAACGCCCGGAGGAACGACCGGAGGAGCCGGCGTAAGAACGGCGACAAGAACGGCCGGAGGAACGGGCGCGGGAACGGATCACACGAAGCGGACGGAAGAGACAACGCACACCGAACACCACAGCACAAACGCACTTACCGGACACTTCACCCCACGCCCGGAACGGCCGAAAGCCCACCGGAACCTGAACCTCCGCTCCCCTCACTCGGGGTGATGGCTTACGGTGTGGCCCGTGAGCTGGGAGGGCACCTCCGCTCCCGCGCCCCGCACCGTCCGCACCGGCCCGGCGATCGCCGCCGCCGTGTGCGCCGTGGTGGCCGGGCTCGCGGGGAGCTGGGCGTATACGAGAGTGGGCGGTTCGGCCGGCGACGTCGCGCGGGACCTCGCCGTGGGCTGGGCGTACGCGGGCGCCGGGCTGGTGGCCTGGTGGCGCAGGCCGTCGAACCTGACCGGGCCGCTGATGCTGGCCGAGGGGATCACGTGGTTCCTCGGCAATCTCCAGGGCACCCACATCCCCGCGCTCTTCGCGCTGGGCGCCTGGTGGGAAGCGCTCAACATGGCGATCCTCGCCCATATCGTGCTGGCGTTCCCCGAGGGGCGGCTGACGTCACGGCCGGCGCGGCGGCTCGCGTACTTCGCGTACGGGCTGGTCGCGGTCGGCGGGCTGATCCGGGCGATGGTCTTCGACCCGGCGGTCAACACCGAGGCGACCTATCTGGACTGCCGCAGTTGCGGCCCCAACCCGCTCCACATCCCCGGCACTTCGGACCTCTTCCCCTATGTCGACGGGGTCTACCGGGGCATCGGCGTGCTCGTGTCCATCGCGGCCGTCACCATGATCGTGCTGCGCTGGAAGCGCGCCTCGGTCGCGCACCGCAGGGCGCTGCTGCCCGCCTGGACCACGATCGTGCTGGCCATCGCCTTCCTGGTGTGGGACCTGCTGGTCTACTCGCTGCCCGGCATGAGCCCCGCGGTCGAGCGCGCGGGCCTGCTCCTCGCCGACCTCTCCCAGGTGTCGGTGCCGCTGGCCTTCCTCGCCGGGCTGCTGCGCATGCAGCTCCAGCGCGCCGAGGTGAGCGGTCTGGTGATAGAGGTCGGCGCCGACCCGGCCCCCGGCAGGCTCCGCGAGGTGCTGTCCCGGGTGCTGGGCGATCCGGGGCTGCGGCTCGGACTGTGGCGCGAGGAGCGCGGCGCCTACCTCGACCACGAGGGGCGGGTCGTGGACGACGGCGGCGAGGGCGTGACCCGGGTCGACTCCTCGCGCGGCACCCCGCTGGCGCTGCTCCGCCACGAACCGGCGCTCGCCGAGGACCCCGACCTGCTCGGCTCGGTGGCCGCCGCGCTGCGGCTCGGACTGGAGAACGTCTGGCTGCGCAGCGAGGCGAAGGAGGTCACCTCGCGCATCGTGCGCGCGGCCGACAGCGAACGCCAGCGCCTGGAGCGGGACCTGCACGACGGCGCGCAGGCCCGGCTGGTCTTCGCGCTGATGACGCTGCGCCGGGTGGAACGGGGCGTGCGCGACCACCCCGACGAGGGGCTGCGGCGCTCCGTCGAGGAGGTCGAGCACAGCCTGCGGGCCGCGCTGGAGGAGCTGCGCGGCATCGCGCACGGCATCCACCCCGCGGTGCTGACCCGCGAGGGCCTGGGCCCCGCGCTCACCGAGCTGGCCGAGCAGGCGGCGCTGCCTGTGGTGGTGTCGGTGGAGCCGGGGCGATACGACCCGGTGGTGGAGTCGACCGCGTACTTCACCGTGTGCGAGGCGCTGTCGAACGCGGCCAAGCACGCGAAGGCGCAGGCCGTCAGCGTCTCGGCGCGCAGGGACGGCGGCAGGCTGATCGTGGAGACCGTGGACGACGGCGTCGGCGGCGCCGACACCGCGCTGGGCAGCGGGCTGCGCGGGCTCGCTGACCGGCTGGCCGCCGTGGACGGGATACTGGAGCTGGAGAGTCCCGCGGGCGGCGGGACGCGGATCAGGGCGGAGCTGCCGTGCGGGTGATCGTTGCCGAGGACTCGGCCGTACTGCGGGAGGGGATCGTACGGATCCTCACCGACGAGGGCTTCGAGGTGCCCGCGCACTGCGGGGACACCGGGCCGCTGCCCGCGCTGGTCGCCGAGCACCGGCCCGACGCCGTGCTGCTGGACATCCGGATGCCGCCGACGCACACCGACGAGGGCATCACGGCGGCCGTCGCGGTGCGCGAGCGGCACCCGGGCACGGGGGTGCTGCTCTTCTCGCAGTACGTCGAGACCACCGCGGCGGTGCGGGCGCTGGCCGGAGAGCCGAAGGGCTTCGGCTATCTGCTCAAGGACCGGGTGGCCGACATCGGCGAACTCGGCGAGGCCCTCAAGCGGGTGGCCTCCGGCGAGACCGTCGTGGACCCGGAGGTCGTCGAGCGGCTGATGGGGCGTCGGCGCGACGGCGATCCGCTGAAGAGCCTCACCCAGCGCGAATGGGATGTGCTGGCGCTCATGGCGGAGGGCCGGTCCAACGAGGCCATCGGCCGGCGGCTCTTCATCGGCGGCAAGACCGTGGAGACCCATGTGCGGAACATCTTCACCAAGCTCGGCCTGGCCGGCGACGACCTCACCGAGAACCGGCGGGTGATGGCGGTGCTCACCTATCTGCGCTCCTGAACGCCCGCGGGCGTCCGACCGCCCCCGTGCGTCCGGGACCTGCCGGAGTGCCGCGGGCCGGGGAGATTCGGGCTCCCCCGCCCCTGCCGCTCCGGGGACCGTCACGGTCCGCCGCGCAATCGAGCACCGCCTCAACTCGCCCCCCGTACCCCCGATTTCCCCTTCATTCCCCCTGCTCCCCCTCTGCCCCCGTTACCGGACCGCCCCGCGGAGGCGCTCCCCCGTATCCCCCGTGACCCCCGTCGAGGCCGCCGCGGAGCGGTGCCGGTGCAGTCGACTGTAGAGGGGCGAGGGGCGCGGAACATCGGGGTCAACCCTGAGATCTGCCCGGGACTCACCCCGACTACCGTGCCGGTTTGTTCCGTTCGTCCGCGATGCGGCGGATCTTCCCGACCGAGCGCTCCAGCGTCTCCGGGTCCACCACCTCGACCTCGACGCTGAGCCCGATGCCGTCCTTGACCTGCCGCGCGACGGCGGCCGCAGCGGACTCGCGCTCCGCGGTCGCGGCGTCCGCACGTGCTTCTACCCGCACGGTCATGTGATCCATGCGCCCGCACCGCGTCAGCCTGAGCTGGAAGTGCGGGGCGAGGGCCGGGATGCGCAGCAGGATCTCCTCGATCTGGCTGGGAAAGAGGTTCACGCCGCGCAGGATGATCATGTCGTCGCAGCGCCCGGTGATCTTCTGCATCCGCCGGAAAGCGGGCCGCGCCGTCCCCGGCAGCAGCCGCGTCAGATCGCGCGTGCGGTAGCGGATCACCGGCATGGCCTGCTTGGTGAGCGTGGTGAACACCAACTCGCCCTCGCCGCCCTCCTCCTGGACCTCCCCGGTGAAGGGGTCCACCACCTCCGGATAGAAGTGGTCCTCCCAGATCTGGAGCCCGTCCTTGGTCTCCACGCACTCCTGCGCCACGCCGGGGCCGATCACCTCCGACAGCCCGTAGATGTCCACGGCGTGGATGCCGAGCCGCTCCTCCATCTCGCGGCGCATCCCCTCCGTCCAGGGTTCGGCGCCGAAGATGCCGATGCGCAGGGAGGTCGTACGCGGGTCGATGCCGCGGCGCTCGAACTCGTCGATCAGGGTCAGCATGTACGAGGGCGTGACCATGATGATCTCGGGCTCGAAGTCCTGGATGATCTGCACCTGACGTGCCGTCATGCCGCCGGACACCGGGATCACCGTGCAGCCCGCGCGCTCGGCCCCGTAGTGCGCGCCGAGCCCGCCGGTGAACAGGCCGTATCCGTACGCGATGTGCACCTTGTCGCCCGGCCTGCCGCCGGCGGCGCGGATCGAGCGGGCCACGACGTCGGCCCACATGTCCAGGTCCTCCTCGGTGTAGCCGACCACCGTGGGGCGGCCCGTGGTGCCGCTGGAGGCGTGCAGCCTGCGGATGCGGTCCATGGGGACGGCGAACATCCCGAAGGGGTAGGCGTCGCGCAGATCGTCCTTGCTCGTGAAGGGGAAGCGGGCCAGGTCCTCCAGCGTCTCGCAGTCCTCGGGGCGCACGCCGTGCGCGTCGAACTTGGCGCGGTACGCGGGGATGTGCGTGTACGCCGTGTGCAGGGTGCTCTGGAGGAGCTTGAGCTGGCGGGCGCGCAGCTCCTCGTGCGTCAGCCGCTCCCCGGCGTCCCTGAGCCCGTCCGGCAACGGCTCTCCCGACGTACGCGCCACAGCTCCCACCAGCCTCTGCTTCCCGACCGATCATTCGGTTTTGGCGCGATCAAGTTATTCAGGAGGGTGTACGGGGTGTCAATGGTCGCGCGCGGTGTGCGTGCTGCGGCGCGTGTGCGCGCGGCTCAGCCGAGGGCGGCCATGCGGGAGGCGGCGAGCTCCAGTTGGAGCGCGCGGTCGTCCGGGGTACGGCGGGGGCAGGCCGCGCACTTGGCCTCGCCCGGGGCCTCGTAGATGAGGCAGCACGAGCCGCGTCGTACGAACCGCTCCACCTCGGGCGCGTCCGGCGGCGGGGGCGGGAAGAGGCCGTCGCTGCCGTCCGGCACCCGTACGTCGACCCAGCGCGGCTCCGGGAGCGGGGCGCCGATCTCCGCGGCGAGGGAGCGGGCGTGGCCGGTGCTCTCCTCCAGCCCTCCGGTCTCGCGCCCGGCCCGTACGAGCAGGCCGGCCAGCGAGTCGGCGGCGATCGACCACAGGGGGCGCGGGCGCATGCCGGCCGCGGCCGCGAGGCCGTCGGCGCAGGTCGCAATCAGCTCGCGCAGGGGTCCGGTGAGCGGGCCGTCGCAGGGGGTGGTGGTGCGGGCCGCCACCAGCCGTCCCGCCTCGGCGAAGCGGAGCTCCAGGCCCTCCGGGCCCGGGTGGACGGCGCGGCCGGCGAGGAAGTCGGTGAGCAGGGGCGGGGCTAGGAGCACCGTGCTGGCGGTGTACCACCAGAGGGTGGCGGCGACGCGGGGGCTGTCGGTGCGCCAGCGTTGGGCGGAGGCGCGTACTTGGTCCCGCATCCACGCGGGGTCGCGGAGCCTTGCGCCGTCCGCGGTGGCGATGAAGGGCAGCGGGCCGGTGGGCGGGTCCGCGAGGCCGGTCATCATCGCGGCGTTCGGCGCGTGTTGCGCGGCCACGCGCAGCAGGTCGGTGCCGGTGTCGCTCGCCGTACGTGCCATACGGGTCACCGTATCCCGGCGCGCGGGCGGGACCCCGTCCCGCTGGGGGTGGCGCGGGAGCGGGGTCTTACGTCCGCTGTGCCCACCCGTTCCGCCCCTGCGGAACGACTGCCCACAGCTCGTACGGGGGGGGCGGCGAGCAACCCACAGCGCTCCGCAACCCACACTTCGGTAGCCGACCACGCCTCGTGCGGAGCAAGGCTCGACCGGAGGCGCGGAGCGTCGTAGGGCGGGCCGTCACTCACAAGGCAGTCGGAACCACCCACCCACATCCCGCCGCAGTGGAAAGCAACCAAAAGCGCGGCCGACCGGCGGTCAAGACGCTAAGCACCCCACCGCGCACAAAGCCGGCAGGCTCAATCTCCCAGCTCGACATCCGCCGACAAATCGACACTCTGGACCCCCTCCGTCCGGAACAGCGCTGCCGTCAGGCGCTGAGTCCTGTCCTCCCTCCCGGAGAGGCGGAGGATTACGCGCGCCACACCGGCCTCCTGGTCCGGCTCGCGGTCCTCCACGCTCACCTGGAGGATGCGGAAGCCCTGCGTCGTGCACTCCTCCATCAGCCGCGGCAGCAGGCTCAGCCCGGTCCGGTAGGTGAGGCGGATGGTCGGCTCGCTCGTGGCGGGCCCGCGCGAGAGGCGGGCCGAGAGGAACGGATAGCCGCGCACGACCAGGAAGTGCACGGCCGTCGCCGCCGTGGCCAGCAGCGCGAGGCCGCCGCCCACCGCCATGCCGATCGCGCAGGTGAGCCAGATCGTGGCGGCCGTCGTCAGCCCCCGTACCGAATCCCTGCGTACGAAGATCAGGCCGCCGCCGATGAAGCCGATGCCGGAGACGATCTGCGCGGCGACCCGCGAGGGGTCGAAGCTGGCGTTCTCCAGGCCCAGCACGTTGGTGAACCCGTGCTGCGACACCATCATCATCAGCGCCGACGCGACGCCGACCAGCGCATGGGTGCGCAGCCCCGCGCTCTTCTGCTGCGATCCGCGCTCCCAGCCGACGAGGGTGGACAGGACCAGCGCCAGGCCCAGTTCACCCAGCTGACGCAGGCTCTGGTCGGACGAGATCTCCCAGATCGGAGCGGCGAGCTCACGCACGATCGGCTCCCTTCCACACGTAAGGCGGTCGCAGCACGATTCGCGACGCTACCGCCTCCCGCACCCGATCCCTGCTGTAGAGCAGCGGGAACGCGCCGTCCTCCGCCCACGTGCCGAACAGGTCGCGGTAGTGCGGGCTGCGCGGGTCGCCCGACTGGCCCGGGGAGTTGATGGCCAGCGACTCGTCCCAGGCGCCGACGTCGATCACCAGCCGGAAGCTGGCCCCGGCGAACTGCCGGAAGTCCGCGGCGTAGGCGGTCGCGCTCACCGTGTCCCCGCTCCCGCCCCGCGGCGCGGGCCCGACACCCGCCCACTCCGGCACCACAGCGCCCGGCGGCAGCAGCGCGGCGACGGGGTGGGTGAGCCGCGCATGGTGCAGCGAACCCCAGGACCAGCGGGAACGGTCGGGCCCGAGCAGCCCGGCGAGTTCGGCATCCGCGTCCGCGAGGGTGTCCAGGAGCAGCGAGGCCGGCGCGTCCGGAAGCAGCCGCAGGTCGACGCGGGGATCGGCCGGCGCGTCGGCGGCGGGCAGTACACGCGCAAGCGCGGCCTCCACCCGCTCCTCCGGCACCAGCCCCCGCAGCGCGCGGCGCAGCAACGCGGGCCGCAGATGCCGCCGGTACCAGACCTCGAAGAGGGCACCGGCGGCGGACCCGGTGTCCAGAACCCCGTCCCACCCCGCCAGCAGGGCGAGCGCATCTCGCACACGGCGCGCGGAATCGGCCCCCTCGCCGGAGGCGGCATCCCGCAGCACGGCCAGGATCCTCCGCGCCGGAAGGCTCACGCCGTCGTTCTGGAGCCGTACGCAGTCCCGTACCGTCCAGTCCTCGCGCGCGGCGAGCGCCTCGGAGATGCGCTGGTGGCGCGTGGGCGCATACCAGTCGTGAGTGACGGGGCGTTCGGCATGCGGATAATCGGCGGGCAGATTGTGCTGGTTGGCGGTGGCGAACCAGCCCTCGGCCGGATCGCGTACGGAGGGCAGCAGGTCCACCGGGTGGTGGCCGCGCCACTCGTACCGGCCGTCCCCCGGCACAGGGAACGTGCCGTCCCAGTCGTCCCGGGCAGGAACACGTCCGGCGGGGCGCCAGCCCACGGTGCCATCCGGTGCGGCGTACACCTGGTTCTCGCCGGGCGCGCCCCAGCGCGACAGCGCGGCGGTGAAGGCGTCCGGGTCCTCGGCGCGCATGTAGTCCATGCTGCCCAGGTAGGGCGCCATGCCGGGCTCCAGCCAGGCGGCGCGCACCGCGAACGCCGCGTGCCGCTCGGGGCGTTCGCGGATCACCGGTCCGTGCCGGGTGAACCACAGCTCGGCCTCCACGTCCTCGCCGCCGAGCACTGGGATGGTCTCGCGCACCAGGGTCATGGGCTCCCAGTGGTCCTGGTACCGGTACTCGCGCGGATTGTCCGGGTTGGTCTCGTAGACGTACAGGTCCTCCTGGTCGATCGGGAAGATCGTGAGGCCGAAGGCGAGGCGGCCGTTGTGGCCGATGGAGACGCCGGGCAGCGCGGGTTCGCCGGCGCCGATCACGTCGATGCCGGGCGCGGAGAGGTGCGCCATGTAGCGCAGCGAGGGCAGGGTGACCGGCCGGTGCGGGTCGTTGGCGAGGAGGGGGCGCCCGGTCGCCGTACGGGACGGGGCGAGGACCCAGTTGTTGCTGCCGTCGATGCCGGGGCGCGGCGCGCTGCCCGGCGCCCAGGGCGGGACGGTGGCCTTGCGGTAGACGTCCAGCACGTCGTCGGGGATCACCGAGAGGTCCAGGCCCTCGGGGACCCGCAGCCGGTGCCCCTCGGGGTCGCGCACCTTGCGCAGCTCCTCGACCTCGGGGCCCAGCTCGGGGCCGAAGTCCCGGAGCGTGAGCGCCCTGTCGACCTCGTCCTGGAGGTTGTACTGCAAGCCGTGGCTGCGGATGCGGGCCACGTCGGAGGGGTTCCAGAGCGAGGGCCCGTACCCCAGCAGCCCGAATTCCGGCGGGAGCAGCTCGGGACGCTCGCGGCACAGCCGCACGTACGCGTTGACGCCCTCGGTGAAGGCGCGGGCGACGCGCTCGGTGCCGGGTCCGTACGCCTCCCACTCCTCCTCCATGCCGCCGCGGTAGAGGAACAGCCGCGCGGCGCGGTCGTGTTCGGCGCATTCCGGGCCGAACACCTCGGAGAGCAGGCCGAGTCCGCGGCGCCGCCACAGGTCGATCTGGAAGAGCCGGTCGCGCGCCGCGTTGAAGCCCTGCGCGCGGAAGAGGTCGTCCTCGGACTCCGCGTACAGATGCGGCACGCCCCAGCGGTCGACGAGGATCTCGACGGGCTCCGACAGGCCCTCGACCTCGTACGCCGTGGAGTCGGTGGAGTCGTACGCCGTGGTGCCGGTGGAGTCGTCCGCTGCCGTCATGCCCGCTCCCCCGCCAAGTCCCCGGCTCCGCTGTGCTCCTGCTCCCGCTGTCCGGTGCGGCCTCCGCGCAGGACCGTTACGGCCGCCGTGACCAGCAGGTTCGCGGCCAGCGCGAGGATGCCGCCGTTGATGCCGTGCCACGGGTCGTTGCCGGTGGTCCACAGCAGGACGGTGACGGCGAGGCCGACGGCCAGGCCCGCGACGGCGGCCGCCGCGGTCATCCGCCGCCAGTAGAGGGCGAGCAGCACCACCGGTACGAGCTGGGCGAGGCCCTGGTACGAGAGCAGGGAGAGCTGCACCAGCGTGTCGGGGTGGAAGAGGCTGCCCGCCAGGGCGATGAGCCCGGCGAGGAAGCAGACGAGCTGGGACAGCCGCTTGTTGCGCAGGTCGCGCGCGCCGCCCGCTTCGGCCGCTTCGGCGGCCGGCTTGCGGAAGCGGGGGTCGGAGCCGTTGCCGCCGCCCAGCACGGTGCGGCCCCACAGCGTGCCGATCGACAGCATGAACACGCTCATCGGCACGATCGCCGACAGCGCGCCCGCGACCCCGACGATCGCCACCACGGGCGCCGGGAGCGACTTGGTGACCAGGCTGAACAGGGCCAGGTCGGGGTTGCCGAGTGCGGGCAGCACGAACAGCGCGGTGGCGCCGATCATCATCGGGATGAAGAGCAGGAGCTGGTACCAGGGCAGCAGCAGCGCGTTGCGGCGCAGCGCGTTGGCGTTCTTCGCGCTCAGATAACCGGCGACGGTGGTCGGGAAGATGGTGATGGTCACGGCGTTGAGCAGCAGCGTGCTCGCGAACCACGCGCCGTTCCTGCCCTCCGAGGCGTGCCCGGGGAAGGTCAGCCACTCCGGTTTCTCCGCGACCATGCGCTGCATGAAGTCGCCGAGCCCGCCCAGGAAGTGCATCGGGATGTACACCGCGAGGAACACGACGACGCCGATCACGAGCACGTCCTTGAGCACGCTCACCCAGGCCGATCCCCGTAGCCCCGACACCAGGATGAACGCCTCGGCGACCACGAACGAGACCACGGCAGCCGTCTTCAGCCCGATGCTGCCGTAGCTCATCGCGTTGACGACCACGCCCATGCCCTGGATCTGCACCTGGATGTAGGGGATCAGGAACACGGTGGCCACGACCGCGACCACGATGCCCAGGGGGCGGGAGCGGAAGCGGTGTTCGGCCATGTCCGCGATGGAGATGAGCCCGTTGCGGCTGGCGTACGTCCACAGCGCCGGACCGATCACGTACGCCACCGCGAAGCCGACCGTGAGGTAGGCGACGAGGTAGAGGATCGGGACGCCGTAGCTGTAGGTCCAGCCCGCGGTACCGAGGAAGGAGAAGCTGGTGTAGCTCTCGCCCGCCATCAGCAGCCAGATGAACAGCACGCCGAGACCGCGGCTGGACACCGACCACTCGGCGAGCCCCTTGTCCCGGCCGCGCGCGCTGAGCACGCCGGTGAGGAGGGTGAGCACCATGGCCACGGCGAAGATGCCGGTGGCGATCGCGGCGGAGCCGCTCATCGGGCGCCTCCCCGGGGGTCGGCATCGCGCGAGTCAGCGTCAGCGGTCGGGGCGTCCACTCCGGGCAGCGGCTCGTCCGCGCCTTCCCGGTACGCCGGGTCGAGGCGGGCGGCGAGCCAGATCACCAGCGGGCTGAGCACGGTCGCCGCGATGATCCAGGCGAGCAGGAAGGGCACGCCCAGCACCCGCGGCTCGATGCGGTTGGCGACCAGCGGCGCGGCGCAGTACAGCGCGGCGGGCACCAGGAGCAGCCACAGCGCGTGGCGGCGGGGGCGCGGGCTCGGCGCGGGCGAGGCGCCCGGCCCCGATGGGCCGCCGGGCTCACCTGACGCTGCGGACTGCGCGGACTGCTCGTGCTGCGGGGGCGGTTCGGGCATGGCTCCTCGGCGGGTGCTCTCTGGGGTGCTCTCTGGCGGGGAAGGGGATCATTCGGGGCGGGGCGGGGCGGGCCGGGCTCAGAAGGACGGCTCGTAGCGCCCGTCCACCGCCGTCCAGCCGCCGTCGACGGTCAGCACGCTGCCCGTCACGTACGTGGAGGCGTCGGAGACCAAGTAGGCCACCGCACCCGCGACTTCGGCGGGCCGCGCCCAGCGCTGGAGCGCCGAGGCCCGCGCGTAGGCGTCGTACCACTCGGGGTCCGCCGCGATCTGGTCGGTCAGCGGCGTGCGCACCACGCCGGGCGCCACGGCGTTGAACCGCACGCCCCGCGGGCCCCATTCGGCGGCCGCGGTACGCAGGAGCTGCACGAGCCCCGCCTTGGACGCGGCGTACGCGCCCTGCCCCGGCTCGACCTGGAAGGCGCGCATGGACGCGAAGCTCACGACGCTGCCGCCGCCCCGCTCGGCCATGCCGGGGGCCACCGCCTGAATGAGGGAGAAGTGGGCGCGCAGGTTGAGCGCGATGACGCGGTCGAACTCCTCCATCGAGTAATCCGCGATCCGTTTGCGGACGTTCACTCCGACCGTGACCACGAGCCCGTCCAGCGCGCCCCACGCGTCGGCGGCCGTGCGCAGCGCCTCGGGGTCCAGCACGTCGAGCGCGTACGGGGTCGCCGTACCCGGCGGTCCGCCCGGCGCGGGCTCCCGCTGAACGTCCTCCGCCGCGAGCCGCGCGGTCTCCTCCGCTCCCGCCGCGTCCCGGTCGGCGACGGTGACCTCGGCGCCCTGCGCGGCGAGGGCGCGCACCGCCTCGCGGCCGATGCCGCCCCCGCCGCCGACGACGGCGACCCGGCGCCCGTCGAGCCGGAACAGGCGGGAGTAGTCCGGCAGTCGGGGCACGGGCGGCTCTCCGGCAGGGGGTGCGGACCTCTCGCGCGCGCTCATGGACGGATCACCGCCATCCGGGTCACGGTCAGCTCCTCGATCGCGAACCGGGGTCCCTCGCGGCCGGTTCCTGAGTCCTTCACACCGCCGTACGGTGCGATGTCGCAACGGTATCCGGGCACTTCGTTGACCACGACGCCGCCCACGTCGAGCGTGTCGAGCGCCTCGAAGGCGGCGCCGAGGCCGCGTGTGAAGACCGCCGCGTGCAGCCCGTAGCGGCTGGCGTTCACGGTCTCGTACGCCGTCTCCAGATCGGGCACGGTGCGCAGGCACACCACAGGGCCGAAGATCTCCTCGTCCCAGGCGGGCTGCCCGTCCGGCACCTCGGCGAGCAGCGTGGGCGCGATGCTCCGACCGCCCTCACCTGCGCGTTCGCCGCCCGCGACCACCCGCGCCCCGGCGTCCGTCGCGCGCCGGATCCAGTCCAGCACCCGTTCCGTCGCAGCCTCGTCGATGAGCGGGGCGACGCGGGTGGCCTCCTCGCGGGGGTCGCCGACGGCGAGTTCGGACAGCCGGCCGGCGATGCGCTTCTCCAGTTCCTCAGCGACGTCCCGTACGGCGATGACGCGCTGCACCGCGATGCACGCCTGGCCCGAGGCGTAGTAGCCGCCGCGCAGCACCGCGTCGGCCGCCGCGTCCAGGTCGGCGTCGGCCGCGACCACCAGCGCGGCGTTGGAGCCCAGTTCGAGCACGGTCTTGCGGGGCGCGGCGTCCCCCGCGATGCGGTGGCCGACCTCGGCCGAGCCGGTGAAGGACACGGCGGCGACCTCGGGGTGGGTGGTGAGGGTCCGGCCCACCGCGGCGTCCCCGGTGACCAGTTGGACGGCGCCCGGCGGAACGCCCGCCTCCGTCAGTCGCTCGCGCACCAGGTGCACCAGCCACAGGGTGGCCAGCGGGGTCTGGGGCGCGGGCTTCACGATGACGGGGCAGCCGGCGGCCAGCGCCGGGGCGATCTTGTGGGAGGCCAGCATGACCGGGTAGTTGAAGCCCGCGATGCCGGTGACGACGCCGATCGCGCGCCGTGTCCACCACCCGGTCATCCCGTCGCCCGACGGCAGCGCGTCGAGCGGAACGGTCTCGCCGTGCGTCCTGCTCACCTCGTCGGCGGTGGCCTGCCAGGTGGCGACGGAGCGCAGCACCTCGGTACGGCAGTCGGCGCGCGGCTTGCCGGTCTCCAGGACGAGCAGGTCCTCCAGCGCGGAGGCGCGCCGCTCCAACTCCCCCGCCACCTCGGCCAGCACGCGCCGCCTCGTACGCGAGGGAAGCCGGGCCACCTCGCGCCGCAGGCCGGCGGCGTGCTCCACGGCCCGCGCCGCGACCGCCTCGTCGCCGACCGGCGCGCTCCCGATCACGCTCCCGTCGTACGGGAACCTGACGGCCGCCTCCTCGGGCGCGGGAACCCACCCGTCCCCTACGGGAAGACCCTGGGGGAACTCCGGGACAGCACTCACCGGCCCACTGCTCATCGGCCCGCTCCTTCCGTCAGGAACTCCCGCGCCGCCGCCGCGTACACCCGCACGTACTCGGTGATCTCCCGCACCTCCACGTACTCGTCCTTCTGGTGGGCGATCCACTTGCCGCCGGGGCCGTAGACCACCGTGGGCAGTCCAGCGTCGCGGGTGAGGATCGTGCCGTCGGTCGTGCCCGGGACCGCGCCGAAGCGGGGCGCCGCACCGTGCACCCGCGCATGGCCCGCCACCAGCGCGGACACCACCGGATGGTCCTCGGGCAGCTCGATCGCGGGGCGGTCGTCGACGACGGTGAGGGCGACCGAGACCCCGTAGGGGCCGGCCGCCGCGGTCGCCGCCTCCCGCACGCGGCCGACGAGTTCGCCGTGGTCGGTGCCCGGGATCGTACGGAGGTCGACCCCCACGAGACCGTGCGCGGGGATCACGTTGAGCTGGGCCGGATCGCCCGCGTGCAGCACCGTGGGCGTGACGGTGACCCTCCCGGCGTGCGGGTGCTCCCCGTAGTGGCGCTCGGCCCACTCCTGCACCCCGGCGAGCGCGTCCACGATCCGCGCCCCCGCCGCCACGGGGCTCCTGCCCTCCTGCGGCATCGCGCCGTGCGCCATCGCGCCGCGCAGGTCGAGCCGCAGCCGGATGCCGCCGCGCGCGGAGGTGCACACCTCGTACCCCTCGGGCTCGCACACGATCACGGCGTCCACCTCGCGGGCGAGCGGCGAGGCGGCGAACGCCTTGGCCCCGAGCATCATGCCCTCCTCGTCCGCGAGGACCCCGAGCACCACCCGGCCGGGGAAGGGCCCTTCCCGCTCCAGCGCCCGCACCCCGTAAATCATCGCTGCCACACCGGACTTCATGTCGGCGGCGCCGCGCCCCCACAGCTTCCCGTCCCGCACGACCGCCCCGTAGGGGTCGACCGTCCAGTCCTCCGGGTCGCCCTCGGTGACCACGTCGGTGTGCCCCTCGAACATCAGGGTCGACCCTGGACCGCCCCCGCCCTCCACCACGGCGATCACGCTGTGCCTGCCGGGCGCCGACTCCACCACCTCGTGCGGCCAGCCGAACTCCGCGAACAGCGCGGCCACCAGCTCGGCGGCCGGCCGCTCCACCTCGGCCGTGCCCTCGGCGCCCTCGTCGGCGACGGTGCGCAGCCGCACCAGCGCCCGGGTGAACGCGACGGCTCCGTCCTCCGCCGCCCGTCCGTCGTGGGTGCGCACGGCACCGGGTCCTGGCTGCATGGAACCTCCAACTCGCCCGCCGCCCACGCCGGTTGACCGGCCAGGCGACTGGTCAGACCAGTCGATCTTCCGTACTGTGCTCGCGGGCCCGCGGGCCGGTCAAGGGGTACGCGAGGACACCAGGGAACAGCCGGGGAAAGACCAGGGAGGGGACATGTCCGACGGCGGCGCGCCGTTCCGGCCGGTCCAGCCGGTACGCGCGTACCAGCGGGTGGCCGAGCAGATCGAGGACCGCATCCTCAGCGGCGAGCTCCCGTCCGGCACCCGGCTGCCGGCCGAACGGGAGCTGGTACGCCAGTTCGCCGTCGGCCGCTCCACGATCCGCGAGGCGCTGCGGGTGCTCCAGTCGGCAGGCCTGGTGCGCTCGCGCCCCGGTGATCCGCTGGGCGCCGAGGTGCTGGGCGTCTCCCCCGACAACCTGAGCCAGGCGCTGGGCAGGCTCACCCGCTCCCACCACTCGTCGCTGGGCGAACTGGTCCAGTTCCGCATGGTGTTGGAGGCGGAGAGCAACAGGCTCGCGGCGCGGCTGCGCACCGAAGCGGACCTGGAGCGCATGGAGGCGCAGGTCGCGCACATGGAGGAGCTGGCCGGGCAGACGCACGCGGGGCCCGCAGGCGTGCACGCGTTCAGCGAGGCCGACGCGCTGTTCCACCGCGCCGTGGCCGAGGCGAGCGGCAACGCGCTGCTGAGCCTGTGCACCCGCGCGGTGCACGAGGCCGTGGTCGAGGTGATCGAGCGCAAGATCGCGGACGCGGAGCACGCAGCGGAGTGGACGGCACGCTCCATCGCCCATCACCGCGAGGTGCTGGCGGCGATCCGCGAGGGCGACGCGGCGGAGGCGGCCGATCTGGCACGCCGCGCGCTGCACGCGTACTACGCGCCGCACGTCCCCGAGCGGTCACGGACCCTCCTGGACGCGGCACTTCCCGAGCAGCGCGGCTGAAACACGACGCCGCCCCCTCCGCTCCCCGCAAAAGCATTTGTACGCCCGTACACACCGCTGTATAGGGTTGTCCGAATCGCCCAGGACAGGATGCGGAAAGGGAGCGGAACACCATGCAGGAGAACCCGGCCGGAACCGACGCGCCGCGGGAGGCCGTTCCGCCGAGGGCCGGACTGCGCGAGTGGGCCGGTCTGGTCATCCTGACCCTGCCGGTGCTGCTCATCGCCATCGACCTGACCGTGCTGGGCTTCGCCGTCCCGCAGTTGAGCGAGGACCTCTCCCCCTCCAGCACCCAGCTCCTGTGGCTGGTGGACATCTACTCCTTCGTGCTCGCGGGGCTGCTGGTCACCATGGGCACGCTCGGCGACCGCATCGGCCGCCGCAAGCTTCTGATGATCGGCTGCGCGGGCTTCGGCGCCGCCTCGCTGCTCGCCGCGTACGCGCCGAGCGCCGCGGCCCTCATCGCCTCGCGCGCGCTGCTCGGCGTGGCCGGGGCGACCCTGATGCCGTCGACGCTGTCGCTGCTGCGCAACATGTTCCGCGAGGAGCGGCAGCGGCTGACCGCGATCGCCGCCTGGGGCTCGGCATTCGCCGCCGGCTCCGCGCTCGGCCCGGTGGTCGGCGGCGTGCTGCTGGAGCACTTCTGGTGGGGCTCGGTCTTCCTGATCAACCTGCCGCTGGTGGCCCTCGCGCTGCTGGCACTGCCGCTGCTGGTGCCGGAGACCCGCGACCCCTCGCCCGGCCGCTTCGACCTGCCGAGCGCCGCGCTCTCGCTCCTCGCGGTCATCCCGGTCGTGTACGGGATCAAGTCCTTCGCACACGGCGACAAGCTGATCGCGCTGCCCTTCGTGGTGGCCGGGCTCGCCTTCGGCGCGGTCTTCGTGCGGCGGCAGCGCGCGCTCGCCGACCCGCTGATCGACATCTCGCTGTTCCGCATCCGCCGCTTCTCGGCCGCGATCGGCACCAACATGCTGGTGGTGTTCGTGATGGCCGGCGCGCTGTTCTTCATCCCGCAGTACCTCCAGCTCTCCGAGGGCCTCTCGCCGCTGACCGGCGGGCTGCTCCTGCTGCCCGGCGCCGCGATGGACATCACCGCGGGCTTCCTCGCGGCTGCCGCGGCGCAGCGGGTCGGCGTGCAGCGCCTGATCTGCGGCGGCCTGGCGATAGCGGCGCTCGGGTACTCGATGCTCTGCGCGCTGCGGCTGGGGGACGGCGCGACGGTGGTGACCGTGGCGTTCTGCTTCGTCAGCCTCGGCGTGGGGACGACGATGACGCTCACCAACAGCATCGTGCTCTCCACGGTCCCGCCGGAGCGCGCGGGCGCCGCCTCGGCCGTCTCCGAGACGGCCATCGAGCTGGGCGGCGCGCTGGGTATCGCGGTGCTGGGTTCGGTGCTGTCCTCCGCGTACCGGGCGCACCTCGACGACGTGCCCGGCATCCCGGGACCCGCGATGGAGTCCGCCAAGGAGACCATCGGCAACGCGCTGGCCACCGCGTCCCGCGTCGGCGGAGAGGCGGGCCACACGCTGGCGGACGCGGCGCGCGGCGCCTACACCGGGGGCATCCAGATCACGGGCGCGGTGGGCGCCGCGCTGCTGGCCTTCGCCGCCGTGCAGGCGTGGGTGCTGCTGAAGCAGCACGACTGAGCCGTAGGGCCGCCCCCTGTCGCCGGTCGGTACGCACCGTACGCGCAGGTAACAGGACGGGGAGGCCCGTGCTGCGGGGGATGTCACGGGCGGGCAACCTGCTGTTTGCCCGATTTGCACGGGTGGCCGGGTACGGTGGTGATCACGCCGTCGGCCACTGCCGTCCGCCGGACCCTTCGTAGAACGCCACGAGGAGGCCCGTGCTCCGCACCGCAGCCCGCCGTACCGCCGATTCCCTCAGCTCCGCCCGCTCCTCCGTGCCGCCGTGGCTGGTCCACCCCTTCAGGTGGCAGCGCGCTCCGGTGCCCTGGGCGGCCGTGCTGCGCGGCGCGCTCGCGGCAGGGCCGCTGCTGGCGCTCGCCGTGGTGACCGGGCACGCGGGCGCGGGGGTCATGGCCGGCATGGGCGCGATGCTGGCAGGAGTCAACGACCGTCCGGGGACTCGTCGTACGGGCATCGCGCACATCGGACTGCCCGCGCTGATGGGCGCCGTCGGGCTGCTGTCTGGCTCGCTGCTGGAGAGCGTCGTGCCCTCCGCGTGGTGGACGCTCCCGCTGCTGTTCGCGGTCGCGATGATCGGCGGCACCGTCAGCATCTCGGGCCAGGTGTGGTCCAGCGCGGGCATGCAGCTCATCGTGACCACGACCGTCGGCGCCGGGATGCCGATGCCCGGCAACCCCGGATTCAAGGCGCTCTGCTTCCTCGCCGGAGCCGGGTGGCTTCTGCTGCTCCGCCTCGTCCTGCGTACGCCGCGGCAGTTGGGCGGCGCGCTGGGCGGCGCGCTGCACGGCGAACGGGCCGCGGTCGCCGGGGTGTTCGACGCGCTGGCCGACGCGCTGGAGGCGGCCGGCGGACCGCGCGCCGAGACCGCGCGCCGCGCGCTGACGGGCGCGCTGGACCGCGCCGACGAGGCGCTGCGGCTGCACCGCCTGTTCCGGCTGCGCCGTGGCACGCCCGCCGAGGTGCTGCTGGCCCAGCAGTTCGCGTCAGCGACCGCTCTGTGCGAGTCGAGCGTGGCGCTGCTGTGGGAGGGCCGCGCGCTCCCGGAACGGGTGATCGCCGGGCCGCGGCGGCTGGCCGACGCGGTGCGCAGCGGCGAACGCCCGGGGCGGCTGCCCTCGCCTGCCTCCGACAGCCCGGCGCGCAGCTCCTTCGACCGCGCGCTGCTCAAGGCGGCCGTGGCCTTCTCCCGCACGGAACCCGCGGGCTCCGCCGGCGACACCGATCCGCACGCGCCGCGCACCGCGCGGGGCAACAGGGCCCGCTACCGCCGCGCGCTGTTCGGCGCCGCCGGGCGCTCGTACGGGATCCGGGTCGCGGTCTGCGTGACGGCGAGCGCGGTGGTGGCGCTGCTGCTGGGGACCGAGCACTGGTTCTGGCTGCCCGCGACGGCGGCGTTCCTGGTCAAGCCGGACATGGGCCCGCTGTTCTCGCGCACCGTCAACCGCTTCGCCGGTACGGCGCTGGGCGTGCTGGTCTTCGCCGGGCTCGCCACTCTCGGCCAGGCGGTGGGCGGCCCCTGGTGGCCCGCGCTGCTCGCGGGGGCGGCGGGCTCGGCCGTGCCGGTGGCCACCCGGCACTTCGCGCTCCAGACCTCGGTGATCACCGTGATGGTGCTGTCCTTCGTGTGGACGGGCGGCGACACCCAGGCGGCGCCGGACCGGCTGACCCACACCGCCATCGCCTGCGCGATCGTGCTGCTCGTCGGCCACCTGCCGCAGCTCGTGGCGCCCGGCGCGCACGTGGGCAACCGCTTCGCGGTGGGGCTGCGGCGTACCGAGGACTACGTGCGGCACGTGCTGACCGCCCCGCGCGGCAGCGAGGCCGACGACGAGCGGCGCGCGCTGCGCCGGGCCGCCTACCGTGCGCTCGGCGAGGTGCGGGCGCTGGCCGCGAAGGCCGCGGCCGAGTTCCCCTCGCGGCGCGGCCAGACCCGCGACTGGCTGGCGCTGCTGGCCACGGCTGAGCGCGTGGTGGACGCGGCGACCGCGTGCGCGGTGCGCCTGGAGCACGGCGGCCCCCGCCCCTCCGTGCGGGAGGTCGAGGAGCTGGCCGGGCAACTGGCCCAGGCCGCGTCCGACATGGACGGCAGGAACGGCCGCGACCGGCTCGCGCACAGCGGGGTGCTGGACTCCGTGGTGCACCGGCTGCACCACACCGGGGTGCTGACGCGGGCGGCCTGAGCCCCTGGACGCGCCCCCGCCCTTAGGGGCCCCAGGGGGTCACAGGGTCACGCCGCGCTCCCGCAGCCACGGCACCGGGTCGATCCCCGAGCCGAGCTGCGGGGTGGCCCTGATCTCCAGGTGCAGGTGCGGGCCCGTGGAGTTGCCGGTGTCGCCGGAGAGCCCGATCTGCTGTCCGGCCCGCACCCGGCTTCCCGGCTCCGCCTGGAGCAGCGAGAGGTGCGCGTACTGCGAGTAGTAGCCGTTGTCGTGCCGGACGACGATCTGGTTGCCGAAGCCGTCGCCGCAGCCGGCCGAGTACACGGTCCCGTCCCCCACGGCCCGTACGGGTGTCCCCTCGGGGACGGCGAAGTCCTGCCCGGTGTGCCAGTTGGACCAGTGGGACCCGGAGGAGGCGTAACCGGCCGACAGCTCGTACGCATCGTCGTCCTTGTCCACCGGGGTCACCCAGCGCGGCCCGCCCGCGCGCGGCGGGGGCGGCGGGTCCGCCTTCGCACAGCCGGTCTGCGTGCGCCGGACCTGCACGGACTGCGTCTGCTGCGCCCGCAGTTCGCGCTGCACCCGCGCGAGCTTCGCCTCGACGGCGCGCTTGGCCGCCGTACTCCGGGCCGAGCTCCGCTCCAGCGCGCGGAGCGTGGACTGCGCCCGTGCGCGGTCGCGTTCGAGGCCGCGCTGCGCGGAGCGGGCCGCGTCGAGCAGGCCGCTGAACGCGTGGTCGCCCTGCCGCTGCACGTCGAGCCTGCGCAGAAAGGCGTACGGGGTACGGGAGTTGAGGAGCCGCGCGCCCGGCGACCACACCCCGTTGCGGTACTGGCTCCTGGCCACCACGCCGACCTGCCGGTGCAGCACGCCGAGCCGCCGCTCACCCTGCCGCACCCGCGCATGGAGGCGGTGCGCGGCGGCGCGCTGCCGCCTGACGTCGTGCCGCGCCTTCTCGTAGCGGGCCGTGGCCTTCGCGGCCTCGCGGTAGAGCGCGTCGGCGCGGGCGCCGAGCCCCGCGACGGGCTGCGGGTGCGGCGGCTGCGCCGCGGCCGCCGGCCCGCCGGTCAGCGCCAGCGCGCAGGCGAGGGCGGCGAAGCCGGAACGAGCGAAATGTCCCATGAGCAGATCGTGCGGGGCGCGGGGCGCACGACCGCTTCACGACGCGCTGTCGGGCGGCGCGTGACCCGTCCTCCGTACGCGGCTTCGGTGCGGCGCGCGGGGGCTCAGCGGGGTTCGGGGCGGCCGAACAGCGGGGCGTGTCCCGGTGGCAGGTGTTCCAGGATGCGGCGGATCAGGGCCTCGTCGGCGCGGGCCGCGACCGCGCCGAGCACGGCGTCGGCGTCGCGGCGCGCGGTCTCGGGGCGGCCGCCGTCGCGTGCGGCGAGCGCGGCGAGCAGGCGCTCGGGGGTGAGCGGGCCGCCCTCGTCCGGGGCCGGGGCGTCCAGCAGCAGCGGGGCGACGAGCGGGGGGAGGAACAGGGCGAGACGGGTGCGGTCGGTGTCCGCGAGGTGGGCGCCGAGGGTTTCGAGTACGGCCTGCGTGGCGCGGGCGGCCTCTTGCGGAGTGGGGTAGCCGCCGCGTTCGGTCACCTCGGCGAGCAGCGCCTCCAGGGTCTCATCCACGGGGTCGCTCCCTCGTCACGACGTTCCTCGCCAGTCTGCCCACCTCGGCACCCTCTCATGGGCACCGCCCCCGCCCGAGAAGCGACTGCTCGTACGCAACCCGCGGACGCCGCAGACCAGAGCGAGGCCCGACCGGAGGCGCGGAGCGTCGTAGGGCGGGCCGTCACTCAAAAGTCGGGCGCAACCACCCACACACATCCCGCCGCAGCGGAAAGCAACCACACGCGCAAGGGGTCGGCGGTCACAAGCGCAACGCTCTCGCCAGCAGCGGCCAGGACGCGTGGAATTCCCTCTCCCAATACGGCCAGGAATGGGCGCCGCCTCGGTAGAGGTGGATCCGCGCGGGCACGCGGCGCAGACGCAATTCCTCTGCGAAGGCGGCATTGGAGGGCCACACGGAGCTCTCCAGGATCTGTTCCTCGGGCAGGCCGCCCGAACCGCAGGACACGTACACCCCCTTCCCGCGAAGCCGCTCCACCAGCGAAAAGGGATCACGCGCCCGCCAGTTGGAGCGCTGGAACACAGGGCTCCCCCACAGCGCCGACGGCGCAGCCAGCTCCCGCGCGACGATCGCGTACACAAGCCCGGGAACGCCGGGCAGCAAGGTATGCGGAATCCCGCTGTAAGAAGCCGCCGCGACGAAAGAATCAGGATGCCGCGCCGCCAGCGCGAGCGCCCCGTAACCACCGGTCGAAACCCCCGCGACCGCACGCAGCGCCGAGGCGCCGAACCGCGCCCGCAACACCGCCCCCACCTCCCGCACATGAAAGGTCTCGTAATCCTCGCCGCCCCGCCCGCCGTGCCACCACGCCGTGGGAATCCCGGTCCTGCCGGACTCGGGCAGCACGGCGATCACGTCCTTGTCGCGGAGGAAGGACGCGACGTCCGTCTCCCGCGTCCACGACGTGTACGTGTCGTGCGCGCCCTGCAGCAGATGCAGCACGGGCCACGTACGCCCCGCACCGCGCCGCCACCCCGGAGGGAGCAGCACCCGCACCGGCAGCGTGCGGCCCGCCGCAGGCGAGTCGATGCGCAGCTCGACGGTGCGCGAACCGGTACGCCGCTCCGACACGACCCGCGCCCCACCCGCACCGGGCACCACACCACCCGCGCCGCCGCCCCACGCGGCGGGCACCACAAAGGCGCCGCCCGCCACAGCCGCCCCACCGCCCAGCGCGCCCAACACCGCACGCCGCGAGGGCCGTCCGGACCCCGGCTCAGCACCCATCGGACCGCCCTTCACTTCACTCTTCGCTTTCGGCAAGGAACCCGCCCACATGACGCGCCAGCAGGTCCACCGCCGGCGGGTCCAGGAGGGAGAGGTGGTGCCCGTGAACCGGCACAACGGCGAGGTCGGAGCAGTACGCGTCCCAGCCCAGCGCCTCGTCCTCGCGCTCGTAGCGCGCGTCCCGCACGGTGTGCGGCGCGGCCTCGGTGGCCCGTACGAGCAGGGTGCGGCCCGCGTACGGGCCCGGCGTGTGCCGTTCGCCACTGCGCAGATCCAGGTACGAGGTGCGCTGGTGCTCCAGCGCGGAGTGAGGCGGTCCGACGGCCTGTTCCAGCGCCTTGACCACCAACTCGACCTGCCCGGCGTCGTCGAGCAGCGCCAGCTCCCCGTACGGGAGCGGCAGCGGCACCCCGTAGGTGTCCTCCACGTACGCGGCGAAGGCGGCGAACCTCCGGCGCGCCTCCTCGCGGGGCGGCAGCTCCGGCGCGGGCAGCGGCAGCACGCTGTCGATCAGCAGCAACGCGCTCACCCGCCCGCCCTCGGCGACGAGCACCCGCGCGGCCTCCTGCGCGAGGAGCCCCCCGTACGACCACCCGCCCAGCACCCAGGGCCCGTCGGGGCAGGTCTCCCGCACCAACCGAGCACAGACACGGGCCCGTTCGGCAACGGAGGAGGGCTCATCCACCCGCTCCAGCCCATAACACGTACGCCCGGCACCAAGCCGCTCAGCCAACGCGGAATACACCGCGGGCCCGCCTCCCGCGGGATGCGCGAGAAACAACGGCGCCCCCGCCCCGCCCTCAGCGAGAACCCGTACGGGACCGCCCCCGGAGCGCGCCGCCCCGGAACGCGCCCCGGAGTCCGCTCCGGGATCGGTCAGGGGCCGCCGCACACCCGGCCCCACCTCGGCACCCACCCCGGAGCGCACCCCGGGGTCGGCCTCGGAGCCGCCCCCGCCCCCTTCCACCCACTCCGCGACCCCCTCCAACGTGCCCCGCCTCAGCAGCACCGCAGGCGGCACCGCGACGCCGAACTCCCGCTCCGCGAAGGTCCGGATGCGGGCAGCCATCAGGGAGTCCAGGCCGAAATCGGTCAGCGGGGCGTCCGGGGCGAGCTGGCCTGGCGGGAAGCCGAGTACGCGTCCGACGCCCTCGGTGAGACGGGCCAGCACGGAGGTCGCGTCCGGCGCCGGGGGATCGCACGGCTCCTCAGCGACGGGGTGCGGCAGGCCCTCCACCTGGGCGGATCCGCCTCCCCGCACGCGCCCCGCCGTCCAGTGCGGCCGGTGCCACCACCGCGCTCCCGGCACGTCGGCGACCCGCCCTCCCGGGTGCAGCGCGGCCCCGCGCGGCGGGAGTCCATGGGCGAGCAGCGCGGCGAGGCCGGTGCGGAAGGTGTGCGCGTCGTCCGTGCCGCGCCGCAGCGTCGGCACCAGCAGCGCCTCGCCCTCGGCGGCCCCGGCGGCGCGCGCCGCCTCCCAGGTCTCGGCGAGCGGATGCAGCTGGGTGGGGTGCGGCGACACCTCGACGAAGGCGCGGTGCCCGTCCTCCGCCGCCGCGGTCACGGCCTGCGCGAACCGTACGGGCCTGCGCAGATTCGCCGCCCAGTACGCGGCGTCGTACGCGGGCCGCTCGCGCGGATCCTCCAGCACCGTCCCGTACGGCGGCACCGACGGCGTCCGGGGCGCCAACCCGGCCAGTCCCTCGCGGAGTTCGCCGAGCAGCGGGTCGACGTGCGGCGAGTGTCCCGCGACGCCGACCGGCAGCGCGCGGGCGAGGCCGCCGCGCACGGTGACCTGCTCCACGAGCGCGGCCACCTCGGCGTCCGTACCGGTGACGACGGTCTGCGCGGGCGAGGCGTGCACGGCCAGTTCGACGCTGGGGAAGCGCGCGGACAGCCGCTCGACCTCGGCGGACGTGAGCTCCACGGCCGCCATGGCCCCGCCGCTCTGCCGGGCCAGCAGCCGGGAGCGCAGACCGACGACCCGCGCGCCGTCCGCAAGGTCCAACGCGCCGGCGACGACGGCCGCGGCCACCTCGCCCAGCGAGTGCCCGATCACGGCGGACGGTACGCAGCCGTACGCGCGCCACAGTTCGGCGAGCGCGACCTGCATCCCGAACAGCACCGGCATCACGACGTCGGGGCCCTCCAACACGGCGCCCGCACGCAGGTGTTCGCGGAGCGAGAGCCCGGCGTGCTCGCGCAGCACCGGCTCCAGGCGGTCGACGGCCTCGGCGAAGGCGGGCTCGGCGTCGAGCAGCCGCTCCCCCATCCCGGCCCACTGCGACCCGTACCCCGAGAACACCCACACGGGCCCCGGCGGCTCCGTCTCGCCCTCCGCCACCTGCACGCACACATCCGGCCGCCCCTCCGCGAGCGCGGTCAGCGCCCGCGCCGCCTCCCCGGTGTCCCGCACGGTCAGCGCGGCGCGGTGCCGCCCGCGCCCGGTCCTCCCCGCGAGCGTGCGCCCCAGGTCGTACGGGTGGACCGCGCGCCCTCGCGGTGTCTCCAGCCAGGCCCCCAACTCGCCCGCGTACGCGCGCAGTCGGGGACCGGTCGCGGCGTCCAGCAGCAGGACCGCGGGGGCGCCCCGGGCCGGATCGGGGCGGGACGCCGGGGGCCGCCGGTGCTCCTGGAGCACGGCGTGCGCGTTCGTGCCGCCGAAGCCGAAAGCGGACACCCCGGCGGTCGCGGTCCCGGAATAGCGCGGCCAGGGCTCGGGGTCTGCGGCCACCCGCAGCCGGAGCGCGTCGAAGTCGATGTACGGGGACGGCTGCTGGAAGTGCAGGCTGGGCGGTATCTCGTCGTGGTGCAGGGCGAGCACGGTCTTCAGCAGGCCCACGATCCCGGCCGCCGCCTCCAGGTGCCCGAGGTTGGACTTGACCGAACCGGTCAGCAGCGGCCGGTCGGCGGCGCGGCCCGCGCCGAGCACGGTTCCCAGGGCCTCGGCCTCGATGGGATCGCCCAGCGGGGTCCCCGTACCGTGCGCCTCCACGTGGTCGACGTCCTCGGCGCGCACCCCGGCCGCCGCGCAGGCGCGGGCCAGAACCTCGCGCTGGGCCTGCGGATTGGGCGCGAGCAGGCCGTTCGAGCGGCCGTCCGAGTTGACCGCGGTGGAACGGAGCACCGCGAGCACCCGGTCACCGTCGCGCTCGGCGTCCGCGAGCCGCTTGAGCACCAGCACGGCGCAGCCCTCGCCGCGCACCATGCCGTCGGCCGACGCGTCGAAGGCGCGGCACCTGCCGTTCGGGCTGAGCGCGCCCATGCGCTGGAAGGCGAGCGTGAGCGCGGGCGACAGCAGCAGGTTGGCGCCGCCCGCGAGCGCCGTGTCGCACTCCCCCGTGCCGAGTGCGCGCACCGCGTGGTGCACCGCGACCAGCGAGGACGAACAGGCGGTGTCCAGCGCCATGCTGGGGCCGCGCAGGTCGAGCGCGTACGAGAGCCGGTTCGCGGCGATGCTGAGCGCGGCGCCCGGCGGGGTCCAGGCGTCCACCGCGTCGGGTTCCGCGGTCGTGAGCTGCGCGTACTCGTTGCCGCTGATGCCCACGAAGACGCCGGTAGCCGTCCCGGCGAGCGAGGGCGCGGGCAGCGCGGCGTGGTCCAGCGCCTCGCGCGCGACCTCCAGCAGCATGCGCTGCTGCGGGTCCATGACGGCGGCCTCGCGCGGCGGAATCCCGAAGAACTCCGCGTCGAAGCCCGCGACATCGGCGAGGTAGCCGCCGTGCGGGCTGACGCCGTGCGGGACGTCCCCTTCCTGACCCGGCGCCTCGGGCAGGAACGCGTCCCAGCGCCCCTCCGGCACGAGCCCCACCGCGTCACGCCCCTCGCTGAGCAGCCGCCAGAACTCCTCGGGCCCGTCGGCGCCCGGCAGCCGGCAGCCAGCGCCGACGACGGCGACCGCGGGCAGCCGCGGCACCCCCTCGCCCTCACCGGGTGGACCGGACAGCTCCGCGGCGGGGGCCACGCCGTTGCGGAGCTGCCCGGACTCCCCTGCCCCGCGCGGCCCCTGGGCCTGCCGGGCGCGAGTACCGCCCCGGCGCAGCCGCTCCCCCAGCCGGGCCGGCGTCGGGTGGTCCCACAGCAGCGTCGGGGCCAGCGGCTCGCCGGTGAGCAGGCTCAGCTCGGAGGCGAGCGCGACCGCATCGGCCGAGGTCAGGCCGAGTTCGGCGAAGGGCCGGTGCTCGGTGATCTCCTCGGGCTCCACCCCGTACCGCTCGCACAGCCGCCCCACCACGGCGTCCCGAGCCAGCCGTACGAGTTCCTCATTGGCCCCGCCGCTCACAGCGCCCCCTCCAGGTAGCGGGCGCGGCAGGCCGTGCGGGACACCTTGCCGCTGGAGGTGCGCGGTATCACGCCGGGCTCCACCAGGCGCAGGTCGGCGAGGCGTACGCCGTGCCCGGAGGAGACCGCGGCGCGCGCCGCGACCAGCGCGGCCGCGCGCGTGTCCGCGTCGGGCTCGGCCTCCCTGCGGTGCTCGGCGACCACGACCAACTGCTCGCCCCCTGCCGCGGGGTCGGCCGCCGGGACCGTGAAGGCCGCCGCGCGGTCCCGGCGTACGAGGGGCAGGCGCTCCTGCACGGTCTCCTCGATGTCGTGCGGGTAGTGGTTGCGCCCGTCGACGATCACCAGGTCCTTGAGCCGCCCCGTGACCAGCAGTTCGCCCTCGTGCAGCGCGCCGAGGTCGCCCGTGCGCAGCCACAGTCCTTCCTCGCCGTGGAGGCGCGCGGCGAAGGTCTCGGCGGAGAGCTCCGGCCTGTTGCGGTAGCCGCGCCCGGTGTTGGGGCCCTGGAGCCAGATCTCGCCGACCGTGTCCTCGGGCAGCGGGGCGCCGGTGTCCGGCGCGACGACGCGCAGCCGCTGCCCCGCGGGGGTACCGCAGGCGACCAGGTGGAGCGCGCCCTCGTCGCCGGCGGCTACGGGCACCACCTTGCCGTCGTTCAACGCGGCGCGGTCCACGGCCAGTTGAGACGGTTCACGCTCTGGCGGGTCGGCGCACACGAACACGGTCGCCTCGGCCAGCCCGTACGAGGGGCACTGCGCCTCGGCCCGCAGCCCGTACGGCGCGAAGGCCGCGCCGAACCGCTCGACCGTCGCGGGACGCACCGGCTCGCTGCCGTTGATCAGCGCCCTGACACGTTCCAGCCGCAGGCCCTCGCGCGCCTCCTCGCCGGTGCGGCTGACGCAGTAGTCGTACGCGAAATTGGGCGCGGCACTGACCGCGCCGGGATAGCGGGAGAGCAACCGCAGCCACCGTACGGGGAGTTCGAGGAAGGCAACGGGGTCCATCAGCACCGAGGGGAAGCCGCCGTACAGCGGGGCCGCGACGCTCAGCACCAGGCCCATGTCGTGGAAGAGCGGTAGCCAGCCGACGGTCGTGGTGACGGCCGGGTCGGCCGCGTACGCCTCGACGGCCTGGCGCGCGTTGGCCGCCACGTTGCGGTGCGAGATGACGACGCCGGCGGGGGTGCGGGTCGAGCCCGAGGTGTACTGGAGGTACGCGGCATCCTCGGGCCCGCCCGCGCGCACCCCTTCCCTCAACTCACCCTCGCTGTCCGGGAGTTGAGCGTCCTGGATGCGGTCGACGCACAGCACGCCTGCATCCGGTGCGGGATCCTCGGCGGCCTCGCGCACCGCGGGCTCGTTGGCCGAGTCGGTGAGCAGGCAGGCCGGGGCGCAGTCGGCCAGCACGGCGGACAGCCGCCCCTCGTGCCCCGGCAGTCCCGGCGTGAACAGGGGTACGGCCACCACGCCCGCGTACAGGCAGCCGAGGAACGCGGTCACGTAGTCCAGGCCCTGCGGCAGGAGCAGCGCGACGCGGTCGCCCTGCGCCGTCCCCGCGGCCAGCCGCCGGGCGACGGCGAGCGCGCGGGTGCGCAGGGCGCTCCAGGTCACGGTCGTGTGGGTGCCGGGGGAAGCGGGCCCGTCGAAGGCGACGGCGGTGAACGCGCGGCGCGCGCCGCGCTCCTCGGCCCAGCGGTCCAGCAGCTCGGTCAGCAGGCCGGCCGGAGCGGAGTCCTGTGGGGCCTGTGGGGATGGTGCGGGGGATGCGGGGGACATGGGAAGGACCTCCACGTTGCGGGGAGGCCCCAGACTCACGAGAGGGCAGGGGTGCGCAAATAGCGGCGGCTGACAAATGTGGCGCGGCGGGCTGTGAACGCCGTACGTAGCGGCCGTACGCGGTGCAGGTGGGGGCGGGTGCGCGCACCGCCCGCGCTGCTGACACTCCGTCAAGGAGACGTCGCCCACAGGGGTACGGGGCGATGGCGGGGCGTCCTTTCCGTGGTGACAAGCGGGCGCCCGCGCCTTGTCATCCGTGAAGGAATTGCGGCGGCGGTGCGGACGCGGGCGCTTTCCGGTGCTTAGGGTCCGCGGCCATGACCCGCGCTCCCCTCAGCCCCCCTGCCGCGCCGGTGGCGCCCGTACGCGGCGTGCGCGCGGTCGCCGTGCTGACCGCCGTGGCGCTGTCCGGGTTCATCGCGATGCTGGACAACACCGTGGTGCACGTGGCACTGCCGTCCATGCAGCGCGAACTCTCGTTGAGCGCCGAGGAGTTGGAGTGGGTCGCGGTCAGCTACGTGCTGGTCTTCTCGACACTCATGCTGCTCGGCGGGCGGCTGTCCGATCTGGTCGGGCGGCGGGCGGTGCTGGTGGCGGGGCTGTGCGTGTTCACCGCCGCCTCGGTGTGCGCGGGGCTCGCGGAGAGCGGCGCTTCGCTGATCGCCGCGCGGGGTGTGCAGGGTGCGGGCGCGGCCTGTGTCATTCCGGCCTCGCTGGCCGTAGTGGCGGGCGATCTGCCGGAGCGGAGCCGTACGTTCGCGGTCGGCGTGTGGACCGCGGCGCTCGCGGTGGCGCTCGCGTCGGGCCCGGTGCTGGGCGGCGCGGTGACCGAACACGGCGGGTGGGAGTGGGTGTTCCTGCTCAACCTCCCGTTCGGGGTGGTGGCCGCGCTGCTCGCGCTTGCCGTTCCGCGGCGCTGCGTGGGGGTACGCCGCAGCCCCTCCGCTCTCCTCCGGGTGCTGGACATGCCGGGTGTGCTGCTCTCCGGCGTGGCGCTCTTCCTCCTCACGTACGCGCTGGTCGAGGGCGGTGAACGGGGCTTCGGGCGCAGCCCCGTTCCGGAGTGCCTGCTGGGTGCGGGGGTCGCCGGGGCCGCCTTCCTCTTCGCGCAGTCGCGGGCCTTCACGCCGCTCGTCGATCCGCGTGCGTTCCGGAGCCGCTCGCTGACCGGGGGCGCGGCGGCGCAGGTGCTGTGGGGCGTGGGCGTGAACGGCGTCTTCTTCTTCACCTCTCTCTACCTCCAGCGGATCCTCGGCTTCTCCCCCACCGACGCGGGCCTCGTCTTCCTCCCGCTCGCCCTGACCCTCCTCGCCGTGACCCCCGCGGCCGAGCCGCTGGCCCGCGTGTTCGGCGCGCACCGGGTGATCGCGGCGGGGCTGGCGATGGTCGGGGGCGGGCTGCTGTGCGTCGCCGGGCAGGGCGCTTCGGCGGGGTACGCGGACTTGCAGCCCGGCCTGCTGCTGATCGGCGCGGGCTCCGCGTTCACCGCGCCGATGACGGTCGCCGCGCTGGCCGATGTGCCGGCGGCGCGGGCCGGTACGGCGTCGGGGCTGGTCAGTACGGCGCGGGAGGTGTCGGGCGTGTTCGGGGTGGTGCTGGTGGGCGTGGTCCTGACCCGCCACGAACACTCCGCGCTCCGCGCGGGGTTGGCCCCGGACGCGGCCTTTCTGGACGGCTACCACGCGGGGTTGAGGGTGGGGGCGGGGGCGGTGCTGTGCGGGGCCTGCGTGGTGGTGGTCACCCTGCGCAGGCGGGGGCGGCATCGGGGGCGCGTCCACCGATGACCGCCGACGGGGCGCCGCCGGTTGCCCCCCCCCCCCCCCCCCCCCCCCCGGGGGGGGGGGGGGGGGGGGGGGGGGGGGGGCGGGGGGGGCCCCCCGCCCCGCCCCCCGCCCCCCCCCCCCCCC
>NZ_JBCFOK010000030.1:0-42722 GCF_039605595.1 Streptomyces odontomachicola
GGGTTTGGGGGGCGGGCGTTTGCTGGGGCGCGTTCGCTCTTCCCACGGGCGGGGGGGGGGGGGGTTGGTGTACGTCCCGCCCGGCCCCCGGCCGTTGAGCGTCCGTCGCCGTCCGGCGCCGCCTACTGCTGGGGCGGCGGCCAGCCGCCCTGCTGGGGAGGCTGCTGACCGGGCTGGCCCTGCTGCGGATAGCCGTAGCCGCCCTGCTGCGGGGGCTGTTGCGGCTGCTGCTGCCACTGCTGCGGCTGCTGGCCGGGGAACTGCTGGGGATACTGGCCCTGTTGGTACTGCCCCTGCTGGGCGCCCGGCATGGGCGGGGGCATCTGCGGCGGCGGGTTGTTGTTGCCCTGCCCCGTCCACAGGCCCTGCTCCTGCTGGGCGCGCGCGAAGTCCTCGGCGATCAGCGCGGAGAGGTTGAAATACGCCTCCCGCGTCTTCGGCCGCATCATGTCCAGGTCCAGCTCGGCGCCGGCCGACAGGTGCTCGTCGAAGGGGATGGTCACCACGCCGCGGCAGCGCGTCTGGAAGTGCGACACGATGTCCTCGACCTTGATCATCTTGCCGGTCTCGCGCACCCCGGAGATCACCGTGATGGCGCGCTGCACCAGGTCGCCGTAGCCGTGCGCGGAGAGCCAGTCGAGCGTGGTGCTCGCGCTGGACGCGCCGTCCACCGACGGGGTCGAGATGATGATCAACTGGTCGGCGAGGTCGAGGACCCCGCGCATCGCGGAGTACAGAAGCCCTGTACCCGAGTCGGTCAGGATGATCGGATACTGCTTGCCGAGGATGTCGATGACCTGGCGGTAGTCGTCGTCGTTGAAGGTCGTCGAGACGGCCGGGTCCACGTCGTTCGCCAGGATCTCCAGGCCGGACGAGGCCTGCGAGGTGAACCGGCGGATGTCCATGTAGCTGTTGAGATACGGGATCGCGGTGACCAGGTCGCGGATGGTCGCGCCGGTCTCGCGCCGCACCCGGCGGCCCAGCGTGCCCGCGTCCGGGTTGGCGTCGATCGCGATGACCTTGTCCTGCCGCTCGGTGGCCAGCGTGGAGCCGAGCGCCGTGGTCGTGGTCGTCTTGCCCACGCCGCCCTTGAGGCTGATCACCGCGATGCGGTAGCAGGACAGCACCGGGGTGCGGATCAGGTCCAGCTTGCGCTGTCGCTCCGCCTCCTCCTTCTTGGCGCCGAACTTGAACTTGCCGCCCAGCGCGGGATTCCCCGAGCGCGGCTTCTTCCGGTTGTTGACCAGCCGGTCCGAGGACAGCTCCACGGCCGCGGTGTAGCCGAGCGGCGAACCGCCCTGATTCTGCCGCCGCGGGTCCTCCTCGCCGGGCATCGGCCCCTGCGGCCCCTGCCCCGGATACGGCTGCTGGGGCTGGCCCGGATACGGCTGGCCCTGCGGAGGCTGCTGCTGCGGCGGGTACGGGGCCGGCGGCTGCTGTTGCTGGGGCGGCGGGGCCTGCGGGGGCTGTCCGTGCGGGGGCTGGCCTTGCTGGGGCGGCTGCTGGCCCTGCTGGGGGTAGCCGTACGCGCCCTGCTGGGGCTGCTGGGGCGGGAGCGGCTGGGCGCCCTGGCCCTGCTGCGGGTAGCCGTAACCGGCCTGCGCGGCCTGGGGGTTGGGCGCCTGCGGCTGCTGCTGCGGCGGGGTCTGGGGCGGTTGGCCCTGCGGGGGTTGGCCCTGCTGGGGCGGCTGCTGGCCCTGCTGCGGGTAGCCGTAGCCGCCGCCCTGCTGGCCCTGCTGCTGCGGCGGCAGGGGCTGGGGGCCCTGCGCCGCGGGCGGGGGCGTCGGGGTCGCGGACTGCTGCGGGGGCGCGGGGGCGAAATTCGGGGGGAGCGGCGGGAGTTCGCCGGAACCGCCCTGGCCGCCGTCGTCCGCCGGGGCAGCCGGCCACGGGTCACCGCTCTGCGGGGCCGACGCCGCGGCGGGGCGCTCCCCGGCCTCGTGCGGGCCCTCCTTGGACATGCCGCCCGCGAACGGCGGAACGTCCTCGGCGCCGGAGCCCTGCTCCTCCTCCTGCTCGCGCTTGCGCTCGGCGGCGATCTCCGCCAGCTCGCGCCGCAGGGAGGCCGCGGAGAACTTGATCGTCGCGCCGTCCTCCAGATCCCCGGCGCCGTCGTCGTCCTGGTCCTGGTCGTCGGCGGGGGTCGAGTGCGAGTCCGGGGTCGAGGCCGAAGTCGCGTCCGACGTCGAGGTCGCCGGGGCGTCGCCCTCGCCCTCGCTCTCGTCCTCGGACTCCTCGTCGGCGTCCTCCGAACGGCCCTCAGCGGACAGGAAGTTGGGGGACGCGTCGCCCTCTTCGCCCTCGCGCGCGTCCTCGCCCATCACGTCACCGGTGCCGTCGGTGTCGGTGACGGCGTCATCGGCGGGGGAGTCGACGTCGGCGCCGGGGGCGTCAGCGTCCGCCGCGTACGGCTCACGCTCGCCAGTCTCGCCGGTCTCGCCGGCGCCCTCGGCCTCGTTCCTGCCCTCGGCGCTCGGCTTATCCCCGTACCACGAGGGCGCGGACGGCGTGCCCAGCGAGGGGAAGGACGGGGTCGAGGGGGAGGCGGAGAAGCCCGAGCCGTCGGAGGCCGCGGTGGACGCCGTGTCCTCCGCGCGGCCGTGCTCCTCGCCCACCGGGGCACCGCTCGCGGCGTCCCGGTCGTCGCCGGGCGCGGAGGGCTGCGGCAGTGCGAAGTCGCCGTGCGCGTCCTCCTCCGTACGACCGCTCTGCTGCGGGTCGCTCTGCGCGGGGGTGTCCTGTGCCGGGTCGCTCTGAGCAGGGGTGCCGGGCAGCGGGGACGGGGCCTGGGGCGCCGGGGGCGGCGGATAGGAGGGGCCGCCCGATGTGCCCTGAGTGCCCGGGTTGTTCGCATCCTGGGTGTACCAGGCGGGAGGCGTGTAGTCGATGGTGAACTGGCCCGTGGATTCCGTCTCGTGCTCGGAGTCCCCCTCCGCATCGAGCCGATCGGTGCCGGGCACCAGTCCGCTCACGCGGATGTCATCCCGATCGCTGCTCACACTGCCTCCTGCTGCTGTGGTCATGCACCCCGACTTGCTGCGCGGCTGCCAGCCTAATCATCGCAACTCCGGGCTCGGCGGTTCGGCCCTGTCCCGCCGTCGGAGACGGAACCGCCCCAACCGACTCAAGCAGCCCAAGGTCTCAAACCAGTCTCGGAACCGGGCGGCGGGCCGGTCAACTCTCTCTGCCCCCACTTATCCCGGATTCCGGCGGCCCCTGACCCCTAGGTGCCCGGCCGGCCGACCCTCGCTCCGTACGCCGTCCGCTCCACCAAATGCCGCCCCGCGAAAGGGAGTTGACGGCTCGGGGCGCGTCCCTCGTACGTGCGGTCCCGGCTCTCAGTCCAGCCGTCGCGCCGGACCCAGCAGGCCCGACTCCGCGTCCGTGGGCTGGGTCACGGTGTACTGCCGCTCCCGGCCGTTGCACCACAGCGTCACGCCGTCGCCCAGCGTGGAGAGGGTGTCCACGTCCTGCTGCGGGAGCTGCATGATGCGGCCGATCTGCCGCGCCTCGTCGGGGGAGACCCGCTGGATGCCCGCGAGGGCCGAGTTGCGCAGCAGCCGCGGGGCCACCGGGCTCAGATACGGCAGCAGTGTCAGCACCGACTGCCAGGCGGACGAGGCGACCCGGCCGCGCGGCGGCCGCATGCCGCAGTCCCTGATGACCAGCACCGGGCTGCCGACGGTCGGGCCCATGGGCGGCACGCGGCCGACGTCGTGCAGTGAAATGCACTCCTGACCGGCGCCCGCGGCCTGCGCGAGATTGGTCCAGTGCTGCGAGCGGCCCGTCTCCACCGCCACGCGCGCGCCCGTGCCCGCGGTGCGCAGCGCCAGCGCCTGCGCCGTCCACAGGCCGCCGATCAGCACGACGTCGTACGGCACGGGGTGGTGGAAGCCGACCATCTGCGGGCGGCCCTCGGCGTCGTTGCCCACCACCACGCCGTCGTCGCCGACCGGCATGGACAGCGCGCTCAGGTGGTCGGCGGGCAGCGAGTGCCCCGCGCGGCGCGGGCCGCGCAGCCCCTGCATCAGGCTCGTGCCGTTCGCCATTCAGCGCACCCCTCCCATGGGCAGCGTCGCGAGGGTGCCGGGCAGCTGCTCGCGGTCCAGGCGCACCAGGCCGACCTTGGCCGAGCGCGCGGCCTTCTCCACGTGCTTGCGCGCGTTGCCCAGCTCGGCGTCCGAACCGCCGGTCACCCGCACGTGCCCGTGCACCGAAACGGCCTGGCGGCGGGTGCCACGGCCGACGGTGAGGCTGAACGTGGTGGTCAGCGCGGGAACCGAGGTGAGCTGCGAGACCAGCCGCGGCAGCGGGGTCGCCGCCCTGCCCAGCTCCGGCCAGCGGCCCACGGCGTAACTGGTGTGCCAGCGGTCGTCGCAGCGCCAGGCGCGCGAGGTCTCCTGGGTGCGGCGGCTCGGCGGCGCGTCCGGCTGGCTCGCGCGGGCCGTCGCCATCGGATTCACGCAGGCGGAGGTGGCGACCGCGGAGATCAGCTCCTCCTCGTTCAGCACCGTGGCGCGGAAGCCGGAGCCCGTTATGCGGCTGGCCAACTGGTCGGCGGCGCGCACCAGACAGCGCTGTGCGCCCTCGAGTCCGCCGCCGCGCGCCTTGACGGCCTCCTGGCACAGCTCCGGGTCGAGCTTCAGCGCGACCCAGGTCAGCCGCAGCGCGGGCGAGCCGGTCTGCTCCTGGAGCGGCGCATAGCTGCGGCGGGCCACCGACTGCTCGGGCAGGTGCGTTGCAGGAGCGGGCTGCACGTGCTGCACGAGCTGCGCCGACTCCAGGACGATGCCGTCCACTTCGAGGGCCTCGCGGAGCAGCCCGAGCGGCAGCGCGCGGGCGCCGAAGGCGGGCCGCAGCACGCTCACGCCCGCCTCGACCCGCACCACGGCGGTGAGGAAGCTGCCGTCGCCGATCATGCCGACGGTGCGCCTGTCACGGTCGAGGAACGCGTACGAACGCAGGCCCGGCACGCACTCGGCGGCCGGCGCGAGGCTCGCGTCCACCCGCTCCGTCACCGGCTGAGCGGCGAGTCTGCGGCGCGCGCGGAGCGCCAGCACGGTGGACAGCCAGTCGCGGAGGGAGCGCTGATGCCGCCGCATCACGGCGAACAGGATCAGCGCGACGGCCACCACCGCGGCGGGCACGAGCAGGAGTCGGTGTATCGCGGCGGCCACGGCCAGCACCGCGAGCGCCAGCTCGATGAGCACGAGCTGCTGGAGCTGGAACGGCCCGATGCGGGTGGTCAGCGACTCGGTGCGGAGCACGGTCGTGGCGGGCGTGCGCGGCTGCGGCGCCGCGACTGCCGCCGCGCTCTCCGAACCGCCCGCCCGGCGGCCCCGTGAGCGGGCCGCGGAACCCCGGGCGCGCGTGGCAGTTCCCATCGCCGCAAAGCCCCCTCATGTCCGAATTCACCCCTCTCGCCAGGGGTGTTGGCCGGTCGATCACCCTACCGGAGCGGCGGAAGAGGATCGTCTACCGGCATAGTAGGGGGCCGGTCCGACAGCCGCACCGAATCCGGTGTCAGGCTGCGCGCACCAGAGAACGGGACAGCGGGGAGAGGCACTTCACTGATGGCATCACGGCGGGACGAGCTCAACGCTTACACCTTCGCGAAGAAGCGGCTGGTCGCGCAGTTCCTCCAGCCGTCTCCCTCAGGCACGGAGGAGGGCGCGCCCCGCCCGCTGCGCGCCGTGGTGCCGGGCGCGGTGATCGGGGTCGTGATCATGGCGGGGTTCGGGGCGTGGGGGATGTTCCAGCCGTCGGCGCCGAAGGGCTGGGACGAGGCGAAGGCCCAAGTGCTGATCGGCAGCAAGTCCACGACCCGTTACGTGGTGTTGATGACGGACGGCAAGAAGCAGCTCCACCCCGTGCTCAACTACGCCTCCGCACGCCTGCTGCTCGACGAGCAGAACGGCGAGAAGATCACCAAGGTCGACGAGAAGGTCCTCGACAGCGGCAAGGTCCCGCACGGCGCCACCCTCGGCATCCCGTACGCCCCCGACCGCCTGCCGGACGAGAAGCAGGCGAGCGCCCCGAAGCGCTGGGCTGTGTGCGAGAAGGCGGGCCAGGGCGGCCGCTCCTCGCAGAAGGCGGCGTTCGTCTTCGGGGAACGCGAGATGAAGAAGGTCGAGGGCCCCAACAAGCTGCGCGGCGGCCAGCTTTCGTACGTGCAGAGCACGGACAACACGCAGTACATCGTCGACGGCAAGGGCACGAAGTACCCGCTCGCCGAGGACCCCGACCTGGTGCGCTCCCTGGCGGGCGACAACGAGCCGCAGCGCGTCTCCCAGCAGTGGCTCAACACCCTGCACACCGGCGAGGAGATCCGCTTCCCCGACGTGTCCGGCACCACCGGGGCGCAGTCGAGCGCCCAGGGCACCACGCCCGACGGACAGCGCCTGAAGGTCGGCATGGTGCTGCAGGCCAGGAACGGCAGCTACATGCAGAAGTACGTGGTGACCCAGAACTCGGTCATGCCGGTCACGGACTTCATGGCCCAGCTGCTCCTCGACCGCCCTCAGGCCGTCAAGCTCGGCCAGGGGTCCAAGGCGACGGACGTCTCGCTGTCCGCGATCCACCCGACGCCGGAGTGGTTCGGCGGCAACGTGTTCCGTACGAAGTGGCCGCAGAAGAGCCCGTACGTGGTCAACTCCGCCTCCCCGAACTCCGGCCGCAACACCACCTGCAACGTGCTGCGCCACGTGGACGGCAAGGGCAACACCACGCTCAGCACGTGGGTGGGCAAGAGCTACCCCGCGACGCTGCCTGCGGGCTCGACCAGCGCGTACGTCACGCCCGGCTCGGGACAGCTCTTCCGGCAGATCCAGGGCACCGACACCAAGAGCGGGGGGGTCTTCCTGACGACCGACAACGGGCTGCGGTACGCGATGCAGTCCAACAGCGACGCGACGGGCGAGGACGCGGGCATCGGCTCGGGCGGCGACGAGAAGGCGAAGAAGCAGCAGGCGCAGGAGGGACAGCAGGCGCAGATCCGGCTCGGCTACAAGGGCGTGAAGCCCGCGCCGATCCCCTACACCTGGGCGCAGTACCTGCCGACCGGGCCGCGCATGTCGACGGCCGACGCCAGGCAGCCGCAGGGCTCCTGAATCTCCGGGGGAGGACACCACCATGGACCGCTTCACCCGGCGTACGAGGGTGCACAAGGGACTCGCGCTCGTCGCCGCCACGGCGATGTCGGCCACGGGGCTCACCCTCGTACAGGCACCGCCCGCCGCCGCCGACGGCACCGGCCAGTGCACCTTTCCCTCGAAGCCGTACAAGGGCCGCCCGTGGTCCCTGCAGCGGCTGATGTTCGACCAGCTCTGGAAGGACACGAAGGGGAAGAGGGTGACGGACGGCCGGAGCGTCAAGGTCGCCGTCATCGACACCGGAGTCGACGTCAAGAACCCGCAGTTGAAGAGCGCGGTCGAGTCGGGCAGCGGGCTGAACGTGCTGCCGAAGAAGCCGAAGAAGGACAAGTACGGCGAGGCGGCGCCGCGCGGCAAGGACGACGGCACCTCGGACGCGGTCGGCCACGGCACCAAGGTCGCGGGCATCATCGCAGCCCGCCCTTCCAGCAAGACCGGCTTCGTCGGCATCGCGCCCGACGCGAAGATCATCCCCATCATCCAGAACGACGCCAACGGGAGCGGCGACGCGGGAAGCCTCGCGAAGTCCATCGACCACGCGGTCGCCAAGGGCGCCGACGTCATCAACATCTCGCAGGACACGGCGCAGGCGATGAAGCCCACGTCGTCGCTGGCCGTGTCGGTGCGGGACGCGGTCAAGGCCGGCAAGGTGGTGGTCGCCTCGGCCGGCAACGACGGCCTCGGCGGCAAGGTGAAGGAGACTTACCCGGCGGCCTTCCCGGACGTCCTCGCCGTCGCAGCCTCCGACCGCAACAACGAGCGCGCGCCCTTCTCCCAGTCCGGCGACTTCGTCGGCCTCGCCGCGCCGGGCGTGGACATGGTCTCCACGGTCCCCAAGGGCGGCCACTGCCCGGACAACGGCACGAGCTTCGCCGCCCCGTACGCGGCCGGAGTGGCGGCCCTCGTACGCGCCAAGCACCCGAACTGGACGCCCCAGCAGGTGGTGGCCCAGCTCGAGCAGACCGCCGAGCGCTCGATCCCCGGCAAGGACAACCGGGTGGGCTGGGGTGTGATCGACCCCGTGAAGGCCCTCACCGACGACCAGAAGCCGGTCGACCGCCCGCACCCCAGCGGCGGCGTCTCCAAGGCCCAGGCCCCGACGCCCGCCAAGGTCACCCTGGGCGAGTCCCCCCAGGACCGCCAGGAACGCCTGGCGACCTACGCCGTGGTGGGCGGCGGAGTCCTGGTAGCCATCATCTTCGGCAGCGCGCTGGTCTACCGGGACTGGAGGCGGCGTGTGGGGAGGGTCGGGGCGGAGTGAGGCGGCTTGTACTGAGGTGGCTTGTGCTGAGGTGGCTTGTACGGGGCGGTCGCGCGGCTCGCTGCGCGCGGGCGGCTCTGTGCGACCGGCTCTGTGCGAGCGGCGGCTCGTGGGTGTGCGAGGGGCGTGGGGCGCGTGAGGGCGGCGCCGGAACGCGCGCTTCCGGCGCCGTGACCTGATTCCCACAGGACCCTCACAAGTGGCGGCCAAACCCGGGCATTCGGCGCGGCGGCCGGGCCCTCGACGCCCGTACCGCCCCCGGAACGGAGTGCTCCGGCCCCTACGAGGCTTCACGGTTGAGCCCCACAGCTCTTGACATGCCCCCGCCGGGATGACCGCGCGCCGGGGGCAACTCGGGCGCCGCGCTATGCGGTTGGTGGTGTCGTACCCAGTGGCTAGAGTGTCACTAGTCGTCATGGGCCCCGCGGATGACCGGAGGAGCCCACAGCGAGCGGATGTGAAACGGGCGGAGGAACGGTCGTGGGCAACGGGGGGGCTTCCAGGAATCTGGAGCTGAGCGCGGGGGCGCTCGGCACCTTCAAGAAGAGAGTCGACGGCATTCTGCGGGACCTTGAAGAGTCCAAGGCCTCCCATTCGAAGGTGTCCCAACAGCGCCTGACCCGCGACGCGTTGGCCGCGTCGAATTCGCCTTTCGCGGAAGCCGACGGTCTCTATCACCAGTACAACCGCGTCCACCGAGAGCTGACCGAACTCTCCAAGACCCTCAAGGATCAGATCGAGGCCCTGCAGATCGCCGTGCACGGCGTGCAGGTGGGCTTCGGCAATCTCGAGGACGACGTCAAGCGGCGCTTCTGGGAGATCCAGGGCAAGACGAAGGACCGCGAGCTCGAGGCCGAGCGCCGTAAGCACGAGCACGAGACGGGCCAGAAGCACACCGCCACCGACAAGAAGGTCGAACGCTGACCCGGGGGGAGGGATCGACGATGGGTGAAGGAAACAAGGGCCAGGGCGGCGAGGGCCAGGCGAACGACTGGCGGGCCGCCCAGCAGTCGCTCGCGACTGAGCAGCGCCACGCTACGGAGCGCCGGGGGCCCCTGGGAGGCGCCACGGGTGATCCCGGCCTGGGCAAGACCAGCTTCGAGGGCCGCGAGCTCAACGAGATGATCGACCTCCTCGAGGGCGTGAAGCCGCACGAGCTGATGAACGTCGGCGAGGACCTCGCGGACGCGGCCAAGGCGATGCGCCGCGCGGCCACGGAACTCAAGCGCAATTCCGAACACATCGAGTGGGAGGGCGAGTCCGGCAGCGCGTTCCGCGACTGGACGAGGGGACTCGTCAAGAACACCCACAGCCTCGCCGATTTCGCCGAGGACGCCTCCACGCAGATGAAGTCGGCCGGCGACGGCCTGTCGGAGGCCAAGCGCAGCATGCCGGGCAAGGAGGGCGGCGGCTCCCGCGACGCCAAGCGCGAGGAGGCCGTCAACCAACTGACCCGCCTGCGCTCGTACTACCAGGTCTCCCACGACAACATGTCGAAGTCCCAGCCGCCGACGTTCGCGGCGATGCCGAATATCGGGATGCCGCCGGCGCCGAAGGGAGAAGACACACCGCCTTCCAGAGGCGGTGGAGGCGCTGTGGGAGGCGGGTCGGACGCGTCTTCCGGAGGCGGTGTTCCGGGATCGCCGTCCCAGCACGGCCCCAGCGGGCCTACTCCCGCACCAGGGGACGACCGTGTCGGCACCGGCTTGGACAGCGTCGCCCCGCCCGCTCCTCCGGCGGACCCGACGCCGCACAGCCCCGCCCCGGCACAGCCGAATCCCTCGGGCGGCGGCCAGCCCAACGTGCCCGGCCCCAGCATGGTTAATCCGCTCGCGCGGCAGCCGCAGGTGAAGGGGCCCACGGCCACCGGCGGCCGCACAGGCCCCAGCCCCGCGGGCCGCCCGCCCGCAGGCCAGCAGACGGGCCGCCCCGGAGCCACCGGCAAGACTCCGCCTGTCGGGCGCCCCGGCACGGCTGGGCAGAATCAGCCGGTCGGCCGCCAGGGTACGAATCAGCCTGTCGGCCGCTCGGGCACCTCGGGCCAGCCCACTGGCCGTACGGGACAGTCGCCGATGGGTCGCACGGGCGGACAAGGCCAGCAAATCGGCCGTCCCACGACCACGGGGCAGCAGGGGATGACCGGCCGCACCGCGAGCACCCCGGGTACGGCCAAGCAGGGCCCCAACGCGGTCGGCCGCAACACGGGCATCATGGGCCGCCCGACGGGTACGAGCAGCGGCGCCGGCACCCAGGGCGGCCGCTCGACGTCCGGGCCTCAGCCTGGTCGCTCGGGCCGGTCGGATGGCGTGGTGGGCGGTACGCCGAGCCGCAACAGCGGCAGCTCGCAGCAGAACAGCTCGCGTCTCCCGCGTGGCAACGTCATCGGCAACCAGCAGCCGTCGGCAGGCCAGGCACCGGGCGGCTTCAAGCCGCGCGGCAGCGTGATCGGCGCGGACTCCGCGGCGGCGAACGAGTCGGCGACGCAGCGCCCGACAGGCGCGGGCGCCGGCGGAGTGGTGGGCACCCCGCGGCCCGCCGGTACGGCATCCGGCGGTTCCGACCGCCAGTTCAGCGCGGGAGGTTCCGGCCTGGTACGCGGAAACCAGCCCCAGGACCGGGACGAGGAGCGCCAGGAGAACGAGCGTCCCGCCCACGTGACCGAAGAAGAGACGCGGACGTCGGGACGACGTCGCACGGTGCCCCCAGTAATCGAGTAGCCCCAGGTGAGTACAGCGATGACGGCAGTGAACAGCCGAGGCGAAGAGAAGACGTCCACGGGCCGGCCGCGGCGAAGAGCGCTGAGCGTTCTCGCCGCGGCGGGCGCGTGCACCGTGATCCTCACCGGTGTGGCTCCAGCCGCCGTCGCAGAGGACGCTCAGCAGAAGGAATGGCACCTCGATGCCATGCAGATGGACAAGGTCTGGGAGAAGAGCACCGGCAAGGGCGTCAAGGTCGCGGTCATCGACAGTGGGGTCAACAAGTCCACCCCGTCGCTCCGTGGGCAAGTCTTGCCGGGCAAGGACTTCTCCGGTTCGGCTGGGGGCGTGAACGACGACCCCAGTGGTCACGGCACGACGATGTCCGAATTCGTGGCAGGCACCGGTGCCTCCGGGGGGCTGAAGGGCGTTGCCCCAGGTGCCAAGGTCATCCCCTTCAAGGTCAATCTCGGCGACGTCGGGGGCGACGACCAGAAGGACAGGTTCGGCGAAGCTATCCGTGCGGCGGCGGACAGCGACGCGAAGATCATCAGCATGTCCTTCGGTGGTGCTGCGCCTTCCCCGGCCATGGAGGAAGGTCTCAAGTACGCCCAGAAAAAGGGCAAGTTGCTGTTCGCGAGTGCGGGCAACGAGGCGAAAAAGGGCAACGGGTCCCATTACCCTGCGCAGTATCCAGAGGCAATCGGGGTCGGTTCCACAAATAAGGCTGGGTCGGTCTCGGACTATTCGTCAAACGGTGCGCAGGTGGACCTCTCCGCCCCCGGCAGCGATCTCCCCGTTCACTGCGGCAAGGACCAGAAGAACTACTGCGGCGGCGACGGCGGTACGAGTGCCGCCACCGCCATCACCTCCGGCACCGCCGCCCTGCTCTGGTCCAAGCATCCCGACTGGACGGCCAATCAGGTCCTCCGCGTCATGTTCGACACCGCGGGCCGGGCGGCGAAGGACGACAAGAACGTCAGCAAGTACATCGGCCGCGGCGAGGTCCGCCCCCGTATCAACCTCGTAGAGGGCAAGGGCGAGCCCGGCGACCCGGCCATCAATCCGCTCACCGACAAGCCGGCCGGCCCGGCGGCGAAGGATTCGAAGAACCCGTCCGGTTCTTCACAGTCCGGTGCCGATTCCGAAAAGGCCGGTGCGAAGGACAAGGCGGAACTGTCAGACTCCAAGTCGGAAAGCAACAGCAGGACTTGGATCATCGGCGGTGCGGCAGCGGTTGCGATCGTTGTAGTCGGCGGTGGCGCGATTATGGCAGTCCGGAAGAAGAGGGGCTGACGGCGACTTCCACCTGCCGTCAGCAGTTCAAACAACCACAGGGGAGCACATATGTCGGGCGGCCAGAAGCTCAACGATGAACGGCTCAATCAGACGAAGCGACACATCGAAGGTGTCATCGACAGCATGGACAAGCAGGTCAAGGACCTGGAGTCCGTGCTCGAGATGCTGCGGACGCAGTGGCGTGGTGTGGGTGCCGGGCAGTTCAGCAAGGCGCAGCACGACCTCAACCAGTACCACGTCAGGCTCCAGAAGCTGATGCGCGGAGTCCGGGACGCCGTCGACAGGACGCAGAAGGGAAGCGGCGCCAACGACGACGCTGTGGCCGCGTCGATGCGCGGCATCGACCTCAACGGCGACGGGGGCGGGAACGGGCAGATCAGCGCCGGTTCTTACGGCGAAACGGGGCAGAACATGGCCCAGTACTCGAAGCTGAGTCAGATGTGATGTAGCGGCTGAACCCGCTACGCCTGAGCCGGACAAGAAGAATCAGGAGAGGAAAGTCATGTCTGACGCCAATTCACTGGGCGAAATCGCAGTAAAGTACGGCTCGCTGGAGCACGCTGCCACGACCATCGACAACTCGGCCAAGCGCCTCCGTGGCGACATCGAGGTGCTGCAGAACGAGGTCAAGGCAGTTGCCGAGTCCTGGGAAGGCGAGGCCCACAACGCTTACACCCAGATCCAGGCGAACTGGGACCGGGACGCCGATGGTCTCTTCCAGGCCCTGACCAAGATTGCCAACTTGGTGCGGCAGGCCAGCGATGACTACCGGGAGACGGACAAGAAGGGCGCTGCGTACTTCAGTCTCTGACGGCAGGTCACGATCGGCGGCGAGTGGGCGTGCGCGGGAGACGCCCACCCGCCGTCGTCGTATCACTTCAACAAGTGCCAAGTCCTCCTGTAGGCATCCTTCCGGGACCCAGCGCAACCGCAGGTAGATTGGCGGGTCTTGAGTCTGCGCTGAGAGCGGTCCGGGGGAGGTTCAGAAGGTATGCACGAGCTGCGATTCAGCACTCAGCAGAGGGTCGGTCCGTACTGGCTCGTCGGTGATCTGGTTGATGGTCCCGCAACTCTCCCAGTGGCGGAACGAGTGCAGGTGGCGAGAAACGCGGATCGTACCGTTCTCCTCACGGCGCCGTCGCAGGAACTCGCCCCGGATGGTGAGCGCAGAGGGCGTTTTCGAGCTGAGGCGGAGCAGGCGCGGCAGCTTTCCGGTGTTAGCCCGTGGCTGGAGCCGGTGACGGACGTATTCGTAGGTGACGACCACGAAACACCGGTCCGTGTATCTGCTTACACGCCCGCCATATCCCTTCCGGAAGTATTGGGAGTGCACGGCGGTCCGCTGCCGATTACCACGCTGTACGCCGTAGGCTCGCTTCTTGCTGAATCCCTATCGGCCTTGCACAGTCGGGCCTTCGCCCATGCCGGTGTCTCACCCCAGAGTGTGTTGATCACCGCTCGTGGCATTCGACTCACAGGGTTCGGCACTGTACGCGTGGCTGGTCATGACGGGCACGACCGGTCGGGGCTCGCAAGTCTGATCAACGAGTGCCTCGCGCCTGAACAGCTCACCGGGGGCCGTCCGCGTCCCCCGGGGGACGTGTTCGCTCTCGGCGCGGTTCTCGCGTACGCGGCCACGGGGCATTTGACGCCGGAGAGCAGTGAACTTCCCGCGGAACTGCGCAGCGTCATCAAGGCATGCCTCCGCCGCGACCCCGCTCATCGCCCCTCTGCCTCCGAAGTCCTGGACGAACTGACGCGGGGCGGCCTGGCGGGCGGCTCCAGAACGGTTCCGAGTCAGGGAAGTACAGCCGTTCCGCAGCCTTCCCAACGTTCGGCGACGGCATTGGACTCGTCCGTCAGCAGGGCCGCCGGCCTGCTGACACCCGGCTGGCTGCCCAGGAAGACGAGTGCAGCCCTCGCAGCGCAGGCTCGAGCGGTGCTGGCAGCGGAGACGAGCCCGGAAATGCTGCCGGACACCGAAACAGAACCCGAAGGCATCGGAGCGACAGGGGCCGTAGACGAGCAGGCAACCGTTCCTCCGCAGCGGGGCGGAGCCGCAGGCGGGCTCGCGACGACGGCTACCACCACCGTCTCCGCCGCCGTGACCCGAATCGTGGACACGGCGTCACGTCGACGGGTACTGACCGCGGCCACGGGCGGAACGCTGGGTCTCGCCATCGGGGCCGGCGCGACGTGGGCGGCCACTGCGGAGGAGCCGCCCGCACCGACACCCGCCGAGCGCCTGGCAGCGGCACGGCCGTCGCGTAAACGCGTTCCGGGTACGGCACCGTCGCCTTCCTGGCGTTACGAAATACCGGGCGGAGCACCGCGTTTCGCGCCCCTCATCCCTACAAGAGAGATCGTCGTCGCAGCGAACGGCGCGGGCGTTCACGGAGTGGATCTCAGAAGCGGAAAGCGTGTATGGCACGCATCGTCGGTACGTGCCACGGGGCACCCTCAGAGCATCGCGAACGGTCTTGTCCTCATTCCCGGCCAGGACCTGATGGCGCTTGATCCGCGCGATGGCGCGGTTCGTTGGCGTGCACGCGATTCCAGACGGTATGCCCACGAACGGATCGTCTCCCTGCTCGCTGTGCGCCAGTCCGTCGTGTGGTTCGCCGTACGAAACTCCCGCGCTCAGTCATCGAAGGACGCACTGACGGCCATTGCCTACGACGTAGCCAAGAAGCACGAATTGTGGCGGGAAGAGGTTCCGGACGGCTTTACGGAGGGGCACCTGGTCGGGGACAACCTTGTACTGACCACCCCCACGAGTGCTGAAGTGGCGGGTGCTTCGGGCGACACAAGGCCCCTTGTGGCGCTGAACTGCCGTACGGGCGCGAAGCGTTGGGACAAGCAATTCCAGGGAGTGGCGAAGGGCCAATGGGTCGAGGCATCCGGTCATGGCTGGCTGGTCGTCGCCGACGGGGCCCGGCTCAAGGGTTATGAAGTCGCGGGCAGCAGCGCGCCGCGATGGAGTGTGAAGAGCAAGGGCAAGCGAGAGAAGGAACGTCCGCTCTTCGGGCCTCCGGTCATCCACGAGAGCACCGTTTTCGCCACCGACCTGATGGGGGCTCCGCACGCCGTTGACCTGAAGACCGGGAGGGTCAAGTGGCAGAGCGAGGCCGAGCGTCAGGGCGGCTGGTTTCCGGACGACCCCAGGCCCGAGACGTTCGTGAGCCCGGGTGGCCGGCTGGTCTTCTCGGCCGATGTGTCCGCGGTCGCCGCACATGATGCCCGGGGAGGAAGCCTGCTCTGGCGCTTCGTGGATCTGCCGGACCGGAAGCGGCCGGCGAAGGGCAGGAGGCGTGTAGCACTGACGGATACCACAGCGGTGGTACAGAGCCAGGACTGCCTTTACGCACTGCCGTTGGACTGAGACGCCACCACACCTTGCTCTTTAGGTTTCGGGTAATGGAGAGATTCTGATGTCGGCGCCACACGCGACGGAGAGCCTGCCGGCGATGGGCCGGTACCACCTTCTGGCGGAGGTGGGAGCGGGCGCCGACGGCATGCGCCAAGCAGTGGGCCAGCGCAACGACCACGACCGTCCGGTGCTTCTCATGTTTCCGGAGCCGGCGTTGGCCGGCGACTCCGCGTACCGGATGCGGTTCTGGGCTGAGGCAAACAACTCGCGTCGGCTCACCGGGCGACGTGTAGCTCCGGTCATCGACATCTCACCCCCCGAGGCCCAGCAGCCTTGGGTGGCCTATGACAGCTTTCCGGCGCTGCCATTGAGATCGGCTATATCGGACTTCCCCGAGGGCATGCCGGAACCGACTGCTCTCGAACTGGCGGCGGCACTTGCCGAGGCCCTGTTGGGAATTCACACTCACGGTCTCGTGCACGCCGGTTTGGACGCGGCGACGCTCCTGCTTACGCCGACCGGCCCGCAGGTGACCGGTTACGGACTTCAGCGTGCCGCCGTGCCAGTCGGCGGAGCGGCTGCTCCCATATCCACAGCAGCCCTTCATGCGGGGCTTCCGCCCGAACACACGACGGACCACGTCGGCTTTCAACCGCCAGGCGATATCTACATGTTGGGCGCTGTCGTGGCTTATGCAGCCACTGGAGTCGCTGTCACATCGGCAGCGCAGCTTCCCGCCTCACTCTCCATCCGTGACGTACTGGCCGAGTGCATGGCCGCAGATCCGGGGGCCCGCCCGCGAGCCGACGTCCTGCTTCGTCAGCTGCAGGACCGCGGAGCAACGGGGCATTTCCACGTGTTGGAGCCTGTGGCATCAGCGTTGCAGGAGCAGCGGGAGGCGCATCAATCTACTGCTGCGGCCCAACGGGTGTTGAGTCCTTCTCTTGGAGAAGGGGTCGATGAGACCGGTGTTCCGTTGTCTGCAGCGCCGGACCGGCGGGAACTCGGGAGACGGAATCTGCTCCGCGGGGCCGCAGCCGGCGCCGCGGGACTCGCTCTCGGAGGCGGCGCGGTAGGCGCTTGGCGCCTGATGGGCTCAAACGGCGAGGACAAGCGTCGCCAACTGTCGGTGTCAGGTACGGCACCGTCCCCCCTCTGGTATTACGAGGCTCAGGGAGAGGAGCTCGGCGACTCCCTGCTGCTCTCCGCCGAACGTCTGATGTTGTTTTCGAGCACTGACGGCACGGTGGCCGTCGACCTCCGTGACGGGCGACAGGTCTGGTCCCGCGACGACGTCCTCTCGGATATCGCGCCTTTGAGCGTGGGGTCCATGGGGGTTCTGTTCTCCGACACCGAGAAGCTGCAAGTGGTGTCTCCTCGGACGGGCAGCGTCAACTTTTCGCTGGACAAGTATGGTTCGGGAAAACCGGTGAACTTCTCGTCTCCTCTGGCGACTCGGCAGAGTACCCTGTGGTTCTCCGCCGAGAATCTGGAAGCCTCTGATGAGGACCGGCAGTACATGGTGATCGCCTACGACTTCAAGAAACGCAAGGAGTTGTGGCGGCAGTATGTGCCAAAAGACTATGCGCGGGATTCGTTCAGCACCGAGGAAGACTCAGCTCCGTCGCTGGTGAAAGGAAAAGAGCTGCTCATTCCGAACAGCGGCCTTCTGGCTGAGAGCGACTGGCTCTCCTATCTCTCCCTTGACGTGCGTACTGGGCGCAAGCTCTGGACACGGGGATACAAGGGGGTCGACAGTTCGAGCGCATTGGTGTGCAGTTCCGTGGGTGACGGGATCGTCATCGCGGGAGTGGACAAGAGCCTCAAGGCGTACGGTTTGAAGAGCGGATCGGAGCGCTGGAGCTTCCCCCTGGGAGGAATGGCGGACGAAGAAGTGGTGTGGCACGGAAAAACCGGCTACGCGTCCAGCGGGAAATCCGGAATCTATGGGCTGGACCTCCGTAATGGGCGAAAAATGTGGCATCAGAACCCGTTCACCGTAGCGGACAAACTGGCTCTCGGGGAGTTGGCGTTGAGCGGCTCGGGGCAGACGTTGTTCTACTCTGCTGAATCAGAGATCGGGGCCATGTCGGCCAAGGACGGGACGCCGCAATGGCGCATGGCGACGGTGGGCGCGGGTTGGCAGTCGGGGGAATCCGGAAAGGTGATCGCTGCCACGACCGGAATGACGCTGGTGGCCGGTAACACCACCCTCTACGCACTTCCTGTGGACTGATGAGTATGGTTTCTCCACTGGCGTATCACGACCCGCACAAGCTCGGAACGTTCCGCCTCTTGGCACGCCTGGGAAGCGGCGGCATGGGGACCGTCTACCTAGGAAGGTCTCCAGGGGGCCGGACCGTGGCCATCAAGACGATGCACGCCGAGGTGGCGGCCTCCACTGAATACCGGACGCGTTTCCGGCTGGAAGTTGACGCAGCGCGCGTCATCGGTGGTGAGCACGGCGCACATGTCGTAGATGCCGATCCTCTGGGTGACATTCCATGGTTGGCCACGGAGTATGTGCTGGGACCGCAACTCGATGACGCAGTGGCACTGTGCGGCCCCTTGCCCGAGGCAGCCGTACGCAGGCTGGGGGCTGCCCTTTGTGACGCCTTGGAGCAGCTTCACGAGTCAGGCGTGGTGCACCGGGATCTCAAACCGTCGAACATTCTGATAACCGCTGAGGGGCCGAAGGTCATCGACTTCGGTATCGCGCGGGCCGTCGGCGACGACCGTCTTACGCGTACCGGCCTGGCAGCGGGGACGCCGGCCTTCATGTCGCCCGAGCAAGCGACCGGGCAGGAACACACGGCCGCGGGCGACGTGTTCGCGCTCGCTGGGGTGCTGGTGTTCGCTGTGACCGGGCACGGCCCCTTCGGGAGTGGGCAAGCCGCAGATTTGCTCTACCGGGTGCGTTACGGCGAGGCAGATCTGACTGGTGTACCACCCGAGTTGCTGCCCATCCTGCAGCGTTGCCTTGCGAAGGACGCCACACAGCGGCCTGCAACAGGCGAATTCGCCCACCAGTTGGGAGGCGGTTCGGAGCTGTTCGCCGATTCTCTCCCCGACGCCGTACACGCCGAAATCCTGCGACGCAGTACGGACGTGTGGGAGGTCCAGCCGTCGCGGATGCCTGCTCCGGAGCCGGACTCGGAGGAGATTCAGACTCCGCGACCGGCGACACGAGTCCTGTCGTCCCGACGGCAGGTTCTTGCGGCCGTTGGCGGGGCCGGAGTACTGGCTGCCGGAACCGTCGGTGGCGTATGGGCTTGGGGCGGAGGAGAAGATGACTCGGGAGGGCCTGTCGGTACGACAGGCGGAGGCGGTGCCCCTCAGCAGATCTGGAAGACGCATGTCCCCGGTCTCGGTCAGGTCCAGGCGGCGACGATGGGCGGCTACCTGGCGATGCTGGGGGAGTCAGGGGTTTACACGGTAGACGTCGACGACGGTACGAAAAGAGGGAGGAACAACTCCTCGGTCGTTGCGTCGAGTGCCGTGTTCGGCACTTCGCGCATCTACGCAGTTGACCCCGAGTCGGACAGCTTGTCTCGTATTGACCTCGCAACGGGAAACTTCATCGATCCGATCGTGGAAATGAAGAAGACCGGACTTCATGGTCCCCAATTGGCGGGTGCGGACAAGGGGTTCATTTTTGTCCAGGAGGCAGAAGGCCGGCGTGGCAAGAAGAAGGGGAAGAGTAGTCGTTCCTGGGTGGCAATCGATACTCGCACCGGAGAGCGCAAGTGGCATGCTCCCGTTCCCGAACTCTTGATCCCCGGCGAAAAGGTCGCCGTCTTGAACGACGCGCTGATCATTGTCAATGGGAAAGGGGTTCAGCGAGTCGACCGCGGCACGGGGAAGGTTCTTTGGACTACCGCCCTTCCCCTTCAGTCGAAGCGCGGGACCACGGTTTCAGGGGGGCGCTACGCGCACAACAGCACGCACATCTTCTTCGGCATAGGACTCACAGGTATTGTTGCGGTGCGTATGTCGAACGGCGCCATTGACTGGCAGTTCGGGGAGGGGCGAACGTTCCCCAAGAAGTATCGGAAGGAAGAATCCCGTTACGGACCTCCGGCCTACAGGGACGGCACTCTGTACAGCCGCGAGCTGGGGAACGGGGTCATCGCCTTGGACGCCAGCACTGGGAAGCTCAAGTGGGAGATGAAGTCTGCGTGGGCGGCAGAGCCTTCGGACCCCAGCATCAGTGCACCCGTAGCGGGCTCCAAGTATGTGTACTTCCCGACCAAGAAGAACCGCTGGATCACGGCTGTCGACCTGAAGGAAAGAACGGACGCGTGGGTCTTTCAGGGGCCCAACGACGACGGGGACCCTGCGCTCATTCCGCAGGCGAAGTCGGGAAGACTCGTGGCCGTCTCGGGTACCACCGCGGTCGCCTTGCCATTTGAATAAGCTTCCGCGTCAGCCGGAAGACCAGCGCATCATTCCGTACCCGCCCAGCGCTCAGGGCCCGATCACAGGAGACCAAGCATATGAACCCCCTCGGCGCCGGGGACCCCTTGCGACTCGGGCCCTACCGGCTGATCGGCGTGCTAGGGGCCGGCGGCATGGGGAAGGTTTATTTCGGGCGTGACAGCAAGGGCAGTCCTGCCGCGATCAAGGTGCTCCGGCCGGAGGTCGCGCATGACGCGGACATGTCCCGGCGCTTCGTGCGGGAGGCTCAGGCGGCGCGAGCGGTCCAGAGCTCGGGAGTGGCCCGCGTGCTGGACGCCCAGACCGAGGGCGGCCGGCCGTGGATTGCCACTGAGTTCCTGGCGGGGCCCACACTCGACGACGCGATCGAACGCTACGGCCCGATGGAGAATGCGACGGTCCGCTGCCTGGGTGCCGACGTGGCGCGCACACTGTGCGATGTACATGCGGCCGGACTGGTACATCGCGACTTGAAGCCCGCCAACATCGTGCTCACTTCCTCGGGGCCACGGATCATTGATTTCGGCATTGCCCGCCCCGAACACGGGCTGACGCTCACCTCGACCGGGCAGATACCGGTCACCCCTGGATACGGCGCACCCGAGCAGGTATTGGGGCAGCGCGTAGGGCCGGCCGGCGATGTCTTTTCGCTCGGTTCCGTGCTGGCATTCGCCGCCAGCGGGCAACGGGCCTACGCGGGAGGACACATCGCCGCGGTCCAGTACGAGGTCGTACACGGCGAGGCCAACCTTGAGAACGTGCCGTACGACCTGCGTACTCTCATCGCTCCGTGCCTTGCGAAGGATCCGGCGTACCGCCCGCGCACGGAACAGGTCGCTGAGGCGATGGCGCCGCCGCGAAAGGCCGAACGGGCTTGGCGGGAAGGCTCGTTGGGGCAGGATATTGCTGCCCGCGAGACGCATGCCAAGCGGCTTGTGTCCTTCCCCGGAGACGAAGGCCAGGCACCGCGCTTCAGCCGACGCCGCGTACTGAGCCTCGTAGGTGCGGGAGGCGCGGCGGCAGCCATGGCCGGAGCCGGAGCCTGGTGGTGGCTGGACAGCGGCGTGCCGTCTGACGAATGGCGAGCGAAACCGGTGTCTATTCCGGATTCGCAAGGCAGCCCGCCGCGTTCTCTTTGGGGGCCCATCACTTCCGCTGCGGACCCGAAGTCCCCGCCTCCGCTGCCGATTTACGACGTGGTGGTTGTCGGCGCACCAGGCGGCGGGTTGCGCGCGTACGGCGTGACCGATGGCAAGACGCGTTGGTCGAGCCCCGGATTGGCCCATGCCGCTCGCTACTTCGCCTCTACCGACGAAGTTCTTGTTGCGGCTGACGGCAAGGGGGCGCTGCATGGTCTTGACGTTCAGGATCAAGGGAAGAAGGTGTGGACCGCACGGGATGCCGACGTAAGTCTGCTGCTTGCTGCGGATGACCAATCGGCCTACTTCTTCACGCGACGAGGGCGCCTCCGTGCCCTGGACATCGATTCGCTGGAGCCCCGTTGGACCGTGCCGTCACCGGTTTCCACGTCGGAGAAGGCGCCGGTGTTGGCCGATGCGGGATCGGGGAAGCTCGTACTGAGCGGGGCCGACGGTTCCGTAGCGGCCGTTGACACGGCTACCGGCAAGCTTGCCTGGCCCGTACGGAAAAGACAGAGCAGTAAGCCGTTGCAGCCCTGCATCCATGAGGGTGCCGTGTATTTGGGCGGTAAGAGCCTGACGGCGGTGAGCCTGTCCAACGGGAAGGTCAAGTGGTCCCATCCGTCCGACGCGAGTGGCAAGTCCGAAGGCTGGACGGCGCCCGCGATTCTCGACGGAGCCCTTTACGCGGCTGACGGTGTGGAGTTGCGGCGCCGGTCCTTGGCCGATGGCAGTCAGAAGTGGACCTATCAGTTGCCGGGGGAAGCCCCGCCTTCCGATCCGCCGGCGGTCCAGGGACACAGCATCTGGATCCCTCTCGACCAGACGGGCGCGAATGGCGTGACCACGGTACGTACGGACAACGGCTTGAACGCCTGGACGTACGGGGCCGGCCCGGAAGCCAAGCTGACCATGGCGGCGGCGGACAACCGGGTCTTCATTCTGCGGGGCGGGGAACTTACCGCGATGCCGGTGTTCTAAAGCGTCCAGAGGATGGCTTCTGGCTGCGTCCTTGAGGCCGCAGCCAGAAGTCTCCGTCACCTGGGTCGGTTTCGCTTTTCCCTCTCGATCTCGTCACGCTGCGTCTCGAGGAACCGACGGGCGTTCTCCTCGAGTTCGGCGCGTTCTTCTGCGGACATTGCTTCCCACTTGCCGCGGAAGCGTTGGACTCGTTCGCCGAGGGCTTCTGCGTACGCGGGGATGCGCAGGGCCTGTCGTACGCCGACTCGGCCGGTGAGGATTTCTCGGGCCATCTCCTGGAGGGGCTCTCCGGCGCTTCCGTGGTTGAGCTGTTGCAGTTGTTTGCGGAGGGTGCGGGCTCGCGCGTGGTCGCCTTGGGTGAGGTCGGCGAATTCGTGGTCGTCGACCTCGAGGGGCTGTGCGCTGTGGTCTGTTGTCATCGTTCCGCCGTGGTGTGAGTCAGGCCGCTGGGTGGTTGTAGGGGTCGCCGGGGAGGGGGAAGTTGTGGAACGTGTCCGCGACCCCCTTGCTGGTGAGGGTGATTCCGAGCACAGTTGTTTGGGCAACGCTCTCCGCAGTGCCGATGGCCCCGGTCACATCGCCCCATAGCTTGACCATCCGAAGGATCTCGACGGCGGCGATGCCGTAGCCGACCGCTGCTCCCCATCCCGTCCAGCTGGTGAGTTCGCCTGCAGCAGCCGAAATGGCGACCACCGTTGCGGAATCTTCGATTTGGGAGAGCCCGGTAGCGGCCAACTCCGATGAGACCGAGACGGCCTGGGAAATGCTTTCGTAGGCGTTCTGCAGTGAGTCAAGCTCCGACTTGAGGCCATCGCATCGTTCGGCGATCGTCTTGAAGTAGACGAAGGCGGCGTCTGCCGCGTTGCCGTCCCAGGTGGCGTCGAGAGAACTGTTGCCGGTCGAGATGTTCTGACTCAAGTCCTGGCAGGCGGCCCCGAGCCGGCCCCATGCGGCTCCGCAGCGTGCGTAGGACTTCCAGTCCCCGGCTAAGAATTCCTGCGCCCGTTCCACTGGGTCGTAGCCGAACACCATGCCGTAGACCTCGTTGAGCCATACCCCCGGAGTGAAAGCCTCACCGGCATCATCGACCGGCTGGAAGACGTTAATGGCCTCTTCCGGCTCGTCTGGTGTGGTCAAGTGCGCTGTGGGATCAGCGACTTCGTTGAATCCCATGTCGTTACCCCGCCCCCGTCTCGCTACCGCTTGGTCCGATCAAGCGTGGAGTCGAAATTCTCTGCCACGGTGAAGTCGGTGTGCCGGTAGTACGACGCGGAACGCGTTAACTCTGCCGAAGACTTTTCGAGCACGATGCGGAGCCGCTTCAGCAGATGACTCACATCTGACAGGACGTCATCATGCTTGACGAACACTGAGAGGAATAGGCCCCGCGCTTCTTTTTCGATGACTCCGTGCTTGTTCGTGTACGCGTGCGCCGCTAGTACATGGTCGGCGGCGCGCTCGATCATTCGTGCGTAGCCTTCGAGGTCGTACGCATTGACCCTCAGTCGCATCCGGGCTCCTGCCGTTGGGATGCGGAAGATATAGCACGACCCTGACGCCTGGGTGGACCTGTGCACTCCGAGCAACGTTTCGCCAACTTCTTTTGAGCTAAAGGGAGTTCGGTTGCAACGGGGCAAGCCTCAGAAGAAACGTCTCGGGTTGCGTCAATGTGTCCATGCTGCCGTGTCCATGACATAAGAATGCCAGGTCGACGGCCATAGAGTGCGGCTCATGACTGCTCGGGACCAGGAAGAATCGCGCTTCTCTTCGTTCGCCGCTCACTTTTTCCATTTCGGGAATTTGTTCACGACGACACTTCTGGCACTGCTCTGCTGGAGGGGGGTGATCCGTAATCCCGTTTCCGAGGGTGGCGAGTTCGCTGCGTTCGCCATGACGGTCACGGCAACCCTGGCCTCAGGGGTGGCTCTGTACGGGTGGAAGTCAGGCAGGAAGAGCGTCGGCTACGCCAGCCTGGTGCTGCTGCTCGTAGCGTTCTATTTCGGCAAGCACCTCCAGTAGCGCAACCAGGTCGGCGCACCCCCGGGCGCGCCGACCCCCACACCCCTCACCCGATGTCGAACTCCCCATCCCGCGCCCCCAGCACAAACGCCTCCCACTCCGCTGCCGTGTAGCGGAGGACCGTTGAGGGGTCCTTGGAGTTGCGCATGGCTACCGCGCCGCCGGGGAGGTGGGCGATTTCCACGCGTTCGTCTTCTGGGCCGCCCGGCGCGCTCTCCCAGACCGCGTCGGAGATGTCCATCGCGTACAGCTCGTCCTTCTCCTGCTGCGTGCCCATCCGGGGTGGCTCCTCTCGGTGTCAGCGGCGCCGAAGTCCCGTACGCCGCACGGCCGGTGGTCAGATTACTCGGTGGTCGCAGGCGCGGGGTTCATCAGTTCGGGGGATCAGGGGAGTCGTAGATCCGCGCAGCCGTGCTCCTCGGCCGCCCCCTTCGCGAAGGCCCGCAAGGCCGCGCTCTCGAAGGGGCGGGACGGACGGGGTGCCCCGGAATCGCGCGCGGACGAGTCGTACACGTCGTGGATCAGGAACAGTGCTCGCTCCTTTTCGCCCGGGCACTGCGCGCTGCCCCAAGCCATGTGGCTGTCCGAGCGGCCCCTGCCCGCGGGGGAGTGGAGGTTCGCCCATCCGTCGCTCGCCTCGCGGCGGAGGGTCTCCGCGTACGGGGTGTAGAGGGCGGACAGGCGGTAGGCGGGCGTGAACTCGCCCTTGGGGGAGAGGAAGCAGTCCACGGCAGGGGCCCTGCCGGCAAAAGCCGGGGGCCCCGAGGACTCCCGCGCCATTGGAGCCCCCACCTTCGCCGCGCGGCCGGCGAGAGGGCGCAGGGCGGCGCACGTTCCCCGGGCCGACGACACCTTGCGGGGCGAGGCCGAGAGAGCGAAGGGGTCCGCCGGGGCCTTCGTGATGCGGGTCCCCCGCGCGGTGTCGCAGCCGTACTTGTCCGCTGCCCGCATGCCGGACGACGAGACCAAGCGGGCGAAGCCGGTGCGCGCCCGTTCCGCCGCCTCGCCGTCCTCGCGTACGAGGAGGCCGCTTACCAGCAGGTTCCGCTGCGACCTCGCGCAGGGGAAGGTGAGCGAGACGCGCAGCATTCCCTCGTCCTGGCTGCTCACGCCGGGCCAGCCGTGACCGAGCGGGGCCACGGGGTGCTCGGTCGTCGAGGTGTCGGTCCTGTCGGGGAGCAGGAACCGGGCCTCGTCATCCACCCCAGCGTCCAACTCCCCGCCCACCCACCGCACATCGAGGTCGAAACGCCCCTCGGCGCCGTCGGCGGTGGACTGCACATGACAACCAGCGAGCCCTCCAGAGCCCGAACGGTCCTCGGCCTTCGCCCGCCCGCCAGCGCCCAGCGCACCGTCCAACTCCCCTTGCGCCAACACCCCTTCGCACGCGCCGTCCAGCGAGAAGGAATCCCGCACCCGGTCGTACACCCCGGTCCCGTACAGCACGGCGGCGAGAATGCCGAAGCAGCACAGGCCGACCAGAACGATGCGGCCCGCACTTCTCCGGCGGGCGATTTCAGGTGTGGCCATGGCGCGGAAACTCCATTTTCCAGAGGGGAAAAGACACAAAGAAGGGGCCGAACGCGAAGAACGGCGATGGGGGCGGGCCCCATCGCCGTTCCTCTCGGGGAATTCGCCGCGCTACACCCGCGCGACTACACCTGCTCCGGCAACCACCCCGCCTGCACCAACGGCATCCCCCTCTTGCGGGAGACGAAGATGCCGCGGCCCGGGGGCATCGGGCGGGGGCGTACGTTGCCGAGGACGTCGCCCTCCCCGGGGTCGCCGGACAGGACCACACCCTGCGCGCCGAGTTCCTTGATGCGCTGCATGAAGGGCTCGAACATCGAGCGGGACGCGCCCGCCGAGTTGCGCGCGATGATGAAGCGGACGCCGACGTCGCGGGCGAAGGGGAGGTTCTCGGTCAGCACGGCCAGCGGGTTGCCGCTGGAGGTGGCGACCAGCTCGTAGTCGTCGACGACGATGAAGATCGTCGGGCCCGACCACCAGCTCCGGTCCCGCAGTTGCTGCGGGGTGACGTCCTGCGGCGGGGTGCGCCGGTTCATGAGGTCCTGGAGGGCGTTCATGTGCGCCTCCATGGAGTTGGACATCGGCGCGTACTCCAGCAGGTGCGATTCGGGGATCGCGCTGAGGAGCGAGCGGCGGTAGTCGCCGACCACGATCTTCGCCTCGTCCGGTCCGTAGCGCTCCGAGATCTGCTTGGCCAGCAGCCGGATCAGCGCGGTCTTGCCGGACTCGCTCTCGCCGAAGACCAGGAAGAAGGGGTCGGTCTCGAAGTCGACGAAGACCGGCTCCAGGTTGTTCTCGTCGATCGCGAAGGCCACTCCGCGGTCCGGCGCCGCGCCGCCGTGCGGCAGTTCGCGCGCGGAGAGCTCGCGGGGCAGCAGGCGCACCTGCGGGGCCGGCGCGTAGTCCCAGTGGCGGGCGACGGCCTGGTTCATGGCCTGGCTGGCCTCGGACAGCTCGTCGTCGGAGTGGATCGAGTCGATGCGCGGGACGGCCGCCATGAAGTGCATCTTCTCCGGGGTCTGGCCGCGTCCTGGCACGCCCTGCGGCACGTTCGCCGCGACCTTCCGGTCGAACTCGGAGTCCATGGTGTCGCCGAGCCGCAGCTCCAGCCGGTTCATGAGCTGGTCCTTGAGGGCCGCGCGCACCTCCATGCTGCGGGAGGCGCTGATCACGACGTGCACGCCGTAGCCGAGGCCGCGTGCCGCGATGTCGTTGACGACGCCGTCCAGGCCCTCGTAGTCGTTGCGGAAGTTGGCCCAGCCGTCGATGACCAGGAAGACGTCGCCCCACGGCTGGTCGGTGAGCTCGCCGCGTGCGCGCATGCGCCGGTAGGTGGCGATGGAGTCGATGCCGTTGGCGCGGAAGTATTCCTCGCGCTTGTTCAGGATCCCGTAGACCTCGGCGACCGTACGCCGCACCCGCTCGGGGTCCAGGCGCGAGGCGATGCCGCCCACATGCGGCAGCCCGGCGACCGCCGACATGCCGCCACCGCCGAAGTCCAGCCCGTAGAACTGCACTTCGTACGGGGTGTGGGTGAGCGCGAAGGCGCCGATCAGGGTGCGCAGCAGCGTGGACTTGCCGGACTGCGGGCCGCCGATGATCAGCATGTGGCCCGCGGCGCCGGAGAAGTCCCGGTAGAGCGGGTCGCGGCGCTGTTCGAAGGGCTTGTCGACCAGGCCGAGCGGGACCACGAGCTGGCCGAGCCGCGGGTAGTCGGGCTGCGTGAGCCCGCGGCCCTCGACCGGCGCGAGGCCCGGCAGCAGCTCGTCCAGCGGCGCCGCCTTGTCCAGCGGCGGCAGCCACACCTGGTGCGCGGGCGAGCCCTGGCCCTCCAGCCTGCGCACGATCACATCGAGCACGGTGTCGGCCAGCGCGTCCTCGTCGCCGGGCCGCTGAGCGGGCACCTCGGCCTGCTGCGGGTCGGGGGCCATGTGCTGCACGGGCACCGGCGCCGCGGTGAACAGCACGGGACGGCGGTCCACGGGCAGCGGACCGCTGGAGTCGTGGCCGCGGCCGCCGGAGCGGTAGACCCCGGAGACGTACGCGGCCTTGAAGCGGGTCATCTCGTCGGTGCCGAACTTCAGATAGCCCGAGCCGGGCACCGAGGGCAGGTGGTACGCGTCCGGCACGCCCAGCGCGGCGCGCGACTCGGCCGCGGAGAACGTACGGAGGCCGACGCGGTAGGAGAGGTAGGTCTCCAGGCCGCGCAGCCTTCCCTCCTCCAGGCGCTGCGAGGCGAGCAGCAGGTGCACGCCCAGCGAACGGCCGATGCGGCCGATCTGGATGAACATGTCGATGAAGTCCGGCTTGGCGGTGAGGAGTTCGGAGAACTCGTCGATGACCAGGACCAGCGACGGGATGGGGGAGAGGGGCGCACCGGCGGCGCGCGCCTTCTCGTAGTCGTGGATGTTGGCGTAGTTGCCCGCGTCGCGGAGCATCTCCTGGCGGCGGTTGAGCTCGCCGCGGATCGAGTCGCCCATGCGGTCGACCAGCGTGAGGTCGTCCGCGAGGTTGGTGATCACCGCCGCGACGTGCGGCATCTGCGCCATGCCGGCGAAGGTCGCGCCGCCCTTGAAGTCGGCGAGCACGAAGTTGAGGGTCTCCGACGAGTGCGTCACCGCGAGCCCGAGCACGAGGGTGCGCAGCAGCTCCGACTTGCCGGAACCGGTCGCGCCCACGCACAGCCCGTGCGGGCCCATGCCGTCCTGCGCGGCCTCCTTGAGGTCCAGCATCACGGGCTGGCCGTCCTCGCCCACGCCGATCGGCACCCGCAGCCGCTCGGCCTGCGAGCGCGGGCGCCAGGAGCGCTGCACGTCGACGGAGGCCGCGTCGCCGAGGTTGAGCAGGTCGGTGAACTCCAGGTTGGCCAGGAGCGGTTCGTCGTCGTCGCCGCCCGAGCCCATGCGCAGCGGCGCCAGCTGCCTGGCCAGGGCCTCGGCCGCCTCGTACGAGAGGTGGTCGGGCTCGCCCTCGTACACCAGCCCGTGGCCGGACTCCAGGCGGAGCGAGCCGGGGCGTACGGAGACCGAGAGGCTGCCGCGCGCGCCCTCGATCTCGCCGGGCACCACCTCGACGACGGTGACGCCCTGCAGGCCCTCCGGCGCGGCGAACAGCGAGTCGGGCGGCACCGTCGCGCCGTCCAGCACGAGCACGACGTGCGGCTGCTCCAGTACGGGGGTGCCCTCGGGGTTGAAGCGGGTGCGGCCCTCCATGCGCGGGGCCAGCAGTTCCTCCAGCTCCAGCAGGTGGTCGGAGATCAGCCGCCGGGTGCCGGCGCCGTCGGTGGAGCCCGGGACCTGGGTGTGCGGCAGCCACTTGGCCCACTCCCAGCGGGGCCCGGCGCCGCGCCCCGCGGCCACCGCGATCACCATGTCGTCGGGGGAGTGCAGCGCGGCGAGGGAGGCCACGAGCGCGCGGGCCGAACCCTCGACGGAGTCCTGCTCGCCGCTGAGCGTCATGTGGTAGAAGGCGCGCAGCGAGACCGCCATGGGCAGTCCGTCGAGGGTGCCGTGCGTGTTGATGAACTGGTGCATGGCGCCCGCGGTCAGCGGCTCCAGGTCGTCGACCGGAGCCGTGTCGGGGGCCAGCAGCGGGGTCGCGAGCTGCTGCACGCCGAGGCCGACGCGCACCTGCGCGAAGTCGTCGTCCGAGGGGCGGCGCTCCCACACCCGGCTGCCCTCGGCGGCCAGCGACCAGAGCTGGTCGGGCGCGGGGTGCAGATAGAACTGCGCGTCACGCTGCTTGAGCGCGGTCTTCCGTACGCGCCGCCGGGTCTGCGAGAGATAGCGCAGGTAGTCGCGGCGCAGATCGCCCAACTGCCCCTGGGTGCCCCGTCGATACCGGACAAGCATGGCAATTGCCATCGCAACGGTGGAAGCGATCATGACCATGCCCATGATGCGCATCATGGGGTGCGCGTTGGGCATGAAGAAGAAGACCACCGAACCGCCCATGCCCAGCATGGGCAGCAACTGCATCGCCATGCCCTCCTGCTGCCCCTTGGGCAGCTCGGGCGGCGCCTCCAGGGTCAGCTCCTCGCTGGGCACTTCGGGCGGGAGGGCCCGTGGCGGACGCTTGACGACGATCTGACTCACTGCGCACCAATTCCCTCGTGCGGACGGGACAGTTCGATGCCGGCGCCCCCGTGGCGACGGACTCCGTCCGCGCGAGGTGATGCTACTTGCACACGGGGTTGCGGGGGAGCGGTAGGGTGTCGCGCGCTGTGTGCGCACCAGCGAACGAACAGCGCCCGCCGCCCCGGTGGCGGCAGGCGGGAGCGCCGGGGGTGAACGGCCGGCGTCCGCGCGGTGCGCGCCGTGTGCGCCCGGCGCGCGGCACATGAGCGTTCCGCGCCCGCCCGCCAGGCCCAACCGCCAGGCACCGTACGGGAGTTGGCGGACGGTTCGGTGAGAACAGGCCCAACGAGGGGGATTCACAGGTGAGTACGACGGCATCGGCAGCCGCCACGGGGTCGGGTACGCGGGCCGCTGGCGCCGCATCCGCCACCGGCTTCTGCCGGGTCACCATCGTCGCGCCGGACAGCCGCATCGACGTCGCGCTGCCCGAGGACATCCCGGTCGCCGACCTCTACCCGGAGATCCTCCGGCTCGCGGGGCAGAGCCCGGCCGAGGGCGCCCCGGTCGGCTACCACCTGGTGCGCAGGGACGGCACCGTGCTGGACGGCTCGCGCTCCTTCCTCGCGCAGCGCATCCACGACGGCGAGGTGCTGAGCCTGCGCCCCTTCGCCGACTCGCTGCCCCCCGCCGTCTTCGACGACGTATCGGACGCCGTCGCGTCCGCGGTCACCAAGGACCGCACGCTGTGGAACGAGGGCCTGATGCGCGTCGCCGGGCTCATCGGCGGCGGCGTGCTGCTCGTGCTCATGGCCTTCGTGCTCTGGTTCGCCGACCCGGTCAAGCACGACATGCACAGCCTCCCCGGCGTGCTCGCCGGCGCCACCGGCGTCCTGCTGGTCGCGCTCGCCGCGGTCCGCGCCCGGGTGTACGACGACCGGGCCTCGGCCATCGCGCTGGGCCTGGGCGCGATGCCGCACGTCATGATCGCCGGCTCGGGCGCGATGGGCGTCGGGCGCATGGAGGGCATCGGGCGGCTGCACTTCCTGCTCGGCTGCGTCGCGGTGCTGCTCGCCTCGGTGGTGCTGATCGCGATCACGCCGAGCGGCGACGGACCCTTCGTCGCCGTCGCGGTCGCGGCCACCGTCGGCACGCTGATGACCTTCGTCATGATCCTCACGCACATCAGCGCCACCTCGGCCGCGGGCATCACCGTCCCCGTCGCCGTCGGCGTGATCGCCTTCCTGCCGGGACTCTCCGCGCGCTTCGCCCGCCTCCCCATCGGCTTCGAGGCCCAGCGCGCCGAGAAGGCCTACGACGCCGACCCGGACGCGGCCCCCGAGACCCAGGGCCCGGTCGACGCCGAGCGCATCGCCGCACAGGCGCGCCGCGGCCACGAGATGCTGGTCGGCCTGGTCGGCGGCTGGTCGGCCGTGGTGCTCGGCGCCGCCGCCGTGCTCGGCTTCTCCGACAACGGCTGGGGCCAGCTGCTCACCCTCGCCGCCGGCCTCGCGATGCTGCTGCGCTCCCGGCTGTTCCGCTACACCTCGCAGGTGGGCTGCGCGCTGGTGGCCGGGCTCGGCTCGCTCGCGCTGCTCGCCCTCGGCCTCGCGCTGAACCCGCCCGTCGGGATCGTCCGCGAGATGATGTCCGGGGACCGCATGGCGCTGGACATCCGCACCATCTGGCTCGCCGCCTCGCTCGCCGCCGCCGCCGCGCTGGCCACCGCCATCGGCCTGATCGTTCCGCGCACCGGGCTCACCCCCTTCTGGGCGCGCTTCATGGAGGTCGCCGAGACCTTCGTGCTGCTGAGCCTGATCCCGCTCTGCCTCGCGGTGCTGGACGTCTACATGACGGTGCGCGGCCTCATCGAACCGTCCCAGGGCGGCAAGTGATCCGGGGCGGTCGCGTACGTTCGGAGTGAGCGGTGAGCGGTCGCGCGTGCGGCCGGAGCGCGCGTGAGGGAGCTTTCCCGTACGTTCCGAGCGCGCGTGAGCAGGAACGCGACCCGTGACCGGGGCGTACCGGGGCGCTGATACCCTGTGACGGTTGCCCGAGTAGAGAAGAACCCCTGTGAAGAAGACCAGGGGGCACTCGGCTGCCACGACCGAAGGAGCACGCGTGTCGTCTCTCGATGCCGCGACCAAGAAGCAGATCATGACCGAGTTCGCCACCAAGGAGGGTGACACCGGCTCCCCCGAGGTCCAGGTGGCGCTGCTCTCCCGCCGCATCTCGGACCTGACCGAGCACCTGAAGACCCACAAGCACGACCACCACTCGCGCCGTGGTCTGCTGCTGCTCGTCGGCCAGCGCCGCCGTCTGCTGCAGTACCTGGCCAAGAAGGACATCCAGCGGTTCCGTGCCCTGGTCGAGCGCCTCGGCATCCGCCGCGGTGCCGCCGGCGCCCGCTGAGACCCGGTGATCAGGGAGCGGTTCCCGCAAGGGGCCGCTCCCTTCGCCGTATCCGCCGTGGCTCACGGGCCCGGGATGCTTTGTACTCTGGTCCCGTAACGGCATAACGCAAGACGGACAGTCAACAAGCCATGACGAGGCAGGGCGCACCCGCCCGAAGCCGGTCCTCGGTAGTGGCCCCCGGACAGGAGCAACAGCGTCCGGGTGCTTCGATCGAAGACCGGCCCGCACAGGGAGCGCCTCGCCATGAACGGTCCGGTGCCATCCGGGCACCGGGCATGGACGAGGAGAAAATCCTGGTGGAGAACGAGACCCACTACGCCGAGGCCGTCATCGACAACGGTTCCTTCGGCACCCGCACCATCCGCTTCGAGACGGGCCGCCTGGCCAAGCAGGCCGCCGGCTCCGCCGTGGCGTACCTGGACGACGACACCATGGTGCTGTCGGCCACCACCGCCTCCAAGCAGCCCAAGGACCAGCTGGACTTCTTCCCGCTGACCGTGGACGTCGAGGAGCGGATGTATTCGGCCGGGAAGATCCCCGGCTCCTTCTTCCGCCGTGAGGGCCGGCCCTCCGAGGACGCGATCCTCACCTGCCGCCTGATCGACCGCCCGCTGCGCCCCTCCTTCAAGAAGGGCCTGCGGAACGAGATCCAGATCGTCGAGACGATCATGGCTCTCAACCCGGAGCACCTGTACGACGTCGTGGCGATCAACGCCGCGTCCTGCTCCACCCAGCTCGCCGGTCTGCCCTTCTCGGGCCCGATCGGCGGCACCCGCGTCGCCCTCATCCGCGGTCAGTGGGTCGCCTTCCCGACCCACACCGAGCTGGAGGAGGCCGTCTTCGACATGGTCGTCGCCGGCCGCGCCCTGCCCGACGGCGACGTCGCGGTGATGATGGTCGAGGCCGAGGCCACCGAGAAGACCATCGAGCTCGTCAAGGGCGGCGCCGAGGCGCCGACCGAGGAGCTCGTGGCCGCCGGCCTGGAGGCCGCGAAGCCCTTCATCAAGGTGCTGTGCAAGGCCCAGGCCGACCTGGCAGCCAAGGCAGCCAAGCCCACCGGCGAGTTCCCGGTCTTCCTGGACTACCAGGACGACGTCCTGGAGGCGCTGACCGAGGCCGTGCGCGACGAGCTCGCGCAGGCGCTCACCATCGGCGGCAAGCAGGAGCGCGAGGCCGAGCTGGACCGCGTCAAGGCGGTCGCGGCCGAGAAGCTGCTCCCGCAGTTCGAGGGCCGCGAGAAGGAGATCTCGGCGGCGTACCGCGCGCTCACCAAGGAGCTCGTGCGCGAGCGCGTCATCCGCGAGAAGAAGCGGATCGACGGCCGCGGCGTCACCGACATCCGCACCCTGGCCGCCGAGGTCGAGGCGATCCCGCGGGTGCACGGCTCGGCCCTGTTCGAGCGCGGCGAGACCCAGATCCTGGGCGTCACCACGCTGAACATGCTGCGCATGGAGCAGCAGCTCGACACCCTTTCGCCGGTGACGCGCAAGCGCTACATGCACAACTACAACTTCCCGCCGTACTCGACCGGTGAGACCGGCCGCGTCGGCTCCCCCAAGCGCCGCGAGATCGGCCACGGCGCCCTCGCCGAGCGCGCCATCGTGCCGGTCCTGCCGACCCGCGAGGAGTTCCCCTACGCGATCCGGCAGGTCTCCGAGGCGCTGGGCTCCAACGGTTCGACCTCCATGGGTTCGGTCTGCGCCTCCACCATGTCGCTGCTGAACGCCGGTGTGCCGCTCAAGGCCCCGGTCGCCGGCATCGCCATGGGCCTGATCTCCAAGGAGATCGACGGCGAGACGCACTACGTCACCCTCACCGACATCCTCGGTGCGGAGGACGCCTACGGCGACATGGACTTCAAGGTCGCCGGCACCCGCCAGTTCGTGACCGCTCTCCAGCTGGACACCAAGCTGGACGGCATCCCGGCCTCCGTGCTGGCCGCGGCCCTCAAGCAGGCCCGCGACGCCCGCCTGCACATCCTCGATGTGATGAACGAGGCCATCGACGTCCCGGACGAGATGTCCCCGAACGCCCCGCGGATCATCACCGTGAAGATCCCGGTGGACAAGATCGGTGAGGTCATCGGCCCCAAGGGCAAGATGATCAACCAGATCCAGGAGGACACCGGCGCGGACATCACGATCGAGGACGACGGCACCATCTACATCGGTGCCGCCGAGGGCCACGCCGCCGAGGCGGCCCGCAACTCGATCAACGGCATCGCCAACCCGACGATGCCCGAGGTCGGCGAGCGGTACCTGGGCACGGTCGTGAAGACCACGACCTTCGGCGCCTTCGTCTCGCTGCTGCCCGGCAAGGACGGACTGCTGCACATCTCGCAGATCCGGAAGCTGGCCGGCGGCAAGCGCGTGGAGAACGTCGAGGACGTCCTCGGCGTGGGCCAGAAGGTCCAGGTCGAGATCGCCGAGATCGACCAGCGCGGCAAGCTCTCGCTGATCCCCGTCATGGACGACGAGGAGAACGGCGGCGAGTCCGAGGGCGACGAGTCCGGCGAGGCCGCCGACAAGTGACCCGTCACTCCACAGCGACGGCCCGCTCCACTGCACAGCAGGGGCGGGCCGTCGCCCGTGCCGGGGCCGTGACCGAGACCCTCATCCGGGGCGAGAACGGCACGGGCACCGTGCGCAGGACCGTGCTCCCCGGCGGCCTGCGGGTCGTCACCGAGACGCTGCCGACGGTCCGCTCCGCCACCCTCGGCATCTGGGCGCACGTCGGCTCCCGGGACGAGACCCCGCAGCTCAACGGCGCCACCCACTACCTGGAGCACCTGCTCTTCAAGGGCACGCGCCGGCGCAGCGCGCTGGACATCTCCGCCGAGCTGGACGCGGTCGGCGGCGAGCTGAACGCCTTCACCGGCAAGGAGTTCACCTGCTACTACGCGCGCGTCCTGGACACCGACCTGCCGCTCGCCATCGACGTGCTGAGCGACATGCTGACCTCCTCCGTCATCGACCCCGCCGAGGTCGACGCCGAGCGCGGCGTGATCCTCGAGGAGATCGCCATGACCGAGGACGACCCCGGTGACTGCGTGCACGACCTGTTCGCGCACACGCTGTTCGGCGACTCTCCGCTGGGCCGCCCCGTGCTGGGCACGGAGGAGACGGTGCACGGCCTGACCAGGGACCGCGTGGCGCGCTTCTACCGGCGCCACTACGACCCGTCCCGGCTGGTGGTCGCCGCAGCGGGCAACCTCGACCACGAGGACGTCGTACGCCGCGTGCGCGAGGCCTTCGAGCGCGCCGGAGCACTCACCCGCAACGAAGGCGCCGAGCCCGTCGGCCCCCGTACGGGCAGCAAGCAGATACGTACGGCGGGCCGCGTCGAGCTCCTGGACCGGCAGACGGAACAGACCCATCTCGTCCTCGGCATGCCCGGCGTCTCCCGCAACGACGAGCGCCGCTGGGCCCTCGGCGTGCTCAGCGCGGCCCTCGGCGGCGGCATGAGCTCCCGGCTCTTCCAGGAGATCCGCGAGAAGCGCGGACTGGCCTACAGCACCTACTCCTTCACCTCGGGCTTCGCCGACTGCGGCCTCTTCGGGGTGTACGCGGGCTGCCGCGCTGCCCAGGTGCCCGACGTGCTCAAGATCTGCCGCGAGGAGCTGGACCGGGTCGCCCGCGAGGGCATCCCCGGGGACGAGCTGCGGCGCGCTGTCGGCCAGCTCTCCGGCGCCACCGTGCTCGGTCTGGAGGACACCGGCGCGCTGATGCACCGCGCGGGCAAGAGCGAGCTGTGCTGGGGCGAGCAGATGAGCACCGACGCGATGCTGGCGAAGATCTCCGCCGTCACCCCCGACGACGTCCGCGAGGTCGCCCGGCACGTGCTCGGCAAACGCCCGTCGGTCGCCGCCATCGGACCGATCGGCGACCGCCAGGAGGCCCTCCTCCACGAGGCGGTCGCCTGACCGGACCCCGTACCGGGACCCCGTAACCTCCCGCAACTCCCGCGAAGGAAAGAACAGATGAGCAAGCTGCGCGTAGCCGTCCTCGGTGCCAAGGGCCGCATGGGCTCGGAGGCCGTACGGGCCGTCGAGGGCGCCGACGACCTCGAACTCGCCGCCGCCCTGGACCGCGACGACTCCCTCGACGCGCTCACGGCGAACGGCGCCCAGGTCGCCATCGACCTGACCCACCCCGAGGCCGTCATGGGCAACCTGGAGTTCTGCGCCCGCAACGGCATCCACGGCGTGGTCGGCACCACGGGCTGGACCGACGAGCGCCTGGAGACGGTACGCGGCTGGCTCGCCGGTTCCCCGGGCACCGGCGTCCTCATCGCCCCGAACTTCGGCATCGGCGCCGTGCTGATGATGCAGTTCGCGCAGAAGGCCGCGCGGTTCTACGAGTCCGCCGAGGTCGTCGAGCTGCACCACCCCAACAAGGCGGACGCGCCCAGCGGAACGGCGGCCCGCACCGCCCAGCTCATCTCCAAGGCCCGCGAGGACGCCGGGCTCGGCGAGCAGCCCGACGCGACGACCACCGCGCTGGACGGCGCGCGCGGCGCCGACGTGGACGGGGTCCCGGTGCACGCCGTACGGCTGCGCGGCCTCGTCGCGCACCAGGAGGTGCTGCTCGGCGACGAGGGCGAGACCCTCACCATCCGGCACGACTCGCTGCACCGCAGCTCCTTCATGCCGGGCGTGCTGCTCGGCGTGCGCCGCGTGGTCGACACCCCCGGACTCACCTTCGGGCTCGAGCACTTCCTCGACCTGGACTGACGGGACGGGAACCGTGCGCGCGAGGCTCACCTACATCGTTCTGGCCGCCGTCCTGGTCGTCTACTTCGTCCTGGTCGGCAGCCGCGGCGTGCTGCTCATCCAGCAGGGCACCCCGGTCACCGTCGCCCTCGGAGCAGTGGTGTTCGTCCTGCCGCTGCTCGGGATCTGGTTCCTGTGGCGCACCACGCAGTTCGCGCGCAGGGCCAACGGGCTCGCCCGCGAACTGGAGGCTGAGGGCGGCCTCCCCGTGGACGAGCTGCGCCGCACGCCCTCGGGCCGCATCGACCGCGACTCGGCCGACGAGGTGTTCGCCAAGCGGCGCACCGAGACCGAGCAGAACCCGGACGACTGGCGCGCCTGGTTCCGGCTCGCGGTGGCGTACCACGACGCGCGGGACACCCCGCGCGCCCGCAAGGCGATGCAGCGCGCGATCAGCCTGCACGACGGAGGGCCGGCCCGCGGCTGACCGCGGACCGGCCCTCCGGCCGTTCCTCTCCCGCTAGCGCGGGCCCGACTGCCCCACGGCGACGCCGTGTTCGGCCGCCCACGCCTCGATGACGTCGGCGGCCCGCTCGAAGCCCTCGCGCCGGGCCAGGAAGTCCGCGCCGTGATCGGTCAGCAGCGCCCGCAGCGGCTCCCCCTCGGGACGCCCCTCACGCCTGCGTACGATGACGAGCGCCTGGCCCTGGAGCGTGCGCGGCAGCCCGAGCCACTTGACCGGCCGCTGCACGGTGCGTACGGCGGCGACCTCGGACCAGGGCAGCGTCGTGGTGTAGCAGAGCCCGGCCTGGCGCAGCCCCGACGGGCCGACCCACACGCCGACGCGCAGCAGCCGCAGGGCCACCGCCAGCACCAGCAGGCAGACCAGGATGCTCGCGACCGCTCCGGCCACCGACCCGAACAGCACCACCGCGAGGGCGGAGAACAGCATGAACGAGGCGATGAGCAGCAGCACCGCGGCACCGGCGACGCGCCAGGGTCCGGGGCGGTAGGGCCTGCGCCAGTGCTCTCGCCCGGCGTAGGGCAGCGGATCGTCCGGCACGTCGGCACGGTCGTCCCGTGCGCTGTCGGCCGTCAGGAAGGGCAGGGGCACGGCTGTTCCTCGCTCACAACTGGGGCTGTGAGCGAGGAGGTTAGCGAGAACCCCTGGTGCCGGACCAGCTCAGGGGTCAGGGAGTGTCGGCCGCTGCGGGGACCGAGCGGCCGTCGTAGTCCCGCGCGCCGGGATCGAGCGCGGGGCCGCCGACCAGCATGGACCCCACCAGACCTGCGATGACGGTCACCCCGAAGAGCACACTGCCGGCGCGCTGACCGGCGGTGCGGCGGGGTTTGGGAGGCGGAGTGACGTTGCTGCGGAACCGCTCGGCCTCGGCGACAAAGGCGAACGGAACGGACTCTCCGCGGCGGAACATGGCAGTTGCTCCTGATCGAAATCGAAACGGATGGAACCTACACAAGGGAGAACGGTTGTGGCGTGGGCAGAGTGCCCGTGCTGCGCAACCCGATGTGAAAAATATCAAGGCTCTTCGAGCCCCGTGACACCGGGGGGTACCCAAAGTCCCCCGGTGGTCCGTTTTGTCACGCCAGAAGATCACTAAACACCTCGAACCGGACACGAACCGGACCCGATGGCAGGCCCGTTGTGCGCCCCGCGGGTTCTGTCGGTGCCCGCCCGTAGGCTGGTCGTCCCCTGGCACACGTACGCAGTTGGAAGGACTCCGCCAGTGACCGAAACCCCTGATGAGGCTGTACCCGGCTTCCGGAGCGACATGACCGTCGAGCTGGTCAAGCACAGCGCCGCCGACACCGATGTGCTCTGGGCGGCCCGGGTCTCGACCTCCGGCGAGCAGTCCCTCGAAGAGCTGCACAAGGACCCCGAGCGGTCCAAGGGACTCATCAACTTCCTGATGCGGGACCGCCACGGCAGCCCCTTCGAGCACAACTCGATGACGTTCTTCATCAGCGCCCCCCTGTTCGTCTTCCGCGAGTTCCACCGCCACCGCGTCGGCTGGTCGTACAACGAGGAGTCCGGCAGGTATCGCCAGCTCCAGCCCGTCTTCTACGTCCCCGACGAGGCCCGCAAGCTGGTCCAGCAGGGCCGCCCGGGGAAGTACGAGTTCGTCGAGGGCACGGCCGCGCAGCACGAGCTGACCGGCCGCGCCATGCAGGACACCTACCGCCAGGCGTACGAGACGTACTCCGAGCTCCTGGAGGCCGGGGTCGCCCGCGAGGTCGCCCGCGCCGTCCTGCCCGTCGGCCTCTACTCCTCGATGTACGCCACCTGCAACGCCCGTTCCCTCATGCACTTCCTCGGCCTGCGCACCCAGCACGAGCAGGCCAAGGTCCCCTCCTTCCCGCAGCGCGAGATCGAGATGGTGGGGGAGCAGATGGAGGAGCAGTGGGCGAAGCTGATGCCGCTGACGTACGAGGCGTTCAACGCCAACGGCCGGGTGGCACCGTAACCGCCCGAAGTGTCCGTATTGCGGCATTTCCGGGGCTTCCTCTAGCCTGACGGAACGGACCCGGCACTGTGTGAACCCCCGAGCAGACAGTGCCGGGTCCCCTCCCGAACCACCGTCATCAGCCCCTGCGCACGGGCGGCTTTCCGCCGCCGGCGCGTCTCATGTACGCCCCGAGGGGGCATCACACCGTGAGCTGCGAGTAGCGTGGACCCCATGGCTCCGACCTCCACACCGCAGACGCCCTTCGGGCGGGTCCTGACCGCGATGGTCACGCCGTTCACCGCGGACGGCGCGCTCGATCTCGACGGCGCGCAGCAGCTCGCCGCTCACCTGGTGGACGCCGGCAATGACGGCCTGATCGTCAACGGCACCACCGGGGAGTCCCCGACGACGAGCGATGCGGAAAAAGCCGATCTGGTGCGCGCCGTGGTGGAGGCCGTCGGCGACCGCGCCCATGTCGTGGCCGGAGCCGGCACCAACGACACCGCGCACAGCCTGGAGCTCGCGCAGGACGCGGCCAAGGCCGGCGCGCACGGCCTCCTCGCGGTCACGCCGTACTACAGCAAGCCCCCGCAGGAGGGGCTCTACCGCCACTTCACCGCGATCGCCGACGCGACCGAACTCCCGGTGATGCTCTACGACATCCCCGGCAGGTCAGGCGTCCCGATCAACACCGAGACCATCGTCCGGCTGGCCGAGCACCCGCGCATCGTGGCCAACAAGGACGCCAAGGGCGACCTGGGCCGCGCGAGCTGGGCCATCGCCACGAGCGGCCTCGCCTGGTACAGCGGCGACGACATGCTCAACCTCCCGCTGCTCTCCGTCGGCGCCGTCGGTTACGTGTCGGTCGTCGGCCACCTCGTCACGCCGGAGCTGCGCTCCATGCTGGAGGCGCACCTGAGCGGCGACGTCGCCAAGGCGACCGAGATCCACCAGAAGCTGCTCCCGGTCTTCACCGGCATGTTCCGCACCCAGGGAGTGATCACCACCAAGGCGGCCCTGGCACTGCGCGGCCAGCCCGGCGGCCCGCTCCGGCTGCCCCTGGTGGAGCTCTCTCCGGAGGAAACCGAGCAGCTCAAGCACGATCTCGCGCACGGCGGGGTACAGCTTTAGGACATCGGACTTCACAACTGAATACCGAAGAACAACGGCCCGTGCCGTCACTCCGGAAAGCACTGACGCACGGCCGCACCACACGCATCACGAATATCGCGCGCGCCACGTGTCCCACGCGGTCCCCCACGCCGGAGGCCAGGGGCGCGTGGCGCGCGTGGTGAGGAGAGTCTTTTGAGTCATCCGCATCCCGAGCTCGGCCCGCCGCCGAAGCTCCCCGAGGGTGGCCTGCGCGTCACCCCGCTCGGCGGCCTGGGCGAGATCGGCCGCAACATGACGGTCTTCGAGTACGGGGGCCGCCTGCTGATCGTCGACTGCGGCGTCCTCTTCCCCGAGGAGGAGCAGCCGGGCATCGATCTGATCCTTCCCGACTTCACCTCCATCCGGGACCGCCTGGACCAGGTCGAGGGCATCGTCCTGACGCACGGCCACGAGGACCACATCGGCGCCGTCCCCTACCTCCTCCGCGAGAAGCCGGACATCCCGCTGATCGGCTCCAAGCTGACCCTCGCCCTGATCGAGGCCAAGCTCCAGGAGCACCGCATCCGGCCGTACACGCTGGAGGTCGAGGAGAACCACACCGAGCGCATCGGCCCCTTCGACTGCGAGTTCGTCGCGGTCAACCACTCCATCCCGGACGCGCTCGCGGTCGCCATCCGCACGCCCGCCGGCATGGTCGTGCACACCGGCGACTTCAAGATGGACCAGCTCCCGCTGGACCGTCGCCTCACCGACCTGCGCGCCTTCGCCCGGCTCGGCGAGGAGGGCATCGACCTCCTGCTCTCCGACTCGACCAACGCGGAGGTGCCCGGCTTCGTGCCGCCGGAGAAGGAGATCGCGGGCGTCATCCGCCAGGTCTTCGCCAGCGCACAGAAGCGCATCATCGTCGCGAGCTTCGCCAGCCACGTGCACCGGATCCAGCAGATCCTGGACGCTGCTCATGAGTACGGGCGCCGGGTGGCCTTCGTCGGCCGCTCGATGGTCCGCAACATGGGCATTGCCCGGGATCTGGGCTACCTCAAGATCCCGGCCGGCCTGGTGGTCGACGTGAAGACCCTGGACGACCTCCCGGACGACGAGGTGGTCCTCGTCTGCACCGGATCCCAGGGCGAACCGATGGCCGCCCTCTCCCGGATGGCCAACCGCGACCACCAGATCCGCATCGTCGAGGGCGACACCGTCATCCTCGCCTCGTCCCTGATCCCCGGGAACGAGAACGCGGTCTACCGGGTCATCAACGGCCTGACCCGCTGGGGCGCCAACGTCGTGCACAAGGGCAACGCCAAGGTGCACGTCTCGGGCCACGCCTCGGCGGGCGAGCTGCTGTACTTCTACAACATCTGCCAGCCCAAGAACCTGATGCCGGTGCACGGCGAGTGGCGCCACCTGCGCGCCAACGCCGAGCTCGGCGCCGAGACCGGGGTGCCACGCGACCGCGTGGTCATCGCGGAGGACGGCGTCGTGGTCGACCTCGTCGACGGCAAGGCCCGCATCTCGGGCAAGGTCCAGGCCGGGTACGTGTACGTGGACGGCCTCTCGGTCGGCGACGTCACCGAGTCCTCCCTCAAGGACCGCCGCATCCTCGGTGACGAGGGCATCATCTCGATCTTCGTGGTGGTGGACTCCAGCACCGGCAAGATCACCGGGGGACCGCACATCCAGTCCCGCGGCTCCGGCATCGACGACGCCGACTTCGAACGGGTCATCCCGAAGCTCGACGAGGCCCTGGCCAAGTCGGCGCAGGACGGCATCGCCGAGACCCACCAGCTCCAGCAGCTGGTGCGCCGCACGGTCGGCAAGTGGGTCTCCGACACCTACCGCCGGCGCCCGATGATCCTGCCCGTGGTCGTCGAGGTCTGAGGCCGAGGTCAGAGCCCGGCCTGGAGCGGGGCGCCCGGATTTGCATCCGGCCGCCCCGCTCCAGTACGTTTACATCTCCACCGCAACGGGAAACCGGGCCTTCATGTGTCCGGGGGATTCCCGTGACTGGAATTCGGAAAACCACTCGGAAACGAGCACGGAAACGAATCTGGTAGAGTGGAGA
>NZ_JBCFOK010000031.1:0-40312 GCF_039605595.1 Streptomyces odontomachicola
CGCTGCGCGGCGGCCCCCCCCCCCCCGCCGTGCCCGCGGCTCCGCTGGGGGGCCCGGGCCCCCCCCCCCCCACCCCTCAACGATGTTCGCGGAGAACCGCGCGGAACGCTCTGGGCGTTACTCCTTGGAGAGGTTCGTCCCGCCCCCACCGGTCGCGGACTCCACCGGAGGCGCGTCCGGCAGCGCGGACTTCTCCTCGCCGCGGAAGGTGAAGGTCTTCTCCTCACCCTCTCCCTCGGTGTCGACCACCACGATGTGACCGGGCCGCAGCTCCCCGAACAGGATCTTCTCGGACAGCACGTCCTCGATCTCCCGCTGGATCGTCCGGCGCAGCGGCCGGGCGCCCATGACCGGGTCGTAGCCCCGCTTGGCCAGCAGCTCCTTGGAGTCCGTGGACAGCTCGATGCCCATGTCCCGGTCCTTCAGCCGCTCGTCCACCTGCGCGATCATCAGGTCGACGATCCGGATGATGTCGTCCTGCGTGAGCTGGTGGAAGACCACGGTGTCATCGACACGGTTCAGGAACTCGGGGCGGAAGTGCTGCTTCAGCTCGTCGTTGACCTTCGCCTTCATCCGGTCGTATCCCGCGCGGGTGTCGCCCTGGCCGGCGAAGCCGAGGTTGAAGCCCTTGGAGATGTCCCGGGTGCCGAGGTTGGTGGTCATGATGATGACGGTGTTCTTGAAGTCCACCTCGCGGCCCTGGGAGTCGGTCAGGCGACCGTCCTCCAGGATCTGCAGCAGCGAGTTGAAGATGTCCGGGTGAGCCTTCTCGACCTCGTCGAAGAGGACCACGGAGAACGGCTTGCGGCGCACCTTCTCGGTGAGCTGGCCGCCCTCCTCGTACCCGACGTAGCCGGGGGGCGAGCCGAACAGCCGCGAGACGGTGTGCTTCTCGCTGAACTCCGACATGTCGAGGGAGATCAGCGCGTCCTCGTCGCCGAAGAGGAACTCGGCGAGCGTCTTGGACAGCTCCGTCTTACCGACACCGGACGGGCCGGCGAAGATGAACGAACCGCCGGGCCGCTTCGGGTCCTTGAGGCCCGCACGGGTGCGCCGGATGGCCTGCGAGAGCGCCTTGATGGCGTCCTCCTGGCCGATGACGCGCTTGTGCAGCTCGTCCTCCATGCGCAGCAGCCGCGAGGACTCCTCCTCGGTCAGCTTGAAGACCGGGATGCCGGTGGACGTGGCGAGGACCTCGGCGATCAGCTCCTCGTCGACCTCGGCGACGACGTCCATGTCGCCGGCCTTCCACTCCTTCTCCCGCTTGGCCTTCTGCGCGAGGAGCTGCTTCTCGTTGTCACGCAGCGAGGCGGCCTTCTCGAAGTCCTGCGAGTCGATCGCGGACTCCTTGTCCCGGCGGACGTTGGCGATCTTCTCGTCGAACTCGCGGAGGTCCGGCGGCGCGGTCATCCGGCGGATGCGCATCCGGGAGCCGGCCTCGTCGATGAGGTCGATGGCCTTGTCCGGCAGATACCTGTCGGAGATGTACCGGTCCGCGAGCGTCGCGGCGCCGACCAGGGCCGCGTCGGTGATGGAGACGCGGTGGTGCGCCTCGTACCGGTCGCGGAGGCCCTTGAGGATCTCGATGGTGTGCGGCAGCGACGGCTCGGCGACCTGGATGGGCTGGAAGCGGCGCTCGAGGGCCGCGTCCTTCTCCAGGTGCTTGCGGTACTCATCCAGGGTGGTGGCACCGATGGTCTGCAGCTCGCCGCGGGCCAGCATCGGCTTGAGGATGCTCGCCGCGTCGATCGCGCCCTCGGCGGCACCCGCGCCGACCAGGGTGTGCAGCTCGTCGATGAACAGGATGATGTCGCCGCGCGTGCGGATCTCCTTGAGCACCTTCTTCAGGCGCTCCTCGAAGTCACCGCGGTAGCGCGAGCCGGCGACCAGGGCGCCCAGGTCGAGGGTGTAGAGGTGCTTGTCCTTGAGGGTCTCGGGCACCTCGCCCTTGACGATCGCCTGCGCCAGGCCCTCGACGACCGCCGTCTTGCCGACGCCGGGCTCGCCGATGAGGACCGGGTTGTTCTTCGTACGGCGCGAGAGCACCTGCATGACCCGCTCGATCTCCTGCTCGCGCCCGATGACCGGGTCGAGCTTGGACTCGCGGGCCGCCTGCGTGAGGTTGCGGCCGAACTGGTCCAGGACAAGGGAGGTCGAGGGCGTGCCCTCGGCGGGGCCGCCCGCGGTGGCCGCCTCCTTGCCGCCGGAGTAACCGGAGAGCAGCTGGATGACCTGCTGCCGCACCCGGTTGAGGTCGGCGCCCAGCTTCACCAGGACCTGGGCGGCGACGCCCTCGCCCTCGCGGATCAGGCCGAGCAGGATGTGCTCCGTGCCGATGTAGTTGTGGCCGAGCTGAAGGGCCTCGCGGAGCGACAGCTCCAGGACCTTCTTCGCACGGGGGGTGAAGGGGATGTGGCCGGAGGGGGCCTGCTGCCCCTGGCCGATGATCTCCTCCACCTGCTGGCGGACCGCCTCGAGCGAAATCCCGAGGCTCTCCAGTGCCTTAGCGGCGACACCTTCACCTTCGTGGATCAGGCCCAGAAGGATGTGCTCGGTGCCGATGTAGTTGTGGTTGAGCATCCGGGCTTCTTCCTGAGCCAGGACGACAACCCGCCGCGCGCGGTCGGTGAACCTCTCGAACATCGTTAATCGCTCCTCAGAGCGGTCAGGCAGTGAGGGGACGCTCCCCTCTCTGTCCTTCCGCAGCTTAGTCCCGCGAGCGGGGACCGCTCATTCCAACTGCCGACACCCGGGAACATCCTCAGGAACGTCCCCCGGAGCTTCCTCTCACCTGTGGGAAGCACGCGAGCTGCACTTTTCCTGCCCCAGACGGCCGACAACAGTTCCAACCCGATGGTGCGAGACGATGTTCCCGCAGGCCAGGCGTATCGGCCCAGAACCCCTACGCCGACGGCGAACACCCGCATGACCACCGGTCCCACGCGCTCGTCCGTACCTGACATCGCCGGTTCACACCCCCGTTCCACTAGGGACTTCTTACCCGTTGGGACTGACAGTCCATGCCGGGCGCGCCCCATGGGGAAAGCCTCATCCGCTCTTGGCGAACAGCCTTGCGCGACGGCCAGGCCACGACGGTCCGGTACGGGATGTGTGCACAGCGTGTCCTCCGGGTGCACATGTTGCGCACTCGGCACCACATGACGTCACGCGATCTCAACACCGCGTAACCCACAGGGGGTTCGGGAGTTGCTCCGGGCATGACCTTCGCGATTCCCCGTCCCAGGAATCCCGGCGCCCGCGGCGAGCACGGCGGGCCGCCCGACGAGCTGGAGCTCCCCGCCGACGCCGGGCTCGCGCTGCTGCGGCGCGGCGTGCGCACCGGGCCCGTCGCGTACGACAGGGCGCGCAGGCGGTGCAGGCTGCTGGTGCCCGAGGGCACGGCCGACGAACTGCCGGGGCTGCTGGCGTGGCTGGAGTGGGAAGGAGTGGAGCTGGAACTCACGGCCCGCTCTCCCTATATCCCCCGGGAGACCGCAGTGTGGCTACGGCCTCCCGGGCGGGTATTCGGCGCGGACCGCGTCGATCTCGTACGGCTGGTGAGCGCGGCGGCCACGGAATGCCACCGCGCGATGCTGTCCCGTACGGCGCGGACTCTCCCGGCGAATCAGCCGTTGGCCTTCTCGTAGGCCTCACGGATATTGGCCGGAACGCGACCCCGGTCATTGACCTCGTAACCCTGCTCCTTGGCCCAGGCGCGGATCTTCGCGGTGTCCTGGCTGCTGCCGCCGCCGCTGGCGGAGGTGGAACGGCCCTTTCCGCGCTGCGAACGCCCGCCGGTGCGGCGGCCCTTCGCGACATAGGGCTCCAGGGCGCTCCGGAGCTTGTCCGCGTTCGCGGTGGTGAGGTCGATCTCGTAGGTCTTGCCGTCCAGTGCGAACGTCACCGTCTCATCCGCCTCGCCGCCGTCGAGGTCGTCGAGGAGAAGGACCTGAACCTTCTGAGCCACAGGGCACTCCCATTCGTCATCGATAAGTGATTACGGATACTGCCGACGAAAGCAAACCGCTTTTCCCGGAGAAACACAAACCCTTGGAGAAGTTTGCCCGGCAGGCTCTCGGGATTGGCGGGATGATTCGGACATAGTGCGCACTGATTGAGAGGAACGTTCCGCGTGGACGGACCTCTCAGAGATGCAGCAGCATGCGAGTGTTACCCAAGGTGTTGGGCTTCACTCGTTCGAGACCGAGGAACTCGGCAACGCCCTCGTCATAGGAACGCAGCAGCTCACTGTAGACATCGCCGTCGACCGGCGTCTCACCGATCTCGGTGAACCCGTGCTTGGCGAAGAAGTCGACTTCGAAGGTGAGACAGAAAATGCGCCGCACACCCAGCCAGCGCGCGGTGCGCACCAGCTTCTCCAGGAGCTGATGCCCCACTCCGGTGCCCCGCTGAGCAGGGTGTACGGCGAGCGTACGGACCTCGGCGAGGTCCTCCCACATCACATGGAGCGCGCCGCAGGCGACCACTTCGGCGTCGTGATCGCGTTCCGCGACCCAGAACTCCTGGATGTCCTCGTAAAGCGTCACGGTGGCTTTGTCGAGCAGGATGCTGTCGCGCGCGTAGGAGTCGATGAGGCGCCGCACCGCGCGCACATCGGCGGTGCGGGCGCGGCGTACAGTGACTTCCTGGAGGGCTCTCTCGGCGCGGTGCGGCATGAACGGACGCTATCGCCCCGTACCGCCGGGGTGCTGCTCGGGGGAGTCGACGCTCACGCCGCCGAGCTGTACGACGCGGAGGGCGTCGCGTACCGCGTCGGCCTGTTCGGCGGAGAGGCGGCCGAAGAACTCCACGAGGGCCGCAGCGAGGTTGTCGCTCGCCGCCCAGGCTTCCTTCATGAGGGCGGCGGAGTAGGCGGCGCGCGTGGCGACCGCTTCATATCGATAGGCGCGGCCTTCTTGTTCGCGCCTGAGCCAGCCCTTCTGATGCAGGTTGTCCATCACGGTCATCACCGTGGTGTAGGCGATGGACCGTTCTTCCTTCAGATCCTCCAGGACTTCTCGCACGGTGACGGGGCGGTTCCACTGCCATACCCGCGTCATTACGGCGTCTTCCAAGTCTCCCAATGGCCGTGGCACACGGAGAACAATAGTCGGAGATGTCCTGGTTGCCGCCCGGTCGAGGCGGGAATCAGGGAGGTTTTCCGATCAGTGGCCCGCCTTCAGGCGTCCTGCTTCTTCTGCCCGCCTGCCTGCGCGCGGGCGAACGCGGCGTCGACCGCGGCGTCTTCCTTGCTCTTGTTCGCGCCGCCCTGGCTCTTCACGATGGTCCTGATGAGCAGGGTGAAAGCGACGGCCATCACCACGGGCGGCGTCAGTGCGGAGATGTAATCCAAGAGTCTCGGCCTCCTCGGCGAACAGGCCCCCAGCCTAACGCCGTGCCCGGCGCGCCCCGAGGGGGCCGCCGGGCACACACGTACGACTCGGCCGACGTACGGCTCAGGGGGCTCAGGCCGAGAGCGCCCCGTCCGACGGCGGCGCGGGACGGCGGCGCGGCGGGAACACCTCGGCGGGCGTCGGCACCGGCCGGGACGGCGCAGGCGCGCGGGACGGTCCGGGCGCCGGGCCGCGCTTGGGCTCGGCGCGCCGCTCGGGCTCGCGCTCCGGTTCGCCCTCCTCCCCCTCGTCCCGCTGGGCGCCGCACTCGGGGGCGCGGCGGTCCTCGGCGCCCGTGCGGCCGCCGGGGAGCAGCAGGAGCTGGGCGCGCAGGGCCTGTTCGGCGAGCCGCTCGCAGCGGCGCAGGAGGGCCGAGCGGCGGTCCCGCTCGGCCTCGCCGGCCGCCTCGGAGGCGAGCGTGCGGAGCACCGCGAGATCCTCGGGGCCCGGCAGGTAGCCGGTGGCGAGGGCGTCCTCCAGGCGGCCGAGGAAGCCGGCGGCGGAGCCGGGCAGCGCGTCCCGGTAGCGGGCGAGGTCGGCGAGGAGGAAGGCGCGGAGCCTGTCGGCCTCACCCGCCGTCTCGTCCACGGCGTCGGCGAGGCGGGTGTACTCCTCCGCCCCGTGCGAGGGGGCGGATCCTGGCAGTACGGCGGCGGCGAGAGCGCCTCTGAGCACACGCAGCTCGTCCGCGCTGAACGCCATGCCGCCCTGGGAACCGTATGGCGTAGGCATGCACCGAAGGTAGAAGCAGCGCGAGCTAAATGTGCTTATCGCCCGTTTTTACGGCGTGGCGCGAATCCACCCGAATTGCCCGCCGCCGCCCCTTCGGTGCACCCGTCGCCGCCCTTCGGTGCCCCTCCGGGCAGCCCCGTCGGGTGCTCCCTCAGCTCCGGCTCACGTTCAGCTCCGGCTCACGTTCCGCTCGTAGACCAGGCGCAGGCCGATCAGGGTCAGCCAGGGCTCGTGCTCGTCGATCGCGGCGGACTCGCCCAGCACCATCGGCGAGAGACCTCCGGTGGCGATCACCGTCACGTCGTCGGGGCTGTCGGGGGACAGCTCCCTGGCGATGCGCTCCACCACGCCGTCGACCTGGCCCGCGAAGCCGTAGAGGATCCCGGACTGCATGGCCTCCACGGTGTTCTTGCCGACCACGCTGCGCGGCTTGGCGAGTTCGATCTTGCGGAGCTGGGCGCCCTTCACGCCCAGCGCCTCGACCGAGATCTCGATGCCGGGGGCGATCACGCCGCCCACGTACTCGCCGCGCGCGGAGACCGCGTCGAAGGTGGTGGCGGTGCCGAAGTCGACGACCACGCACGGGCCGCCGTACAGCTCGACCGCCGCCAGCGCGTTGATGATCCGGTCGGCGCCGACCTCCTTGGGGTTGTCCATCAGGATCGGCACCCCGGTCTTCACCCCCGGCTCCACCAGCACGGCGGGGATGTCCCCGTAATAGCGGCGGGTCACCTCGCGCAGCTCGTGCAGCACCGAGGGCACGGTCGAACAGATCGCGATGCCCTCGATGTTGTCCCCGAGCTCCTCGCCGAGCAGCGGGTGCATGCCCATCAGGCCCTGGAGCAGCACGGCGAGTTCGTCGGCGGTGCGGCGCGCGTCGGTGGAGATGCGCCAGTGCTCGACGATCTCCTCGCCGTCGAAGAGGCCGAGGACGGTGTGGGTGTTGCCCACGTCGATGGTGAGCAGCATCAGGCGTCGGCCTCCCCGGAGTTCGCGCCGCCCGAGCCGATGTCCTCGCGGAAGTCCAGGCCGATGTCGAGGACCGGCGCGGAGTGGGTGAGGGCGCCGACCGCGAGGTAGTCGACGCCGGCGGCCGCGTACGCCGCCGCGGTCTCCAGGGTGAGGCCGCCGGAGGACTCCAGGCGGGCGCGGCCCGCGACCAGGCGCACGGCCTCGGCCGTCTGCTCCGGCGTGAAGTTGTCCAGCAGGATCAGGTCGGCGCCCTCGGCGAGCACCGGCTCGATCTGCTCGACGGTGTCCACCTCGGCCTCGATCGGCACGTCCGGGAACTCCTCGCGGACCAGCCGGAACGCCTCGGCCAGACCGCCCGCGGCGACCACGTGGTTGTCCTTGATCAGCGCGGCGTCGGACAGCGACATGCGGTGGTTGACGCCGCCGCCGCAGCGCACCGCGTACTTCTCCAGCGCGCGCAGGCCAGGGGTCGTCTTGCGGGTGTCGCGCACACGGGTGCCGGCCGTACCCGTACCCGCCGCGTCCAGGATGTCCGCCCAGCGGCGGGTGGCGGTGGCGATGCCGGAGAGGTGGCAGAGCAGGTTGAGGGCGCTGCGCTCGCCTGTCAGCAGGTCGCGGGCGCGGGTCACGACGGTCAGCAGCTTCTGCCCCGGCACGACGCGGTCGCCGTCCTCCGCGTGCCGCTCGACCTCCACGTCGTCGGTGCACACCACCGACAGCACCGCCTCGGCGACCCGCAGCCCCGCGACCACGCCCTCCTGGCGCGCGGTGAAGTCGGCGGTGGCGACCGCCTCTTCGGGGATCGTCGCGACGGTGGTGACGTCCACGCCGCGGTCCAGGTCCTCCTCGATGGCGAGGTGCGCGATGTCCTCGACCTGTACGGGGTCGAGGCCGGCCTCGGAGAGCAGCGCGGCGAGGTCCGGGTCGAGGCCGCACTCCAGCGGGTCCAGCTCGTCGTGCGCGTCGCCGCAGCCGCAGGCGTCGCCGCAGCCGCCGCCTCCGGTGCCGCCCGGCGGGCCGCCGATCTGGAGCAGGGGGACCTCGACGGGCTCCGGCCTGCCGTCCTCGGGGCCGGGGGTGGGGCTGCTCACGGTGTCTCCTCGGGTGCGTCCGCTCTCACGGGAGGGAAAGCGGTGGTGTCGGTCGTACGGATGTGCAGTGTGCGGTCCCCGTCGCGGGACCCGCTGCCGCCGGATTCGCCGCCGGGCCCGCCTGCGCCCAGCGTCACCACGAGGTGGCGGCTCCATGCGGCGTCGTCGCGCTCGGGGCGGTCCTCGCGCCAGTGGCAGCCGCGGGTCTCCTCGCGGCGCAGCGCGGCGGCGGCGAGCACCCGGGCCACCAGGTGCAGGTTGGCGGTCTCCCAGGTGTCCACGCCCGGTTCGGCCGTCTTGCCGTCGTGCAGCTCCGGCAGCGCGCCGAGCCGCGCGACGGCCTCGTCCAGGCTGCGCGCCGAGCGCAGCACGCCGGCGCCCGCCGTCATGATCCGCTGGATGTCCGCGCGGGCCTCGGGCGGCAGGAGGGGCGCGGCGTACGGGGGCCGAGGCGCGGCGACCTGCTCCCCGGCCTCGGCGTGCTCCCCGCGCGCGGCGTGGGCCCCACCCGCGGCATGCCCCTTGACGTGCCCGGTCACATGCCCGGTCACATGCCCGGTCACGTGCTCCGCGATCCGCTCGGCGAAGACCAGGCCCTCCAACAGGCTGTTGGACGCGAGGCGGTTGGCGCCGTGCACGCCCGTGCAGGCGACCTCGCCGCACGCGTACAGGCCCGGCACGGTGGTGCGGCCGCGCAGATCCGTACGCACGCCGCCGCTCGCGTAATGGGCGGCCGGGGCGACCGGTACGGGCTCGGTCACGGGGTCGATGCCGTGCGCGCGGCAGGCGGCGAGGATGGTCGGGAAGCGCTCGGCCCACATGGCGGCGCCGAAGTGCCGGCCGTCCAAGTACATGTGGTCCGCGCCCTGTTCGGCGGCGCGGCGCATGATGCCCTTGGCGACGATGTCGCGGGGCGCGAGCTCGCCGAGTTCGTGCTGCCCGAGCATGAAGCGCACGCCGTCGGCGTCCACCAGGTGCGCGCCCTCGCCGCGTACCGCCTCGGAGATGAGCGGCTGCTGGCCCTCGGCCTCGGGCCCCAGGTAGAGCACCGTCGGGTGGAACTGCACGAATTCGAGGTCGGACACCTCGGCGCCGGCCCGCAGCGCGAGCGCGACCCCGTCGCCGGTGGACACCGCCGGGTTGGTGGTCGCGGCGAACACCTGGCCCATGCCGCCGGTGGCCAGCACGACGTGCGGCGCGTGCACGGCGCCGACCCCGTCGTGCGCGCCCTCGCCCATGACGTGCAGGGTGACGCCCGCTGTGTGTCCAGCGGGGTCCTTGAGCAGGTCGAGGACCAGGGCGTTCTCGACCGTGCGGATGCCCGCCTCCTGCACGGCGCGCACCAGCGCGCGGGAGATCTCGGCGCCGGTGGCGTCGCCGCCCGCGTGCGCGATGCGGCGCCTGTGGTGGCCGCCCTCCCTGGTGAGCTGGATGCCGCCGGTGTCCGGGTCGGTGTCGAAGCGCGCGCCGGCGCCGATCAGCCGCCGCACCGCGTCCGGGCCCTCGGTGACCAGGGCGCGCACCGCCTCCTCGTCGCAGAGCCCGGCGCCCGCCACGAGGGTGTCCTCGAAGTGCTGGTCAGGGGTGTCGCCCTCGCCGAGCGCCGCCGCTATGCCGCCCTGCGCCCAGCGGGTCGAACCGTCGTCGAGACGCGCCTTGGTGACCACGACCGTGGACAGTCCCGCGGCCGCGCTGCGCAGCGCCACGGTGAGCCCAGCGACGCCCGAGCCGACCACGACGACGTCGGCCCCGATGCCCCATCCTGGCGCGGGCGCGGGCAACGCACCGGCGGGCGTGCGCGGTTGTGCGGTCATGCGGTGCCTCCGTGTTCGTCTCCGTACGGGGGTCCGTACGGGAGTCCGTACGCGGGCCCGTACGGGGAGCCGTACGTGGTCCCGTACTCGGCCCCGTACGCGGCTCCGTGCTCGGGAAGGGGAGCCCGGCGGTACCTCATCGGCCCGCGGCCGTGGAGCGGTCGAAGTGGAGCGGGAGGTTGTCGATGAGGCGGGTGCCGCCCACCCGGGCCGCCAGGGCCAGGATCGCGTCGCCCGTGAAGTCGTCGGGGACCTCGGTGAAGTCCGCCGGATCCACCAGCGCCACGTAGTCCAGCCGCAGCGGCGGGTCCAGGCGCGACGCCTGGGCGAGCACCACCCGCGCCGCCTCCCGTACGGTCGCCGGGCAGCGGGCCATCGAACCCGCCGAACCCGCCACCGCGTGCGCGTCGGCCGAGGCGCGGGGCTCGCCGATCTCGGCCAGCGCGGCGGCGCGCGCCGAGGAGGCGCCGGCGGCCGAGGCGCGGGCGTGCAGCGCCGCCTCGGCCGCGAGGCGGTCGCGGGCGGCGAAGAGCGCGCGGGAGAGGGCGAGCGCCGTGGTGCGCTCCGCCTCGGAGAGGTAGCGGTTGCGGCTGGAGAGAGCGAGCCCGTCGCGCTCCCGCACGGTGGGCACCGCGACGATCTCCACGGGGAAGTTCAGGTCCCGCACCATGCGCCGTACGAGGGCGAGTTGCTGCGCGTCCTTCTGGCCGAAGAACGCCGCGTCGGGCGCGGTGAGGTGCAGCAGCTTGGCGACCACGGTGAGCACGCCGTCGAAGTGCCCCGGCCGCGAGGCCCCTTCGAGGCGTTCGCCCATCGGCCCGGCGGCGATCCGCACCTGGGGCTCGCCGCCCGGGTAGACCTCCTCGGCGGAGGGCGCGAAGACGGTGTCGGCGCCCGACTCGGCGGCGACCCGCAGGTCGGCGTCGAGGGTGCGCGGATAGCGGTCCAGGTCCTCGCCGGGCCCGAACTGGAGCGGATTGACGAAGACCGTCACCACCACCTGGCCGTCCTCGCCGACCCGCTCCCTGGCCGCCCGCACCAGCGCCGCGTGGCCCTCGTGCAGCGCGCCCATGGTCATCACGACGGCCCGCTCGGCGCCCGCCGCGCGCGGCTGCGCGCGCAGTTCGGCGCCGGTGCGGGCGATGCGTATCCCGCTGACGCCCCGTGAGCCGTTCCCCGCGGTGCTCCCGGCGGTGCTCCCGCCGGCCTGCTCGCCCGCGGTGTCCCTGTGCGTGTTCGTGTCGACGCTCATGCGCGGCCACCGCCCTCCTCCTCGGCGAGCACGCCGAGCAGCGGTTCTGCGGCCTCGGCCGTCAACTGGCCGCTGTCCAGGGCCCGGTCGGCGGTCGTACGGGCCATCGCGAGGTATCCCGCGACGGCCTGCGGCGCGTGCTTGCGCAGCTCGGTGACGTGCGCGGCGACGGTGCCCGCGTCGCCCCTGGCCACCGGGCCGGTCAGGGCCGCGTCGCCGGAGCGCAGCGAGTTGTCCAGCGCGGCGCCGAGCAGCGGCCCGAGCATCCGGTCGGGCGCCGAGACGCCGGAGGCACGGAGCAGGTCCATGGACTGGGCGACCAGGGTGACCAGGTGGTTGGCGCCGATGGCGAGGGCCGCGTGATACAGCGGGCGCGCCTCCTCGGCGATCCATTCCGGTTCGCCGCCCATCTCGATCACCAACGCCTCGGCGGCGAGCCGGAGTTCCTCGGGCGCGGTCACGCCGAACGAGCAGCCCGCCAGCCGCTGTACGTCGACCGGCGTGCCCGTGAAGGTCATCACCGGGTGCAGCGCGAGCGGCAGCGCACCGGCGCGCAGGGCCGGTTCGAGCACCCCGGCGCCGTACCGCCCCGAGGTGTGCGCGACGAGCTGGCCGGGGCGGAACGCGCCGGTGTCGGCCAGCCCCGCGATCAGCCCGGGCAGGGCGTCGTCGGGCACGGTGAGCAGCGCGAGGTCGGCGCGGGCCAGCACCTCGGGCGGATCGAGCAGGGGCACCCCGGGCAGCAGCGCCTCGGCGCGGCTGCGGGAGCGCTCGGAGACCCCGGACGCGGCGACGGGGCGGTGGCCCGCCATCTTCAGCGCGGCGGCGAGCGCGGGTCCGACCCGGCCCGTGCCGACGACGCCGACGCTCAGCCGTGCCGGGCGGTCCTCGGCGCGCGCGGGGTGTTCTGGACGTTCTGGGTGCTGTGCTTCCACGAGCGCGGATCGCCTTCCGTTTCCGTTCCAGTCCTCGCGGCGAGGTACCGGACGTACTGCCTTCCCCGGGCGGCCCCGGGCACGGCCATGCTAAGCCCTGCCCCGCCGACGGCGCGGGGGCCCGAGCGTGACCTGTGGGTTCGCCGCTCGCGCGGGCGCGAGGGCTCAGGCCCCGGCCTCTCCGACCCACTGCCGGAGCCAGCCGAAGGCGCCGAGTCCCGCCGGGTCGGTGAGCTCGGCGGCCTCTCCGGCCGAGCTCAACGCCCGTACGTATCCGGCCGGATCGGACGAGGCGAGGGACAGCGGCGGCCGCCCGCCCTCGACGCCCAGCGCGCGCAGGGCCTCGCGCTGCGAAACCAGCTCGGTGCGGACCGTGCGCCCCGAAGCGGAAGCCCCCGAAGTCCCCAAAGTCCCCGCATCCTCCACGGCCCGCTCCGCCGCCTCCGCGCACGCGTCCAGCGCCACATGCGCCGTGATGTCGCAACCGCCGTCCGGTACGGGGTCCACCTCGCGGCCCGCGCGGAAGCCGGTGAGGGTGCCCCACAGGGGGCGCGCCCCGCGTGCGTGCGCGTAGTCGACGGCCACCGCCAGGCCGCGGTCCAGCGCGGACACCGCCGCCGCCCATGCCTCGTCGCGCGGCCGCCCGATCTCGGCGCGCAGGCCCTCCTCGCCGCGCCCCTCCTCGCCGCCCAGCGGCCACCAGCGCGCGAGCCACTCCGCGTCCTCGGACGGCAGCGGGCCGCCGAGGCGCTCGGAGCCGTCCGCCGCCACCAGCACCTGCCGGGGCGTGCCCTCGCCGTCCGTCTCCGCGACGTCGACGGGCACGTTGTCCAGCCACTCGTTGGCGAACAGCAGCCCGGTGAGGCCGCACTCCGGCAGCTCGTCGGTCCAGCGCACCCGCGCGTCCAGCCCGGCGGGACGAGGGGCCCGCTCGACCCCGTACGCGTGTACACGCGCAGCGACCTCGGGGGGCAGCGCGGCGAGCACCCCGGCGAGGAGTTCGCCACGCCCGGCGCCGACGTCGACGCACGCCAGTTCCTCGGGCCGGCCGAGGCGCTCGTCCACGTCGGCCAGCAGCCGGGCCACCGCGCCGGCGAAGAGCGGCGAGGCGTGCACCGAGGTGCGGAAATGGGCGGCGGGCTCCTCCCGTACGAAGAAGCCGCCGGGGCCGTACAGGGCGCGCTCGGCGGCCGTGCGCCAGGTCGTGCGGGAGGCCGCTCCGAGGGCCGCGTGCGCGCTCTTCGTCTCGCTGTTCTCCACCCCCGTCACGCTACGTGCGGACCCGGCTCCTCCACCTTGGGGAGTACTCCGGCGCCCACGGATCGGCCGTCCGGTTGACCCCTGCACGTACCCGGCCTTCCTACGCTGGGTTATGTGAACCGCCTCTACGACTTCATCCGCAGGCACCCCATGGGTGTGGACGCCTTCTGGGCGCTCCTGCTGCTGGTCGTGTCGGGGGGCTGGTGGGCCTCGTTCCTGGACGTCGACCAGCAGGGGCAGCACCGCAGCACGCTGGAGCAGATCGCCGCCGTGCCCCTGGTGCTGGCGCTGTGCCTGGTGGTCGCGCTGCGCCGCAAGGCGCCCGAGAAGATGCTCGTGCTCGCGGTGGCCGTCGGGGTGGGCCAGCTCGTCACCGGCGTCGAGGCGAACCCGGCCAACTTCGCGTTCCTGGTGATCATCGCGACCGTGGCAGCCAGGAACACCGTGTGGGCCTCGCGCTGCGCGCTCGTCGGGGCCGTCGCCGCGCCCTCGATCTCCACGCTGCGCTGGCCCGACCCGCAGCAGAGCATCGGCACCGAGGTGCTGGGCTGCATCTTCGTGACCATCACCTTCGTGCTGGCCTGGGTGCTGGGCGACTCCATGCGCACCCGCCGCGCCTATTACGAGCAGCTTGAGGAGCGCACGGCCCGGCTGGAGCGGGAGCGCGAGGCGCAGTCCCAGATCGCCGCAGCGGCCGAGCGCGCCCGCATCGCGCGGGAGCTGCACGACGTGGTCGCGCACAACGTGTCGGTCATGGTCGTGCAGGCCGACGGCGCCGCGTACGTGCTGGACACCGCGCCCGAGCAGAGCAAGAAGGCGCTGGAGACCATCTCGGGCACCGGGCGCCAGGCGCTCGCCGAGATGCGGCGGCTGCTCGGGGTGCTGCGCACCGGCGAGGGCGTGCCCGACGGGCGGGGGTCGTGCGGCGAGTACGTGCCGCAGCCCGGCATCGAGCAGCTCGCCGAGCTGGTGGACCAGGTGCGCGCCGCGGGCCTCGCGGTGGACTTCACCGTGGAGGGCACCCCGGCGCCGCTGCCCAGCAGCGTGGAGCTGACCGCGTACCGCATCGTGCAGGAGGCGCTCACCAACACCCGCAAGCACGGCGGGCCGCACGTCGGCGCCAAGGTGCGGCTGCGGTACGCGGACGACGCGGTCACCGTGCTGGTCGAGGACGACGGCCGGGGCGCGGAGCGCGAGCTGTACGAGACCGGCGGCGCGGACCGGCAGGGCCACGGGCTCATCGGCATGCGGGAGCGCGTGGGCATGGTGGGCGGCACCCTGGAGACCGGCGCGCGGCCCGGCGGCGGCTTCCGGATCAGCGCGGTGCTGCCGCTCAAGGGCGCGGGATGAGGGCGGGCCCGCGGAGTGGGCGGGGACGGATCGCGTACGGGGCGTGCGGCCGGTTCACGTACGAGGCAGGGCCGATGACCAGGACCGATCACCACCGTCAGGGAACGGAGACCCCATGACCATCCGCGTGATGCTCGTCGACGACCAGGCACTGCTGCGCACCGGCTTCCGCATGGTGCTCGCGGCGCAGGAGGACATGGAGGTCGTCGCCGAGGCCGGGGACGGCGCCGAGGCCCTGGACCTGCTGCGCGCCCGCGAGGTGGACGTGGTGCTGATGGACGTGCGGATGCCGCACGTGGACGGGGTGGAGGCGACCCGGCGCATCTGCGAGGGCGGCGAGGGCGGTCCCGGCGACCCGAAGGTGCTGATCCTGACCACCTTCGACCTGGACGAGTACGCGTTCTCCGCGCTGCGCGCGGGCGCCAGCGGCTTCATGCTCAAGGACGTGCCGCCCGGCGACCTGCTGCACGCCATCCGCTCGGTGCAGAGCGGCGACGCGGTGGTGGCGCCCTCCACCACGCGGCGGCTGATCGACCGCTTCGCCGACGTGCTGCCGCCCTCCGAACCGCAGCCCGCCTCGGCCGAGATGGAGAAGCTGACCGAGCGCGAGCGCGAGGTGCTGGCGCTGATCGCGCAGGGCCTGTCCAACGGCGAGATCGCCGAGCGGCTCGTGCTCTCCGAGGCCACCGTGAAGACGCACGTCGGCCGCATCCTCACCAAGCTGGAGCTGCGCGACCGCGTGCAGGCGGTGGTTCTCGCGTACGAGACCGGGCTGGTGCGCGCGGGCAACTCCCCCTCCTGACGCGGGGATCCAGCCCGGGGCCCGGCTAGCGCAGCACCGTCTCCAGGAAGTCGCCGCCCAGCCTGCTGACCGTGCCGACCTCGAGCTGGTACTGCACGTACCGGCCGCGCCTGCGGGTCCGCAGCAGCCCCGCCTTCTTCAGCACCTTCAGATGCCGGGAGACCTCGGGCGCGGACAGGCCGTACTGGTCGGCGAGTTCGCCGGTGGTGTACGGGGCACGGGCCAGGCTCCTGCACAGCCGCATCCGCATCGGGTGGGACAGCGCCGCCATCCTCCGGGTCAGCTCCTCCACCGAGGAGGGCCCGGCCAGGCCGTCGGCGGCGACCGGGTAGTGGACCACGGGGCGCCAGCGCCAGCGGTGCAGCACCATCAGGTGCGGCCAGTTGAACGCGGTCGGGATGAAGGTGAGTGCGGGGCCGCCGACGGCGTCCAGCGCCGTGGTGCGGCCGACCGTCAGCTTGTCGGCCTCGATGCGGGTGCCGGTGGCGTCCTCGCTCAGCGACAGCGCGGGCGACACCGCCTCCACCGTGGCGGCCAGGCCCCTGTGCTGGAGCAGCTGGGTCTTGTGCCGTACGTCGGCGGCCAGTTGGGGCCGCACGCGGCGCCAGGTGTCGGCGAAGAACGCGTCGTCGCAGTCCTCGAAGAGGCGGCGTATCCAGGTGCGCACGGCGGGCGGGTCGGCGAGCATCCAGCGGGTGAAGTTCTGCTGGGCCGGGCCGCGCGCGGCGGCCAGGTCGAGGGCGCGCTCGCGGATGCCGGGGTCGGTCAGCGGTGAGGGGCTGTCGGTCCCGTACAGGCTGTGGCAGATGAACTCCAGCGCGGCGGCGACGAATTCCTCGTCGTCCATGCGATCGACCAGGTCCAGGTCCTCGGCGAGGGTCGCGCCGGGCTGCACGTCCGGGTCCCGCAGCCCTGCGAAGCCCATCAGGATGTCGGAGAAGCTGGTGCGCCACAGGAAGTCGGCCTCGCAGAGCCGGTCGGCGAGGTCCGGCTTGAGCGCGGCGTCGGTCGCGGTGGCCCAGCCCTGCACGCCCGGGTGGTGGCCGGGTTCGGACAGCGCGTGCAGCGCGGTGCCCAGCTCGGCGAGGGGCGACAGGCGGAAGCCGATGCGCTCGGCCGGCAGCCCCGTGATGTCCACGACGACGCTCATGCGCTCCATTTTCCGGGGAGTACGGGCTTTCGCACCGCCGATTGACGGGGGCAGTCAATCGGCGTGCGGGCCGGGTTCGTACGGGAGCAGCGTCGAGGGCATGAGCCTCACGCAGCAGTACGCACTCGACGTCCACCGAGCCGCCGAACGCGGCACCCCGCCACCGCCCGCCCCCGGCACGTACGAGGCCCGCCTCCTCCGCGCCTGGTGGCAGTCCCTCCGCTTCCGCCGCCGCCTGAACCGGGATTCCGTACGCCGGGGCCACCGCGTCAACTGCAAGCCCCTGCCGCGCGGCTGACGGCCTGCGGTGACGGCGCGGACTTCGCTACGTCATCCACCGCTCGGGCCGGGCCTCGCGCCGCCCCGTCCGGGAGCGCTCCGCCTGGGCGTGGACCAGGGCGTGGGCCTCGTCCGCGTCGCGGAGGCGGGCCCGGGCGCAGCCGTTCGCGCCGTGGTCGACCGCCACGCTCGCGAGCCGCATCCGCCGCTCCCAGGGGCCCTGGGTCAGCCGCACGCTCTGCACCTTCGCGTGCGGCACCAGCGTGGTGCGGCGCCGCAACAGCCCGCTCCGGGTCACGAACCCGTCCCGGGTGACGCCGTGTCCGAGGCCGCGCCACCACACCGGCGCGCACCACCTCGCGCGCCGCGGCGCGGGCAGCACCGCCGCGTACACCCCGGCCAGATCCGTGCCGGGCAGCACCCGGGAGAGCACCCGCACCGCGTCGGCCCATGGTGCTACGGGGAGCAGCACGCCGGTCTTCTCGTGCTCGGCCGCGCTCCTGGCCGCGCCGGAACCCGCGACCTTCAGCTCGACGCGCACCCAGCCGCGCCCCCGCCACAGGAGCGGTTCGACGGCGCGTACGGACTGCACACGCCCCGGCGGGACCGTCGCGTGCACCCGGTCCAGCAGCCCGCTGTCCAGGCGCAGCCCGTCCGGTGACTCGGCGACCGTCCAGTCGTACTCGCGCAGAAAGCGCCCCACGCTGTTCGCCCAGGCCAGACCCGCCACCGGCAGGAACCCGGCGAGCGCCGTCCACACACTGTCGGTCGCCCAGAACAGGAAGGTGCCCAGCGCCCCCGCGCCCACCAGCGCCGGCAGTCCGCTGCCCGTGAGCAGCAGCGCGAGGGCGAGGGTGCGCGGCGGCACGCGCAGCAGCTCGCGGGAGGGCGCCTCGCCCGCCTCCCGTACGGCGTCGGGCGCTATGCCCGCGGCGCGCGCGAGGAGTTCGGCGCGCAGGGCCACCGCCTCGCGCTCGCCGAGGAAGGCCAGCTCGTCGCTCGCGGACGCGCCGACCACGTCGAGCCGCAGCTTGGCCACCCCGGCGACCCGCGCGACCAGCGGCCGCCCGATGTCGATCGCCTGGATGCGGTCGAGGCGGATGTGCGCGGAGCGGCGGAAGAACAGGCCCGTACGGATGCGGAGTTCGGTGTCGGTGACCAGATAGCTGGTGACCCACCAGGAGAAGAAGCCGTACGCGGCCGCCGCCGCCAGCAGCACGGCGCAGACCGCCACCAGCCACCCGGGCGTCAGCTCCTCCATCCAGGCGCGGGCCTGCTGCACGTCGTGCACGGCGAACGCGAGCAGCGCCGCCACCGGCGCCCAGGCGCGCCGCCACGGCGTGACCGGATGCAGCGGCCTGCCCTCGGGGCGGCGCGGCAGCAGCCTGGACATCCCGCGGCGCGTGCGGGACGTGGAGGCTTCCGGGTCACCGGGCGGACCGGGTGTGCCGGCCGGGCCTGGCGGCTCCGGCGGCTCGGCGTGCGGCGCGGGCGCTGCGGACACGGCGACTCCCCCTACAGTCCGGCCGAGCGGGCCTGGCCCAGCTCGGTCAGCCGGTCGCGGAGCCGCTCGGCCTCGCCGGGCGCGAGTCCGGGAATGCTCGCGTCGGTGGTCGCCGCCGCGGTGTGGAGCTGGAGCGTGGCCAGCCCGTACCGGCGCTCCAGCGGACCCGAGGTGACCTCCACGAGCTGCATCCGCCCGTACGGCACGACCGTCACTTCGCGCCACAGCACCCCGCGGCTGATCAGCAGGTCGTCGGCGCGCTCGGCGTAGCGCCATGAGCGCCAGTTGCGGGCCAGCGCACCCCAGCCCCAGGCGGCTCCCGCGAGGGGTATCAGCGCGAACGCCGCCCAGCCGGGGCCGGCCGTCAGCCCGAGCACCAGGGCCACGGCGACCGTGGCGGGCAGGAGCGAGCACAGCAGCACCAGGCGCCGCATGGGGAGCAGGGCCCGTTCGACGCCCTGCCACGGCGTCTCCACGCCCTGAACGTCCGCATCCGTGACCATGCGGCAAGCGTATGGGTGTGCGGTGACACTCCGTATCAGCCTCAGGGAGGAAGCTGCGACACTAAGGTCCATGAGTCAGAAGGAGTCCGCGGCGGGGGCCGCGCAGTCCGCGGGGGAGACCACGGTCGTCGGTGTCGGCGGCGCGGCCGAGAGCACCGACATGGTGCTCAACATCGGCCCGCAGCACCCCTCCACGCACGGCGTGCTGCGCCTGCGCCTGGTGCTCGACGGCGAGCGCATCGGCGCGGCCGAGCCCGTCGTCGGCTACATGCACCGCGGCGCGGAGAAGCTCTTCGAGGCGCGCGACTACCGCCAGATCATCGTGCTCGCCAACCGCCACGACTGGCTCTCCGCGTTCTCCAGCGAGCTCGGCGTGGTGCTGGCCGTGGAGCGGATGCTCGGCATGGAGGTGCCGGAGCGCGCGGTGTGGACCCGCACCCTGCTCGCCGAGCTGAACCGGGTGCTCAACCACCTCATGTTCCTCGGCTCCTACCCGCTCGAACTCGGCGCGATCACCCCGATGTTCTACGCCTTCACCGAGCGCGAGGACCTCCAGCACGTCATGGAGGAGGTCTCGGGCGGGCGGATGCACTACATGTTCAACCGCGTCGGCGGCCTCAAGGAGGACCTGCCCGCCGGGTGGCTCCAGCGCGCACGCAAGGCGGTCGCGGCAGTGCGGGCGCGCATGGACGACTTCGACAAGCTGGTGCTCGGCAACGAGATCTTCCGCGGCCGCACCCGGAACGTCGGCGTGCTCCCGCAGGAGATCATCCACGCGTACGGGGTGAGCGGCCCGATCGCGCGCGGCTCAGGCGTCGACTTCGACCTGCGCCGCGACGAGCCCTACCTCGCGTACGGGGAGCCCGAGCTGCGGGACAGGCTGCGCGTGGTGACCCGCGCCGAGGGCGACTGCCTGGCCCGCTTCGAGGTGCTGCTCGACCAGGCGCACAACTCCCTCGACCTCGCCGACGCCTGCCTGGACCGGCTGGCCGAGCTGCCGCCAGGACCGGTCAACCAGCGGCTGCCCAAGGTGCTCAAGGCCCCGGAGGGCACCACCTACGCCTGGACCGAGAACCCGCTGGGCCTGAACGGCTACTACCTCGTCTCCAAGGGCGAGAAGACCCCGTACCGCATGAAGCTGCGCTCGGCCTCGTTCAACAACATCCAGGCGCTGACCGAACTGCTGCCGGGCACGCTCGTCGCCGACATGGTGGCGATCCTCGGCTCGTTCTTCTTCGTCGTGGGCGACATCGACAAGTGAGCTGAGCACAGACACGACCGAGCCCCGGCCGCGAGGTGTTCGCGGTCGGGGCTCTTACGTGGTGCAAGCCGCCGCTCACATGGCGCTGCGCAGCTCCGTGATGTCCAGCTCGGCGCCGCCGGAGCCCTCCTCGGAGTCCTCGCCGCCGCTCTCGCTCTCCTCGCCGCCGGCCTCCGGCGTGCGGCGGGCCGCCAGCTCGGCGCGCGAGGCGGGGGCCGCGGGCCGGCGGCGCTCACGCCTGGCCGAGGCGTTCGCCGAGGCGGCGGAGGCGGCGGACGGCGCCGAGGCGGACTTGGCCGCAGGTGCGCCCTTGCCGAAGAAGTCGAAGGTCTCCGCCGGCTTCTCCTCCTCCGCGTCCGCTGCGGGCTCAGCGGGCGCCTGGGCGCTCCCGCCCTGTCCCGCGCCGCCGCCGGACGCACCGCCGCCGGACGCGCCGCCCGCCGAACCCCCGGCCCGCGAGGGCGCGTTGGCCGGACGGTCGGACGGCACGGCGGGACCCGGGTGCGCACCGCGCGCACCGGGCGCGGGAACGAACGGCGAGGCGGGCTTGCTCGTGTCCACGGGCCGGCTCCGCTCCGCCTGCTCCCGCTGCCGTCCGGCGTTGCGTACGAGGTGGCGCAGGGCCTCGTGGGCCTGGAGGTAGGTGAGCGCGGTCGGCGCCCCGGCGGCGTCCCGGTAGTCCGTGGCCCCGGCGGTGAGCGCCTTCGCGGGCTCCTTCGCCTCCAGCTCCAGCTTGCGCTGCCCCTCCAGGGCGCTGGCGAGGTCGGCCTCGGCGTGTGCGTAACGGCGCAGCAGGTCGGCGTGCTCGGACCGGAGCCTGGCGAGCTCGCCGCGGCGCGCCCGCAGCTTGGCCTCCGCGCGGGTGCGCGCCTCGCGGGCCTCCTCCAGCTCGCCCTCCAGCTCCGCCTGCCGCTCCTCGGCGCGCCATTCGGCGCTCGCCATCCGGGCCCGCAGCTCGCCCACGCGTTTCCCGGCGACCCGGTCCCAGCGGCGCGACTGCACCGACCCGACGACGGCGGCGACGGCGGCCGCCGCGGCCAGGCCGCGCAGGGTCACGGTCGCCGGATCGCCGATGCCCGGTTCCCCGACCAGCCAGGAGCCGCCCGCACAGGCAAGCGCGACGGCGGCGACGGCGACGGGGGGCAGGAGCCGGTGCAAGGGTTGCGAATGGCGGTGACGTCCACGTGGCATGGCCTGAAATTTACCGTGCGTGCCTGTGCGCGTGACACCGGACAAAGGGCATTGTTATGGCCTCACAATCCCGGGTGCGTCCCCTGTGCGCCGCATGCCCGCGGCTCCCCTTCCTCAACTCGCCTTCCCCGGCGCCGCCTTGGCCACACCCGGGCCCGCGCCCGTGCGGGCGGCCGCGCCGGGTCGTCCTCGTCACAGCAGGCCCTTGGACTTGAGATAGGCGGCGGCCACATCGTCCGGCTTCTGGCGCTCCTGGTCGACCTTGCGGTTGAGGTCCGCGAGGTCCTTTGTCGTCAGGGTGCGGGTGAGCTTGTCCAGTGCGTCCGTGACGTTCTTCTTGCCCGCGTCCTTGGCGTTCACGACGGGGATGACGTTGTCGGCGTTCTGCAGGCCCTTGTCGTCCTCCAGCAGCGTCAGGCCGAAGTCGCCGAGGGTCGCGTCCGTCGTGGTGGTCAGCACCATCTGGTCGGCGCCGCCCTTCACCGCCTGCTTGGCCTGGGTGGTGCCGACGCCCTTGGGGTCCACGCCGGTGACCTTGATCTTGTACGTCTTCTCCAGGCCCGGGCGGCAGAACGGCCGCTCGTCGCACTCGTCCCCCGCGGCCAGCTTCACCTTCTGGCCCGACTTGCCCAGGTCGCTGAGGGTCTTGAGCTTGTGCTTCTTCGCGTAGTCCTCCGTCACCGCGAAGGCGTTCTGGTCGACGGCCTTGCCGGGCTCCAGGACCTTGAGGCCGCGCGGCTCGGCGAGCTTGCGCAGCGCGGTGACCGTGGTCTTCACGTCGTTGGACGCGACGGGCTCGGCCTTGGGGCCGTTCTTCTTCGCGTTGAGGAATTCGGCGAGGGTGGCCGCGTATTCCGGGACGACGTCGATCTCGCCCTTTTCCAGGGCCGGTTCATACAGCTCGCGGTTCTGGAGCTTCTTGATGGTGGGGCTGTATCCCGCCTTGCCGAGCAGCTTGGCGTACAGCTCCGACATGATCTGGGACTCGGTGAAGCCCGCTGAGCCGATCACCAGCGCGCCCTTGCCGCCGCCCGAACCGCCGCCGCCCTCCTGCTCCAGGCTCTTGCCGCCGCCGCAGGCGCCGAGCGCCGCGGTGAGCGCGGCGGTCGCGCCCAGCGCGGTGAGGACCCGCGCCGGCCGTCTCGCGGACGCGGTGTTGCCGTGCCGGTTTCCGGGCTGCTTCATGAGGCCACCATTCGTCGGAACGCCCTCCCCGCGAGGACGTCGGAACGTCATCACACCCTCCCGCGAGGGCGTCGGAACGTCATCGTCATGCCGCCGAGCCTGCCGGGGCCACCGGGTCACCGGCGCCCGGACCGCCGGGGCCGGTTCCGGTGCCGCCCGAACGGGCCGCCGCCGGGCCCGCCTTCGCCCGCGCGCGCCGCCTCCGCATCGGGTCCAGCAGCCGCTCCGCGGCGATCAGCACGCCCTCCACCAGCAGCGCCAGCGCCGCGACCAGCACGGCGCCGGCCACCACCTGCGGAGTGTCGTACGTATTGAAGCCCGCGGTGATCAGCCGGCCCAGGCCGCCCCCGCCGGGCAGCGCCGCCAGCGTCGCGGTCGCCACCACCTGCACGGCGGCCGAGCGCACGCCGGTCATCACCATGCCGAAGGCCAGCGGGAGTTCGACCCGGAAGAGGAGCTGCCCGCCGGACATCCCCATGCCCCGCGCGGCCTCCACCACGTCGCGGTCCGCCTCGCGCATGCCCACATACGCGTTGGTCAGCAGCGGCGGCACGGCGAACAGCACCAGCGCGATGATGGTCGGCCAGTCGCCCTCGGTGCCCAGCGGGCTGAGCGTGAGCAGCACCAGCACCGCGAAGGTGGGGACCGCGCGGCCCGCGTTGGAGATGTTGACCGCGAGGGCGCCGCCCTTGCCGATGTGGCCCAGCCACAGCGCGAGCGGCAGCGCGATGGCGCAGGCGATGCCCAGGCAGACCCCGGTCAGATACAGGTGCTGCCCCAGCCGGAACCACACGCCGTTGCCGCCCTGCCAGTGCGAGGCGGTGCTCAGCCAGGTCCACGCGTCACCGAACACGCCCATGTCAGGCCGCCTTCCGCACGGCACGGGGCCGGAGCAGCCGCGCCCGTCTCTTCCCTCCGCCGCGCGCCCTCGCCCACGGGGTCAGCGCGCGCTGGACCGCGAGCAGCAGCAGGTCGGCGGCGACGGCGAGCAGCACGCAGATGACCGAGGCGGTCAGCACCTGCGCCTTGAACAGGGTCTCCATGCCGTCGTAGATCAGATTGCCCAAGCCGCCGTAGCCCACGATGGCGCCGACGGTCGTGAGCGACACCGCGGAGACGGTGGCGATCCGCACGCCGGCCATCAACGCCGGGAGCGCCAAGGGGAGTTCGACCTCGAAGAGCAGCCGCCCCGGGCCGTACCCCAGACCTCTCGCCGCCTCTCTGGCCTCCTCGGGGACCGACTCCAGGCCCGCCAGGATGTTCCGCACCAGCACGGTCAGCGAATAGAGCACCAAGCCCGTGACCACCACCGAGGCCGAGACCCCGAACACCGGGAGCAGCAGCGCGAACATGGCCAGCGAGGGCACCGTGTAGAGGATCGTGGTCAGGCCCAGCACCGGTCCCGCCGCGCCCCTCCAGCGGCGCGCGGCCAGCGCCAGCGGGAACGCGACGACCAGCGCGAGCGCCACCGCCGTCACGGTGATCCACACGTGCTGCCCTGTGGCGTCCAGCAGCTCCTGGCCGCGGGTGCGGACGTACTCACCGCAGATCCAGTCGTTCGCCGCGAGGCAGTCCTGTCCGGTCAACTGAGGTCGCGCCATGCCCGCTCACCTCCGCCGCTCCACTGCCGCAGCCGCTCCATGTGCCCCTCCCCGTCACGCCTTCCGGGACATGTGCGCGACCCTACAGCCCGCTACCGACAACGGCCCCCGAGTGCCACACTGCCGCAACGAACGGCAACGAACCCTTCATCGGGCGCACCCGCCCTCGGGCGGACAGGCGCGTACTCGCGTGAGAAGAATGGGCCCATGATCCGCTTCGAGAACGTCAGCAAGCGCTATCCGGACGGCACCACGGCCGTCGACGGCCTGTCCTTCGAGGTCGCCGAGGGCGAACTGGTCACCCTGGTGGGCCCGTCGGGCTGCGGCAAGACGACCACGATGAAGATGGTCAACCGGCTCATCGAGCCGACGTCCGGGCGGATCCTGCTGGACGGCGAGGACATCGCCGCCACCGACCCGGTCGAGCTGCGCCGCCGCATCGGCTATGTGATCCAGCAGGTCGGCCTGTTCCCGCACAAGACCGTCCTGGACAACACCGCGACCGTCCCGCACCTCCTGGGCTGGCCGAAGGCGAAGCGCCGCGAACGGGCCGCCGAGCTCCTGGACTTGGTCGGCCTGGACCCCTCTCTGTACGGCGACCGCTATCCCGACCAGCTCAGCGGCGGCGAACGGCAGCGCGTCGGCGTGGCACGCGCGCTGGCCGCCGACCCGCCCGTACTGCTCATGGACGAGCCCTTCGGCGCGGTCGACCCGGTCGTGCGCGAGCACCTGCAGAACGAGTTCAGGGCGCTCCAGTCCTCGCTGCACAAGACGGTCCTCTTCGTCACCCACGACATCGAGGAGGCCGTCCGCCTCGGCGACCGCATCGCCGTCTACGGGCAGGGCCGCATCGAGCAGTTCGACCCGCCGGCCCGCGTACTGGGCGGCCCCGCCACCTCGTACGTCGCCGACTTCGTGGGCGCCGACCGCGGCCTCAAGCGGCTCTCGGTCACCCCCATCGAGACCGGCGACCTGGAGCAGCCGCCCCTCGTGCACCTCGACGACCGGCTCCCCGACGCCGCCGGCAAGCTCCTCGACCAGGGCTCGCGCTGGGCCGTGGTGCTCGACGACGAGGAGGAGCTGCACGGCTGGGTGTCGGCCGACGCGCTGACCCCGGGCACGGGCGGGGAGGAGGACGCCGCGACGGTACGGGGAGTGGCCCGCCGCATGGAGGCGTGGCTGCCGCTGGGTGCGCCGCTGAAGCAGGCGTTCTCCACGATGCTCCAGCACGACGCGGGCTGGATCGCGGTGATCGACGAGGAGTCCGAGGGCCGCTTCCTCGGCGTGCTGACCCCGAGCCGCCTGCACGAGGCGCTGCGCCGCTCGATCGATGCGGACGCGCGGGAGATCCGCCGCGAGGACGTGGCCCTGGAGAGCATCACGGAGGCGTGAGGGGCGTACGGCTTCCGGCGCGGGCGCGTAGGCGCGGGGCGCCCGGTCGGTGCGTTGACCGTTCAGCGCGTGCGTGCTCTACTCCCCGCATGCAGCCACGCACCCCGTTCGCGTTCTGGCGGAGGGTCCACCTGGATCTCGTCCGCTACGCGGGCTGCGTGTGTCAGCCGTCCTGCTGACCCGGCGATTCCGCATCCCTTCACCAGACCCAGGACGGCACACCCATGTTCGCGACCCCTGTCTCCGGCCTGCCCGCACGCGCCGCGCGCACCACCCGCGACACCGAGCCCGCGGCTACCGAGCAGCCCGAGACCCCCGTACGCGGCGAAGCACCGGTACGCGGCGAGGCCCCCGCACCCGGCGCCGCCGAGAGCACCGCCGCGCCCACCGAGGCCGACCTCCTCGACTTCGTACGCCGCGCCGCCGCCGACGCCGAGCTCGTCGCCTCCCTCCCGCTCGACCCCGAGAACCGCACCTGGCTGCGGCTCGAAGGCCCCGGCGGCAGCGAGGCGTGGCTGATCGGCTGGCCGCCCGGCACCGGCACCGGCTGGCACGACCACGGCGGCTCGCGCGGCGCCTTCACCACGGCGGGCGGCGAGCTCACCGAGCACTCCCTCGCGGCCCGCATCCCCACCGAGGGCTGGCGCACCCTGGAACTCGCCGAGGGCGTCGATCGCGTACGCGCCCTCACCACGGGCCGCGGCCGCGCGTTCGGACCGCACCATGTGCACGAGGTGCTCAACAACTCCGCGTCGGAGCACGCGGTTTCGGTGCACGCGTACTACCCGCCGCTGCCCCTCATGCGCCGCTACAGCCGCACCGGCGACGTGCTGCGCCTCGAACAGACCGAGCAGCCCGGGGAGTGGGAATGAGCGAAGCGCCCTCACGGTCCGGCACGCCCTCACACAGCGAAACGCCCTCCCGCATCGACGCGCTGCTCGCCGAGACCCGCACGCACCTCGACCGCGTCGGCCCCCGGGAGGCGGCCCGCGCCCAACGCGAGGACGGCGCACTGCTCGTGGACATCCGCTACGCGGCCCTGCGCGAGCGCGACGGCACGGTGCCGGGCGCCCTGGTCGTCGAGCGCAACGAGCTCGAATGGCGCCTGGACCCGACCTGCCCGCACCGCTCCCCCGAGGCCACGTCCTCCGACCGCCCGGTGATCGTCCTCTGCAACGAGGGCTACGCGTCCTCGCTGGCCGCCCGCACCCTCCAACTCCTGGGCCTGACCCGGGTGACGGACCTGGAGGGCGGCTTCCAGGCATGGCGGGCGGCGGGTCTCGCGGTGGATTCCTAGCCGGGAGCGCGGGCCCCCGGCCGGGAGCGTGGATTCCTAGCCATGGACGCGGGGATTCTCCGCCCCGATCGCGGGCGTCCGCACCGCGGCCGGCATCCCCGCGCACTCCGCCGCCTCGGCGCGTCGGGCCAGGGCGGCGAGCAGCGGTTCGCCCCCGTGGCGCGTGACGAGCTGCACGCCCACGGGGCACCCGTCCGCCCTGTGCCCGGTGGGAAGGCTCAGGGCCGGGTGGCCGCTCAGATTGAAGGCCCAGGTCAGTGCGGTGCTGTAGATGTCGCCCGGCCCCTCGTGCCCGTGTGCGGGGTTGGGCGTCGCGGGGGTGACCAGCACATCCGCCTCACCGAAGAGCCGCGCGAGGCGCTCGTCGTTCACCTCACGGCGCGCGGACGGCGAGGTTCCGGCGCCGTGCGCCCGGCCCCGCAGCGCCATCCACGCGTCGACCGGATCACGCAGCCGCACGGGCTCCTCGGGCCGTACGAAGCGCAGCAGCCCCGCCTCCTCGAAGCGGGCGGCGGCCTCCCGCGCGGCGCCCGCCACCTCGGGCTCCGGCGAGGCGAAGCCGAGGTCGGCGGACCACACGGCCCGCACGGCGCCGCCGGGGAGCGCCGGGTACTCCGGCACGACCCGCGCGCAGCGCACGTACGCCTCCAGATCCGCCGCATGCCGCACCAGCACGCCGGGCACCGCCAGCCGCGTCCTGTCGGGCGAGGGCAGCGCTCCCCTGGTCAGCTTCAGCCCGAACAGCCCGCACCAGGCCGCCGGAATCCGCACCGAGCCCGCGCCGTCGCTCCCGTTCGCCAGCGGCACCACCCCGGCGGCCACCGCCGCCGCGGCGCCCGCCGAGGAGCCGCCGGGCGTGCGGTCGGACCGCCACGGGTTCACCGTCACCCCGTCGCGCCCCTGGCCCCAGGTCTGCCAGTCGCAGTCCGTCCCCGGTACGGAGGTGGCGCCGACCGGCACGCAGCCCGCCTCCACCAGCCGCCGCGCCGCCGCCGCGAGCAGCCCCCGCGGTCCCTTCACCCCGAACGGCACACCGGCCAGCGGCGGCGCCTCGCCCGCCGCGACCCTCCGGTCCACCTCGCGGGCCCGCGCCCGCGCCTCCTCGGGCCACAGCGCGACGAAGGCCCGCAACCGCGGCTCCACGTCGGCCGCCCGCTCCAGCGCCGCCGCAACGGCCTCGTACGCCGAGACCTCCCGGCTCCGGACGGCGCGCGCGATCCCCGTGGCCGACAGCCGCTGATAGGCGTTCCGGTCCAAGGCCACCTCCACCTCCACCCCCGCCTCTCTCCAACTGATCCCGTCCCCACGGCACTTCCCCCGGCACACGCGCCGCAGACAGGGCGGGCGCGCTCGCCACGCACACGGAGGTACGCCCGCTCCGTACCGTTCCGTACTGCTCCGTACCACCCCGCGCCGCTCCGGCGATCAGGCCCCGCTCCCCGCCGGCGCCCGCACACGCCGCGGCCGCGCGGTCCCGGCCCGGCTCCCGGGGCCTACCACCTACGCTGGACGCATGAACGCTACGCGTGGCCAGGTCGCCGGACTTCCCGAGTGGGACCGATGCGCGGTGATGGGAGTCGTGAACGTCACCCCTGACTCCTTCTCGGACGGCGGGATGTGGTTCGACACCCGGGCCGCGGTGAAACACGGGCTCGACCTCGTCGCCCAGGGCGCGGATCTGGTGGACGTCGGCGGCGAGTCCACCCGACCCGGCGCCTCCCGCGTGGACGAGGACGAGGAGCTGCGCCGGGTGCTGCCCGTGGTGCGCGGCCTGTCAGCCGAGGGCGTCGTGGTCAGCGTCGACACCATGCGCGCCACCGTCGCCGAACAGGCGCTGGCCGCCGGGGCCGTGCTGGTCAACGACGTGAGCGGGGGCCGCGCCGACCCGCGCATGATCCCCGCCGTGGCCGATTCGGGCGCGCCCTTCGTGGTCATGCACTGGCGCGGGCAGAGCGTCGACATGAACAGCCGCGCGGTGTACGAGGACGTGGTCGGCGAGGTCGTCGACGAGCTGCGCTCCGCGCTGGACCGCGCCGTGGACGGCGGCATCGCGCCGGAGAGGATCGTCGCCGACCCGGGGCTGGGCTTCGCCAAGCAGGCCGAGCACGACCTCGCGCTGGTCGCCGCTACCGCCAGGCTGCGCGCCGAGCTGGGCCGCCCGCTGCTGGTCGCCGCCTCGCGCAAGCGGTTCCTCGGCCGGGTGCTGGCGGACGCCGAGGGCTCGGCCCCGCCGCCGGCACGCGAGCGGGACGCCGCCACCTCCGCGGTCACCGCGCTCGCCGCGCAGGCCGGCGCCTGGGCGGTGCGGGTGCACGAGGTCCGCGCCAGCGCCGACGCCGTACGGGTGGCCCGCGCCGTACACGAGGCGGCGGCCCGGAACGCGGCCCAGGACAACGCGGCACACGGGAACGCCGAGCGGGACACGGGTCACGCCCGGTGAGCGGCGCGCACACCGACATCGAGGCGGTCGAGGCCGCCAACACCGCGCTGTACGAGGCGGTCGAGCAGGGCGACATCGACACCCTCGGCGGCCTGTGGCTGGACGGCGAGGGCAGCGAGGACGTCAGCGTGGTGCACCCCGGCTGGCCGGTGCTGACCGGCCGCGGCGAGGTGCTGCGCTCCTATGCGCTGATCATGGCCAACACCGACTACGTGCAGTTCTTCCTCACCGATGTGGAGATCTCCGTGTTCGGCGACACCGCGCTGGTGAGCTGCACGGAGAACATCCTCAGCGGAGGCCCCGCCGAGGAGGACGGATCGGCGGGACCGCTGGTCGGCGGCCTGGTGGTGGCGACCAACGTGTTCCGCCGCGACCACGAAGGGAGCTGGCGCCTCTGGTCGCACCACGGCTCCCCCGTACTCGTCGAGCGGGAGGACGAGGACGAGGACGACGGCGAGACCGGCCAGGGCGACATCGAGCTCTGAGCCCGGCCGGGCGCGTACACCTGCCGGGGCACGGTCCTCACCTGCGCAGTCACACGGGCGTCATCGCCGTGGTCAGCGGTCCGCTGCCGCGGCCACTCCTTCGTGCCAAGCGGGCGGGAATGCGAGAGTGGCCCGCGCGGGTTCCGGGTAAGCGGCGGCGCGAGCCGCGGGGAGGCCCGCGCTCGGGGACCGCCGCGGCCCCCTCGGGAGAGAGGATCCGGCGTTCGCAGGTAGATTCGACCCGCAGCACGCCCGTACGGCGTGCTGCATCTGTACGAATGCGGGCCGGACGCCGGACGGACGGCCGCCGAGCGACGAGGCACGACGACGGGAGGGATACGCGTGGACCGTGTCGCACTGCACGGCCTGCAGGCCCGCGGGCATCACGGCGTGTTCGAGCGGGAACGCGAGGAGGGCCAGACCTTCATCGTGGACGTCGACATGGGCCTCGACACGGCCCCCGCCGCCGGCGGCGACGACCTCGCCAAGACCGTGCACTACGGCGTCGTGGCGGAGGAGGTCGTCGCGGTCATCCAGGGGGATCCCGTCGACCTGATCGAGACCCTCGCGCAGCGGATCGCCGACACCTGCCTCGCCCACGAGGCCGTACGGGAGGTCGAGGTGACCGTGCACAAGCCGGACGCCCCGATCGCCGTCCCCTTTTCCGACGTGACCATCACTATCCAGCGGAGCCGCGCATGACGCCGAACAGTGACCCGACCGTACAGCCGGTGCCCGCTTCCGTGGTGCATCAGGTCGATGCGGCCGATACGACCCTGCACAACCCGAAGCTCGCCGTGCTCTCGCTCGGCAGCAACATCGGCAACCGTCTGGAGAAACTGCAGAGCGCCGTCGACGCCCTCGCGGACACCCCGGGCCTGAAGGTCAAGGCCGTCTCCCCGGTGTACGAGACCGAGCCCTGGGGCGTGGAGCCGGGCAGCCAGCCGTCGTACTTCAACGCCGTCGTGCTGGTGAAGACGACCCTGCCGCCGGCCTCGCTGCTGGAGCGCGGCCACGCCATCGAGGAGGCGCTGGAGCGCACCCGCGAGGAGCGCTGGGGCCCGCGCACCATCGACGTCGACATCGTGTCGTACCAGGACGTCGTCTCCGACGATCCGTCGCTGACCCTGCCGCACCCGCGCGCGCACGAGCGGGCCTTCGTGCTCGCGCCGTGGCACGACGTGGACCCGGGCGCCGAGGTGCCGGGGCGCGGCAGCGTCCAGGGCCTGCTGGACACGCTCGGCAGGAACGGCGTCGCGGCGCGCGCTGACGTGGAACTCAGCCTGCCCGAGTAGACGTTGGGGCCAGTAACCGTCGGGGCAGTAATCGTTGGGCCCTATGTGAGGGAACGTCAGTGAGGGAATTGCGCATCCGCACCCTGGCGGGACTCTTCGTCGTCGCCGGGGTGCTCTCGTGGGCGGGAGCGCGCCTGTGGGACGCGGTCGGCGACCTGCCGGGCGTGCCCGTGGCCGCGCCCGTGGTGCTCGCGCTGATCGCCGCGGTGCTGCTCGCGACGGCGCTCTCGCTGCGCGCCAGGCTCAAGGAGCAGCGCGAGCGCGAGCACGGCGCCAAGGGCGTCGATCCGATGATGGCGGCGCGCGCCGTGCTGTTCGGCCAGGCCAGCGCGCTGGTCGCGGCCCTGGTGGCCGGGGTGTACGGCGGCACGGGCGCCTTCCTGCTGCTCGGCGCCCCGGACGCCGCCGCCCGCCGCGACCAGGCGCTGTACGCGGGCCTCTCGGTGCTCGCGGGGATCGCGGTGGTCGCCGCCGCGGTCTTCCTGGAGCGGGTCTGCAAGCTCCCCGACGACGAGGACGACCCGGACGGCCCCTCGGCTTCGGCGGCGTAACGTTCGGACAGGTCCAGACAGCGACCGCATGAGCAAGAGGCCGGGCCCTGGGGCCCGGCCTCTTCTCGTTGCACTCGTGGGCGCGCCCGCCTACCGCGCCAGGCTGCTGCTCACCGCGCCCGGCTGATGCTCACCGCGCCAGGATGAGGCTCATCGCCTCCGAGCGGGTCGCCGCGTCCCGGAGCTGGCCGCGCACCGCCGAGGTGGTGGTCTTCGCGCCGGGCTTCCTGATGCCCCGCATCGACATGCACATGTGCTCGCACTCCACGACGACGATCACGCCGCGCGGCTCCAGTATCCGCATGAGCGCGTCCGCCACCTGGGTGGTCAGCCGCTCCTGCACCTGCGGCCTGCGCGCGAAGACGTCCACGAGACGGGCCAGCTTCGACAGTCCGGTGATCTTGCCGGTGGCCGAGGGGATGTAGCCGACGTGCGCGACACCGTGGAACGGGACGAGGTGGTGCTCGCAGGTCGAATACACCTCGATGTCCTTGACCAGCACCATCTCGTCGTGGCCCAGGTCGAAGGTCGTGGTCAGCACGTCCTCGGGACGCTGGCGCAGGCCGGCGAATATCTCCTGGTACGCGCGCGCCACCCGGGCCGGCGTCTCCAGCAGACCCTCGCGGTCCGGGTCCTCGCCCACCGCGATCAGCAGCTCGCGCACGGCGTTCTGCGCCCGCTTCTCGTCGAACTCGCCGAGCGGCGCGTTCTCGCCGCCCTCCAGCGTCACCGGGTCGGTCATGTGCCCCGCTCCTCGTAGTACATCGGTCTGTACACACAGCCACCGCATACGGCTGCGCCCCTCGGGTCTGACAACCCGAGGGGCGCGTTCCGCATTCCGTGTCTGCTGTTCCCTGCTCAGTTCTCCGTCGGGTCCACCGGCTCGACGATGGCGTCGGAGTCGCGCGGGCCGATCTCCTTGCCGCCCTTGTCCAGGGTGGGACCCGAGCCGTTGGCGCCGTTGGCCAGCGCCGGCGCGGAGACCGGGGGGCGGGTCGAAGGCGTACGCCGCGAGGAGCCGGTCCAGGCCGGGCGGGTCGGGCGCTTGACCACCGGGGCGAAGATCTCGGCGATCTCCTCCTTGCCGAGGGTCTCCTTCTCCAGGAGGGCGAGGACGAGGTTGTCGAGGACGTCGCGATTCTCCACCAGGATTTCCCAGGCTTCGTTGTGCGCCGTCTCGATCAGCTTCTTGACCTCTTCGTCGACGAGCCCGGCGACCTCTTCCGAGTAGTCGCGCTGGTGGGCCATCTCCTTGCCGAGGAAGGGCTCGGAGTTGTCGGAGCCGAACTTGATCGCGCCCAGCCGCTCGGTCATGCCGTACTGCGTGACCATGGCGCGCGCGGTCGCCGTCGCCTTCTCGATGTCGTTGGCCGCACCGGTGGTGGGGTCGTGGAAGACGAGCTCCTCGGCCGCACGCCCGCCCAGCATGTACGCGAGCTGGTCGAGCATCTCGTTGCGCGTGGTGGAGTACTTGTCCTCGTCCGGCAGCACCATGGTGTAGCCGAGCGCCCGGCCCCTCGACAGGATCGTGATCTTGTGGACCGGATCCGAGTTCGGCGAGGCGGCGGCCACCAGGGCGTGTCCGCCCTCGTGGTACGCGGTGATCTTCTTTTCCTTGTCGCTCATGATCCGGGTCCGCTTCTGCGGGCCGGCAACGACGCGGTCGATCGCCTCGTCAAGGAACTTGTTGTCGATGAGCTTCTGGTCGCTGCGCGCGGTGAGCAGCGCGGCCTCGTTGAGGACGTTGCTCAGGTCGGCGCCGGTGAAGCCGGGGGTGCGCCGGGCGACGGCGCCCAGGTCCACGTCGGGCGCCATGGGCTTGCCCTTCGCGTGCACGTCCAGGACTTCCTTGCGGCCCTGCATGTCCGGGCGGTCCACGGCGACCTGGCGGTCGAAGCGGCCGGGGCGGAGCAGCGCCGGGTCCAGGATGTCCGGCCGGTTCGTGGCGGCGATCAGGATGACGCCGCCCTTCACGTCGAAGCCGTCCATCTCGACCAGGAGCTGGTTGAGGGTCTGCTCGCGCTCGTCGTGACCGCCGCCCATGCCGGCGCCGCGGTGGCGGCCGACGGCGTCGATCTCATCGACGAAGACGATGGCCGGCGCGTTGGCCTTGGCCTGCTCGAACAGGTCGCGCACCCGGGAGGCGCCGACGCCGACGAACATCTCGACGAAGTCGGAGCCCGAGATCGAGTAGAAGGGGACGCCGGCCTCGCCCGCGACGGCGCGGGCCAGCAGGGTCTTGCCCGTACCGGGCGGGCCGTACAGCAGCACGCCCTTGGGGATCTTGGCGCCGACCGCCTGGAACTTGGCGGGCTCCTGGAGGAACTCCTTGATCTCTTCGAGTTCCTCGCAGGCCTCGTCCGAACCGGCCACGTCCGAGAACGTCGTCTTGGGCGTGTCCTTGGTGATCAGCTTGGCCTTCGACTTGCCGAAGTTCATCACCCGGGAGCCGCCGCCCTGCATCTGATTCATCAGGAACAGGAAGACGACGATGATGAGCACGAACGGCAGCAGCGAGAGCAGCATCCCGACGAACGGGTTCTGCTTCTGCGGCGCGACCGTGTACCCCTGGGGGATTTCCTTCTGCTCGTACTTGGCCTGCAGGTTCTTGGCGAGGTCGACACCCTGGTTGTCGATGTAGCTCGCCTTGATCTTGTCACTGCCGGCGACCTTGGCGCCGTCCTTGAGCTCGAGCTTGACGATCTGTTCGTCGCCGGTTGTGAGCTCGGCTGACTTGACCTTGTCCTGGTCGATCGCCTGGACGACCTGTCCCGTGTCCACCGTCTTGTAGCCGCCGGACGAGCCGACGACCTGCATCAACACGACCACGGCAAGGACGGCCAGCACGATCCACATGACCGGCCCGCGGAAGTATCGCTTCACGTCCATCCATACGGAGCGCGTGCGCCCCGTCCCTCCTGCCACAGTGAGTTGAAAAGGCTGACCTTCGGACGGTACCCCAGCATTGTCACCCGGCGCCGCCGAGGACCGTCAACCAGAGTCCGCCTCCCATGCTCCAACGGCGCGGGCACGCTGAGAGTTCCCGTACGCCGCGGAACGACCGACTCCCCGTCAGATACGCGTACCGCTGACGTGTCAGCCGCCGTACACGTGCGGGGCGAGCGTGCCGACGAAAGGCAGGTTGCGGTACTTCTCCGCGTAGTCGAGGCCGTATCCGACCACGAACTCGTTCGGGATGTCGAAGCCGACCCACTTCACGTCGATGTCCACCTTGGCCGCCTCCGGCTTGCGGAGCAGCGTGCAGACCTCCAGCGAGGCGGGCTCGCGGGAGCCGAGGTTGGACAGCAGCCAGGACAGCGTCAGACCCGAGTCGATGATGTCCTCGAGGATCAGGACGTGCTTGCCCTTGATGTCCGTGTCCAGGTCCTTGAGGATGCGGACCACCCCGGAGGACTGGGTGCCGGCGCCGTACGAGGACACCGCCATCCAGTCCATCGTGGCCGGGGTGGAGACGGCGCGGGCCAGGTCGGCCATCACCATGACGGCACCCTTGAGGACGCCGACCAGCAGGATCTCCTTGCCCGCGTACTCCTCGTCGATCTTCGCGGCCAGCTCGGCCAGCTTCGCGTCGATCTCTTCCTTGGTGATGAGCACCGACTTCAGGTCGGTGCCCATGTCTTTCTCGTCCACCCGTGCCGCTCTCGCTCGAGGTCTCGGCCGCGGTGCTCCGGGCGCACGGGGCGGTGACGCGGTGCGGTGCGTCAGCCCTGTGGGTCCTGCGAGGCCGCTGTGCCATGCCGGATGACCAGTTTGCCACCCCGCCTGCGCGCCTCGACATGCCCGGGGAGGTTGATGGCCCGCTGGCCGCGCCACGCGGTGATCAGCCGGTCCACCTCCTCGACATGGCGGGCGAACAGCGAGCCGGCCGGCGACCCCGCGGCGATCGCCGCGCGCCGCAGCACCCGGCGCCGCACGGCGGGCGGCAGCGCATACAGCCCGGCGGTGTCCAGCTCGCAGCCCTCCGTACCGTCCAGGCGCACGGTGCGCTCGGCCTCGTCTGCCCAGGTGTCCAGGGCGTCGGCGTCGTCCCGTGACAACTCGGCGGTGCGGGCCAGTGCCTCCACCACGCCCTTCCCCAGGGCCTTTTCGAGCACCGGCAGGGCCTCGTGCCGCACCCGGGAGCGGGTGAAGGCCGGGTCGGCGTTGTGCGGGTCGTCCCAGACCGGGAGCGACTGGACCATGCACGCCTTGCGGGTGGTCTGCCGGTCGACGGCGAGGAACGGTCTGCGATACCTGCCCTCGGGCCCGGACACCGCGGCCATGCCGGACAGCGAGCGGGTGCCGGAGCCGCGCGCGAGGCCCAGCAGCACCGTTTCCGCCTGGTCGTCGCGGGTGTGGCCGAGCAGCACGGCGGAGGCGCCGAGGCGTTCGGCGCTGGCGTCGAGTGCGGCGTATCTGGCGTCCCTGGCGGCGGCCTCGGGGCCGGTGCGGGTGCGGGCGATGTCGACGGCGACGGATTCGGCGGGGGCGAGGTCCAGTGCGCCCAGCCGGGTCACGACCTCGTCGGCGCGGTCGGCCGAGCCGTCCTGCAGCCCGTGGTCGACGGTGACGCCGCCGGCGCGCACGCCGAGGCGGGGGGCCTCGAAGGCGAGCGCCGAGGCGAGCGCCATGGAGTCGGCGCCGCCCGAGCAGGCGACGAGCACCAGCGGGGGCTGCCGCCGTGCCGGTGCGGGGTGGAGCGATGCGTGCCGGTCGAGCACGTCGTGGAGGGTGCGGCGGACCGCCAGACGTATTGCGGCGACCGCGGGGTGGGGACCCATGTCCGATTCACTTCCTCGGGAGGGGGACTACGGGGATCTTGGTCACGCGGGATCTTGGTCACGAGCGGGACGGCGATTCCGGTCACGCGGTGGCGCGACGGATCGTGGTCACGCAGAGTGCTTTGATAGTGACAGAGACGAACCGTGTTCCCCGAGCATCGCACGCGCACCCGTCGATCTCGGTCCCTCGGACGGGTGATTGGCGAGGCGTTCGGTAGTCAGCCGCCCTCGCGGGCGGCTATTCGCAGGCTACCGGTGCACCCGGGCGATCCAGTCCGCCGGTTTGGCGATCTCCGACTTGGTGGGGAGCGTGTTCGGCGAGGTCCACACCCTGTTGAAGCCCTCCATGCCGACCTCGTCCACGACGGCCCGCACGAAGCGCTCGCCGTCCCGGTACTGCCGCAACTTGGCGTCCAGGCCCAGGAGTTTGCGCAGCGCCTGGTCGAGGCGGCCCGCTCCGCTCGCACGGCGCTTCTGGAACTTCTCCCTGATCTCGGCGACGCTCGGCACCACTTGGGGCCCGACGCCGTCCATCACGTAGTCGGCATGGCCCTCCAGCAGGGACATCACGGCGGTGACCCGGGAGAGGATCTCGCGCTGCGCGGGGGTCTGCACCAGCTCCACGAGGCTGCTGCGGGCCTCACGCGCAGCGCCGTCCTCCTCGTCCCCCTCGCCCTCCGGCCTGCCGCCGGTCAGCGACTGGGCCGCCTCGCGCAGCCGCTCCAGGAGGGTGGAGGGGTCCATCTCGGTCTCGCCGAGGAACTCCTGGATCTCGTTGCGCAGGTGGTCGCGCAGCCAGGGCACCGCGGTGAACTGGGTCCTGTGGGTCTCCTCGTGCAGGCACACCCAGAGCCTGAAGTCGTGCGGGTCCACGTCGAGTTCGCGCTCCACGTGGACGATGTTGGGGGCCACCAGGAGCAGCCGCCCGCCGTTGCCGGGGCCCGCTGGGAGCTCCCTGGTCGCCGGCGCGAAGGTCTCGTACTGCCCGAGGACGCGGGAGGCGAGGAAGGAGAGCAGCATGCCGACCTCGACGCCGGTGACCTTGCCGCCGACGGCGCCGAGCACGGTGCCCCCGGGGACGTTGGAGCGGCGCTCCTGCATCTTGGCCAGCAGCGGGGAGAGGAGCTCGCGGAATCCGGCGACGTTGGCGCGCACCCAGCCGGGCCTGTCGACGACGAGCACCGGGGTGTCGCCGTCCTCGGGCCGCTCGGGCGCCATGCCGGTGAAGGCGCGCACGTGCTCCTCGGACACCTTGGCGTGCCTGCGCAGTTCGGCGACGACGGAACGCGCGTCGTCGCGGCTCACTTCGGGTCCCGGCCGTACGAGCCGGGTCGCGGTCGCGACCGCGAGGTTCCAGTCGACCATCTCCACACCACCGAGGCTCGTCATGGGTTTCACGGTACGTGCCGCCGGGGCGGAGCGGGAGGAGACCGGGGCGCCGGGCCGGGCCGGAGCGCGGGCCGCCGTTTCGGGGCCCGCCGGGGCCCGCCCGGGCCGGCCGGAGGGCGCGGGGGCGCCGCGCGCCTGCCGGGGTTCAGCCGGAGGAAGGCGAGTCGCGGCAGCCGCAGTTGGCGAGCGCCGAGGCCACCCGGTCCAGCGCGCCCTCGGCCGCCTGCGGGTCGGTGGCGCCCGAGGACATGAAGGCGAAGGCGAGCAGCCTGCCGTCCGCGTCGACGGTGGTCCCGGCCAGCGTGTTCACCCCGGTGAGGGTGCCGGTCTTGGCCCGCACGAGTCCCGCGCCCGACTCCTCGTCCTGGTCCCCGTACCGCTCGCCGAGCGTGCCGGTGAAGTGCGCGACGGGCAGTCCCGTGAGGACGGAGCGGAGTCCGGCGTCGTCCGGCTCGGCGGCCTTGACCAGCAGCTTGGACAGCAGGCGCGGGGTGACCTTGTCGGCCCTGTCCAGGCCGCTGCCGTCGGCCAGCTTCACGCCGCCGAGCGGGAGTCCGAGCTTGCCCAGGCGCTCCCGTACGGCGTCGGCGCCGCCGGCGAAGCTGGCCGGGCGGCCCTCGGCGAGCGCGGTCTGCCGCGCCAGCGCCTCGGCCGTGTCGTTGTCGCTGTGCGTCAGCATGCGCTCGACCAGCGAGGACAGCGGCGCCGAACGGTGTGTGCCCAGGCGCTCGGCGCCCTTGCCCGGCGCGTGCTTCTCCTTGGAGGGCTCGCCCTCGACCTTCACCCCGTGGTCCGCGAGCTTGTCGGCGAAGGTGCGCGCCGCGTCGCCCGCGGGGTCTGAGGAGCGGGGCGCGGGCCCGTGGTCCGAGCCGTCTTGGCGGCCCTGCTCCGACATCAGCGCGCTGACCGGCGCGATGTTCTCGTTGGTCCCTATGGGGTGGCGCTCGGGCCCCGTGTAGCGCGAGGTGTCGTAGCCGAGGTGCACCTTCCGGGTGCCGGAGCGGCCGAGCGCGCGTGCGGTGTCGGCGGCCAGTGCGTCGAGGCCCTTGTCGTCCAGCGTCGGGTCGCCGCCTCCGACCAGCACCACACGGTCCTCGCCCGAGCGGACCGTACGCGTCTCGATGCGGTGCTCGGGGCCGCGGGCCGAGAGCGCGGCCGCCGCCGTGGCCAGCTTGACCGTGGAGGCGGGCACCGCGGCCTTGTCCGGGCCGGCCGCGTACAGCTCGCGCCCGCTCGTGGCGTCCACCACCGAGGCCAGCGGCTTTCCGCCCAGCGCCCCGTCCTCGAGCAGCGGCTGGAGTACGTCGGCGAGCGCGGCGGGCAGCGGCGGGGGCACCTCGCCCGCGCCGTCGGAGCCCGCGCCGGAACCCGAGGGGGCGGTGGGGCCCACGGCCGGCAGCACCTCGGGGGCGCCGGACGGAGTGTCCGCTTCCGTCCCTTCCCCGGTGTGCTTCGTGCCACTCCCGCGGTCCTGGGCGGCCGACCACGCCCGCTCGGCCGTACGCTGGCCCGAGTCCCACGGCCCCGCAACGGCGATCGCCGCGCCCGCGACCACCAGTCCGAGCACGGCGGAGCTGGCGGTCAGCCTGACGGTCTGCCGCTGCGCGGGACTCGCGGTCCGCCAGCGCTGCCGGGCCCGCCGTGCGGCGCGCAGGGCTGCGGCCCGTCCGGCACGACCGGCCCGCAGTGCGGTGCCGCGCACTCCGGAGAGGGTGTCACGCACCTGGGACCAGCCCCTTTCGCGAGCGCGTACGTACGTGGGGGACACTTAACCATCAGATACATGTGCTGATCACGGAGGAGCCTCCCTTGGAGTTCGACGTCGTCATCGAGATCCCGAAGGGGTCGCGGAACAAGTACGAGGTGGACCACGAGACCGGTCGCATCCGGCTCGACCGCCACCTCTTCACTTCGACCGTGTACCCGGCCGACTACGGGTTCGTCGAGAACACCCTGGGCGAGGACGGCGACCCGCTGGATGCCCTGGTGCTTCTTGAGGAGCCCACCTTCCCGGGCTGCATCATCAAGTGCCGCGTGATCGGCATGTTCCGCATGACCGACGAGGCCGGCGGCGACGACAAGCTGCTGTGCGTCCCGTCCTCGGACCCGCGGATGGAGCACCTGCGCGACATCCACCACGTGAGCGAGTTCGACCGGCTGGAGATCCAGCACTTCTTCGAGGTCTACAAGGACCTGGAGCCCGGCAAGTCCGTCGAGGGCGCCAACTGGGTCGGCCGCGCCGAGGCCGAGGCCGAGGTCGAGGCCTCGGTCAAGCGCCTGGAGGCCAACGGCGGCCACTGAGCCGCCGCGGTCCACGCGTACGAGAAGGGCGCGTGCCCCCGCGGGCGCGCCCGTCTCGCGGGTGAGAATCCCCCGGGGCCCGTGGCCGCCCGGCGGGCCCCCCGCG
>NZ_JBCFOK010000032.1:0-39178 GCF_039605595.1 Streptomyces odontomachicola
TAAGAGAGCTCCGGCTCGGATCCCTTCGGGGGTTCGGGCCGGAGCTTTTTTGCGTTACCCCGAGCCTTAAAATAGGGGAATGCGCTACGACTTGGTCATCTTCGACAACGACGGCGTGCTCGTGGACAGCGAGCCGCTGTCGAACCGCATTCTCGCGGGCTACCTGACCGAGCTGGGGCATCCGACCTCGTACGAGGACTCCCTGCGGGACTACATGGGGGCCGCGGTCCACCGCGTACACGACCTCGTACACGAGCGGTCGGGGCGGAAGCTGCCCGAGGACTTCGACGAGGTCTTTCACGCGCGGGTCTTCGAAGCGTTCCGGCGGGAGTTGATGCCCGTGGCCGGAGTGGCGGAGGTGCTCGACAAGCTGGACGCGGACGAGATCCCGTACTGCGTCGGCTCGTCGGGAAGCCACGAGCGGATCAGGGTCGCGCTGCGGAAGACGGGGCTGTACGACCGCTTCGGCGAGCGGCGGATCTTCAGCTCGGAGGACGTGGGCAGGGGGAAGCCGGCCCCCGACCTGTTCCTGCACGCGGCGCGGCAGATGGGAGTGCCGGCCGAGCGCTGTGCCGTCGTGGAGGACAGCCCCCTAGGGGTGCGGGCGGCGCGGGACGCGGGGATGGACGTGTACGCCTTCACCGCGATGACCCCGGCGGAGCGGCTGCCGGGGGCGAACGGTTACTTCGAGCGGATGCCCGAGCTGCCGGAGCTGTTGCAGGGGGCCTAGCCCGTAGGGGGCCTGATCCTGCTGGACCCTGCCGGTGCCCGTACCCCGCCCCCAGCCCCCCCCCCGAGCGCTCGTTCGCCGCACGCGCCGGGGGATACGGTGGCGTTCATGAGCGGCGGCGCGCAGTTGATGTGGGACGAGGCAGTGACCGGCTACAACTTCGGGGCCGGGCATCCGATGGACCCGGTACGGCTGGCTCTGACGATGCGGCTGGTCGAGTCGCTGGGCCTGGACTCCGAGCCGGGGCTGAAGGTGGTGTCGGCGAGGGCGGCCGGCGAGTCCTCGTTGCGCCTGGTGCACAGGCAGGACTACATCGACGCGGTGCGCTCCGCCTCGGCGAACCCCTTGTCGGCTGACGGGAATTACGGGCTGGGCACCCCGGACGACCCGGCGTTCTCCGGCATGCACGAGGTGTCCTCGCTGATCGCCGGGCAGTCGATCGGCGCGGCCGAGGCGGTGTGGCGCGGCGAGGTCCTGCACGGAGTGAACTTCGCGGGCGGGTTGCACCACGCGATGCCCGGGGCCGCGTCAGGGTTCTGCATTTACAACGACGCGGCGCTGGCGATCGCGCGGCTGCTGGAGCTGGGCGCCGAACGCGTCGCGTATGTGGACGTGGATGTGCACCACGGCGACGGCGTACAGGCGGCGTTCTGGGACGACCCGCGGGTGCTGACGATCTCGCTGCACGAGCATCCGGGCGCGCTGTTCCCCGGTACGGGCTGGGCGCAGGAGACCGGCGGGGACCAGGCCGAGGGGCACGCGGTGAATCTGGCGCTGCCGCCGGGCACCGTGGACGAGGGCTGGCTGCGGGCGCTGCACGCGGTGGTGCCCGAACTGCTGGGCGCCTTCCGGCCCCAGGTGCTGGTCACCCAGCACGGCGCCGACACCCATTTCGAAGATCCGCTCGCGCACCTCGCGGTGAGCGTGGACGCGCAGCGCGTGGTGGCGGAGGCATGCCACGGGTGGGCGCACGAGCACGCGGAGGGGCGCTGGGTGGCGCTCGGCGGCGGAGGGTACGCGGTGGTCGACGTCGTACCGCGGTCCTGGACGCACCTGGTGGCGATCGCCGCCGGTGCACCGGTGGCCCCTACAACCGAAGTGCCGGACACCTGGCGGCAGATGGCGTACGCGCGTACGGGCAGCAGCGTGGCGCCGATGCGGATGACCGACGGGCGGGAGCCGTCGTGGCGGGACTGGGCGGAGTCCGGGTACGACCCGGCGGATCCGCTGGACCAGGCGATCAGGGGGACCCGTAAGGCGGTGTTCCCGGCGCACGGGCTGCTCCCCTAGGGGACGGGCCGCACCCCTGAGGGGCGGGCGGCTCCCTTAGGGGGCGCCCCAGGGGGCTGAGGGGGTATGCCTCAGGGGTTGATCCCTAGGGGTTGGGTGGGCCCCCGAGTGCTCATTATGCCTGGTGGGGTGGGGAGTTGGGGCGAGTTGGAAGGGGGTTGGGGTCGTACGGGGATTCGGGGGGTGATCGGCGGCGGTCCTGTCGGCGGGGGGTCGTGGTGTTGGGAACCATGGTCGTGTGTTGAGTGTGGGAGCGCTGCGGGCGCATCTGCTGGCCGCGCGGATGGCGGGTCCCGTGGCGACGACGCGGGAGAAGAGCCTGCGGCGGTACCGGCTGTTCGCCGCGGGCGACCCGGGGGCGCTGCTCGGGCTCGAGCCCGAACGGGACTGGGGCATGCCGGAGTTGATCGGGCTGATGGCGCGCCGGTGCGGAGTCTCGGAGGACCCCGATACGGTGTCGGGGCAGGACACCATCGACCCCGAGCGCACCATTGCCGCGCTGGATTCCTTCGCGGAACGGCTGCGCAGCGCGGCGGAGCGGCGTACTCCGGTCCTGCTGGGGACGGGCCACCCTGATCGACTCCTGGGCTTCTACGCCACATTGGCCTCAGCGCTCTCGGCGGCGGGCTGTCCAGTCCTGGTACCGGCGCATGGACGACGTATCGACATGAAGACCCGTTTCGGGGTACGCCCGTACAACCTCTCCTACGTACGGGGAGTCGCACTGGTCCACGAGGCCGGTGTTCCCCTGAGCCCTCGTGCGCCGGGCGCACATACCCACTCCCCACTCCCGCTTCGGGTCGCCCTGGGGGCCGCCGCGGCGGCCGGCGGGCCCCTTCCCGGCTTGGTCATCGGGGACCACGGATGGGCTTGCGCGGCAGGTCAGCTCGGTATCGAGGCCATGGGTCCGGCAGATACGGACGATCCGGCGCTCTTCGTCGGGGAGGCGGAGGGGCGGGTGTCCGTGGCAGTTCCGCTTGATGACGCTGTGCGGTCCGATTACTACCGCCCGCTTACTCGCTATGTACTCAATCGAGCGTGTCTGTCACAGTAGGGAACCGATCGCTACTCCTCTTCCCCACTCGCATCACCCGCCCCTAATCTGGGGAGGAGCGCGCATGCGAGCAGGAGTCACCGGAGGGGAAGCCGGTGCCCGACATGTGCGGAAGGTTCAGGTGTGACATGGCTGCTGGTAAGGGACCTCTGAATGAGGTCAACTTTCTGACCGTGGCGGAGGTCGCCTCGGTGATGCGAGTGTCCAAGATGACCGTGTACCGGCTGGTGCACAGCGGTCATCTGCCGGCGATCCGGGTGGGCAGGTCCTTCCGGGTCCCAGAGCAGGCCGTCCACGAGTACCTCCAAGAGTCCTATGTGGGGGTGGAGACCGCCTGAGCGGCCGGTAGTTGCTTTTCGCCGGTCGTAGCGATCGATGGCGGCAGCACCGCGGCGACCCTCGGATTACGAGGTTCATCCGGCGACGGGTAGGCTGGGCCCATGTAGGTCGTGTGGGCTCGGACGCCCCGCACCGAGTGATTCGAAGTGAGTTCTCCCCGTAAATGGGGGGACGATCCGTGAGCGAGGGTTGTCGTGGGCTCTGTCATCAAGAAGCGGCGTAAGCGGATGGCCAAGAAGAAGCACCGCAAGCTTCTGAAGCGGACGCGAGTTCAGCGCCGCAACAAGAAGTGAGCGGGGCTCGATTTCTTCGAGCGCCTTCCGCAGCGCCAACTGTGCTGCATGCCGCCGCCCTTCGGTTTTTCCGGAGGGCGGCGGTTTTGTTGTGCGGCCTGATCGTTACAGCGAGCAGCATGCGGTCATCACAGCGCAATCTCCACCCGTTACGGTGAGACCTTCAGTGGAGCATCCGCCAGGCACTGGTCCAGGGAGGGGTCTTGGGCAAGGTCGTGCTCGTCACCGGTGTCGCCCGGCAGTTGGGCGGGCGATTCGTACGCCGCATTCAGCGCGAACCCGACGTCGACAAGGTCATCGGCGTCGATGCCCTGCCGCCCGCCCATCACTTGGGCGGCGCGGATTTCGTACGGGCCGACATAAGACAGCCCACGGTCGGAAAGCTGCTCGCCGAGTACGGCGTGGACACCGTGGTGCACATGGACATTCACGGCACACCGATCGGTGGGCGAGGGGGCGGCCGGGGGGCGGTCAAGGAGGCCAACGTCATCGGCACCATGCAGCTCCTCGGCGCCTGCCAGAAGGCGCCCAGCGTGCGCCGCCTGGTGATCAAGTCGACGACCAGCGTGTACGGAGGGGCGCCGCGGGATCCCGCGATGTTCGACGAGACCACGCCGCCCAAGTCGCTGCCCAGCGGGGGGTTCGCGAAGGACACGGTGGAAGTCGAGGGCTATGTGCGGGGGTTCGCGCGCCGGCGGCCCGATGTGGCCGTGACGGTGCTGCGCTTCGCGCATGTGCTGGGGCCCTCGGTGGACTCGGTGCTCGCGGAGTACTTCGCGCTGCCGGTGCTGCCCACGGTGCTCGGCTACGACCCGCGGCTGCAGTTCGTGCACGAGGACGACGTGATCGAGGTGCTGCGGCTGGCGTCGGAGGACCCGGCGAACGGGGGGCTCAACTCCGGCACGTTCAACATCGCCGGCGACGGCGTGCTGTTGCTGTCGCAGTGCGCCCGGCGTCTGGGCAAGCCGACCGTACCGATGCTGCTGCCCGCGATCCGCTGGGGCAGGACGGCGCTGCGGGCGGTGGGGGCGACGGACTTCTCTCCGGAACAGATACGGCTGCTGACGCACGGACGGGTCGTGCGAACCACACATATGCGCGAGACTTTGGGCTTCGAGCCGCGGTACACGACAGCGGAGACGCTCGCGGCGTACGCGCAGAGCAAGGGCGCGGGCCTGCTGCCGCCCGAGCTCCTGGCCCGTACCGTCGACCGGCTCGCCGCGGCGCTGCCCCGGGCGGCCGGTGCCCAGCCGCAGGAGGAGGTCCGTCAGCATGGCTGATGCGAAGGTCATCCCGTTCGACGAGGACCGCGACCGGGGGCGCGGCGGCCGGCCGGCGGGGAAGAGCGGCCGGGCCGGGAGCAGGCGGCGCAAGGGCGAGCAGGGAGCGGCCCCGCTGTCCACGGTCCCCGGGGCGTACGAGGCGGACGGGGAGCAGCCGGCCGGCGCCGGGCTTCCCGAGCTGCCGAGCGGCGCGCAGGCGGCGGCACTCGAGGCGGCCGCCGGGTACGGGGCCGAAGGCGGGGCGGGGGAGGAGCGCGCCGGCCGGGAGCGTGACGAGGAGTCCGTGCGCGGCGACGGGATGCTGGACCGGCTGCTGGGCGGCGGCTGGGAGAAGCGGGCGGCGGAGGGCCTGGCCTTCCTGCGGCGCAGGGTCACCGGCGACTACGAGGTCGACGACTTCGGGTACGACCGCGAGCTGACCGACCAGGTGCTGATGTCGCTGCTGCGGCCCGTGTACGAGAAGTACTTCCGGGTCGAGGTGCGCGGCGTGGAGAACATCCCCGAGGACGGCGGCGCGCTGATCGTCGCCAACCACTCGGGGACGCTGCCGCTGGACGGCCTGATGATGCAGGTCGCGGTGCACGACAACCATCCCGCGGGCCGCCATCTGCGGCTGCTCGGCGCCGACTTGGTGTTCATGCTGCCGGTGGTGAACGAGCTCGCGCGGAAGGCCGGGCACACCCTGGCCTGCGCCGAGGACGCCGAGCGGCTGCTGGAGCGCGGCGAGGTGGTGGGCGTGATGCCGGAGGGCTTCAAGGGGCTGGGCAAGCCCTTCGCCGACCGCTACAAGCTGCAGCGCTTCGGGCGGGGCGGGTTCGTCTCGACGGCGCTGCGGGCGAAGGCGCCGATCGTGCCGTGCTCGATCGTGGGCGCCGAGGAGATCTACCCCATGATCGGCAACGCGCGGACGGTGGCGCGGCTGCTGGGCTTCCCGTACTTCCCCGTCACGCCGACCTTCCCGTGGCTGGGGCCGCTGGGCGCGGTGCCGCTGCCGACGAAGTGGACGATCCAGTTCGGCGAGCCGATACCCACCGACGACTATCCGCCGGGCTCGGCCGACGACCCGATGCTGATGTTCAACCTCACCGACCAGGTGCGCGAGACGATCCAGCACACGCTCTACAAGCTGCTGGTGAAGCGCCGCTCGGTCTTCTTCTGACCCGCTTCGGATCCGTACGGGGGCGAAGTCGTACGCGATCGACGCCGTACGCGTTCGGAGCCGCACGCGTCGGGAGCCGCACGTGCGACCGCCTCCGCCCCACGGCAGGGGCGGAGGCGGTGCGGTGTCCCGTGACGACGGGCCCGGACTACTGCGGCGGCTTGGGCGGCAGGTCCTTCAGGCCGGGGAGGACGTCGGGGACGATCGGCCTGAGATCGACTCCGTCCTTCCCCACGTCGGGCGCAGGCGAGTCGGACTCCGGCTCGGACGGCTTCTTCGCGTCCTGCGAGGGATCGCCGAGCAGTCCGCCACCGCCGCCGAGCAGGCCCTGGTCCGGCTTCTTGGACCGGGACTCGCTGGGCGAGGGCGACCCGCTGCCCTCCCCGGTGCGCCCGTCCGAGCTCTCCGGCGCGCTCGCGTCCGGCGAGGAGGGGCTGGCGGAACCGGGCTCCGACTGCTGGGTGCGCGGGGTGTCCTCGGGCGCCTTGTGCGGCGGGGAGCCGGGAGCCTTGGGGAACATGTCCTCCAGCGGTCCGACCTCCTCGTCTATGGCGTCGAAGACCGAGGAGACCTCCTCGCCCACGTCGGTGAGCTGCACCGGGAGCCGGTCGCGCAGCTCCGACCAGCCGGCGCGGTGGCCGCGCGAGAACGAGGAGAGCGACTGCATGGGGCCCAGGTCGCCGTCCCGCTCATACGCGGCGCTCAGCAGCCTGTGGCCCTCGTCGGCGTCGTGCCGCATGCCGCTGAGGGTCCTGCGCACCTCGCCCAGCTGCTCGTGGCCCAGCTCCGCGCCGCCCCGCCGGTGCTCCAGCAGGCGCCGTGCCTCGCCGAGCCGGGTGGAGGCATTGTCCAGGTAGAGCCGGCCGCGGTCGGCCTCGTCGCCCGCCATGTCGAGCTTGAGGTCCTCCATGCCGCGTTTGAAGCCGTACAGATGGTCACCGGGGAGGGCGTCGGTGCTCGCCGCCGCGACCCCGCCGAGCGCCGTCGCGGCGACGCCCACGCCGAGCCCGCCGGCCGTGAGCCCCTTCGCGAGCCGGGACTTCGGGCGCAGCTTGCCCAACGGGCCGAGGCTCGGCGCGCGGTGGCTGCCCTTTCCCGGGCGCGCCCGCTGCTCCGGGACCCGGTCGCCCGGGCCCGCGGCCGCCCCCTCGGCGAACGCGGCCTCCATCGCGGCGACCAGCTGTGCCCGCTGCACGGTCTTCACTTCCGGGTCCAACTCCGGCTTGGGCAGCGCTTCGAGGCCGTCCACCAGGCGGAGAAGCTGTTCCTCGCCGCCTCCCGCGTCCTGGGCGTACTCGGGGGGCGTGGCTCCGGCTCCGTCGCCCGCCGTCTGCTCGGCCGCCGCGGCATCGTCGAGCCGCTGCTCATCCAGGACCTGGGCGAAGGCGTTTGCCCGACGGCTGGCCGATACGGATCCGATCACGGGCGGCACCTCCTCTCGTCAGCACGGTCGACTCCCCTGGACACAGGGAGAGTTGCGCGACCTGCCCGGTTTCACTCGTACGAGTGAGGGGCCCGTGCCTGCCACGCCTGTGGGAAGTCTGCAATCCCCACAACGAGCGGCACGGCGCGCTGGTTACGGACTGAGGATGATGTGACAGCGGGCATCGGCGCGCTCACCTGGGGTTACCGTGCGTTGTCCGGAAAGAGCCGGGCCAGCGTGCGGACGGCGCGGTATTGCAGGGTCTTGATAGCGCCCTCGTTCTTCCCCATCACGCGTGCGGTCTCGGCCACCGAGAGCCCCTGGAGGAAGCGCAGGGTCACGCACTCCTGCTGCTGCGGGTTGAGCTTGCGCACCGCCTCGAGCAGGGCGGCGTTGGAGAGGGACTCCAGGACGGAGTCCTCGGGGCTGCGCTCGACCTCGTTGGCGTCCAGCATCTCGCCGGTGGTCACTTCCAGCCGGAAGCGGCTCGACTTGAAGTGGTCGGCGACCAGATTGCGGGCGATCGTGACCAGCCAGGCGCCGAAGTCGCGGCCCTGCCAGGTGAAGGTGGAGATGCGGCGGAGCGCGCGCAGAAAGGTCTCGCTGGTCAGGTCCTCGGCCGTGGCGCGGCCGCCGACGCGGTAGTAGATGTACCGGTAGACGGTGTCGCTGTAGTGGTCGTAGAGGCGGCCGAAGGCGTCGGACTCGCCGGCCTGGGCGCGCTCGACGAGGTCCATCATGCGGCGGCTGTCGCTGTCGGTGGCCGCCGGACGGCGCGAGGCGGCCGTCGAGTTGGCCGCGCCGGGCTGCGCGGTGTTGGCGGCGCCGCGGGTCCGCCTGCGCACCGGTCCCGTGGTCGCGGGGGTGTTGGGCGCGGCGGCTGCCGTGGCGGTCGCGGTGGCGGAGGAGTGCGCTGCGTCGGCGGCGCTTCCCGGCGCGCGGGTCGCCAGGGCGTAGGGGGGACGGGTGGGGACAGGTGCGGCTGCGGCGAGGGCGGGGACGGCGTACGCGGTGGGGACGAAGTCGCGCATCCGGTCGACGGCTGTGACGACCGTGCTGCGCAGCGTAGCCAGGCCCGAGGCGTCAACCCCGACGTGTGGGTACACGGGACTCCCAGAGGCAGAGCTTCCATCACGTGCAGTGCGGGACCGTTCGCCCGGTGTAGGGACGTGTGGGTACCGAATTGCGTCTGAGGAGAATAACGCTTCGTACAGGCAGCGCTACACCTAGTTGCCAAAATCGCCGATTCGGTTCGCTCTGTTACGGGTTGACGGCCGGTCAGGAGCCAGGTGTTGTCAGTCGAGTGACAAGTGGAGAGCCCGCTTTTGTCAGTTGAGTGATCTCTTGTGATCACTGGGTCGCAGGGGGACTGGCGGGGCGGGGTAACGGGTACGCAGGGCGAATTCCACATCGGCACGCACGGATGTCCGAGGTGTGCGCGCCGTAACCGGGCGTGTGGACGGGCTTGTGCGAACAGGGCGTGTGCGGCCCGGGCGTGTACGCGCGTGTATGGCGCGGGCCGGTGTGCGTACCGGGCGTGTACGGCGGGGCCGTGTGCGACCCGGCCGTGTGTGACCGGGCCGTGTGCGTGCCTGCGTCAGCGGCGGCGGCGTTGCAGGGCCACCGCGGCGGCCGCGCCGCCCGCGACCGCGCCGACGCCCGCGGCGGCGGGGATGCCGACCTTGGCGGCCTTGCGGCCCGTGCGGTAGTCGCGCAGCCGCCATCCCATCTCGCGGGCGTGTGCGCGCAGTCGGCTGTCGGGGTTGATCGCGTACGGATGGCCGACCAGGGAGAGCATCGGGATGTCGTTGGCCGAGTCGCTGTAGGCGGCGCAGCGCTCCAGCTCCAGGTCCTCGGCCGAAGCCAGGGCGCGCACCGCCTCGGCCTTCGCGGGGCCGTGCAGCGGCTCGCCGACCAGCCGGCCCGTGTAGACCCCGCCCACGGACTCGGCGACCGTGCCGAGCGCGCCGGTGAGGCCGAGGCGGCGGGCGATGATCGTGGCGGTCTCCACCGGCGCGGCGGTCACCAGCCAGACCTTCTGGCCCGCGTCCAGGTGGGCCTGGGCGAGGGCGCGGGTGCCGGGCCAGATGCGGCCTGCCATGTACTCGTCGTAGATCTCCTCGCCGATGGCCATGAGTTCGGACACGCGGTGGCCCTTGACGATGGACAGGGCGCTGGAGCGCACGTCCTCCATGTGCTCCGGGTTCTCCGTGCCGGCCATCCGGAAGTAGGCCTGCTGCCAGGCGAAGCGGGCGAGTTCGCGGTTGTGGAAGAACTTGCGCTTGTAGAGGCCGCGGCCGAAGTGGAAGAGGGCGGCGCCCTGCATCACCGTGTTGTCCAGGTCGAAGAAGGCGGCGGCGCGGACGTCCCCGGCGACGGGGAACTCCGGCTCCTCCGCCTCGTCCCCCGCTTCGGCGCCGTCCTCGACGCCTTCACCGGCGGCTTCGGCGTCCTCGGCCCCCTCGGCGTACTCCTCAGGCGGCAGCTCCTCCTCGTCAGCCGCCGCCTGCTTGCGCGCCGCCTCGGCCGCCGCCTCTCCCGCGAGCACGCTCCGGGCGGTCGCGGGGCGGATGCGGCGGGGGAGCCACGCCGGAAGGGAGACCGGAAGGAGAGGCATGCGATCGAGCATAGCCAGTCGCCGCGTTGGGGCCGTTACGGCCGGATGTCCGTCACGTGCCGGGCGGCAGAATGGCGGCATGAAGACGGTTACGTTGATCGGGAAGCCCGGCTGCCACCTGTGTGATGTCGCACGCGACACCGTCGTGCGGGTCTGTGCCGAGGCCGGGGCGAACTGGGAGGAGAAGGACATCAACCAGGACGCCGAGCTGTACAGGAAGTATTGGGAGCAGATCCCTGTTGTGCTGGTGGACGGTGCGCAGCACGACTTCTGGCGGGTCGATCCCGCGCGTCTGCGGTCCGCGCTGGAGAGCTGACGGCGCAGCTCGCAGGGGGCGCCGCGGGCGCCCCCGCCGGGTTCGCCGCGGTCCGGGAACGGCTGGAATTCGATTACCATCGAGGGCGTTTTTGCCGTCCGGCGACGTATAGGTGAGGAGTGTGACCGAGTGTCCGCGTTGATACGTGTGGCGCCGGTCACGTTGCCTGGACAAAGCGGACACCATCTTTGTGCACGCGTTCACAAAGACATAGCCTTGGCGCGCAGGAGCGGTTCGGGCGCGCGCGCCAGGTACGGCCGCTCACCGCTTCGCGCAACCGGCAGGAGCACCGTGGCAACTGGCCGAAATCACCGACCGGCGACGACGAGCCGCAGCCGAGGGATCCCCGAGGCCACCGTCGCCCGTCTTCCGCTGTATCTGCGGGCGCTCACGGCGCTCTCCGAGCGTTCGGTGCCCACGGTCTCCTCCGAGGAACTGGCGACCGCCGCCGGGGTCAACTCGGCGAAGCTGCGCAAGGACTTCTCCTACCTCGGTTCGTACGGCACCCGGGGCGTCGGCTACGACGTGGAGTACCTCGTGTACCAGATCTCCCGCGAGCTGGGCCTCACCCAGGACTGGCCCGTGGTCATCGTCGGTATAGGAAATCTCGGTGCCGCGCTGGCCAACTACGGGGGGTTCGCCTCCCGCGGGTTCCGGGTCGCCGCGCTGATCGACGCCGACCCCTCGCTCTCCGGGAAGCCCGTCGCCGGGATCCCGGTGCAGCACACCGACGAGCTCGAGAAGATCATCGACGACAATGGCGTCTCCATCGGCGTCATCGCCACCCCGGCCGGGGCCGCGCAGCAGGTCTGCGACCGGCTGGTGGCCGCCGGGATCACCTCCATCCTGAACTTCGCGCCGACCGTCCTCTCCGTTCCCGAGGGCGTGGACGTGCGCAAGGTGGACCTGTCCATAGAGCTCCAGATCCTCGCCTTCCACGAGCAGCGGAAGGCGGGCGAGGACGTGCCCGAGGACGAGGACACCGACACCGCGGCGCCGGCCGTGCCGCCGGCCGCCTCCGTGAAGCGCCCCGACTCCGGACCTGACGGGGATGTGCCCGCCGTGATGCCCGCATGAGCCTGCTCGTCGTCGGTCTCAGCCACCGCAGCGCGCCCGTGAGCGTGCTGGAGCGCGCCGCGCTGGAGCCGCGGCTGCGCGGACGGCTGCTCCAGGACACCGTGGCCGCCGAGCCAGCGGCCGAGGCGGCCGCGCTGGCCACCTGCAACCGGATCGAGCTGTACGCGGACGTGGACAAGTTCCACGCCGGCGTGGCCGAGCTGTCCACGCTGCTCGCCCAGCACAGCGGCGTCGGCCTGGAGGAGCTCACCCCGTACCTCTACGTGCACTACGAGGACCGCGCGGTGCACCACCTGTTCTCGGTCGCGTGCGGCCTGGACTCGATGGTGGTCGGCGAGGGCCAGATCCTCGGCCAGATCAAGGACGCGCTCGCCGTGGCGCAGGAGCAGCACACCGCGGGGCGGCTGCTGAACGACCTGTTCCAGCAGGCGCTGCGGGTCGGCAAGCGCGCACACACCGAGACCGGCATCGACAAGGCCGGGCAGTCCCTGGTCACCTTCGGTCTGGAGCAGCTCGCCGCGGGCGTCCCGGTGGAGTCCTGGGTGCGCGGCAAGCGCGCGCTGGTGATCGGCGCGGGGTCCATGTCCTCGCTCGCCGCCACCACCCTCGCCAGGGCCGGAGCAGCCGAACTGGTGATCGTCAACAGGACGCTGGAGAGGGCGACCCGCCTGGCGGCCAGCCTCTCCGAGGAGGGCACGGCCGAGGGCTCGGCGCGCGCAGGGGAGTTCGACTCCGTCGCCGACGAGCTGCCGCGCGCGGACATCGTCGTGTCCTGCACCGGGGCGACCGGGCTCGTCCTGACCGAGGAAGCGGTGCGGGAGGCGGCGGCCCGGCACCCGGGCGGCGGCGAGCTCGCGCTGCTCGACCTCGCGATGCCCCGGGACATCGACGCCGGGGCGCACCGGCTCGACGGCGTACGGCTCGTGGACATCGAGTCGCTGGCCGAAGCATCCGCTGACGCCCCGATGGCCGCCGACGTGGACGCCGTGCGCGGCATCGTCGGCGAGGAGGTGGCCGCCTTCGGGGCGGCCCAGCGCGCCGCGACCATCACCCCCACGGTGGTGGCGCTGCGCACGATGGCGGCGGACGTCGTCGCCAGCGAAATGGCGCGCCTGGAAGGCCGGTTGACGGGTCTGGACGACAAGCAGCGCGCGGAGATCACCCAGACCGTGCGGCGCGTCGTGGACAAGCTGCTGCACGCGCCGACGGTGCGCGTGAAGCAGCTCGCCGGGGAGCCGGGCGGCGCCGGGTACGCCGACGCGCTCCGCGAACTCTTCGACCTCGACCCGCAGGCGGTCGCCGCTGTCAGCAAGCCGGAACAGGAGCGGCAATGAGCACGACGCAAGGCCGGGCACTCAGGCTCGGCACCCGCCGCAGCAAACTGGCCATGGCCCAGTCGGGACTGGTGGCCGAGCAGGTGCGCAGGGTCACCGGGCGGCCCGTCGAGCTGGTCGAGATCACCACGTACGGGGACACCAGCAGGGAGCACCTGGCGCAGATCGGCGGCACCGGTGTGTTCGTCACCGCGCTGCGCGACGCGCTGCTGGGCGGCGAGGTCGACTTCGCCGTGCACTCGCTGAAGGATCTGCCGACCGCGCAGCCCGAGGAGCTGGCGCTCGCCGCGATTCCCGAGCGCGCGGACGCGCGGGACGCGCTGATCGCCCGCGACGGGCTGACCTTCCAGGAGCTGGTGGACGGCTCGGCGGGGCGCGCCCCGCGGGTGGGCACCGGATCGCCGCGCCGCATGGCGCAGCTCAACGCGTGGGCGCGCTCGCAGGGCGTGCGGATCGAAACCGTTCCGATCCGGGGGAATATCGACACCCGCATCGGGTACGTGCGCAGCGGTGAGCTCGACGCGGTCGTCCTCGCCGCCGCCGGGCTCGGGCGCATCGGCAGGAGCGACGAAGTCTCCGAGCACCTCGCCCCGGACCACGTACTGCCCGCCCCCGGCCAGGGGGCACTGGCCGTCGAGTGCGCCGCGTCGAACGCGCACCTGGCAGCCCAGCTCGCCGAGCTCGACGACCCGTTCACCCGGGCCGCCGTCACGGCCGAGCGAACCCTGCTCGCCGCTTTGGAGGCCGGCTGCAGCGCACCCGTGGGGGCGCTCGCCGACCTGCTTGTCGACGGGCAGGTAGTCACCGAAATGCGCCTGCGCGGCGTCGTCGGCTCGACCGACGGCGAAACGCTGGTGCAGCTGTCCACCACCGGTCCCGTACCGGCTTCTCCCGCCGAGGCGGTGGCCCAGTCCGAGCGGATGGGCCGCGAGCTCGCGGACGAGATGCTCGCCAAGGGTGCGGCCGGTCTGATGGGGGAGCGAGCACTTTGAGCCCCACCACTGCCAACGCGGCAACCACACAGACCACGCCGGACGCGCCTGCCGCACCGACAGGGCAACCGGCTCAGCACCTCTACGGTGCACACGGGCACGTCACCTTCCTCGGCGCCGGGCCCGGGGACCCGGGGCTGCTGACTCTGCGCGCCGTCGAGGCGCTGGCGCAGGCGGATGTGCTGGTCGCAGACCCCCCGGTGTACGACGTCGTGCGCACTCACGCGCGTACGGGCGTGGACACACCTCTCCAGCAGCGGCAGGACGCCGGTGACGACACGTCAACTGGCCCCGCTGCCGCGGGTGATGGAGGAGATCTTGCCATGGCCGCCGCGCGGTCCGGCAAGCGGGTCGTGCGAGCCGTCTCCGGTGACCCGGGCCTGGACGCGGACGCGGCGCGGGAGATGCTGGCCTGCGCCGATGAGGGCATCACCTTCGAGGTGGTGCCGGGCGTAGCGGCCGCGGTCGGCGTTCCGGCGTACGCGGGTGTGCCGCTGCGCGACGAGCACGGCACCGACGTGCGCTTCATCGACGCGCGCAGCGCCGATGACAGATGCTGGACCGAGGTGGGGGCCAGCGAGGCGACCGTGGTCGTCTCCACCACCCTGGACTCGGTGGGTTCGGTCGCGGGCGAGCTGGTCGCCGGCGGCCGCAAGCCGGACACCTCGCTGACGGTGACCGTCGCGGGCACCACCACCCGGCAGCGGACCTGGACCGCGACGCTGGGCACCATCGCGCAGACCCTCAAGTCGGCGAAGGTGCTGCCCAGCGCCGACGGCGGCAGGCCGGTCATAGCCGTGGTCGGCGAGCGCAGCGCGCCCGCGCAGCGTGACCGGCTCGCGTGGTTCGAGTCCAAGCCGCTGTTCGGCTGGAACGTTCTTGTGCCGCGCACCAAGGAGCAGGCAGCGTCGCTCTCCGACCAGCTCCGCTCGTACGGCGCCGTGCCGGCCGAGGTGCCCACCATCGCCGTGGAGCCGCCGCGCACGCCGCAGCAGATGGAGCGCGCGGTCAAGGGCCTGGTCACGGGCCGCTACGAGTGGATCGCCTTCACCTCGGTGAACGCGGTCAAGGCGGTGCGCGAGAAGTTCGAGGAGTACGGGCTCGACGCGCGGGCCTTCGCCGGGATCAAGGTCGCGGCCGTCGGCGAGCAGACCGCCAAGGCGCTGATCGCCTTCGGCGTGAAGCCGGACCTCGTGCCGTCCGGTGAGCAGTCGGCCGCGGGCCTGCTGGAGGACTGGCCGCCCTACGACCCGGTCTTCGACCCGATCGACCGCGTCTTCCTGCCGCGCGCCGACATCGCCACCGAGACCCTCGTCGCCGGGCTCATCGAACTCGGCTGGGAGGTCGACGACGTGACGGCGTACCGTACGGTGCGTGCCTCTCCGCCGCCCGCGGAGACCCGTGAGGCCATCAAGGGCGGCGGTTTCGACGCGGTGCTCTTCACCTCGTCGTCCACGGTCCGGAACCTCGTCGGTATCGCGGGCAAGCCGCACAACGTGACGGTCATCGCCTGCATCGGCCCGGCCACCGCCAAGACGGCCGAGGAGCACGGCCTGCGGGTCGACGTCATGTCGCCCGAGCCGTCCGTGCACAAGCTGGCGGAGGCGCTCGCCGACTATGGCGAGCAGCGCCGCGAGGACGCCGCCGAGGCAGGTGAAACGGTGAAGCGGCCGAGCGAGAAGCGCCCGGCCAGGAGGAGGGCACGAACCTCGTGAGCGTTTACGGCAGTTACCCCGCGGCACGTCCCCGCCGGCTGCGTACGACCCCGGCGATGCGGCGCATGGTCGCGGAGCACCGGGTGCATCCGGCGGACCTGATCCTGCCCGTCTTCGTGCGGGACGGGATCGACGAGCCGGTGGCGGTGTCCACGCTGCCGGGGGTCGTGCAGCACTCGCGCGACTCGCTGAAGAAGGCGGCGGCCGAAGCGGTCGCCGCCGGGGTCGGCGGGATCATGCTGTTCGGCGTGCCGAAGGACGAGGAGAAGGACGCGGTCGGTACGCGGGGGACCGACCCGGACGGCATCCTCCAGCTCGGCCTGCGCGACGTGCGCTCCGAGGTCGGCGACGACCTCGTGGTCATGTCCGACCTGTGCCTGGACGAGTTCACCGACCACGGCCACTGCGGCGTGCTGGACGCGTCGGGGCGCGTGGACAACGACGCGACGCTCGTGCGGTACGCGGAGATGGCGCGGGCCCAGGCCGACGCCGGTGCGCACATGCTCGGGCCGAGCGGCATGATGGACGGTCAGATCGCGCACGTGCGGCGGGCGTTGGACGAGGCGGGGCACGTGGACGTCTCCCTCTTCGCCTACACCGCGAAGTACGCCTCCGCCTTCTACGGCCCCTTCCGCGAGGCCGTCGGCTCGTCCCTGCAGGGCGACCGGAAGACCTACCAGCAGGACGCCGCCAACGGGCGCGAGGCGCTGCGCGAGCTCGCCCTCGACCTGGAGGAGGGCGCCGACATGGTGATGGTCAAGCCGGGGATGCCGTACCTGGACGTGCTGTGCGACGTGGCCGAGGCCGCTGACGTGCCGGTCGGCGCGTACCAGATCTCCGGCGAGTACGCGATGATCGAGGGCGCGGCCGAGCGCGGCCTGTTCGACCGCGAGGCGGCCATCCTGGAGACGCTCACCGGCTTCAAGCGGGCCGGCGCGAGCGTGGTGCTCACGTACTGGGCGACGGAGGCGGCGCGGCTGCTGCGCGAGGGGTGAGGCTGCGCGCGGGGCCTGGGCTTCGCGTGAGGGAGGCGCCTTCGGGTAGGTGACCTCAAGCCCGTGTGTCCGCGCGGGCGTTGAGGGACGGGAGGCGCCTCATGAGCAGTTCGTGCCCGTACAGCCCCGGTCCGTTCGCCACCGAGCCGCTCGCCGTCGACCCCCTCGTACGGGATCTGGACGGGGAGACCCGGGCGTTATGCGCGGCGGGACCCCTCGCGCGCCTGGATCTGCTCGGTGTGCCGGTGTGGACCGTCACGCGGCAGGAGCAGGCCAGGCGGCTGCTCACCGATCCGCGGCTGGTGAAGGACCTCGGTTGCTGGTCGCTGTGGCGCAGCGGTGCGGTGACCCGTGAGTGGCCGCTGATCGGGATGATCGACGTGGGGCGTTCGCTGTTCACCGTGGACGGGGCCGAGCACCGGCGGCTGCGCGCGAAGACCGCGCAGGCGCTCACCCCGCGGCGGGTGGAGCGGATGCGGCCCGTCATCGAGCGGATCACGGGGCGGCTGCTGGACGGGATGGCAGCGCGGGCCGCGGATTCCGCTTCCGGGCCCGTCGACCTCCGTGCCGCCTTCGCGCTGCCGCTGCCCATGGAGGTGGTCGGCGTGCTGCTGGGCGTCGACCCGGCGCTGCGGCCCCGTATGCACGAGTTGTACGGGGCGTTCTTCTCGATGCTGACCCCGCAGGACGAGCGGCTCGCGGCCTTCGCCGAACTGGGCGGGATCTACCGCGAGATGGTCAGGGAGCGGGCGGCCGCGCCCACCGACGACCTGACCAGCGCTCTGGTGCACGCCGACGAGGGCGGCGAACCCCTCACCGAGGAGGAGACGGTCGGCAACCTGCACGCGCTGGTCGGCGCCGGGCACGAAACGACCGTCTCCCTCGTTCTCAACGCCGTACGGGCACTGCTCACCCACCCCGCGCAGCGGGAAGCGGTGCTCGGCGGCGGGGTCGGCTGGGACGCGGTGATCGAGGAGACGCTGCGCTGGGACCCGCCGACCACGCATCTGCTGCTGCGGTTCGCCACCGAGGACATCGACGTGGACGGCGTGACCGTGCCGCGCGGCGACGGCGTGGCGATCTCGTACCGCGCGATCGGCCGCGACGCGGGGTGGCACGGCGCGGACGCCGACGCGTTCGACGCGGCCAGGCCGGAGCCGGCGCGGCACATGACCTTCGGGCACGGACCGCACATCTGCCCCGGCGCGGCGCTGTCCCGGCTGGAGGCGTCCGTCGCGCTGCCCGCGCTCTTCGCCCGCTTCCCGGACCTCCGGCTGGCCGTGCCGCCCGGCGAGCTGCGCAATCTGCCGGTGCTCACGCAGAACGATCTGGAGTCGCTGCCGCTGTGGCTGGGGGCGCCGCGGGGGTGAACTCCGCGACGAGGTCGGCGCGTTCGCGGGTGCGGGCGACCAGGGCCGCGTTGGCCTCGTCGTTCTCCAGGACCCAGCGCTCGGCTTCCCGCGGCGCCTTGCCGAAGCGTTCGTGGCGCGCGATGAGCCTGCGGACGCGTACGTCGGGGTCGAGGTCCACATACCAGCACGCGTCCAGGAGCCCGCGGACCTCGGGCCACGGCTGCTCGTCCAGCAGCAGGTAGTTGCCCTCGGTGATCACGAGCGGCACGTCGGCGTGTACGGGGACGCACCCCGCGAGCGGCTGCTCCAGCTCGCGGTCGAAGCCCGGGGCGTACACGGTCTCGCCTTCGCGGGGCGCCTTGAGGCGTCGGAGGAGCGCCGCGTACCCCGCGGGGTCGAAGGTGTCCGGGGCGCCCTTCCGGCCGAGCCGCCCGAGCCTTCGGAGCTCCGCGTCCGCGAGGTGGAAGCCGTCCATGGGGACGAGCGCGGCGTACTGCGGGCCCATTGCGCGGGCGAGGTACGCCGCGAGGGTCGACTTGCCCGCGCCGGGCGGGCCCGCGATGCCGAGGATGCGGCGCGTGCGGGGTGCGGCGAGGGCGCGGGCGCGTGCGACGAGATCGTCCATGGGCGGTGCCTTCCCGCGCCGCTCACCGGCAACGCGGGCAGCGGCAGGGCGGATACCCGAGCCCGGCCGGCAGCCGCTCGGAGTCGCGTACGGAGTCCGGCACGAGGATCCGCGCGGTCGGCGGCGTACGGGTGCCGTCCGGCCGGACCCGGTACACGGTGATGGTGAGTGCGGTCCTGGCCCTCATCGCAGCCCGCCTCCCACCGGTACGCCGTGGATGATGTATGGCCCGACGTCGATCCCGTCCAGCGCGAGGGCGAGCGCGGTACGGCGCTCCTGCTGCTCGTACGCGACGAGGTACGGGCGGACCATGGGCGAGGCGTCGCCGTCGATGGGGGCGGGCCAGCGGTTCCGGAGGCGCGGGGGCAGCGCTGGTGGGTCGTACGGGCAGTGGAGTACGGGGCGAGGGCGCGGCGCCGGTGCCGTTGGTGGTGCTTGGGGCGCCGGGCGGCGCCGGAAGACCCCAACGAGCCAGTCCTTGAAGCGAGTTGCCATGTAAGTGACCGCTTTCGACCGTCATTCCGCACCTCGGGCAATGCGGGGGAGTACCTGCTGTACTCAGAGCCTTGAGGTGTAAATGGGGGCCGCGCCAGACGTCTGCCGTTGTCTGAGCGCCAGACAACGGGAGGGTGTGAATGGCCGAACAGCCGTCCGAGGAGTCCGCGCGCGAGACCTTGGCCCGTACGCTGCGCATGCTGCGCGAGCGCGCGGGCAAGTCCCTGGCGCAGGTGGCCGAGGACACGGCGTACGACAAGAGCTATCTGTGCAGGCTGGAGTCGGGAGAGCGCCTGTCGAAGCTGTCCTTGATGGCGGACCTCGACGCGTACTACGACACCGGTGACCTGCTGGTCCGGCTCTGGCGGCTGGCCCAGCAGGACACGTTCGACGACCAGTTCAAGGCGTTCATGCGCTACGAATCGTCGGCTGTGCTCATGTACAAGTACGTGCTCGCCGTTCCGGGCCTGCTGCAGACAGAGGGTTACGCCCGCGCGGTGCTCTCCTCGGTGCCCGGTCCGGTGGACGAAGGCGCCGTCGAAGCACAGGTCGATGCCCGGATGGGCCGCCAGGAGCTGCTGCGCCGCGACCCGGCGCCGAACGTGCGCGTCATCCTGGACGAGGCGGCGCTACGGCGTTCGGCGGGAAGCCCGGACGTGTGGACCGACCAGCTATCCCACTTGATCACCATGGCGGAAACCCGTTCCGTGGTCGTCCAAGTGCTGCCCTTTTCCAGGGGAGTTCACCACCTCATGAACGGTCACCTGTCGGTACTCTGGCAATCGGACGGCAGTTCTGTTGCCTACCTTGAAGGCAACAGGTTCGGCGAGCTGATCGAAGATCCAGAGCAGGTCACCTTCTATCGGCTCGCTTACGATCAGCTCCGAGACCTGGCGCTGCCGCCCACGGACTCGGTGGCCTGCATCGAACGCGTCCTGGAGGAGTACACAGCATGAGCCGCACCCCTGATCTCTCCACCGCGGTCTGGCGCAAGTCCAGTTACAGCAACGGGGGCGACGTCAACTGCGTCGAGGTCGCCGACGGTGTCCCGGGCCTCGTCCCCGTACGGGACAGCAAGGTCCCGGAGAGCCCGGCCCTCATACACGGCGCCGCCGCGTGGGCGGCGTTCATCCGTGCCGTGCGGGGCTAGACGACCGGGGGGCGCTGTCCGCCGAGGGAAGAGGGGACGGCTTTACAGCCTCTCGGGCGTCCGAATTCCCAGCAGGTCCAGCCCCTGATGCAGCGTGCGGGCCGTCAGCGCGCAGAGGAACAGGCGGTTTTCGCGGGCCTCTGTCGTTTCGGCCTTCAGGACGGGGCAGTTCTCGTAGAACGGGCTGAAGAGCGAGGCGAGTTCGTAGAGGTAGGCGGCGAGCTTGTGGGGCTCGTAGGTCTCCGCGACGGCGGCCAGGGTGTCGCCGAACTCGTCCAGGTGCATGGCCAGCGCCCGCTCGGCGGGGGCGAGTTCCAGCTCGGGGTGCGGGGCCGCCGCGGCGTCCTCGCCCGCCTTGCGGAAGATCGAGCGGATGCGCGCGTACGCATACTGGAGGTACACGCTGGTGTCGCCCTGGAGGGAGACCATGCGGTCCAGGTCGAAGATGTAGTCGCGGGTCATGGAGTTGGACAGGTCCGCGTACTTGACCGCGCCGATGCCCACCTGGTGCGCCCGGTCCTGGATCTCCGACTCGGACATGTCCAGGCCGCCCTGCTCGGCCTTCTCGCGGACCACGACCGCGGCGCGCTCGACCGCCTCGTTCAGCAGGTCGACCAGGCGGACCGTCTCGCCCTCGCGGGTCTTGAACGGCTTGCCGTCCTTGCCGAGCACCGTGCCGAAGGCGAGCTGCTTCGCCGCGCCCTCCGGCAGCCAGCCGGCCCGCTGCGCGGTCTCGAAGACCATGCGGAAGTGCAGCGACTGCCGGGCGTCGACCACGTAGAGCAGGGTGTCGGCGTGCAGCTTGCCGATGCGGTCGCGGATCGCGGCCAGGTCGGTGGCCGCGTAGCCGAAGCCGCCGTTGGACTTCTGGACGATCAGCGGGGTCGGGGTGCCGTCGGGGCCCTTCACGTCGTCGAAGAAGACGCACAGCGCGCCGTCGGAGCGGACCGCGACGCCCGACTCCTCCAGCTCCTTGACCACGTTCTGCAGGTCGTCGTTGTACGCGCTCTCGCCGACGATGTCCTCGTCACGGACCTCGACGTCCAGCTCCTCGTACACCGCGCGGAAGTACGTCTTCGACTCATCGACGATCTTGTGCCAGAGGCCGAGGGTCTCAGGCTCGCCCGCCTGGAGCTGAACCACGCGGTCCCGCGCGCGGGTCTTGAACTCCTCGTCGGAGTCGAAGACGGCGCGGGACGCCTTGTACAGCCGGTTGAGGCGGGCCATCGCGGCCTCGCCCTCGTCGGCGGCGTCCGCCGCGTCCGAGGCGTGGTCCAGCTCGTGCGGGTGCTCGATCAGATACTGGATGAGCATGCCGAACTGGGTGCCCCAGTCGCCGATGTGGTGCCGGCGCACGACCGTCTCGCCGCGGTGCTCCAGGATGCGCATCACCGCGTCGCCGATGACCGTCGAGCGCAGGTGGCCGACGTGCATCTCCTTGGCGACGTTCGGCTGCGAGTAGTCGATCACCGAGGTGCCGGGCTGCTCGGCGTACGGCACGCCGAGGCGGCCCGCCTCGTCCTCGTACCGCGCGGCGAGGGTGCGCATCAGGGCCTCGTCGGCGACGGTGATGTTGAGGAAGCCGGGGCCCGAGACCTCGATCCCGGAGATCTCCTCATTGGCCGGAAGCTGCTCGACGACCTTGGAAGCGAGCTCGCGGGGGTTGCCCTTGAGCTGCTTGGCCAGGGCCAGCATGCCGTTCGCCTGGAAGTCGGCCCGGTCGCTTCGTCGCAGCAGCGGGTCCGCGGCACCGGCCTCCGGCAGGGCCGCCGAGAGTGCGTCGGTGATGCGCTGGTTGACCTTCGCTGCGAGTGAGGGGACCGAAGCCATAGGTGTCTGCTGCCGTTCCGTCGTGTCCGGGCAAGGGATGCCCCCGAGCCGAGGGGGTGCCCCCGAGTATCCCATGCGCGGAGCCCGCCCCCGGCGGTGGGACAATGGGGCCCGCGGGGCCGCGGCGGCGGCACGGACATCCCCTGGAGCTCCGGCCCTGTCGCGCGCGAGCAGCGCGGACCCCACGCACGGACCGCACCGCGCAGACCGCGGCGCGGGCCCGCACACCGAACGCGTAAACGAAAGCAGACGAGAAGGAAGTGCCGGACGTGGCTCAGACCACTCAAGAGGCCGACTGGGTCTCCCGAATCGCCGATGAGGTCATCGCCGAGGCGGAGCGTCGCGCCCCTGGCAAAACGGTCGTCTGCGCCTCGGGACTCTCCCCCTCGGGCCCCATCCACCTCGGCAACCTCCGCGAGGTGATGGTCCCGCACCTGGTCGCGGACGAGATCAAGCGCCGGGGCGTGCCCTGCGAGCACCTGCTGTCCTGGGACGACTACGACCGGTTCCGCAAGGTCCCGGCCGGCGTCGAGGGCGTGGACGAGTCCTGGGACGCGCACATCGGCAAGCCGCTGACCGCCGTCCCGGCTCCCGAGGGCAGCCCGCACGAGAGCTGGGCCGCGCACTTCCGCGCCGCGATGGAGGCCTCGCTCGCCGAGCTGGGCGTGGAGTACCGCGGGATCAGCCAGACCGAGCAGTACACCTCGGGCGTCTACCGCGAGCAGATCCTCTTCGCGATGCGCGAGCGCGAGGCCATCGACGCCGTGCTCGACCGCTACCGCACCAAGGACAAGGGCACCGGCAAGCCCAAGGGCAAGGGCAAGCAGCAGCAGAAGCCGGTGGACGAGGCCGAGCTGGAGGCCGAGGAGGGCTCGGGCGCTGCCGCCGAGGACGACGGCTCGGGCATCGGCGGCGGCACGTACTTCCCGTACAAGCCGTACTGCACGGTCTGCGGCAAGGACCTCACCACCGTCGTCGGCTATGACGACAGCACCACCCAGCTCACCTACAGCTGCCAGTGCGGGCACTCCGAGACGGTGCTGCTCAACGAGTTCAACCACGGCAAGCTGGTGTGGAAGGTCGACTGGCCGATGCGCTGGGCGTACGAGGGCGTCGTCTTCGAGCCCTCCGGCGTCGACCACCAGTCGCCGGGCTCGTCCTTCGTCGTCGGCGGCCAGCTCGTGAAGGAGATCTTCGGCGGCGAGCAGCCGATCGGCCCGATGTACGCGTTCGTCGGCATCAGCGGCATGGCGAAGATGTCCTCCTCCAAGGGCGGCGTGCCGACCCCGGCCGACGCGCTGCAGATCATGGAGGCCCCGCTGCTGCGCTGGCTGTACGCGCGCCGCAAGCCGAACCAGTCCTTCAAGGTCGCCTTCGACCAGGAGATCCAGCGCACCTACGACGAGTGGGACGCGCTCGTACGGAAGATCGGCGAGGGCAAGGCGCAGCCGGCCGACGTCGCCGCGCACCTGCGCGCTTCCACGACCGCGAAGGGCCCGCTGCCCTCGACCCCGCGCCCGCTGCCGTACCGCACGCTGGCCTCGGTCGTGGACATCACCGCGGGCAACGACGAGCAGACGCTGCGGATCCTCGGCGAGTTCGACCCGGCCAGCCCGGTGCACTCGCTGGACGAGGTGCGGCCGCGTCTCGACCGCGCCGAGCGGTGGATCAACACCCAGGTCCCGGAGGAGAACCGCACCCGGGTGCGCGAGGAGCCGGACGGCGAGCTGCTGGCCTCGCTGGACGACGACCAGCGCGAATCGCTGCGGATGCTGCTCGACGGGCTGGACGAGCACTGGTCGCTGGACGGCCTGACGCAGCTCGTCTACGGGGTGCCGAAGGTGCGCGCGGGCCTCGCCCCCGAGGCGAAGCCGACCCCCGAACTCAAGGTCCAGCAGCGCGCGTTCTTCGCCCTGATCTACAAGCTGCTGGTCGGCGGCGACACGGGCCCGCGCCTGCCCACGCTGCTGCTGGCGGTGGGGGCCGAGCGGGTGCGGAAGCTGCTGGGCGGCTGACGCTTTTGCGGCTGACGCCGCGTGAACCGCTGCGTGTGTGGCGGGCTGGTCTGCGGATCAGCCCGCCATTCCCATTTCTGTGGTGAAGCGGGACTTGAACTCCCGTGTGTACGGGACGAGATAGCCCTCGCTGAGCAGCGAACCGTCGGCACGCGTGACCCCGTACGCCTCGTGCAGGGTGCGGGAGAGCTGGCGCGCGTTGGGGAGCGATCCGTGCGCGGCGGCGTAATCGCGGTACGCGGTGTAGTACAGCTCGTCGACGGCGGTGTCCTCCGGGACCCCTATGGGGGTGTCGTCCACCTCGGGCTCCGGCTCCGGGACCGGACCGCCCAGCGCGCGGCGGCGGTTGGGGCCCACCGGGACGGTGACGTTCGAGGCAGGGGGCTCCGGCTCGGGCTCGGGCCGCGCCTGCGTGTGCTCCGGTACGGGTTCGGGCGCGGGCTCCCGTACGGGTTCGGGTGCGGGCTCTCGTACGGGCTCCGGTGCGGGCTCCCTCACGGGGGCCGGGGCGGAATCCCCTACGGGACCGGCCAGTTGGGGGCGCTCGGGCCCCTGTACCGCGCCCCTGAGCAGGGGCTCGGGGTCCAGGCCCGCGGCCTCCAGGCCGGAGGGGCCGGTCTCGGTCAGGGGGATGCCGTAGCGGGCCAGCTTGAGGGGCATCAGGGCCTCGACGGGCGCGCGGCGCTTCCAGTTGCGGCCGTAGCGGGCGCGCAGCCTCGCCTCGTACACGAGCCGGTCCTGTTCCATGCGGATGACCTCGTCGTAGGAGCGCAGCTCCCACAGCTTCATCCGGCGCCACAGGCGGAAGGTGGAGGGGAAGGCGAGCAGCCAGCGGGCGATGCGCACGCCCTCCATGTGCCGGTCGGCCGTGATGTCCGCGATGCGCCCGACCGCGTGCCGCGCGGCCTCCACGGCGACCACGAACAGCACCGGGATCACCGCGTGCATGCCGACGCCGAGCGGGTCGGGCCAGGCGGCGGCCCCGTTGAAGGCGATGGTGGCGGCCGTCAGCAGCCAGGCGGTCTGGCGCAGCAGCGGGAAGGGGATGCGGATCCAGGTCAGCAGCAGGTCGAGGGCGAGCAGGACCACGATGCCCGCGTCGATGCCGATGGGGAAGAACGGGGCGAAGCCGCCGAAACCCTTGCGCGCGGCGAGATCGCGGACCGCCGCGTACGACCCCGCGAAGCCGATCGCCGCGATGACCAGCGCGCCCGCGACGACGACGCCGATGAGTATCCGGTGTATTCGGGTCAGTTGAACTGGCTGCACTGCGTGTTGCCCCACCCCTCGTTGTCCGGCGGCGACCCAGACTGGCACACGCGAAGGGGCTCCGGGCGCCCGGGCGCCCGGAGCCCCGGGGGTTTTCGAGCCGTTACGGCCCTACTTCACCTGCTTCATGGCCTCCTTGGCCGCCTTCTCCGCGCCCTTCTTCAGGTCGGCGGAGCTGGGGGTCTTGCCGTCCTCGAAGCCCGCGCCCTCGTAGTCCACGGAGAGGACCACGTTGGCGTTCCGGGCGAGGACGTACTCCTCGTGGTACTTCTCGGAGCTGCCCTTCTTGTCCTTCTTCTTGGCGTCGTAGCTGAGGGTCGTGGCCTGCTCGCCGACGCCGGAGAGCTTGGACTGCTTCAGCCCGGTGTTGTCCTTGTTGTCCTGAACCTCGGACATCTGCTGCTGGTAGAAGTCCTTGGCCTGCTTGTCACCCGAGCCGCGCGAGGTGTCCGAGTCGAAGCGCTTCAGCGACACGGTGAGCTGCCGGTAGTCGTACTTCTTGAGCCCGCTCCACAGGCAGGTGCCGGAGTCGGCCGTGTCACCGGTGCCGATCCGCTTGCCGCCCGGGTTGCCCGTGCCGGGCACCAGCTCCTTGACCGTGCCCTTGGAGAGCGTGCGGCAGGAGTCGGGAAGCTCCTTGAACTTCACGGGCTCGGGGCTGGGCGACGCGCTCTTGGAGGCCGAGGGAGCGGATGTCTCCTCGCCGCCCTTGCCGGAGTCCGAGGAGCAGCCGGCGACCAGCAGCACGGGTACTGCCACGGCCGCGCAGGCGAGCGTCCTGGCGACTCGCGGGGCGTTTCGCGGGGATTGACGGTGCATGGTTCCTTCGCTTCCAGGAATCGGAGAGAGCACAGCGCGGAGCGGCTCCGGAGTGCTCTGGGATCTGTGGTGCTCTGCGGATGTGTGGGTTCCGTGGGGAACGGTACGCGGCCGATGGGCCGGTGTGGGCGATTCGTGGCATCACCCACAGCCTGTGTCAGACCCCTCGCGCCGCCGCGCCAGGCGCGCGCCACACGCGCCGGTGTTCACCCCTCGTCGAAGCCGGCGGCCAGCTCGCGCGCCACCGCCTGGGCCTTGTCCTGCAGTTCCGCGCTGTCGGGGACCTGGTTCTGATCGGTCACCCATTGGTCGTAGCGGACCGTGGCGATGACGTTGGATGAGCGGAAAACGAGAGTGATGTCACGGTGCACACCCGACTGGCCGGTGTCCAGCTGGTCGTCGATGTACGCGTTGTCCCCGATGTCGTCGAGGGTGCGCGGGGCGAGGTCGGCGTCGGGCGAGGCGGAGCCCGAGCCCGAACCGGCGTCCGAGGGCGCGTTCGTGTCGCCCTCGGCGGGCTGCTTCGGGCCGCCCGAGGGGTCCTGCGTCGGCGAGGCGGAGGAGGACGGACTCCCGTCGCCCGCGCCGCCGTTGGCCCGCCGGCCGTCTTGGCTCTCCTGCCCCTGTCGGCCCTGCTGGTCCTCCTGGCCGTCGCGGCCGCCCTGGGCGCGCTCGCCCTGGGAGGCGCCGGGGCTCGGGTCGCCGCTCGGCTTTCCCGATCCGCTGGCCTCCGGCGAGGGGGACCCGCCGTCCCCGTCCGGCGGGGTCTGCTCGGCCGAAGGCGAGCCCGAGGAGGGGATGTCGGCCTGTCCCGCGCGCTCGTCGTAGAGGATCCTGGCCTGCTCGTCGTCGCTGACGGAGGGGTCGTAGGAGACCACGCGCTCCATGTCGACCGAGAGGTGCCGGGTGCCGGCGGGGGTCCCGGCCTTCCAGCCGCAGCCGACGCGGCGGTCGGTGTCGTACGTGAGCTTCGCCTTGCCCTCGTACGGGTCGGCGGTCTCGCCCCCGCTGCCGCTCTCCGCCGACTCGGCGCCGGGGAGCAGCCGCTTGAGGGTGCCCCGGCTCACCGCGCCGCACGGCTCGGGCAGGGTGTCGTACCGTCCGGGCGCCGCCGTGGAGGCGGAACTGCCCGAGGAGCCCGGCTTGGTGTCGCCGCCCGGGTCGTCGTCCGGCGAGTCGGAGCAGCCGGCCAGGCCGCCTGCCAGCGTGATCGCCAGCGTGGCGCTGATGACGTACGTCCTGGGCCTCCGCCGCACTGCCTTGCCCTCCGGATCGGTCGAAAAGATGTTGCCGCCGCCGGGGAGCGGCGGAACACAATGTCTACCGCACACAGCGCGCGGCCGTCCGGTCGGGCGGTGCCAATGTTGCGCGATGTCCGGCTTGTTCCGTCGACGGCATTTCAGCGCCTTGCGGTTCCCGTCGCGTGAAGGATGTGCGCTGTGTCATGTCAGCAGTCCGATGGGGGAGTTGAGACGCCATGTCTTACACGGAGGTGCCCGGCGCCCGCGTGCCGATCCGCATGTGGGCCGACCCGGCGACGGTCGAGGACGGCGCGATGCAGCAGCTTCGCAACGTGTCGGCGCTGCCGTGGACCGAGGGGCTCGCCGTGATGCCGGACGTGCACTACGGCAAGGGCGCCACGGTCGGTTCGGTCATCGCGATGCGGGGCGCGGTGTGCCCCGCCGCGGTCGGCGTGGACATCGGCTGCGGCATGTCCGCCGTGCGCACCTCGCTGACCGCGGGCGACCTGCCCGGCGACCTCTCCCGGCTGCGCTCGCGCATCGAGGCGGCCATCCCGGTGGGCCGCGCCATGCACGAGGATCCGGTGGACCCGGGGCGCCTGCACGGCTTCCCGACCGCGGGCTGGGAGGACTTCTGGGACCGCTTCGACGGGGTGGCGGAGTCGGTGAAGTTCCGCAGGGACCGGGCCGTGAAGCAGATGGGTTCGCTAGGCGGAGGCAATCATTTCTGCGAAATATGTCTGGATTCCGAGGGGAATGTGTGGCTCATGCTGCACTCCGGCTCCCGCAACATCGGCAAGGAGCTCGCCGAGTTCCACATCGGCCAGGCGCAGAAGCTGCCGCACAACCAGGGCCTGATCGACCGCGATCTCGCGGTGTTCGTCGCGGACACCCCGCAGATGGCGGCGTACCGGCACGACCTGTTCTGGGCGCAGGAGTACGCGAAGCACAACAGGGCCGTGATGATGGGGCTGTTCCAGGACGTCGTGCGCCGCGAGTTCAAGAAGGCGAAGCCCCTCTTCGACCCGGTGATCTCCTGCCACCACAACTACGTGGCCGAGGAGACGTACGAGGGCCAGGAGCTGCTGGTCACCCGCAAGGGCGCGATCCGCGCCGGGTCCGGCGAGTACGGGATCATCCCCGGCTCCATGGGCACCGGTTCGTACATCGTGAAGGGCCTCGGCAACCCCGAGTCCTTCCACTCCGCCTCGCACGGCGCCGGCCGCAGGATGAGCCGGAACCAGGCCAGGAAGCGGTTCTCGGAGCGGGATCTCGCGGCGCAGACGCAGGGTGTCGAGTGCCGCAAGGACTCCGGGGTCGTGGACGAGATCCCCGGTGCCTACAAGCCCATCGAGCAGGTGATGGAGCAGCAGCGGGACCTCGTGGAGGTCGTCGCGCAGCTCAAGCAGGTCGTCTGCGTGAAGGGGTGAGGCGGCGCCGGGGCCCGCGCCCCGGCGCCGTGCGTGTCAGGTGGCCGTGCCCGTCCACTCCACGAGCGCGCGCTCCAGCTCCGTCCTGTCGGGCTGGGAACCCGTCCACGCCCACGCGATGTGGCCGTCGGGGCGGATCAGGAGGGTGTGGCGGGCGCCCTCGCGGAGCTCGGCGTGGCGCACCGCGGCGCCCGGCTTCGGCACGGCCGCGCCCGCCGGGGTGACCAGGACGAAGTGGCCGCCGCGCAGGGCCTCGTACAGCCGCCCGGTGCGCAGCGCCAGGTCGGGCGCGCGGCGGCCGGTCAGCGGGTGGCTGCCCTTCGGCGCCGGGTACGCGATGCCGATGCCGGAGACGGTGCGCATGGCGCGGTCGGACAACGGGCGCGCGCGGTCGGCGAGTTGGGAGGCGGCGGAGCGGAGCGCGCCGCTGCCGGGACGGTTCATGAGGGCCATGCGCAGGATGCCGCCGCTCATCCGCAGCACGGTCCTGCCGACCGGATGGCGCTCGCTCTCGTACGTGGCGAGCAGCGCGGCCGGGGAGCGCTCGGCCAGCACGGCGGCCAGCTTCCAGCTCAGGTTGGCGGCGTCCTGGAGCCCGGTGTTCATGCCCATGCCGCCCGCGGGGGAGTGCGCGTGCGCGGCGTCGCCGGCGAGGAAGACGCGGCCGATGCGGTACGCCGGTGCCTGCCGCTCGTCGCTGTGGAAGCGGGAGATCCAGCGCGGGTCGTGCATGCCGAAGTCGTCGCCGAGCGCGCGGCGGGTGAAGTCGCGCACCTCGTCGAGGTCGGCCGGCTCGGTGTCGGGGAGCTGGCGCTCCCTGGCCCAGCCCATGACCCGGTGGTACCCGTCGCCGAAGTCGCCGACAGCGGCGAAGGCGTCCCCGGTCGCGTTCACCGCGAACGGCTCGGCGGGCGGGCGCTCCAGCCGTACGTCGGTGAGCACGATGGAGCGCACGACGGACTTGCCGGGGAACGGCAGCCCGAGGGCGTCGCGGACGGTGCTGTGCACGCCGTCGGTGCCGACGAGGTAGCGGGCGTGCAGGGTCTCCTGCGCGCCGTCGCCCTTCTCTCCCGCGCCTGCGGCCGCGCGCACGTGTGCCTCGACGCCGTCCTCGTCCTGGCGTAGCCCGGTCAGCTCGGTGCCGTACCTGAAGGAGACGCCCGCCTCCCGCGCGCGCCGCTCCAGCAGCCGCTCCACCTCGTACTGCGGGGTGACGAGCGCGAACGGGAAGCGGGTGTGCAGGCGGGTCGGATCGAGGGTGGCGTGGCCGAACAGGCGCAGCCCCTCGATGGGCTTGCCGGTGTCGACGAGCTCGTCGGCGAGGCCGCGGGCGTCCAGCACCTCCAGGGTGCGGGCGTGCACGACGAGGGCGCGGGAGAGGTTGCTGATGCCCTCTTCGCGCCGTTCGACGAGGGTGACGGGGTGGCCTGCCTCGGCGAGGTCGCCGGCGAGCAGCAGGCCGGTGGGGCCCGCGCCGATGACGAGGACGCGGGGGGTGGGGGCGGTGTCGGGCGCCATGGGCTGCCTCCCGGTGAGTGTCGGCGAACTCCGCGCTGTCCAACGATTGTTGGGGTGTGTTGGTGGCTTGCGCCAGCGTCCGGGGCCCCGCGGTACGCGGGGGCCCCGGACGCGCGTTCAGCAATCGCTCGTCGCCGGTTTCCCCGTGAAGCGTTCGCCCAGCCACTTCACCACGTCGTCCACCGCCTCGCGGTCCGTGGTGAGGTGTTCGCCGGGGTAGACCTTCCACTTCGTGGGGACCCCCGACTTGCAGTACGCGGCCCTGGTGGCGTCCTCCGTCTTCGTGGGGATCACCTCGTCGGCGAAGCCGCGGTACTGGAAGACCGGGAAGTCCAGTTCATGGTGCGCTCCCGAGCCCTTCGGGCCGACGCCGACGCCCAGCTTCTGGCGGTCGACGACCTCGCCCCAGGTCGTGCCGTCCTCGCCGCGCAGCCGGTAGAGCTCGTCGAGGGAGTAGCCCTCCTTCGTCAGGTTCTCCACCCTCTCCATCGGGAAGTTGGCGAGCGTGCCCACCAGGCAGTGCGACGTGATCTTCTTCTGGGCCCGCCTGCCGCGCTCGTTCAGCAGCGCGTCGAAGGGCATGCCCGGGTACGCGGTCTTGAGCCCGACCAGCGCGTTGCCGAGGAACCCCGCGAACGGGCCGCCGTTCAGCGACTTCGCGACCACCTTCAGGTCGCCGGGCACGCCGCCGGACGCGTCGCCCGCCACGTTCAGCTCCGGCGCGTACGTACCGGCGAGCTGGGCCGCCCAGAGGCTGGCGTGGCCGCCCTCCGAGTAGCCCCACAGGCCGACCTCGGCGCCCTTGTCGAGCCCGCTGCCCGGGACACGGGGCGCCGCGCGGGCCACGTCGAGGAGCGCGCGGCCGGAGTCGCCGCCGGAGACGTACGGGTGGGTCCGCCCGTCCAGGTAGCCCGCGCCGTCGGTGGCGGCCACGGCGTAGCCGGCCTTGAGCGAGGCGGCGATGTTGTCGCCCTCGTACTCGTCCTGGTACTGCCCGGCGAGCTGCTTGGAGAACGCGCACTGCGGGCCGAGACCGAGGGTGCCGGGGTTGAACGCGACCACGGGCCGCGAACCCGGGCCCTTCCAGGCCTTCTTGGGCACCGCGACGGTGCCGGAGACGGCGACGGGCTCGCCCCTGTTGTCCCGCGAGGCGTACTGGATCTTCCACGCCGTCATGGGGATGCCGCCCGGCACATGCGGCAGCTTCGTCTCGCGGCAGGCGATGATCTGCCCCGGTGTGCCCGGCGCCTGTGCGGGCGGGCTGTAGATCTCGCCGTCCGAGGCGCGGCAGCCCGCACCGCCCGCTGACGTGCCGGGGTCCTCCTCCGCGCCCGCGGTCGCCGCCGTCACGCCCAGCCCGGTGCCGAGCAGCGCGGCGGCCACCGCCGCCACCACACCCCGGCGGCCCCTGCTCCTGGTTCTCGCCATGGAACGTCCCTCCTCGTTCGCGTACGGCCCGATGACGGGCGTGACGCTACGGAGAGGGCGCGGGCACCCCTAGTTATCGAACTGACAGGCAGTGACGGTGAATTCGTGCCGCGCACGCAAAAGACAACAGCGTGCCGGCACGCAAGAGTCACAGCGTGCCGCGCACGCAAAAGGCCCGGGGCTCCCGTGAGCCTCCGGGCCGCGTCGGCGGGTGGTGTCCGCGGGCCGCGCTAGGGCCAGACCAGGCAGTACGGCTGGTGGCCCGCCATGTGCAGGCGGTCGGAGAAGTCCCGCCACTCGTGCAGCAGTTGGTACACGTTGAAGGCGTCCTGCGGGCCCGCGCGGTCGGGGACCGTGGACCAGATGAACGCCGCGGCGCCCACCGACTCCTCGCCGATGCCGCGCAGCGGGTCGACGACCGTCATCGGGAGCTTCACCACGGCGTAGTCGGGGTGCAGCACGACGAGTTCGAGCGGGGGGACGCGGTAGAGCGGTATGCCCTCGATGCCGGTGAGCACCATCGCGGCCATGGTCTCCGGCTTGATCTTGGTGAACATGCCGTGACCCAGCTCGTCGCCGCCGAGCTCCTCGGGCCGCATCGAGATCGGCACCCGGGCCGCCGTCGCGCCGTCCGGTGCGCCGAAGTATTTGTAGGTCACCCCCACTCGGCCGCCACCCTTGCTGCTCCCACTTTCCGCTGCGTCCCGCCGGTGGCGTCCCCGTGCGCGCTCGGCGCCCGCATCTGACGGCTCGCCGGTCCCCTCTCCCAGTCCGCCACCGCGCTGCATGTCACCACCCGACCACTCGCGGCCATCGCCGCGCAACCCGATCATCTTCCCGCAAGGGGACCTCCCCTTCTCACGGGCCGTGAAACGCCCGCACGTTGATCGGGGCGGGGCTCTGAGACCATGGGCCGCGTGACTTACTCGTACGACGATGCCCCAGTATCGCAGTCGCTCTTCGAGCGTGCCGCCGCCGTGACCCCGGGAGGCGTGAACTCCCCGGTGCGTGCCTTCCGCGCCGTGGGGGGTACGCCCCGGTTCATGGTGTCCGGCACCGGTCCGTACCTCACCGACGCGGACGGCCGTGAGTACGTCGACCTCGTGAGCTCGTGGGGGCCGATGCTGCTCGGCCACGCGCACCCCGAGGTGACGGCCGCCGTGCAGGAGGCCGTCGCGCGCGGCACCTCCTTCGGCACCCCCGGCGCCGGCGAGGTCGAGCTCGCCGAGGAGATCGTGGACCGCATCGGCCCGGTCGAGCAGGTCCGGCTCGTGACCTCGGGCACCGAGGCCACCATGTCGGCGATCCGGCTGGCCCGCGGGTACACCGGGCGCACCAAGGTCATCAAGTTCGCGGGCTGCTACCACGGGCACGTGGACTCGCTGCTCGCCGACGCCGGTTCGGGCGTGGCCACCTTCGGTCTGCCGGGCACCCCGGGTGTGACCGGAGCGACCGCCGGCGACACGATCGTGCTGCCGTACAACAACCTCGACGCGGTGCGCGCCGCCTTCGCGGAGAACGCGGGCGACATCGCCTGCGTCATCACCGAGGCGTCCCCGGGCAACATGGGCAGCGTGCCCCCGCTGCCGGGCTTCAACGAGGGCCTGCGCGAGCTGTGCACCGAGTACGGCGCGCTCTACATCTCGGACGAGGTCATGACCGGCTTCCGGGTGAGCCGCACCGGCTACTACGGGATCGACGGCGTGCGCCCCGACCTGATGACCTTCGGCAAGGTCATGGGCGGCGGCTTCCCGGCCGCGGCCTTCGGCGGCCGCAAGGACGTCATGGACCACCTCGCGCCGGTCGGCCCGGTCTACCAGGCGGGCACCCTCGCCGGTAACCCGGTCGCCTCCGCCGCGGGCCTGGCCCAGCTCCGGCTGCTGGACGACGCCGCGTACGCGAAGGTCGACGCGGCCAGCGAGACGCTGCGCGGCCTGGTCGGCGAGGCGCTGACCAAGGAGGGCGTGGCCCACCGCGTGCAGAACGCGGGCAACATGTTCTCGGTGTTCTTCACGGAGAACGAGGTCGTGGACTACGCGGGGGCAGCGGCCCAGGAGACGTTCCGCTTCACCGCGTTCTTCCGCTCGATGCTGGAGCAGGGTGTCTACCTGCCGCCCTCCGCCTTCGAGTGCTGGTTCGTGTCGGCCGCGCACGACGAGAAGGCGCTCGAGCGCATCGCCGCCGCGCTGCCCGCCGCGGCGCGCGCCGCGGCCGAGGCCACGGAGGCGGCGGCGTGACGAACCTTCCGGGCGACGCGGCGCGCACCCACGCTCAGGACGACGGGCAGAACGGCACGGACGAGGACAAGACGGTCACCGTCGTCCACGTGATGCGGCACGGCGAGGTGGAGAACCCGGAGGGCATCCTCTACGGCCGCCTCCCGGGCTACCACCTCTCCGACCTGGGCCGCAGGATGGCCGACCGGGTCGCCGAGCACCTCGCCGAGCGGGACGTCACACGCGTCGTGGCCTCTCCCCTGGAGCGCGCGCAGGAGACCGCCTCGCCGATCGCCAAGGCGCACGGCCTGGACATCGGCACCGACGGACGGCTGATCGAGGCGGACAACGTCTTCCAGGGCCAGACCTTCGGCGTGGGCGACGGCGCGCTGCGCCGCCCCGCCAACTGGCGGCACCTGGTCAACCCGTTCAAGCCCTCCTGGGGCGAGCCGTACGTGCACCAGGTGGTCCGCATGCGCGGCGCGCTGGACGCGGCGAAGGACGCGGCGCGCGGCCACGAGGCCGTGCTCGTCAGCCACCAGCTCCCCATCTGGGTGCTGCGCAGCTTCGTCGAGGGCCGCAGGCTGTGGCACGACCCGCGGCAACGGCAGTGCACCCTCGCCTCGCTGACCCGCTTCACCTACCTCGGCGACCGGATCGTCTCGGTCGGCTACTCCGAGCCCGCGCGCGACCTCGTTCCCGCGCATCTCCTCGGCGGCAGCGCGCCGAAGGGCGCCTGAGCAGGGGCCCGACGACGGTCATGGGGGGCGCGGAAGATCGCCCGGACGCCCATGCGAAACTTTTCACATGAGCGAGACCCGCGCCTCCCGCCGCCGCGCCGCCCTGCTGATCGCCGGGGCCGCGGCCGGCGCCCTCGTGCTGACCGGATGCGGAAAGGGCTCCACCGGGGCCTCCTCCGGCGACACCAAGTTCGTCCAGGGCACCGGTGAGATCACCCAGGTCAAGGAGGGCAGCAGAAAGGCCGCTCCGCACATCTCGGGTACGGCCGTGGACGGCAGCGCGCTGAACCTCAAGGACTTCAAGGGCAAGGTCACCGTCCTCAACGTGTGGGGCTCCTGGTGCGCGCCGTGCCGCGCCGAGGCCCCCAACCTCGCCAAGGTGGCCAAGGACACCAAGGACAAGGGCGTGCAGTTCGTGGGCATCAACACCCGCGACCTGGACAAGGCCAACGCCAAGTCGTTCGAGCGCAATTACGGCATCGACTACCCGAGCTTCTACGACCCCAGCGGCAAGCTGATCCTGCGGTTCCCCAGCAACAGCCTCTCGCCGCAGGCCATCCCCTCCACCCTGATCCTGGACAGGGACGGGAAGATCGCCGTACGGGCGCTCAAGGAACTCAGCGAGAGCGAGCTGCGCAAGGCACTCGACCCCGTGATCGCGGAGAAGAAGTGACCGGCACGCTCCTCGCCACCGGGGTCAACCACACCGTTCTCTCCGGGGCGCTGCTGCTCGCCGTACCCGTCGCGGTGCTGGGCGGCCTCGTCTCCTTCTTCTCTCCGTGCGTGCTGCCCCTGGTGCCGGGCTACCTCTCGTATGTGACCGGCGTCTCCGGCACCGACCTCGCGGAGGCCAAGCGCGGGCGGATGTTCGCCGGCGCCGGGCTCTTCGTGCTGGGCTTCACCGCCGTGTTCGTGTCCGGCGGCGCCCTGTTCGGCGGCTTCGGCGCCACGCTCCAGGCGCACAAGACGGTCATCTCCCAGGTGCTGGGCGCGCTCACGATCCTGCTCGGGCTCGTCTTCATGGGCACCTTCGGGTGGCTCTCCCGGTTCACCTCGCGGGAGTTCCGCGTCCACCGCAGACCCGCCGTGGGGCTGGCCGGCGCGCCGATGCTCGGGGTGCTGTTCGGCATCGGGTGGACGCCGTGCATCGGCCCGACCCTCGCGGCCGTGCAGACCCTCGCCTTCAACCAGGCCAGCGCCGGGCGCGGCGCGCTGCTGACGGTGGCGTACTGCCTGGGGCTCGGCCTCCCGTTCGTGGTGGCCGCGCTCGCCTTCCGGCGCACCCTCGGCGCCTTCGGCTGGGTCAAGCGGCACTACGCGTGGGTGATGCGGATCGGCGGCGGCATGCTCGTGCTGGTCGGCATCCTGCTCGTAACGGGGATATGGGACCGGATCGTGTACGACCTCCAGATCTGGTCGTCCGACTTCACCGTGGGGATTTAGCGAATGAGTACAACAGGCGCCGGCCCGCCCGGGACCGACCAGCCTGAGACCGACGAGCGGCCCGAGCCCGAAGGCGGCGCGACCGCCGCTTCGGAGGTTCCCGCTTCGGCGGACGCGGCCGAGGCTCCCGCCGACGCCGGTGAACTGGGTGACGCGGGTGCGCAGTTGTCCACCGCCCCGGTGGAGGACGGCACCGCGCGCCCCGGCTCCTTCGGCGGCAAGCGGCGGCCCGGGTTCGCGGGCGGCGCCGCCTGGTGGGCCCGCGAGGTCGCCGGCTGGTTCCGGTGGATGTGGCGGCAGCTCACCTCGATGCGGGTCGCGCTGATCCTGCTGTTCCTGCTGTCGCTCGGCGCGATCCCCGGCTCGGTCATCCCGCAGACCAACGTCGACCAGGTCAAGGTCGAGAACTTCCACAAGCAGCACGACGTCCTCGCGCCGATCTACGACAAGCTCCAGCTCTTCGACGTCTACACGTCGGTCTGGTTCTCGGCGATCTACATCCTGCTGTTCGTCTCGCTGGCGGGCTGCATCGTGCCGCGCACCTGGCAGTTCGTGGGCCAGCTACGGGCCAGGCCGCCGCGGGCGCCGAAGCGCCTGGACCGGATGCCCGCGTACGCGCGCTGGGAGACCGAGTCCGAGCCGGAGAAGGTGCTCGGCGCCGCACGCTCGATGCTGAGCAAGCGCCGCTTCCGCGTGGAGACCTCGGGCAACGCGGTCGCCTCCGAGAAGGGCTACCTGCGCGAGGCGGGCAACCTCCTCTTCCACATCGCGCTGATCGTGCTGCTGCTCGCCTTCGCCGCGGGCCAGCTCTGGAAGTCCGACGGCGGCAAGCTGATCGTCGCCGGGGACGGCTTCTCCAACACCCTCACGCAGTACGACGACTTCAAGTCGGGCTCCCTCTTCAGCCCCGAGGACCTGGACTCCTTCGGCTTCACCATGAAGGACTTCAGCGCCACGTACTGGGAGGACGGCCCCAACAAGGGCACCGCCAAGGACTACACGGCGGACATCTCCTACTGGGAGGGCGCGGACGGCAAGGAGAAGAAGGACAAGATCCAGCCGAACCACCCGCTCAAGGTCGGCGACACCAAGGTCTTCCTCCAGGGCAACGGCTACGCGCCGGTCGTCTCCGTCAAGGACGGCCAGGGCCACACCGCGTACCGCGGCCCGGTCGCCTTCCTGCCGCAGGACAAGAACCTCACGTCCTCCGGCGTCGTGAAGGTCACCGACTACCGGGACGCGAAGAACCGCAAGGACCAGCTCGGCTTCCAGGGCTTCTTCGTGCCGACCTTCGGCGGTACGGGCTCCGGCTCGATGATGTCCCAGTCGCCCGCCGCGCAGAACCCGGTGCTCTTCCTCACCGCGTACCACGGCGACCTGGGCCTGGACTACGGCGGCGCGCAGAACGTGTACCAGCTCGACACCAAGCGGCTGAAGCAGTTCAAGAAGAAGAACGGGCAGCCGGTCGCGGAGAAGCTCCAGAAGGGGCAGTCGCTCACCCTGCCGAACGGGGCCGGATCCCTGAAGTTCGAGGGGATCAAGAAGTGGGGCCAGTTCCAGATCGTCCACCAGGTGGGCAACGGCTGGGCGCTGGCCGGGGCGCTGGCGGCCATCGGCGGCCTCGCCGGATCGCTGTTCATCCAGCGCCGCCGCGTGTGGGTGCGCGCGGTGCCGGGAGCCGACGGGCGTACGGTCGTCGAGCTGGCCGGTCTGGGCCGCAGCGAGTCCGCCAAGCTCCCCGAGGAACTGACGGCGCTCGCCGCCGACATGCAGACACCGGCGCCCGCGGTGGCGCCCTCCGGCTCCGCCGGAGCCGCCGCAACTCCTGAACCCCCCGAAGGAGCAGGCAAGTGACATATCTCGCCGCACAGACCAATGAAGGTCTCGCCCAGATCAGCCTCTATCTGGTCTATTCGGCGATGGCCGTCTACGTCCTGGCCTTCTTCGCGTACATCGCCGAGTGGACCTTCGGCAGCCGCAGCAAGGTCGCCCGCACGGCGAAGGCGCTGACCGAGCCGCAGGAGGAGGAGACCGAATCCGCGGAGGCCGCGCCCTCCGTGCAGGTCAAGTCGTCCTCCGGCGGCGGCACCTCGGTGCTGGAGCGCCCGGTGCCCAAGGTGGTCACCCGCTCCTCGGCCGGCCGCCGCGGCGATCTCCCCGACGGTCCGGGCGCGGCCGCCGGCGACGAGCAGGGCGACCTGTACGGGCGGATCGCCGTGTCCCTCACGGTGCTCGCGTTCCTCTTCCACGCGGGCGGCGTCGTGGGCCGCGCCCTGGCGGTGCAGCGGGCGCCGTGGGGCAACATGTACGAGTTCTCCACGGCGTTCTCGATGGTCGCTGTCGCCGCGTACCTGATCTTCCTCGTCGCGAAGAAGAAGGTCCGCTGGATCGGGCTTCCGCTGGTCACGACCGTGCTGCTGGACCTGGGCCTGGCCGTCACCGTGCTCTACACCAAGAGCGACCAGCTCGTGCCCGCGCTGAAGTCGTACTGGCTGTGGATCCACGTCTCGCTCGCCATCATCTGCGGCGCGCTGTTCTACATCGGCTTCGTGGCCACGATCCTCTACCTCTTCCGCGACCCGTACGAGGCGAAGCTGATGCGGGGCGGGCAGCCCGGCAGGTTCGCCACCTCGGTGCTGGAGCGGCTGCCCTCGGCGGCCTCGCTGGACAAGTTCGCCTACCGCATCAACGCGGCCGTCTTCCCCTTCTGGACCTTCACCATCGTCGCGGGCGCGATCTGGGCGGGCGACGCCTGGGGCCGCTACTGGGGCTGGGACCCCAAGGAGGTCTGGTCCTTCATCACCTGGGTCGCCTACGCCTGCTACCTGCACGCGCGCGCGACCGCCGGCTGGAAGGGCCGCAAGGCGGCGGTCATCGCCCTGCTCGCCTTCGCGTGCTTCCTCTTCAACTACTACGGCGTGAACATCTTCTTCAACGGCAAGCACTCGTACGCGGGCGTCTGAGCCGACATAACTGCCTCAACCCTTGTG
>NZ_JBCFOK010000033.1:0-38918 GCF_039605595.1 Streptomyces odontomachicola
GTGGCGGGGCGCCCCGCTCCGGCTGGGCCCGCTTGGCGCGCCCCCCACACGGGCCCACGGGCGGCCGGGCCCCCGTGCACTGGGCGCGGGGCCGCCGTTCCGGTACGTAGCGGCAGGGGCGTCTCAGCCGAGCGGGTTCACCGCGCCCGGGGCGTCCTTCAGTGCGCCGCCGCCGAGCTCGTCGGCCGCGCCGCCGGCCAGGCTGCCCGCGTCGCCGGCCACCGGCAGGCCGCCGAGCAGCTTCTTGGCCGGGCCGGGCTTCTGCTGCTCCCCGCCCAGCGCGGAGTCCTTCTCATCGAGCAGGCGGTCCGTGGTGTCCGGCAGATCGCGCGCCGCACCGGCGGTGAGGTCCTGCGCCTCGCCGGCCAGCTCGGGGGATCCGGTGGGCAGGCCCTCGGCGAGGGACTCGACCGGGGCGCCCTCCACGGCACCGGCGGTGGTGTCGGCGAGGGTGCCGACGGTCTCTGCGGTGTCGGCCGAGGCGACACCGGTGCCGGCGGCGACGAAGGCGGCGCCGAGGGCGGCGACACCGAGGCTCTTCTTGGTTCCCTGCTTCATCAGTAACTACGTCCTCGTGGATGTGGGTTGAGCAGCCCGGCGAACGTAGCCACGTATTTGGATAACCGGCAAACACCGCGACGCGTCCGAGAGTCGGCGGCGTAACCCCGGGAAAGCGCCGCACACGAGCCTTTCCCGGGGCGGACGGTCGCCCATTTCCCTCGGCGAAGCCGCTGGTCAGCGACTAGCGCGAAGGGGCCTCGCCGAACAGCCACTCCGAGCGCAAAGCCGCGTAACCAGGCTTGATGACCTCGTTGATCATGGCGAGACGTTCATCAAAAGGAATGAAGGCGGACTTCATCGCATTGACGGTGAACCATTGCATGTCATCGAGCGTATAGCGGAATGTCTCCACAAGACGCTCGAATTCCAGGCTCATCGTCGTACCGCTCATAAGGCGGTTGTCGGTGTTCACCGTGGCGCGGAAATGCAGCCGGCGCAGAAGGCCGATGGGGTGTTCCGCGTACGAAGTGGCCGCGCCGGTCTGGAGGTTGGAGCTCGGGCACAGCTCCAGCGGGATGCGCTTGTCCCGCACGTACGAGGCGAGGCGGCCGAGCTTCACGCTGCCGTCGTCGGCGACCTTCATGTCGTCGACGATCCGCACGCCGTGGCCGAGCCGGTCGGCGCCGCACCACTGGAGCGCCTGCCAGATCGAGGGAAGCCCGAAGGCCTCGCCAGCGTGGATGGTGAAGTGGTTGTTCTCCCGCTTCAGGTACTCGAACGCGTCCAGGTGCCGGGTGGGCGGGTGGCCCGCCTCGGCGCCGGCGATGTCGAAGCCGACGACGCCGACGTCGCGGTAGCGGTTGGCGAGTTCGGCGATCTCCAGGGCGCGCGCCGCGTGCCGCATCGCGGTGAGCAGGGAGCCCACCCGGATGCGGTTGCCGTCGGCCCGGGCACGGCGCTCGCCCTCGCGGAAGCCCTCGGAGACGGCCTCGACGACCTGCTCCAGGGTGAGGCCGCCCTCCAGGTGCTGCTCGGGCGCGTACCGCACCTCGGCGTAGACCACGCCGTCGGCGGCGAGGTCCTCGGCGCACTCGGCGGCGACCCGGAAGAGCGCGTCGCGGGTCTGCATGACGCCGACGGTGTGGGTGAACGTCTCCAGGTAGCGCTCCAGCGACCCGGAGTCGGCCGACTCGCGGAACCACGTCTCCAGGCGGTCCGCGTCGTGCTCGGGAAGGGCGTCGTAACCGCTCTCGCGGGCGAGTTCGACGATGGTGCCGGGGCGGAGTCCTCCGTCGAGGTGATCGTGGAGGAGGACCTTCGGAGCCCGCCGGATGTGTTCCGGCGTCGGGACGGTGATGGTGGTCTCGCTCGTCATCTCGGTACTGTAGCGCCTACGCGCGTAGACGCAACGGGCGGCGAGGGGACCGCGCGCGTCCCGGTCGCCTTCTGCGTCAACTGCGGTACGCGGGGCCCCACTTGACCCGTAGCCGGAGCGCTTCGATACGTAATGGTGATCCCCCCGAACGGTCCGTACACCTCCGCTTCTGCCATGGTTCTGCCATGGCTCAGCGAGCGTTGCCGGAATCCGGGCGTGACCAGACCCGGGTGGCGAGACTGGGGCGGCGTACGGGTGCCGCCGAGGCCGAAGGAGCACCTGGCGCCGTGCTGTTGCTGCTGCCGGGCGGCGGGGTGGAGCGCAGCGCGCGGCGGCCCGCGCCGGGCGCGGGGGTGCGGGCGCTGACGCTGGCGCGCCGGCTGGTGGCGGGGGCCACCGACGAGGTGCTGGTGGGCCACGTGGTGCGGTACCGCTGTCGCGGGTGGAACGACGCCGCGGCCGATCCCGTACGGGACGCCGAGTGGGCGCTGGACGAGGTCGTGCGGCGGTACGGGGATGTGCCGGTGTGTCTGGCCGGGGTCGACATGGGGGCGCGGGCGGCGCTGCGGGCCGCGGGGCATCCGGCGGTGGCCGGGGTGCTGGGGCTCGGGCCGCTGCTGCCGGCTGCGGGCGTGGACGAGGAGCCGGTGCGGCAGCTCACCGGGCGGCGGGTGCTGATCGTGCACGGTACGGATGATGTGCGGACCGATCCGGAGCTGTCCTATCGGCTGGCGGAGCGGGCGAAGAAGGTGAACGCGGATGTGTGCCGCTTCGAGGTGCACACCGACGGGCACGGGCTGCGGCAGCGGCGGGCCGAAGTGGTGGCGCTGGGGCGGGACTTCGTGGGGGGCGTGTTGTGTGGGCGGGACTTCGCGCGGCCCGTTGTCGATGCGATGGCTGCGCCGCCGCCGCTGGGCTTGCGGATGCCGCTCGCCGAGGGCTTCGGGAGGTCCTTGCGGCCCTGAGCCCGCGGCGCTTCGGGGCTGCGCCCCGGGGTGCGATTCGGGGCTTCGCCCCGGGCCCCCGTTGGGTGCGGGGCTGGGCGGGTGCCGGGGCTTACGTCCGCTGTGCCCACCCGTTCCGCCCCTGCGGAACGATTGCCCACAGCTAATTGGGGGTCAGGCTCGGGCCACGTGGACTGTCGTCGCTGACAAGTAGAACGTGTCCTGGCGGGTCCCGATGTACGCCGGGGTCCCCGGGGTCAGCAGGGCGTCCAAGGTCTCGCGGTCCTCTGGCGACAGGGAGTCGGAAAGGCTTTCGCGGGAGCGGGTCAAGTGGGCCTGCACGTGGGCCCGGGCGTCATCCCGCAGCGGGGGCCGGAGTTCCGTGAGGAAGGTGCGGGTCTCCACGTGCTCCAGGCCCGCGGCAACAAGCATCGCGGGCCAGTCCTCGGTGACCGCCACATGCCCCGGCAGCGACTCCCGCATCGCGGTGAACCACTCCGTCTGCGCCGCGTCCAGCCGCTCCTGGAGCCCGGGCCGGCCCGTACCGATGTCGCGCGGCAGGAAGCGCGGGCCGAGGCCGCCCTCGGACAGCGCCAGCAGGCCGCCGGGGCGCAGGGCGCGCGCCAGTCCGTCGAGCGCGGCCTGCTGGTCGCCGAGGTGGTGCACCACGCGCCGGCTCCAGACGAGGTCGGCCTCCCCCTCGCCGAGCGCGCCGAAGCCCTCGTCGAGGTCGGCCTGCTCGGTGCCGACGCGGTCGGCGAGGCCGAGCGAGGCGGCGCGGGCGCGAGCCCGCTCCAGCAGCGCGGCCTCGCCGTCGTACGCCACCACCCGCGCGGCCGGGAAGGCGCGCGCGAGCTGGGCGGTGACCACGCCGGGCCCGGCGCCGACGTCCAGTACGCGGCGTACCGCCTCTCCCCCGCAGCCGCTCTCCAGCAGGTGCCCGCGCAGCCAGGCGAGCGTCTCCCCTGTGGCCTCCTCGTGCAGCGCCGCCTCGCGTTCCAGGTGCTCGGCCATGGCCTCCCAGTCCAGGTCGGAGCCGTGTCCGTGTGCGTGCCCGTGCCCGTGTCCGTGACCGTGTGCGTGTCCGCTCATCGCCTGCTCCTCGTCTCCTTCGGCCGGGGGTCCTCCGCATCGTGCGCCTCCGTACCGGTTACAGCAACGAACGTTGCCGTTTCCGGGACGTCCGGCGTCAGATGGAGGCATGGCTGAGGACGAAGAGCGGGCGCGGTCGGTGGCGGGCGTGCTGGAGGGCGTGGGCCCGCGGCTGAAGCGGATCCGTACGGAGCGCGGCGTGACGCTCGCGGCGCTCTCCGAGACGACCGGGATCTCCAAGAGCACGCTCTCGCGGCTGGAGTCCGGCGGGCGGCGGCCCTCGCTCGAGCTCCTGCTGCCCATCGCGCGGGCGCACCGCGTCGCGCTGGACGAGCTGGTGGGAGCGCCGGAGACGGGCGATCCGCGGGTGCGGCTGGCCCCGCGCACGGTCCAGGGCAGAACGGTGGTGCCGCTGACCCGCAGGCCGGGCGGGCTCCAGGCGTACAAGATGGTGCTGCCGCCGCACGCGGGCGAGCCGGAGCCGCGTACGCACGAGGGCTACGAGTGGATGTACGTGCTGGACGGGCGGCTGCGGCTGGTGCTGGCCGAACACGATCTGGTGCTGGAGGCGGGCGAGGCGGCGGAGTTCGACACGCGGCTGCCGCACTGGTTCGGCGCGGCGGGCGACCGGCCGGTGGAGCTGCTGAGCCTGTTCGGCGCGCAGGGCGAGCGGATGCACGTACGGGCCAAGCCCCGGTCGCGGGGCGGGAGTTCGTGACCCGTCTCAGAAGGACAGCAGCTTGCCGCGCCGGCCCAGCAGGAACTGCTTGAAGGCCGCGACCGGCGGCGTCTCCGGCTGTCCGGCGCGCCAGGCGAGCCCGATCTCGCGGACCGCGCGCGGCGCGGTGACGGTCAGCTCCCGTACGCCGGGGCGGGTGATCACCGGCGGCGGCAGCAGCGCGACGCCGAGGCCCGCCGCGACCAGGCCGCGTGCCGTCTCCGCCTCCTCGCCCTCGAAGGCGATGCGCGGCTTGAACCCGGCCTGCGCGCACAGGTCGTCCAGGATGCGCCGCATCCCGTAGCCGCGCTCCAGCGTCACGAAGGACTCGTCGGCGGCCTCGGCGAGCCTGATGCGCTTGCGGGCCGCGAGCGGGTGGTCGTCGGGTACGACCAGGCGCAGCCGCTGCTCGTCGAGGCGGCGCGCGACCAGATCGGGCGCGTCGGGAACGGGCGAGGTCAGGCACAGGTCCAGCTCGCCGGCGCGGAGCTTGTCCAGCATCGCCTGGCCGTAGTTCTGCACGAGGGAGAAGCGGACCCGCGGGTGCTCGGCGCGGAACTCGCGCAGCAGGCTGGGCACGGTCTCCCAGCCGAGTGTGTGCAGGAAGCCGAAGGCGACCTTGCCGCTGGCGGGGTCGGTGTCGGCGCGTACGGATTCGGCGGCCTGTTCCACGGCGGACAGCGCGCGCTCGGCGGCGGTGAGGAAGGTGCGGCCCGCCGGGGTGAGCGACAGGGTGCGGCCGTGCCGCGCGAACAGGGTCACCCCGAGGTCGGTCTCCAGGCGGGTGAGGGCGCGGCTCAGGGTGGACTGGGGGACGCCGAGTTCGCGCGCGGCGCGTGTCACGTGCTCGTGCCGGGCCACGGCCACGAACTGGGCCAGCCGCGGGGTGAGTTGGGCCGCCCACTCGCCGGGGGCGGCGGGCTCGGGCGCTGGCTGCTGCGCGGCGCGGTTCCGGCGGGCCGTGCTCCTGCCGCTCCCGCCGCGCTCCCGACCTGCTGCGCGCGGTGTGACGGAAGTGTCTTTTTCGTTGCGCGGTGATGACATGGGCCGTCCTCAACTGCGGTGATGCGTGAGTGGAACGGTAGCCGACGCTTTGTGCATTGGACGCATGAACCTGCCATTCGTAGGTTCGTAGACATGCCTCCTGCTGATACCAAGGCGTCCACCGCGGTGGACGCCGCCTCTGCGCCCTCTCTCCCTTCCGGCCCGCCCTCCGACGCGCACAAGCTCAGCCCCGGTGACCCCGGGCACGGGCGTATGCGTCTGGCGCTGTTCGCCGCGGGCCTGGCGACCTTCGCGCTGCTCTACTCCACGCAGGCGCTGCTCCCCGAGATCTCCCGCGAGCTGGGGGCCACCCCCGACCAGGCGAGCTGGACCGTCTCCGGGTCCACCATCGGCCTGGCCGTCGCGGTGCTGCCGCTCTCCGGGCTCTCCGAGCGCTTCGGGCGGCGCCGCATGCTGAGCGTGTCGATGGCGGTGGCGGTGCTGCTCGCGCTCGTCATCCCGTTCGCGCCGAACCTGGGTTCGCTGATCGCGCTGCGTACGCTGCAGGGCGCGGCGATCGCGGGCGTACCGGCCTCGGCGATGGCCTTCCTCGCCGACGAGGTGCGGGCGCGCCATCTGGTCGGCGCGACCGGGCTGTTCGTCGCGGGCAACAGCGTGGGCGGCATGAGCGGGCGGATCCTCACCGGCTGGGTGACGGAGGCATGGGGCTGGCGCGCCGGGCTCGGCGCGGTGGCCTTCACCTCGCTGCTGTGCATGATCGCGTTCCTGATGCTGGTGCCGCGGGCGCGCAACTTCACGCCCGCGCGGGTGAGTGCGGGGCAGTTGCTGCGTACGGCGGGCATGCATCTGCGCAATCCGCTGCTGCTGCGGCTGTACGCGATCGGGCTGCTGTTCATGAGCGTGTTCGGCGCGGTCTACACGGTGATCGGCTATCGGCTGGTGGAGGAGCCGTTCAACCTCTCGCAGGGGCTGGTCGGTTCGATCTTCGTGATCTACCTCGTGGGCACGGTGTCCTCGTCCACGGCTGGGCGGCTGAACGCCCGGCTCGGGCGGCGCGGGACGCTCTACCTGGGCATCGGGACGGTGTCCGCCGGGCTCCTGCTGAGCCTCGCCGACTCCGTCGTCGCGGTGGCCGGCGGCCTGGTGCTGATCACCGCGGGCTTCTTCGCGGGGCACTCGGTCGCGTCCGGCTCGGTGAGCAGTACGGCGACTGAGGGGCGGGCGCAGGCTCAGGCCCTTTACCAGATGGCCTATTACGTGGGCTCGTCCGTGGGCGGCGCGCTGGGCGCGGCGGCCTTTGCCGGCGGGGGCTGGGCGGCGACGGTCGCGCTGACCCTGCTGTCCATGGTGCTGGCGGCCGGCGTGACGCTGTACGCCTCGCGGAAGGCGGTGGTGGCGCGGCGCGCGGCTGCGTAACGCTTCGCTTTAAGGGCCGCCCAACCCCGCGGGGTTGGGCGGCCCTTGTGTGCGCCTGCGCGGGTGCGGAGTGGGTGGGCCTCGCGGCTTGCGGTTCCGGTGTGCCCGCCCGTTCCGCCCCTAGCGGAACGCACGCCCACACCTGGGTGGTGGGAGGGGGCGGCGAGGCCTTGCGTTAGTCCGTGGGCCAGACCGAGGTGTCGAGGGTGAGCTCGAAAGGCTTGGGCAGGTGGAGCTCCTCGCCGAACTTCACGGTGCTGAGCACGCGGTAGAGGTCACGCCTGGGCTCTCCGTAAAGGGTGGCGGTGGGGCCCCCGGGCGAAAAGCGGTCGACCAAGAGGTAGAGCGGCGCACGGGCCCAGGCATACAGCCCGGCCTTGACGATCCGGTCCTGGTTCGCGTTCGACCGGGAGGTCACCTCGACGACGAGCTCGGTCGCCGCAGCCGGGACATAGTTGCCACGGCCGTCTGCGCGCACCACTTCGCGGGCTACGACCGTGAGGTCGGGCATAAAGAGGCTGGTGCGGGAGGGGATGGCAACGCCCAGGGTCTGGTAGACGCCCCAGTGTTCCGGAGTTACCGAGTACAGACGGCGATGGACCAGCTCGGCAATCTCGTTGTGATTGTTGGCGGGCGGTGGCGACACGGTGACGATCCCCTCGATGATCTCCACCTTGCAGCCCTCGGGGGCGTCCGTCTCCTCCCAGAGACGGACGGCCTCGTCCCACTCGTCGCTGTGGCCAGACGTGTGGTCGACGCTGAGTGCGCTCATGGCGGTCTCCTTAGCTGGAACGTCACCGATCCCAGCATGCCGAACAAGTCCGCGAAGGGGCCACTCATCGCGTTCACCCGTAAGTGAATTCCCTCCTCAGCTGATGCGGTCCAGGATGATCGACGGGCGTTCGTAGTCCACCGCGCCGGGGGTCAAGGAGATCGCGTCGGTCAGCGCCTCCTCTGCGTACGGGAAAGAGGCCGGGGTGTCCGTGTGGAGGGTCAGCAGGGGCTCGCCCTCCTTTACGTAGTCGCCTGGCTTTGCGTGGAGTTCCACGCCCGCGCCCGCCTGCACCGGGTCCTCCTTGCGCGCGCGGCCCGCGCCCAGGCGCCAGGCCGCGAGGCCCACGGCGTATGCGTCGAGGCGGGTCAGGGTGCCCGAGGAAGGCGCGGGGACCACCTGGCGCTCGCGGGCCACGGGGAGCTCCGCATCCGGGTCGCCGCCCTGCGCCGCGATCATGCGCCGCCAGTGGTCCATCGCGCTGCCGTCGGAGAGCGCCTTCGCGGGGTCGGCGTCGGACAGGCCCGCGGCGTCCAGCATCTCGCGGGCCAGCGCGAGGGTCAGCTCGACGACGTCGGAGGGGCCGCCGCCCGCCAGGACCTCGACGGACTCGCGCACCTCCAGCGCGTTGCCGGCCGTCAGGCCGAGCGGGGTGGACATGTCGGTGAGCAGCGCCGTCGTCCGTACACCCTGGTCGTTGCCCAACTCGACCATCGTGGAGGCGAGTTCGCGCGCGTCCTTCTGGTCCTTCATGAAGGCGCCGGAACCGGTCTTCACGTCCAGCACCAGCGAGCCCGTGCCCTCGGCGATCTTCTTGCTCATGATCGAGGCGGCGATCAGCGGGATGGACTCGACGGTGCCGGTCACATCGCGCAGCGCGTAGAGCTTCTTGTCGGCGGGGGCGAGCCCCGAGCCCGCCGCGCAGACCACCGCGCCGACCGAGTCGAGGATCTCCATCATCTCGTCGTTGCCGAGCGAGGCGCGCCAGCCCGGGACGGCCTCCAGCTTGTCGAGGGTGCCGCCGGTGTGGCCGAGGCCGCGGCCCGAGAGCTGCGGTACGGCGGCGCCGCACGCCGCGACCAGCGGGGCCAGCGGCAGCGTGATCTTGTCGCCGACGCCGCCCGTGGAGTGCTTGTCGGCGGTGGGCCGGGAGAGCGGCGAGAAGTCCATCCGCTCGCCCGAGGCGATCATCGCGGAGGTCCAGCGGGCGGTCTCCGTGCGCGACATGCCGCGCAGCAGGATCGCCATCGCCAGCGCCGACATCTGCTCGTCGGCCACTTCGCCGCGGGTGTACGCGTCGATGACCCAGTCGATCTGCTCGTCCGTCAGCGTCCCGCCGTCCCGCTTCGTACGGATGACGGAAATGGCGTCCATGGCCATGGCGAACGGCTCCTCACGGATCGGGAATGGGGGTGAAGGGGGAACGTGCAGCGGCGGCTCAGCGTGCCAAGTCCTCGGGGCCGAACGCCTGCGGCAGCAGGTCGGCCAGCTTGAGGACGCCGGCCGGGGTGTCCATCAGCAGCCCGGGGCCGCCGTGTTCCCACAGGAGCTGGCGGCAGCGGCCGCACGGCATCAGCACCTCGCCGTTGCGGTCGGCGCAGGTGAAGTGGGTGAGCCGCCCGCCGCCCGTGTCGTGCAGCGCGGACACCAGACCGCACTCGGCGCACAGGGCCACCCCGTACGCCGCGTTCTCCACGTTGCAGCCGGTGAGGACGCGCCCGTCGTCGGCCAGCGCGGCGGCGCCCACGGGGAAGTGGGAGTACGGCGCGTACGCCCGCCGCATCGCCTCCCTGGCCGCCGACCGCAGCGCCTCCCACACATCGCCGTCTGCGGAATCCTGCGTCATGCGCCCTCGCCCTTCCGGTACTGCAGTCCGTCGGCCTTCGGCATCCGAAGGCGCTGTGCGGAGAGTGCCAGCACCAGCAGCGTCGCCACGTACGGCGCGGCGGTCACGAACTGGCTGGGCACCTCGTTCACGGACAGGTACCACACGAGCAGCCCGGCACCCGCGATTCCGGCGGCCAGCGCGGTGAGGTAGGTGCGCCGGTAGAGGCACCACAGCACGGCCAGCGCCAGCAGGATCGCGAGGAGCAGGAGCAGCGCGTGCACGTTCTGGCCGCCGCCGCGCAGGTTGAGGCTGTCGGTGTAGCCGAAGAGGCCCGCGCCCATCGCCATGCCGCCGGGCGTCCAGTTGCCGAAGATCATGGCGGCCAGGCCGATGTAGCCGCGGCCCCCGGTCTGGCCCTCCTGGTAGATGTTCGAGGCGACCATGGCGATGAAGGCGCCGCCGAGCCCCGCGCAGCCCCCGGAGATCAGCACGGCCAGGTACTTGTAGCGGTAGACGTTCACGCCGAGGGTCTCGGCGGCCACCGGGTTCTCCCCGCAGGAGCGCAGCCGCAGCCCGAACGAGGTCCCGCGCAGCACCCACCAGCTCAGCGGCACCAGGGCCACCGCGACCACGGTGAGCAGCGACAGGTTGGTGATCAGCCCGCCCAGGAAGCCGGCCAGGTCGGAGACCAGGAACCAGTGTTTCCCGTTGAGTTCGTCCAGCCAGGGGGAGAGCCCCGGCACGGTGATGGAGTCGATGTCCGCGATGGTCGGCGACTGCTTCACGGTGCCGCCCGGCATGTGGGCGAAGGTGAAGCTGGAGAGGTAGCGGGTGACGCCCACGGCGAGGACGTTGATGGCCACGCCGGACACGATGTGGTTGACGCCGAAGGTCACGGTGGCGATCGCGTGGACGAGCCCGCCCAGCGCGCCGCCCACGATCCCGGCCAGCACACCGGTCCACGGGCCCCACTGCACGGCGGCCCAGGCACCGGTCCAGCTACCGAGGATCATCATCCCCTCGAGCCCGATGTTGATCACGCCGGACCGCTCGGCCCAGACGCCGCCGAGTCCCGCCAGGCCGATGGGCACGGCCAGTTGGAGCGCGGTGGAGACCTGCCCCGTCGAGGTGATCCCCTCGGCGCCGGTGATCATCCGGACCACCGAGAACAGCACGAGCACGCCAGCGGCGGCCACCATCGCCTGCGCGAGGGTGAACCTGCGGCGGCCGGTGCGCCGCGCGGGCTTCGGTGCCGGTGAGGGAGCCGCCGCCTGGCTGTCGGTGACGGCGCTCATGCGGAGGCCCCCTTCGTCCCCGTACCGGATCCGTCGGCGGAAGCGCCGAACTCGGCTTCCGCCGCCGCCAGTTCCTCGCCCACCCGCTGCTGCTGGCGGCGCAGCCCGTAGCGGCGTACGGACTCGTAGCTGACCACCACGGCGATCACGATGAGGCCCTGCATGATGGTGGCGATCTCCTTCTCGTACCCGTTGAAGTCGAGCGTCGCCGAGGCCTTGTCCAGGAACGCGATCAGCAGCGCGCCGAGTGCGATGCCGACCGGGTGGTTGCGGCCGAGCAGCGCGATGGTGATGCCGGTGAAGCCGATCCCGGCCGGAAAGTCGAGGCTGTAGGTGTGCGCGTCGCCGAGCAGCACCGGCATGCCCGCGAGCCCGGCGACAGCGCCGGAGATCACCATGCTGGTGAACACCATCCGCTTGGCGTCCACGCCGCTGGCCGCCGCCGCGCTCTGGCTGGCGCCGGTGGCCCGCAGGTCGAAGCCGAAGCGGGTGCGGCCGAGCACCAGCCAGTACAGGACGCCGCAGAGCGCGGCGATCACGATGAAGCCGTAAATGGTCCCGCCGGGACCGGTGTTGATGCCCGGGAACCATCCGGAGGACGGGATCTGTCCGGTGGTCAGGTTGTTGCCGCGCTGCTCGCCGAACTGCGCGGGCAGGATCATGTACGCGACGACGCTGGTGGCGATGGAGTTCAGCATGATCGTGGAGACGACCTCGCTGACCCCGCGGGTCACCTTCAACAGCCCCGCGATCCCGGCCCAGAAGGCGCCGGCGAGCATCGCGATCAGCATGATCAGCCCGACGTGCAGCGGCGCGGGCAGGCTGACCGAGGCGCCGACCACGGCGGCCAGCATCGCGGCGAGCCGGTACTGGCCGTCCACGCCGATGTTGAACAGGTTCATCCGGAAGCCGACGGCCACCGCGAGCGCCGCCAGGTAGTACGTGGTCGCCTGGTTGATGATCAGCACCTGGATGTCGGCGTTCGCCGCGTACTGGATCATCAGCGTGTACGGCTCGACCGGGCTGCGGCCCGAGGCGAGCAGCACCACCGAGGTGAGCACGACGGCGACGGCGATGGCGAGCACGGGGCCGCCGGCGGCGAGGATCAGCCGCTCCCTGTCGAACTTCGCAGGCTTCTTCACTGCTCCCCGCCCTCTTGAGCTCCGGGCGATCCGCCCTGGTCAGGCGCCTCCAGATGCCCGCTCGCCGCACCCGTCATCGCGGAGCCCAGCTCCTCCGGGGTGACCGTCGCAGGGTCCGCATCGGCCACCAGCCGTCCGTTGTAGATGACCCGCAACGTGTCGGAGAGGCCGATGAGTTCGTCCAGGTCGGCGGAGATCAGCAGCACCGCGAGACCCTCCCGCCTGGCCACCCGTATCTGCTCCCAGATCTGCGCCTGGGCCCCCACGTCCACGCCCCGGGTGGGGTGCGCGGCGATCAGGAACCGGGGGCCGTGGCTCATCTCCCGGCCCACGATCAGCTTCTGCTGGTTCCCGCCGGAGAGGCTGGCGGCCGTGACCTCGATGTTCGGGGTACGGACGTCGTACTCGGCGACGATCCGCTCGGTGTCCGCGCGCGCGGCCTTCAGATCCAGCAGGAAGCCCCCGAGCCCCAGAAAGCCCTTCCCCTTACGGGTGTTGGGCTCCTCGGTGACATGCCCCAGGATGCGGTTCTCCCACAGCGGGGCCTCCAGCAGCAGGCCGTGCCGGTGCCGGTCCTCGGGGATGTAGCCGACGCCGGCCTCGCGGCGCCTCCGGGTGGGGTACGAGGAGATGTCCTCCCCACCCAGCGTGACCGTCCCGGAGTCCGGCTGCCGCGTGCCGATCAGCGCCTCGATGAGCTCGGTCTGCCCGTTGCCCTCCACGCCCGCGAGGCCCAGCACCTCGCCCTCGCGGATGGTGAAGCCGATGCCGTCCAGCACCGTACGGGAGCCGTGCTCGGGGTCGTCGTCGGTGAGGGTCAGGCCCTCGACGCGTACGACCGCGTTCTCGGTCACGGTTGATTCGCGCAGCTCGGGAGTGGGGAGTTCGCTGCCCACCATCAGCTCGGCGAGCTGCCGGGTGCTGGTCTCCTCCGGCTTCACGGTGGCCACCGTCGTTCCCCTCCGGATGACGGTGATCTCGTCCGCGACCGACAGCACCTCGGCCAGCTTGTGCGAGATGAACAGCACGGTCAGGCCCTCGGCCGTCAGCTCCCGCAGGTTGGCGAAGAGCGCGTCGACCTCCTGCGGCACGAGGACGGCGGTGGGCTCGTCGAGGATCAGCGTGCGCGCGCCGCGGTAGAGCACCTTGAGGATCTCCACCCGCTGCCGGTCCGCGACGCCCAGGTCCTCGACCATCGCGTCCGGCCTGATGCCGAGCCCGTACGTGTCCGAGAGCTCGGCGATGCGGCGGCGGGCGCGCGCCCCGATGCCGTGCAGGGCCTCCGCGCCGAGCACGGTGTTCTCCAGCACGGTCAGGTTGTCGGCGAGCATGAAGTGCTGGTGCACCATGCCGATGCCGCGCGCGATGGCGTCGGCGGGGCTGTGCAGCACGGCCTGTTCGCCGGCGACCGAGATGCTGCCCTCGTCGGGCCGCTGCATCCCGTACAGGATCTTCATCAGGGTCGACTTGCCCGCGCCGTTCTCGCCGACGAGGGCGTGCACGGTGCCGCCGCGCACGGCGATGTCGATGTCGTGGTTGGCCACGACACCGGGGAACCGCTTGGTGATGCCGCGGAGTTCGACCGCGGGCGGCGCGGACGCCGCCGGCGGACTGCTGGAGCCAGAGATGACGCACTCTCCTCGGGGACCTGGACAGAAGTGAAACGCCCGCACACGGGGCGTCAGACCGTCAGGGTTTGGTCGCCACCTTGATCTTGCCGTCGACGATGTCCTTCTTCGCCTTCGCGACCGCGTCCTGGACGGACTTCATCTTCATGAACTCCGGGTTGGATGTGGCCAGTCCGACGCCGTTCTCGGCGAGGCTGTAGCGCTGCACGCCGCTCTGCGGCTTGCCGTCCTGCACCGACTGGATCAGCTTGAAGACGGAGTCCGAGACGTCCTTGGTCATCGACGTGAGGATGTACTTCTTGTACTTGGCCAGCGTCTTCTGCTTGTACTGGTCCGAGTCGACGCCGATGACCCACTTCTTGCGCCCGGCGGCCGCCTCGATCACGCCCTGCCCGGAGAGCCCGGCCGCGTGGTAGATCACGTCCGCGCCCGCGTCGAGCTGGCCCTTCGCGGCCTCCTTGCCGAGGTCCGGCTTGGAGAATCCGTCGGTGTTCGGCGGCTGCGTCAGATACTGCTTCTTCACCTTCACCGACTTGTCGGTGTCCCGTACACCCTGCAGGAATCCGGCCTCGAACTTCTGGATCAGCGGAACCTGCACGCCGCCCACGAAGCCGATCGTCTTCGACTTCGTCGTCTTCGCCGCGGCGACGCCCGCGAGATAGGAGCCCTGCTCCTCGTGGAACACCAGGTTGGCCACGTTCTTGGCCTTCACCGTGTCGTCGTCGATCAGCCCGAAGGTGGTCTTCGGATTCTCCTTCGCGGCCTTCTTCACGGCGGCGGCGTACGCGAATCCCACGCCGATGACGGGGCTGTAGCCCTGCCGCGCGAGCTCGTTCAGCCGGTTGAGCTTGTCCGCGTCGGCTTCGCCCTCGGAGGGCTCGACGTCCTGCCCCTTGAATCCGTACTTCTTCTCCGCCTTGGCCAGACCGGCGTACGCCGCGTCGTTGAAGGACTGATCGCCCCGCCCGCCGATGTCATAGGCGATGGCGGCGCCCTTCTTCTTGCTGGGGCCCTTGTCGGCGGTGGTACCGCCGCACGCGGTGGCGGTCAGTGCGAGAGCCGCGGTCACACCGACCACGGAGCTGAGCTTGGTTACGCGGCGCAAGAGGACGTCCCCTTCGGCTCATCCGGAAGCGCGACACCCCACGGGCGGCGCTGACTTGGCACGAAGATAACGCGCGTAGATTTCCGGTGAACACCCTGCGGCGGGCCGTTATCGGATCGGTGCCTATGTGCAACTCGGGGGTGGGCGGAGGATCTTGGTCTGCCCTTCATTACGCTCCGGCGGATGAGCAGCCAACCCACACGCGTCGCCTGGGAGAACGCGGCCCTCATGCTCGACGACGTGTACGGCTTCGTGTCCGTGGGCCCGAGGCAGCACCAGGACTGGCGCCGGGACGCGGTCCCGGTCCTGCGGCGGGAGGCCGAGGACCCCCGCGGCTGGCGGGGCGACCTGCCCGAGGAGCCCGAGCGGCACCAGGAGGGACCGTTCTACCCCTTCGAGCCGGTCACCCCCGAAGCGCTCGACGCGCACCTGTCCGAGATCACCCTGTCCTCCGCGACGAGCCTCGTCGCCCTCCTGTCAGCCGACGACCCGTTCTGGCCTCGCACGATCTCCAGGGAAACAAGAGCCTGCTCCCGCTCAGCGTGTACGGCTTCGACCTCGGATTCTTCGCGGTATCCCGTACGGAGGTCGGCGTGATCTGGGCGTTCGACGCGAGGTAGTCGCCTTCCCTTCCACGCCGAAGCAGCGCGAGCCCGGGAGGGGACACAGTCGTCGACAGGGCGGAACCGGATGGTTCAGCCTGGCTGGACTGTCGGGCGAGTACGGGAGGAAGCACGGTGCCGGATCAGACCTCCACACCTTCCCAACTGGCCGCTGCGAGCGCCGGGATGAGCGGGCTGGAAGCACTGCAAGCGATGGCTGACGGCCGATTCGACCACTGGAACAAGGAGCGGTACGCCGAGATCGGTCTGGAGCTGACCCACGCCGAGCCAGACCAGGTGACCATGACGTGGACACCGACACCCGCCACCCACAACTTCGCGGGTGGAGTGGACGGCGGCGTCATCGCCATGGTCCTGGATCAGGTGTGCTGCACCGCTGCCGCCACCCGGACCGCGCAGGCCACCGCGATGGTGACGCTCAGTCTGAACATCGACTTCACCAGAGCACCGCGAACGGGCCAGCCCCATGCAGTGCGCGGCGAACTGGTGCATGCCGGCCGTCACCGCATGCTCACCAACGGACACGTCTACGACAGCCAGGGCCGCACCGTGGCCCAGGCCGTCGGAGCCATCGTGCCCGGCGACCAGCTCGCCACCGCGCAGCCACCGGGCGAAGACTGACCTGCTATCGGAGGCAAGCTCGGAACCCACCGTCACAGATAGAGCTGGCGGTCGCAGTTGGCGCAGCGGGTCTTGCCGTGGTGGCGGCGGAGTACGCGGTGTTCGCAGCGGGGCGGGGCGAGTTGGGCTCTGGCCATGTGGGTCAGTTCTGCGAGGCATTGGGTGCAGGCGTACATGTGGGCCTCCCCCTCCGGCGTGCCGACCGGGCCGAGGCGCAGCACGCGTACGTTCTCGCGGCGGCAGTAGAGCCAGCATGTGCCGGTGCGCCATGTGTTGAGGCCGGCTGGCGGGATGGCGAGCATCAAGCGTTCGGCCCCCGCGTGAGGGCGGCGGTCAGGTCGCGGGCCGTCGGCAGGTTGCAGCGGCCCAGGTCCAGGAGCTGGCAGTTCGGGTCGCGGTCCGCGAATGCGACCGGGTCGACACGCAGGGAGGGCAGCACGATTCCCGCGCCCCGCAGCGCGTCGCCGAGGTCCTGGCACGCCTGGACGGCGGCCGCCGCGTGGTGGCCGTGATCCGTAGTCATTTCCGGTACTCCATCTGCCGTTCGGCTGCGCGTAGTTGAGGACCGTGGTTACGTTCCGTGAAAGAAGCATCGCCCTGGGGCGCCGGGCGCACAACGCGTGACCCGTGCCAGTCGCCCTCTGTCACAGCAGGAGGGGACCGATGAGCAGGCGAAACAGCGCGGGCGGGGAGGCGGCGACGACGGCCGCGGTGTTCGGTGAGCTGCTGCGGCACCTGCGCGAGGCGGCGGGCCTCACGCAGTGTGCGTTGGCGGCGCGCATTCCGTGCGATCGCTCGTACGTGGCACGGGTGGAGGCGGGGACGCGGGTCCCGTCCGACACGTTCGCCGCCACGTGCGACGAGGAGCTGCGTACGGGAGGTGTGCTCGCGCACCTGTGGGCGCGGATCGACTGGTATCCGGCGGTCCAGCATCCGGATTGGTTCGAGCGGCGGGCCCAGATGGACGCGCAGCTGGTGGCGCTGAAGCTGTTCCAGACACAAATGATGCCGGGGCTCTTGCAGTCGGAGCAGTACGCACGTGCGCAATTTGCTCAGGTGGATGGCCCCGAGCTGCTGGAGGAGCGCCTGTCTGCCCGGCTCAGTCGGCAGCAGCGCTTCCGGGATGCTGACGGCCCGCTTCTGATGGCCGTGCTCGATGAGAGTTCGCTCCGCAACGAAGTCGGCAGCGCAGAGGTGATGCATGCACAGTGCGCGCACCTGCTGTGGATGGGCGAACGTCCCAACATCCGGATTCAGGTGGCCTCGTTCAGTTCTCCGAGCCTCGTCCGCCCCAACACTTCGATGTCGTTGATCAAAATGCCGGATGGACGCGAGTGGGTGTACTCGGAATCGCTGGACTGCGGCCACTTCAGCGACGATCCAGCAGTACTCGCACGGCACACCCGGACGTACGATGTGCTCAGCGCGGACGCCATGTCCGCGTCCGATTCCGCCGCGCTGATCAGCGACGCAATGGAAGGGTACGGCCAGCATGGACACCGAAGGCCTCGACACCGCGACCTGGATCAAGAGCAGCTACAGCGGCAACAACGGCGGCGACTGCGTCGAGGTGGCCCCCGGTATCCCCGGCCTCGTCCCCGTACGTGACAGCAAGAACTCCGACGTTCAGCCTGTTGTCTTCTACGCCACGGCGTGGACGTCGTTCGTAGATGCGCTCAAGTCCGGGGCGTTCCCGCAGAGTTGAGCTCAGGCGCGGGCATCACCCATGCATGACCCTGACCTGGATCAAGAGCAGCTACAGCGGCGCGAATGGCGGCAACTGCGTCGAGATGGCGATCGGGGACCCCGACCTCGTACCCGTACGTGACAGCAAAGCCCCCGAACGCGCGACGCTCACGTTCAAGCGCGCGGGCTGGGATGCGTTCCTCCGCGGCGTGAAAACCGGAACGCTCGCGCACCCCTGACCCCGGCGCTCAAGGACCCAGACCCGAGCCGTGCCTTCAAGGAATGGGTGGGAGGTTCCTGCCCCCAACTGCCCAGCGCGCGGCGACACTTGGCGCGGTATGACAAAACGTGTTCGAGTTGCCACCTTGCGTCAGATGTGACTAGGTTTCCGCACAACGAAACGACCCCCGGCGGTGCGCCAACACCAGCGGGGGTCTAACCTCCAAGATCGACAGGACCGATCTCGTGGCTCTCCACCACCTTAGTCCCGCGCCGTGCGCGACCGCACACCCCCAGGCCAGCGCCGGTTACGGCAAACGCTCCGCGCCGGATCAACTCCCCCGCACCGCCCGGGACTTCCTCCACCTCAGTCCGCGCGTTGCCTCCGTCGCCGCGTACATCGACCAGTGCGCCGACGGCGCGGACATCTCGATCAAGACGCTCGCCAAGGTGCTGCCGGACTTCGGGCAGTGCGCGCTCGGCACCATCCGCCGGCGGCTGAGCGAGGCCGGGATGCTGCGGTGCGGGCGGCAGTGCGTGACCGTCGACGGGCAGAGCCGGTGGGTCACGTACACGTACTTCTCCCGCACGCCGCGCGACGAGCAGTGGTGGGCCGCCTTCCTGCGAGGCGAGCACCCGGACGAGCCGCCCCGGTGCGAGGACGAACCGCAGGTCAGGGCCCCCGCGTACGACCTCCTCGCCACCCTCGGCCGCACCGAACCCCGCATGACCCTCTCCGCCGCCGACTGCGCCTCGCTCACCCCGCTCGCCGCGCGGTGGCTCGAACGGGGCGCGAGCGGCGCCCAGGTCACCGCGGCCCTCACCGAGGGCCTGCCGCTCAGCATCAGCTCACCGTCGGGCCTGGCCCGCAAGCGCCTCACCGACCGCTTGCCGCCCCAACTCCCGGCCCCACGGCGTACGTTGCGCATGCTGGAGTGCACGGTGTGCCGCGCGCCGGGGCGCCCGGAGAGCCTGCCGGGAGGAATCTGCGGCGCCTGCCGAGGCCACGAGCCTCCCGAACAGGACCGCGCGGCGCCCGACCTCGTACGCGACCGAGTCAACGCCCTGCGGGCCGCCGCCCGCGCACGCCCCGCGACCAGCGGTAATGCCGTACGGCCTTGACCACGCCCCAGAGCCCGGCCAGCCACATGAAGTCCAGCCCCATGGCGTACTGCCATTTCCAGCTCACTCGCGCACGGCCTTCATGGCCTCGTCCAGGAGGACGCTCGCCTCGTCGGCCGCCTCCTTTGCCTCCGCCTCGCTGTCGGCGTGGTGCATGGTGTGGAGAGCCTGGTGGTAGCGGTCACGCAGGTCGGGGTGGCGTTCGATCTCGATCGTCTGTGCCCAGCGGAGCTTCCAGAGAAGTACAGGGGAGACGGAGTTCTCTTCGAGGGCTTGGGTTACGGCCGTCTCCATGGATTCGCGCATCTCGTCCAGGTACTCGGGGGCGACGGCGGCCAGAGCCTGGCGGAGGGCGGCGGGGGTGTGGTCCGGCCGTGGGATGAGCGGACTTGCTGAGGGCTGGGGTGCGGAGGACATGAACGGCGGTCCCTTCGTGGAGGCGCTGGAGCCAGCGTAGAGGCTGCGGTCCGCGTTGCTCTCGGTGTCATCGAAAGCATGGGGCAGCCGCGGCCCGAGGAGGAGGCGGCGGAGACTGTCCGGGCACACCAGAACGGCAGCCGCGCCGCCCGCTCCTCAGTCCTCGCCTCCTCGCAAGAGGATCGCGAAGTGGTCCGCGCTATGGCCGGCGATCAGGCCGTCGAAGGTGTAGGAAGTGACCTCCCCACCGCAACTGCCGTCACCGTCCAGGTTGGTGAACCAGACCGCATCCGGGCCGAGCACCTCGGTGACGCGTCGCGCGGCGGCGCGGGCCTTGTCGTGGTCGATCCCGGAGCTGCCGTAGGCCAGGTCCACCGCCGCGAGGGTGGCCAGCAGCTCGGGGACCTCCCCCGCCGCGTCGAGGGTGCGCAGGCTCGCCTCCAGCTCCGCGTCGCTGATCTCGTACGGAGGCGCGGCATGGTGCGGGGGCCAGGTCCGGTGTGCACGAGCGATCAGCCGCTGGGTCTCCCCCAGCAGCCCGCCGGGCCCGCGCAGCGCCGCCGTGCCGTGGGCGAAGCGCCCGTACCGCACGAACACCGGGCCGGCGCCGCGCGACAAGCGCCGCATCGACCGGCCGAGTTCGGTGACCGCCGACTCCCGCCGCTTACTGCTCATGCCGCTAATCCAGCCAGAACGCCGCCCGGTCCCGCCACTGGCGGAGCAGCGCTCGGTCGCCCTCGACCTCCAGTTGCTCTGTAGGCCGCCCGTACAGGAACAGCATCAGGTCCGGGAGCGGGCCCCGTACCGTCGTCGTCGCGGGGTCGTCGGTGGAGGCCCGGGTCCATCGGGGGCGGTCCGCCAGCAGGTCCATGCGCCAGCCCTCGCCCTCCTCCGAGAGGAGCTGCAACGTCACATCCCGGCCCAGGAGTTCGGGTCCGTACGCCTCCGGGGTCGTCGCCGCCGTCAGCCAGCGCTCGATCGCGTCCTCGGCGATCGGTGGGGACAGGTCGTACGGGGCGCCCACCGCGAGCGCCGCGTCGGCCCGGTGCACGGCCGTCTCGTGGAGGGTGTGGCGTGCCCAGAACTCCGGGGACTCCTCACCGGGCTGAGGCGTCCAGACGCGCGCCTCGGGGCCCGTCTCGCGCAGGGCCGTGACCAGGGAGGACGCGCCCTCCGTGAGCCAGGAGGACAGGAAGGCCGGATCCTCGTCCGCGTACGGCGCGACCTCGTTCACCAAGTCATCCGGGACCGGTTCGGCGGCCCGCGTACGGACGATGGTCTCCGCCCAGCGGTGTACGCCGCCGACGTGCCGTACGAGCTGGTTGAGGGTCCAGGCGGGGCAGGTGGGGACGGGGAGCCGGGGGTCCGCTTCCGTGAGGAGCGCGGCCAACAGGTCGGTCTGGGCGGGGATCTCCGCACACAGGCGCTCGTAGGAGAGGGGCATGGCGAGAACGTACGCGCGCGAGGGCCCGGAAGGCGCGCGCATTTCCGGCAGCATTCGCGCACATGCGAACGGGGCGGCCCGCGGGCCGCCCCGTCCCACAACGCCGCGCGCTACGCGCTACGCGTCCAGCAGCACCGCAGCCGTCAGCAGCTCGACCCCCGTCGGGATCGCCGCCTCGTCCGCGTCGAAGTCGCCCTGGTGCAGGTCGCGGGGGCGGCGGTCGCCAGGGGGGCGGACGCCGAGGCGGGCCATCACGCCGGGGACCTGCTCCAGATACCAGGAGAAGTCCTCGCCGCCCAGGGACTGTTCCGTCGTCTCGACCGAGGAGGCTCCGCGGCGCGCGACCATCGCGGCGCGGAGCAGCTCGGTGGACTCCGGCTCGTTCACCACAGGCGGGACGCCCCGTACGTAGTTGATCTCGGACTTGGCGCGGTGCAGCGTGGCGACCTCGTCGATCGCGGCGTGCACGAGGTCGGGCGCCTCGCGCCAGGCCGGGAGGTCCAGGCAGCGCAGCGTGCCGGAGAGCTCGGCGCGCTGGGGGATGACGTTAGGCGCGTGCCCCGACTCGATGCGGCCCCAGGTCAGGGCCATGCCGGAGCGCGCGTCCACGCGGCGCGCGAGCAGCGCGGGGACGTCGGTGACCAGCCGGGCCGCGGCCGTGACCAGGTCGGTCGTGAGGTGCGGGCGCGCGGTGTGGCCGCCCGCGCCGGTGAGCGCGATCTCCACGCGGTCGCAGGCCGAGGTGATCGGCCCGGGGCGCAGCCCGATGCGGCCCGCGTCGACCTTGGGGTCGCAGTGCACGCCGAGGATGCGGCCGACGCCCTCCAGCGCGCCGCCCTCGATCGCGTCGGTGGCGCCGCCGGGCAGCACCTCCTCGGCCGGCTGGAACAACAGCCTTACGGGGCGCGGCAGTCGGCCCTCCCTGGCGAGCTCGGCGAGGACCAGCCCCGCGCCCAGCACCACGGTGGTGTGCACGTCGTGGCCGCAGGCGTGGGCGCGGCCCGGGACGGTCGAGCGATACGGGACGGGCTTGGTGTCCGGGATGGGCAGCGCGTCGATGTCGGCGCGGAGGGCGATCAACTCACCGTCGCCGTACGACGAGTGGGCGCCGCCGTCTCCGTACGCGCCCTGTGCCCTGGCGCGCTCGTCCGGCTCTTCGAGGCCGGGGTAGATGTCGCAGACCAGGCCCGTGCCGACGGGCAGCACGCGGGGGCGCAGGCCCGCCTGCTCCAGCCGCGTCTTGAGGGTCTGGGTGGCGCGGAACTCCTGGTGCCCGAGCTCGGGGTGCATGTGCAAGTCACGGCGGAAGGTGACGAGTTCACAGTGCAGGGCGTCGGGGAGGGTGCCTGGGAGGTCCGTCGTCCCTGCCGTTGCGAGGGCCGCGGCGGCCAGGGGCGCTTCCGAGTCGGAGAGCGGGCCTCGCAGGGCCTGGGAACCGGGTCGGCCCACCTCCGGGTCAGGGGACAGGAGTTCGTTCATGGGGCGAAGAGTACGCACGGCGAGGCAGCAACTGACAATAGATCTCGTAAAGTTCAGTCCCACAGGGGACGAGAAAGTAGGCTGTGCGGCGGTTGTGCGCCTACGTAACTGGGTATGACTACGCGTTTGCGGTTCCCGGGTTCCCGGACGCTCCGCTTCCAATCCCCTGAGTGCCCCGCGAAGCCTCCTGCGCCCCCTCCGTACCTGTGGCACGCGCCCCTTCCGTACCTGCGGCACGGCCCGCCTCGGCCCCGTTGCCGAGCCGGCGTACGCCCTGTGCGCTGCCGGTCACCCCGGACAGGAAGCCCTGTGCGCGGGGCGACGCCTGGTCGGTGAGCCAGGAGGGGTCCACCTCGCAGACGGCGACCGTCACGGAGGTTCCGGCGAGGGCCAGCGGCAGGGTGTGCACGACGGTCGAGGGGAAGCTGAGGATGGTGCGGCCGATGGGGCCGCGCCGGGCGACAAGTTCGAGCGGCAGGTCGGGCCGTACGATCTCGAGGCCCGTCGCGGCGGTCACCCGCTGGAGCTTCTCGGGGCTCTCCCTGCGGTGCGCGAAGTAGCGGGTCGCGCCGTGCTCGCGGGCCAGCGAGGCGACCGCTTCCAGATAGCGGTCCAGGTCGACGACACCCGTCTCCACCAGCGATGTTCCCACCAGGTCCGTGCCCCTGGTGAGCCGCGGGGGGCCGAAGGTGTGACGGGTCCAGGCGAAGTCGTTGGCGGTCACGGTCACCCCGTCGGGCGCCTCCACGGGCATCGAGCTGAACACCTCGACCCTGCGCCGCTCCCCCGGGGTCAGCCGCCGCCTGGCGCCCCGCGCGAAGGGTGCGAACAGTGCGGCGCGGGGGTCGGCCGCCGCCTCCGTACCCTTGCGGTGCCAGCGTACGAAGCGCTCCCCGCGGGCCAGTTGGGCGATGAACTCCATCGTCGCGGTGCCGTCGTCGACCACCACCACGTCGCGCGCCGAGGCGAGGGTCAGCAGGAGTTGTACGTAACGGGAGAAGGGGTCGCCGATCACTATGCGGCGGGCGCGGCGCAGGGGTCCGGCGAGCGCGCCGATGGTCTTGGCGGGCGCGGCGACGCCGTCCCGCGCCTCCTCCCAGCGGACCGGATAGCCCTCGTCGCGGGCGAGTTCGGCCATTCTGCGGAGCTGGCCGCGGGTCATCGGGTCGTGCGGCGGCAGCACCACGAGGGTCAGCCGGGCGCTGTCCCTGCCGTGCGCCCACTCCAGGACGTTCAGAAGTTGTACGGGGCTTTCGACGAAGGCGAGGGTGCGGGGGTCGGCGCGCTGGTCCTCGATGCCGCCTTCGCCGCCGTCCGCGCCGGGTCTGTGGTCCGGCGGTACGCCCCGGAGGCGGCGCGGCCGTGAGTCGCCGCCCACCGCCTCCGGGCCGGGGGGCCTGGGCCCGTCGGGCTCGGTCAATTCCGTGCCCGCCAGGTCAGGCCGAGACGGGCGCGGTGCCGTCTGCGGCCTCCTCGGCCTCGGCGACGACGCCCTTCACGCGGCGCAGCTTCGACATGGGCTTGAGCTCGCTCTCGTACACCTTCTTCACGCCGTCGCCGAGGGACTCCTCGATGGTGCGGATGTCGCGCACGAGGCGGGACAGGCCCTGCGGCTCGACCGAGGCTGCCTGGTCGGAGCCCCACATGGCGCGGTCGAGGGTGATGTGGCGCTCGACGAAGGTGGCGCCGAGGGCGACGGCGGCGAGGGTGGTCTGGAGGCCGGTCTCGTGGCCGCTGTAGCCGATCGGCACGTTCGGGAACTCGTTCTGCAGGGTGTGGATCATCCGCAGGTTGAGCTCCTCGGCCTTCGCCGGGTACGTGGAGGTGGCGTGGCAGAGCAGGATGTTCTCGCTGCCCAGCACCTCGACGGCGTGCCGGATCTGCTTCGGGGTGGACATGCCGGTGGAGAGGATGACGGTCTTGCCGGTGGCGCGCAGAGCGCGCAGCAGCTCGTCGTCGGTCAGCGAGGCCGAGGCCACCTTGTGGGCCGGCACGTCGAACTTCTCCAGGAAGGAGACGGCCTCGGTGTCCCACGGGGAGGCGAACCAGTCGATGCCGCGCTTCTTGCAGTACTCGTCGATCGCCCGGTAGCCGTCCTCGTCGAACTCGACGCGGTGCCGGTAGTCGATGTACGTCATCCGGCCCCAGGGGGTGTCCCGCTCGATGTCCCACTGGTCGCGCGGGGTGCAGATCTCGGGCGTGCGCTTCTGGAACTTCACGGCGTCGCAGCCGGCCTCGGCGGCCGCGTCGATGAGCGCGAAGGCGTTCTCCAGGTCGCCGTTGTGGTTGATGCCGATCTCGCCGGTGACGTAGACGGGGTAGCCGGGGCCCGCGGTGCGGTTGCCGAGGGTGCGGAGGCGGTTGGTGCTCATGGTGAGTGAGTTCTTTCTGCTAGAGCTGCTAGAGGGAGGGCAGCAGGCTGGGTTCGGCCTGCGCCGGTGATCCGGCGGTGGCGGCTTCGCTGACGGCCGTCGTCGGCCGGGGCGTCTGGAGGTCGGGGCCGAGGAGCCACGAGGCGATCTCGCGGATCGCGCCCCCGCCGCCGGGCGCCGAGGTGACCGCGCGTGCCGCGCCGCGTACGACGTCGTGGGCGCCCGCGACCGCGACCGGCCAGCCGGCGAGGCCGAAGCACGGGAGGTCGTTGACGTCGTTGCCGGCGTAGAGCACGCGCTCCGGGGCGATGCCCTGCTCCTCGCACCACTGTTTGAGGGCGAGGTCCTTCCGGTCGATGCCGTGCAGCACGGGGATCTGGAGCTTCTTGGCCCGCGCGGCGACGACCGGGTTCTGTTCCGTGGACAGGATCAGCATGCGCAGCCCGGAGCGGCGCAGCGCCGCGATGCCGAGCCCGTCGCCGCGGTGCACGGCGACGGTCTCCCGTCCCTCGGAGTCGACGTGCACCCGGTCGTCGGTCTGGGTGCCGTCGAAGTCGAGCACGACCGCGTCGACGTCGCCGAAGGACGGCAGCGCGCCGGGGGTGGCGACGTCGAGGAGCGGTGCGAGGGCGCGGGCGCGCGCGAGGTCGTGCGGATCGTCGACCTCCAGCACCCGCGCGGGGTCGGTGCGCACCGGTTCGGTGCGGCCGAAGAAGCGGTGGCCCGCCTTGCGGAAGCCGGCGGCGTCCATGGCGTACGCGGCGCCGGTCTCCAGCAGGTCCTGCGGGCGGTCCTGGCGGCGGGGGCGGAACGCCTTGTCGTGGTTCACGCCGAAGCCGCCGTCCGCCGCGGCCTCCTCGCCCGCCTCGCCGTCGCGCCATACGAAGCCGTGGAACTCGGCGACGGTCAGCGCGCTGTCCGCGCCGCCGGCCGTGACCGCCGAGGCCACCGCGTCGATGTCCTCGTACGTGAGGAAGGGGCTCGTGCACTGGACGAGGAGCACCGTGTCCACGGCGGTGCCGTGCCGTGCCTCGTACGCGTCCATGGCGTGCAGCACCGCGGCCTCGCTGGTGGCGGTGTCGCCGGCGATGTCGGACGGGCGCTCGGCGACCTCGGCGCCTGCGCCGCGTGCGGCCGCGGCGATCGCGGGGTCGTCGGTGGAGACGACGGTGGCGGTCACCTCCGTCGCCTCGACGCAGGCGCGTACGGCCCTGGCCACCAGGGGTACGCCGCCGACCGGCGCGAGGTTCTTGGCGGGCACGCCCTTGGAGCCGCCCCTGGCGGGGATGACGGCGAGCACGGTGGTCATGGCGTCTCCTCAACAGTCAGACAGGGTGTGGGCAGTCGTTCCGCAGGGGCGGAACGGGTGGGCACACCCGGGACCGCACCCGCGAGGCCCACCCGGCCCCGCACGCGAAGCGGGCGCCGCCCGCACCCCGTCGGGCACGTGGTTGCGTGGGAGCGGGGGTGCGGTCGCGCTGCTGCGCTGTGCCCGCCCTGCGCCCCTGGCGCAGACCGCCCACAACGCAGCGGGGCAGAGGGCGCACAACGCAGCGGGGGCGGCGGCGAGCCGCCGGAGGCCGCGCTCACAGTTCGCCCACCCGTCGAATGACCGGGGCCACCCGCTGGACGCCGTGGCGGTATGCCGCGCGGGCCGTGTTGCGGAGGGCGTTGCGCAGGAGTGAGGGCTCGCCCGCCTCGGCCGGCGCTCCCGGCAGCGGCGCGCCGTCCCGGTCGAAGCCGTAGCGGGCGAGGATGCCGGGGAGGTATCCGGGCGCCGTCGCCGGCGTGTAGTACGGCGCGATCGGCGGGAGTTCACCGCGCTTGGCGGCGAGACCGGCGACCCGTTCCCGCGCACCGGCGAAGGCGGACTCGTACGCGTCGGACGAAGCGGCGCACACCCCCTGCCGGGACGTCCACTCCGGGTCGGCGTCCGGCAGGTGCCCCGCGTCCAGCGAGTCCCAGGAGGCCAGGCAGCCCGAGCCGAGGAAGTAGTGGTTGCCCAGCACCTCGCGCACGCCGAGGTCGGTGAGCAGCGCGGTCGGCACCGAACGGTGCAGCGACTCCAGCGCCGCCGTGGAGGAGACCGTGACCAGCAGGTCCGTGCGGTCGAGCACCTCGCCCATGTGCCCGTACACCAGGCGGCAGTTGGGCGGCAGCCCGCCGGGGAGCTTCGCCGCGAGCTTCTGGTACGGCTGCTCCTCGATGTGCGTGGTGTGCTCCCCCGGCTTGCTGCGCAGCTTGATCAGCACCTCCCGCTCCGGGTGCAGCCGCGCGTGCTGTACCGCGCGCCGCAGCAGGTAGGAGCGGTCGCCCCGGGAGGCGGGCACGGAGGGCTGCGCGGCGAAGGTGACGGTGAACGGCCGCTCGGGGGAGGGCCCTTGGTACGGGGCCCCGCCCAGGAAGGGCAGCGCGCACTCGGTCACCGCCGAGGCGTCGGCGCCCACACCCTCGTACACCGATCTGAACCGCTCGGCGTCGTAGCGGGAGTTGGCGAGCACCACGTCCGCGCCGTGCCGGAGCAGCAGCCCGTCGGCGAGCTTCTCGTAGACCACCCCGACGTACCCGGTGACTACAACAGGCCGGCCCGCGCCGCTCCCTTGAGCCCCCACGGCTCCCGTGGCGCGGGCCAGCCCGTGCAGCATCGCCTGAACGGCTCCACCCACACAGGCGAGGACCACCAGGTCGCAGCTTCCGGACGACGCGGAAGCGGAATCCGCCGCGGCGCCGGGATCAGCGGAGTCCCCGGACTCCCCCGTGACCGCGCGGACGAATCCCGCGCCCGTCACCTCGCGGAGCGAGTCCGCGCGCACGCCCACCTCGGCGAGCTGGCGCGGGGTGGGCGTGGCCCGGCCGCGCAGCAGCATTCCGTCGATGCGGGCGCCGGGGGCGAGGCGGCGCGCGGTCAGTGCGCCCCATTTCCAGCGCGTATCGGAATCGGCGAGCACCACAACGCGTTGCGGAGAAGCGGAACCGGAAGCAGTAGATGGCACGTCCTTGACGCTAGGAAGGGATTCCGCTGCTGGGCCCAACTCAAAAGCAACAGCCGGTTAACAAAACACCGCCGGACGGCGAACCGGCCCGTCGGAGCCGCTCAGGATTTCCGGTTAACCATTCCGCCATCCTTCGTTCACCGTCGCGTACGCGCCAGGTCAAGACGAATGCCGGGAGGACACCTAACGTCACCCGGGTGGTTAAGCTCTCCGTCATCGTGCCGTTCTACAACGTGCAGTCATATGCGCCGGACACGCTCCGCAGCCTCCGCGCGAACGCCCGCGACGACTTCGAATTCATTCTGGTCGATGACTGTTCGACCGACGGCACCCCGGAGATTCTGGAGCGTGCCGAACAGGAACTCCCGGGTGCGAAGCTGGTCCGCCATTCCCAGAATGGCGGCCTGGCCACCGCGCGGAACACTGGCCTGGAGGCGGCGAACGGCGAATTCCTCACCTTTCTGGACGGCGACGACTGGCTCGCGCCGGGTTATTACGAGGAACTCCTCGCCGTCATCGAGCGGCTGGACTGCGACTTCGTGCGCACCGACCACGTGCAGGTCACGGGCCGGAACAGGACCATTTCGCGGGTGCCGCACGGGCGCCGCGGGGTGGCGATGGACCCGCGCGCCGCGATCCTGCCGGCCGACCGCACGACCTCCGTGGACTACGCGTACGCCTGGGCCGGGATCTACCACCGCAGGCTGCTGGACGACGGGGTGCTGCACTTCCGGCACGGCCTGCGTACGGCGGAGGACCGGCCGTGGATCTGGCGGCTGCACCGCGAGGCGAGGTCTTTCGCGGCCGTCGGGCTGCTCGGCGTCTTCTACCGGCGCGGCGTCGCCTCCTCGCTGACCCAGATCGGCGACGTACGGCAGCTCGACTTCCTGCGCGCCTTCGACCAGGTCATAGACGAGACCCGGCGGGATCCCGAGGCGGACACGCTGCTGCCGAAGGCGGTGCGCACCTACTGCGCGATCATCTCCCACCATCTGACGAGCGGAAGGTTCGAACCGCAAGTGGCAAGGAAGCTGCGCCAGTCGAGCGCCGCCGCGCTCCGCCGGATGCCCGCCGACGTGCTGGAAGGCGCGCTGAACTCGATGGACGCCGAGCGCGCCGCGCGCCTGCGGCGTCTCAAGCGGCGCCCCGCCGCGCTCGGGGAGGCGGCCTGATGGACACGCACACACCCTCTCGCGCGGAGGCGCCCGCCGGGGCGCCCGCGCGCACCCAGATCTTCTTCGCGTCCACGCTGTACGGCGCCGCCACCCTGGCCGCTGCCCTGGACGCGGGCCGCTTCGAGACGGCCGACCACCGCATCCTGCTGGTCGGCAACAACGCGGCGATCCCGGAGACCGCGACCCCGCTGGACCGCATGCCGGGCTTCGAGCGGCTGCGGCACCGATTCGACCGGGTGCTGTCGTGGAACGCGACCATCCGCCCGCACCACCCCGCCGCATGGTCCCCGCGCGCCGACGACGTACCCCTGTGGGAGCGCATGCTGCGCACCGAGTGGGGCCTCGGCGACGACGAGGTGCACCTGGTGCTGGAGTCGATCCAGGTGGAGCCCGCGCTGGCCATCGCGAAGCTGTTCCCCGACGCGCCGATCGACCTGTACGCGGACGGGCTGATGAGCTACGGGCCCACCCGCAACAAGCTCGCGCCGCTGGTCGGCACCCGCGTGCGCAGGCTCCTGCACCTGGACCTGCTGCCGGGTCTGCGGCCGCTGCTGCTCACCGAGTTCGGGGTGCCGGCCGAGACGGTGCCCACCGAGTCCTTCCGCCGCGTGCTGGCCGAGCTCGCCCGCGATGTGCCGCCTGCCGTGAGCGCGGCGCCGCACGGGGCGGCGCTGCTGCTCGGCCAGTACCTCTCGGCGCTGGACATCCTCAGCGCCGAGGAGGAGGAGCAGCTCCATGTGCGGATGCTGCGCGGCGCGGTCCAACTGGGCCACCGGCAGGTGGTGTTCAAGCCGCACCCGGTCGCGCCCGCCCGCTTCTCCCGCGCGCTGGAGAAGGAGGCCGGCGAGCTGGGCGTGGACCTCACCGTGCTGGAGGCCCCGGTGCTCGCCGAGGTGCTGTACGAGGAGACCGCGCCGGCCCTGGTGGTGGGCTGCTTCTCCACCGCGCTGCTGACGGCCGCCTCGTTCTACGGGCTGCGGGTCGCGCGCACCGGGACGGGGCTGCTGCTGGAGCGGGTCACGCCGTACCAGAACAGCAACCGCATCCCGGTCACGCTCGCCGACGCGGTGCTGCCCGACGTCTCCGACGCGGCGGCCGTGGGCGCGTGGCGCACGCCCGACGCGGAGACCGTGGAGCGCGAACTCCAGGGCCTCGTACGGGCCGTGGGCTTCTGCATGCAGGCGAAGATCTACCCGCACCTGCGCCCCGAGGTGGAGCGCTATCTCTCCACCCGCCTGAACGGCGCGACCTGGCGCTACTTCAAGCGGCGCCGGCTCACCGCGCTCGGCCTGCCCGGCGCGCTGCCGCAGCAGTTCGCGTTCGTCCCGCGCAACCGCACCGTGCGAAAAGTGGCCAGGAGAGCGCGGAAGCTCAAGCGGGCCGCGTTCGGCTGAGGCGCACCGATGAGCACCACACATGTGACGGCGGGCCCCTCCTCCCCCGTGCGTCCGGCGCCGCGCGAACTCCCCGGCGCCGGACGGCTGCGCGCCCTCGACGGGCTGCGGCTGGTCGCGGCGCTGCTGGTCGCCTGCTACCACTACGGCGGCCGGAACGGCGAGATCACCGAGGCGTGGGGCAGTTCGCCGACGCACCAGTTCCCGTACCTCTCCCAGGTGTTCGCCTACGGCTGCCTGGGCGTGCAGTTCTTCTTCCTGATCAGCGGCTTCGTGATCTGCATGAGCGGCTGGGGCCGCCCGCTGCGGCACTTCGCCGCCTCACGCTTCGCCCGCCTGATGCCGGCCTACTGGGCCGCGGTCGTCCTGGTCACCCTGGTCTTCGCGGTGCCGGGCGTGGTGTACGAGGCGGTCGCGCCCAGCGACATGCTGGTGAACCTGACCATGCTCCAGGAGCCGCTCGGCGTGGACCGGGTGCTGGGCGTGTGCTGGACGCTCTGGGCGGAGCTGCGCTTCTACGTGCTCTTCGCGCTGTTCGTGGTGGTGCCGGGCGCCACCCGGCAGCGCGTGGTGTGGCTGTGCGCGGGGTGGACGCTGGCCGCCGTGCTGGCCGAGGCGTCGGGCTCGGAGCTGCTGGAGGTGCTGCTGATGCCGCAGTACGCGCCGTTCTTCATCGGCGGGATGGGTCTGTATCTGCTCCACCGGTACGGGCACGAGCCCACGGCCTGGGCGATCGTCGGCGTCAGCTTCCTGCTCGGGCAGCACTTCGCGGTCGTGGAGCTGTGGAACGACGGAGGGCCCGGCACCTTCTCCTACCGCCCCTCCGCCGGGATAGTCGCGTTCGTCGCGCTGGGCTTCGCGGCGGTCGCCGCGGTGGCCCTGGGCGGCCTGCGCCGGGTGGACTGGGGCTGGCTCACCACGGCCGGCGCCCTCACCTACCCCTTCTACCTGGTGCACGAGCACCTGGGCTGGGTAGCCATCCGCGGCCTCCACCGCTGGCTGGGCGTCCCGTCCTGGCTCACTTTCCTGACGACCCTGACATCGATGCTTCTCCTGGCATGGGCCTTGCACCGCGTGGTGGAACGCCGCCTGGGCCCGGCCCTGAAACGCTCCCTCAACAGCCCGCTGCACCACGCGGGTTGAACGTCTCCCCCACACGCCGAGAGCCCCCGCCCGACCAGCGGCCTGCGCGCGGCCCGCACGGCGAACCGCCGGCCGCCGCCGCGGGCCGACTTCCCGCTCCGGCGGGAAGAAGGGGCGGCACGCGCCGGGCGGCCGCGCCGAGGCCCCGTTGCCGGAAACGCCGAGCGCCCCGCCGCATCCCGTACGCCGAGAGCCCGCGGCACCCTCCGTACGACGAGAGCCCCGGCACTCGGGGGCGTGCCGGGGCTCTCTCCCGTGGGGACGGGCCTCAGGGGGGTCGTGGGGCGGGGCTAGAGGACCAGGGAGAGGAGCAGGAGGAGGATCAGGGCCACCACCGAGATGATCGACTCCAGGACCGACCAGGTCTTGATCGTCTGGCCGACGTTCATCCCGAAGTACTCCTTCACCAGCCAGAACCCGGCGTCGTTCACGTGGCTGAAGAAGACCGAACCGGCGCCGACGGCCAGCACCAGCAGTGCCGCGTGAGCGGTGTTCATGTCCGTGGCGAGCGGCGCCACGAGACCCGCGGCCGAGATGGTGGCCACCGTCGCCGAGCCGGTCGCGAGCCGGATGGCCACCGCGATCAGCCAGCCCAGCAGGATCGCGGGGATCGACCACTCCTTGGAGAAGTCCAGGATCATGTCGCCGATCCCGAGCTCGATCAGCGTCTCCTTGAAGCCGCCGCCCGCGCCGACGATGAGCAGGATCCCGGCGATCGGACCGAGGCCCGAGCCCACCGACTCCCCCAGCCTGTCCTTGCTGAAGCCGGCGGCCCGGCCCAGCGTGAACAGCGCGACCAGCACCGCCACCAGCAGCGCGATCAGCGGCGAACCGATCACGTCCAGCACCCGCTGCACGTGGTTCTCCGGGTCGTCGATCACGATGTCGCCGAGCGCCTTGAGCAGCATCAGGACCACGGGCAGCAGCACCGTGCACACCGTGGGCCCGAACCCGGGCCTGCGCTCCAGGCTCTCCGAGGGCCGCTCGGGGGTCAGCCCCTCCGGCGGCGACACGTCCACCCAGCGCGCGGCGACCTTGCCGAACAGCGGCCCCGCGATGATCAGCGTGGGGATGCCGACCAGCACGCCCAGCGCCAGCGTGACGCCGAGGTTCGCGTGGATGGCCCCGATCGCGGCGAGCGGCCCCGGGTGCGGGGGCACCAGCGCGTGCATGACCGAGAGCCCGGCGAGCGCGGGCACGCCGATCCGCATCAGCGAGAAGTTGCCGCGCTTGGCGACCAGCAGCACCACGGGGATCAGCAGCACGATGCCGACCTCGAAGAAGAGCGGCAGCCCGATGATGCCCGCGATCAGCGCGATCGCCCACGGCATCCGGCTCGTCTTCGCCTTCGCGAGGATCGTGTCGACGATCTGGTCCGCGCCCCCCGAATCGGCGAGCAGCTTGCCCAGGATCGCGCCGAGCGCGATGAGCACGCCCACGTCCGAGACGGTGTCCCCGAGCCCGGTGGTGAACGCCTCGATGGTCTTGTCGGGCGCCGCGGCCGCAACCGAGCCCAGCACCAGGGTGCCGAGCGTCAGCGCCAGGAAGGCGTGCAGCCTGAACTTGGTGATGAGAACGACGATGACGGCGATGCCCGCCAGCACGGCGATACCGAGCTGCGCGCTGCCTGCGGAGGTGATGGTCTTGGCGGGCTCCGACCCCGCGGCCATCATCTCGGCACTGAGATGAAGCACGGCTTGTCCTGTTTCTGTGCGGCCTTACGGGTCCGGCGCCCGGCCCCGTACGACGGGAGGGTGGGTCAGCTGCTCACGGCGGCCGCGGCCTGCGCGCCCAGCGCGGCGATGCCCCGCTCGACGATGGTCCGCGGCTCCGCGTCGACGCGCACGGCGGCGCCGTCCTCGTCGGGCTGGAGCGGCTCCAGGGTGGCGAACTGCGAATCCAGCAGCGCCACGGGCATGAAGTGGTCCTGACGCTCCCGCATCCGCTCGTCGATCAGGGCGCGGTCGCCGGTCAGGTGGAGGAAGCGGACGCCGGGCTCGGCGGCCCGCAGCCTGTCGCGGTAGGAGCGCTTGAGGGCCGAGCAGCTCACCACGGCGGTGACCTCGCCCTTTTGCCCGGTCGCGTTCCGCGCGTGGCCGTGCGCCCAGGCCCCGATGGCGTCCAGCCAGGGGAGGCGGTCCTCGTCGTCCAGCGGGGTGCCGGCGGACATCTTCGCGATGTTGGCCGGCGGGTGGAAGCCGTCGGCCTCCGCGTACGGGACACCCAGCTCGGCGGCGAGCATTTCGCCGACCGTCGTCTTGCCGGTCCCGGCCACTCCCATGACCACCACGACACTCATGCCCGCGCTCACCTCGCTGTCCTCGTCGACCCCGGGCCAGCGGCTACCTAACCCCATAGGTCACACGTATTCAAGAGCTTGACCTTTAAAAGTCATACTTAATTGGCGTGACGGTGACCACGTAGGCTGGGTCCGCCCGGCGGGGGACGAGACGCGGGGCGCAGCGGATCGGAACCGGGAGAGCCACAGCCATGACCAGCGAGGCGGCGGACCGCGAGGGCCGGGACGGGGAGGCCGCGGGGCCCGGCACGGCGGACGGCGGCGCGAATGGCACGGCGGACAGCACGACGGACGGCACAGCGAACGCCGCGGCCCGCGGCCTGCACGCGCAGCTCCTCGCCTCGCTCGGCCCGGCCATCACCGCGGGCGAATACCCGCCGGGCACCGTGCTGCGCACCGACGAACTCGCCGAGCGCTACGAGGTCTCGCGCACCGTCGCCCGCGAGGCCGTCCGCGTACTGGAGTCGATGCACCTCGTGGAGTCCCGGCGCCGGGTCGGCGTGCGGATCAGGCCCACCGAGGAGTGGAACGTCTTCGACCCGCAGGTGATCACCTGGCGCCTCGCGGGCGCCGACCGCGGGCGGCAGCTCCGCTCGCTGACCGTGCTGCGCTCGGCCGTGGAGCCGGTCGCGGCGCGGCTCGCGGCCGAGTTCGCGACGCCCGAGGAGTGCGCGCAGCTCACCGAGCAGGCGCTCGGGATGGTCGCCACCTCACGCGGCCAGCAGCTCGACAACTACCTGGTGCACGACATCACCTTCCACCGCACGATCCTCCGCGCCTCGCGGAACGAGATGTTCGCGCGGCTCGGCGACGTGGTCGCCGCGATCCTCACGGGCCGTACGGAGCACGAGCTGATGTTCAGCGACCCGCGCCAGGAGGCGGTGACCATGCACGTCCAGGTCGCCGAGGCGATACGGGAGGGCGACGGCGCGCGCGCCGAGCAGATCATGCGCACCATCACGGTGGACGCCATGGAGGAACTGGACGTCCTCGCGCCCTAGCCGCGACCCTCCTCCGGCTTCAGCATCGTCGCACCGATCCCCGCCACGACCGCCGCCAGCCCCTCCTCGAAGCGCTCCTCGTAGTTGCCGAAGAGCTCGGCGCTGACCTGCGCCGCCAGCGGGTGCTCGGGGGCCAGCCTGCGCTCCCGCTCCTCGACCTCGTACCCGGGGCGCCGCTCGCCCGGCAGCGGGTGCACGCCCTGCTCCTCCGTCACGAAGCCCATCGTGAAGGTGTACGCGACGGCCGAGGCACGCGCGGCGGCCGCCGGCGTGAACCCGGCCTCCACCAGCGCCCGCAGGTGCTCCTCCTGGCCCGGCGCGTGCTCGGTGCCGCTGAGCCGGGTGCCGGCGAAGACCTTCGCGCCGTCCCGGTACCCCAGCAGGAGGCGGCGCAGCCTACGGCAGGGGTCCGAGAGCCGCTCCCGCCAGTCCGCGTCCTCCGCCGGGCCCGGCTGCGCGTCCAGTTCGCGCTGGAGGAGCGTGGCCATTTCGTCCAGCAGCTCCTGCTTGCTCTTGAAGTGCCAGTAGAGCGCGGGCGCCTGGACGTTCAGCTCCTTGGCGATGCGGCGCAGGCTCAGCCCGTCGAGCCCGGTGTCGTTGAGCAGCCGCAGCGCGGTCTCCGCGACCTGGGCCCGGTCGAGGCGGGCCGCCGAGCCCGCCTTGCCGCTCTTGCTGCTTTTGCTGCTTCCCTTCTCGGCCATGCTTGACAACTTAACACCATTAAGCGCACCCTCGGCGGCATGGGACTTAACAGTGTTAAGGGCGACTCCGGCGGCATCGACGTGGTGATCGTCGGCGCCGGGCCCACCGGCCTGGTGCTGGCCGTGGACCTGCTGCGGCGCGGCGTACGCGTACGGCTGCTGGAGCGCGGCGAGCGGCTGTTCCCCGGCTCCCGAGGCAAGGGCATCCAGCCGCGCACCCGCGAGGTGCTGGACGACCTCGGCGTGGGCGCGGCCTTCACCGCGGCGGGCGGTCCTTACCCGCCGATGCGGGCGTGGCGGGACGGCGAGCCCGGCGAGCGCTGGGACCTCGCCGAGCGCACCGGACCGATTCCCGGCGCGCCGTACCACGAGGCGCTGATGGTGCCGCAGTGGCGCACGCAGGAGCTGCTGTACGCGCGCGTCCGAGAGCTGGGCGGGGAGGCCGAGTTCGGCGCGGAGGTCGCCGGGCTCGCGCAGGACGCGGAGGGCGTCACGGTGCGGCTGGCCGACGGGCGCGCGGTGCGCGGGCGGTATCTGGTCGCGGCGGACGGCGGGCGCAGCACGGTACGCCGCGAGCTGGGCATCGCCATGCACGGGGAGACCGTGGACCCCTCCCCCATGCTGGTCGCGGACGTGCGGCTGGGCGCGGACGCGGAGTTGGGGCGCGACGCGTGGCATGTGTGGCCCGAGGCGCCGGGCGGGAGCCTCGCGCTGTGTCCGCTGGCGGGCGTCCCCGAGTTCCAGTTGGCCGCGCAGTTCGCGCCCGGTACGGAGGTGTCGGTCTCGGCCGCGGCGGTGCGGTCGCTGATCTCCTCCCGTACGGGGATTCCCGCGTCCGCCGTCCAAGAGGTGCGGTGGGCCTCGGACTTCACCGCGCGCGCCGCGATGGCGGAGCGCTTCCGGGAGGGGCGGGTCTTCCTCGCGGGGGACGCGGCCCATGTGCACTCGCCGGCCGGGGGCCAGGGGCTCAACACCGGTGTGCAGGACGCGTACAACCTCGGCTGGAAGCTGGGTGAGGTGCTGCGGGGGGCGGCGGGCGAGGAGCTGCTCGACTCGTACGCGGTCGAGCGGGAGGCGGTGGCGGCCGACGTGCTGGGGCTGAGCACGCGGATCCACCGGGGGGTGGTGCGGCGGGGGTCTTCCACGCACCAGCTCGACGTGGGCTACAGGTCGAGCCCGCTCTCCCGCGACCTCCGGGCCGCACCCGGCGGCTGGCTCCGGCCGGGAGACCGAGCCCCGGACGCGGAGTGCGTCCTGTCCGACGGCACGCCGGTACGCATCTTCGACCTGCTGCACGGCACGGGGTACGTGACCCTCTCCTTCGGCGGCACGCCGCCACCGGGTTCATACGCGATCACGAAAACGGAACCCCACGCGGAGGCGGCCTACGGCCCCGACACCTACACAATCCGCCCAGACGGCTACATAAGCGTCGCCCAGTAACCCCTCCCCCCCCCGCACTTAGGTGTGTGTGGGGGGGGGGAAGCGATCAGAAGGTGTCTGTGGGGACGTATGCCCCCCACGTCTCGCGCAAGGTGTTGCAGACCTCTCCCACCGTCGCCCGGGCCCGGAGCGCCTCCTTCATCGGGTAGAGGACGTTGTCCTCGCCCTCCGCCGCCTTGCGGAGCGAGTCGAGCGCGGACTCGACAGCCGCGGAGTCGCGCTCAGCGCGCAGCCGCGCCAACCGCTCCACCTGCTGCGCCTCGATCGCCGGATCGACCTTCAGCGGGTCGTAGGGATCCTCCTCCGCCATCTGGAAGCGGTTGACCCCGACCACCACACGCTCGCCGCTGTCCTGCTCCTGCGCGATCGCATACGCGCTGCGCTCGATCTCGTTCTTCTGATACCCCTGCTCGATCGCGTCGACCGCGCCGCCCCGCTCCTCGACCTGGCGCATCAGCTCGACGGCCGCCGCCTCCACGTCATCGGTCATCGACTCGACCACGTACGAACCGGCGAAGGGGTCGACGGTCGCCGTCACATCGGTCTCGTACGCGAGGACCTGCTGCGTACGCAGCGCAAGACGGGCCGACTTGTCCGTCGGCAGCGCGATCGCCTCGTCGTAGGAGTTGGTGTGCAGCGACTGCGTGCCGCCCAGCACCGCGCCCAGCGCCTGCACGGTGACCCGGGCCATGTTGACCTCGGGCTGCTGCGCGGTGAGCTGCACCCCGGCCGTCTGGGTGTGGAAGCGCAGCATCAGCGACTTGGGGTTCTTCGCGCCGAACTCCTCCTTCATCACCCGCGCCCAGATCCGCCGCGCCGCACGGAACTTCGCGACCTCTTCGAGCAGCGTCGTACGGGAGACGAAGAAGAAGGACAGGCGCGGCGCGAAGTCGTCCACGTCCATCCCGGCGGCCACCGCGGTGCGCACGTACTGGATGCCGTCGGCCAGCGTGAAGGCGATCTCCTGCGCGGGCGTCGCCCCCGCCTCGGCCATGTGGTACCCGGAGATGGAGATGGTGTTCCACTTCGGGATCTCGGCCTTGCAGTACTTGAAGATGTCGGCGATCAGGCGCAGCGAGGGCTTGGGCGGGAAGATGTACGTGCCCCGCGCGATGTACTCCTTGAGCACGTCGTTCTGGATCGTGCCCGTGAGCTTCTTCGGGTCGGCGCCCTGCTCCTCGGCGACGAGCTGGTAGAGCAGGAGCAGCAGCGCGGCCGGCGCGTTGATGGTCATCGACGTGGAGACCTTCTCCAGCGGGATCCCGCCGAAGAGCACCCGCATGTCGTCGATCGAGTCGATGGCGACGCCGACCTTGCCGACCTCGCCCGAGGCGATCGGCGCGTCCGAGTCGTGCCCCATCTGGGTCGGCAGGTCGAACGCGACCGAGAGGCCCATCGTGCCGTTCTCGATGAGCTGCTTGTAGCGCGCGTTGGACTCGGTCGCGGTGCCGAATCCCGCGTACTGCCGCATCGTCCACGGGCGCCCCGTATACATCGAGGGGTAGACGCCGCGCGTGTACGGATAGGCGCCCGGCTCGCCCAGCTTCCCTTCCGGATCCCAGTCCCGCAGTACGTCCGGACCGTAGACCGGCTGGATGGGCTGTCCGCTCTCGTTGAGTCGGACGCCCTCGGCCTCGCGTGCCATGGTCTTGCCTCCGTACATCAATGGTTACTGCCCAGTTGGCACGGACTGTAGCTACCAGCCTGCGTGCCGTGGAGGTCCGGCGGCTGGGACCTTGCTCACAGCATGCGCCGTACGGAGGAGGAAAGGGGAGGGCGCCCGGGCGCGGAGAGGCGGAGGAAGAAACGAAAGAAGAGGGGCGCGGGCGGGCCCGGGGGGACGTGTCCCGCCCGCCCCAATCGCGCGGACCCATAGGTACGGGGGGAACCACGGGTCTCTCGCCCAGCCCCTGACCAGTCGGCTCACATTCAACTGCGTCGCGGTCCCCGAAAGTGTGACACCCT
>NZ_JBCFOK010000034.1:0-36404 GCF_039605595.1 Streptomyces odontomachicola
CCACCGGGTTACCCCCTCCCCCCCCCTCAATGTTTACCCCGCTATTGCTGTTACCTAGGTCTCCTCACATAGGTGCACATACGGACGGGCCCGGGCCCACAGCACCGGGCCCTTCCGTCACGCGAAGCGGCGCTCGCCACGTCAGTGGCAGCCGCTCAGCGGGACTCCACCGGCACGTAGTCGCGCAGCACCTCGCCGGTGTAGACCTGGCGCGGGCGGCCGATGCGGGAGCCCGGCTCCTTGATCATCTCGTGCCACTGGGCGATCCAGCCCGGCAGCCGGCCGAGCGCGAACAGCACGGTGAACATGCTGCTCGGGAAGCCCATCGCGCGGTAGATCAGCCCGGTGTAGAAGTCCACGTTCGGGTAGAGCTTCCGCTCGGTGAAGTAGTCGTCGGAGAGCGCGTGCTCCTCCAGACGCAGGGCGATGTCGAGAAGCTCGTCGCTCTTGCCGAGGGCCGAGAGCACATCGTGCGCGGCCGACTTGATGATCTTCGCGCGGGGGTCGAAGTTCTTGTAGACGCGGTGCCCGAAGCCCATCAGCTTCACGCCGTCTTCCTTGTTCTTCACCTTGCGGATGAAGGAGTCGACGTCGCCGCCGTCGGCCTGGATCTTCTGGAGCATCTCCAGGACGCTCTGGTTCGCGCCGCCGTGCAGCGGGCCCCACAGCGCGTTGATGCCGGCCGAGATCGAGGCGAACAGGTTCGCCTGCGAGGAGCCCACCAGGCGGACCGTGGAGGTGGAGCAGTTCTGCTCGTGGTCGGCGTGCAGGATGAGCAGCTTGTCCAGGGCGCTGACGACGACCGGGTCCAGCTCGAACTCGGCGGCCGGCACGGAGAAGGTCATCCGCAGGAAGTTCTCGACGTAGCCGAGGTCGTTGCTCGGGTACACCACCGGGTGGCCGATGGCCTTCTTGTACGCGAAGGCGGCGATGGTGGGCAGCTTGGCCAGCAGCCGGATCGTCGAGAGGTTGCGCTGCTCCTCGTCGAACGGGTTGTGGCTGTCCTGGTAGAAGGTCGACAGTGCACTGACGACCGAGGACAGCATGGCCATCGGGTGGGCGTCGCGCGGGAAGCCGTCGTAGAACCGCTTGACGTCCTCGTGCAGCAGCGTGTGCTGCGTGATGTCGTTCTTGAACCGGGCGAGCTCGTCGACGGTGGGCAGCTCGCCGTTGATCAGCAGGTACGCGGTCTCGATGAACGTGCCGCGCTCGGCGAGCTGCTCGATCGGATATCCGCGGTAGCGGAGAATTCCCTGCTCGCCATCGAGATAGGTGATGGCGGATTTGTACGCGGCCGTATTGCCATAGCCCGAATCCAGGGTCACCAGACCGGTCTCGGCACGCAGCTTTCCGATGTCGAAGCCCTTGTCACCAATGGTGCTCTCGACGACCGGGTAGCTGTATTCGCCGTCCCCGTACCGCAGTACTACAGAGTTGTCGCTCACGTCATCCCTCACCGACGTAGTGCCTCTTCTTCGAGGTGCCCTGACTCACTCCACTGTCCCCCATCAAGTGCCGTGCGGTGCACTGGGGGTCGTCCAATGGGCTCCTAGGTGGCACGCAGTGCCTTTCAGGAACATCCTGCACCCTTCACGCTCCGGCGGTCACCCCCGGAGCCGTCCCTCGTCACCGGCATACCCCCTGCGGCCCCCGGCGCACCACGGAGCCTGTGGGCGAGCGCCGTGCAGCGCCGCCCGGCCGAGACGGTGCGCACCGCCTGCCCCAGCGCGCGGCGCGAACCGACCAGCACCACAAGGCGTTTCGCCCTGGTCACGGCCGTATAGAGCAGATTGCGCTGAAGCATCATCCAGGCTCCCGTGGTGACGGGAATCACCACGGCCGGGTACTCGCTGCCCTGGGATCTGTGGATGGTGACGGCGTAGGCGTGCGCCAGCTCGTCCAGCTCGTCGAAGTCGTACCCCACCTCCTCGTCCTCGTCGGTGCGCACGGTCAGCCGCTGGTCGTCCGTGTCCAGCGCGGTGACCACGCCGACGGTGCCGTTGAAGACGCCGTTCGCGCCCTTCTCGTAGTTGTTCCTGATCTGGGTGACCTTGTCGCCCACGCGGAAGACCCGGCCGCCGAAGCGCTTCTCCGGCAGGCCCGGGCGCGCCGGGGTCACCGCCTGCTGGAGGAGCCCGTTGAGGTTGCCCGCGCCGGCCGGGCCGCGGTGCATGGGGGTCAGCACCTGCACGTCGCGGCGCGGGTCGAGGCCGAACTTCGCGGGGATGCGCCGGGCCACCACGTCCACCGCGAGCTTCCCCGCCTCCTCCGTGTCGTCCTCCACGAACAGGAAGAAGTCGCGCAGCCCCTGAGTGACCGGCGGGGTGCCGGAGTTGATGCGGTGCGCGTTGGTGACCACCCCGGACTGCTGTGCCTGGCGGAAGATGCGGGTGAGGCGCACGGAGGGCACGGGCCCCGCCCCGTCCAGCAGGTCGCGCAGGACCTCGCCCGCGCCGACCGAGGGGAGCTGGTCCACGTCGCCGACCAGCAGGAGGTGGGCGCCCGGGGGCACCGCCTTGATCAGCTTGTTCGCCAGAAGCAGATCGAGCATCGAGGCCTCGTCCACCACCACGAGGTCGGCGTCCAGCGGCCTGTCCCTGTCGTACGCCGCGTCCCCGCCGGGCTTGAGCTCCAGCAGCCTGTGCACGGTGGACGCCTCGGCGCCCGTCAGCTCGGCCAGCCGCTTCGCCGCCCGGCCCGTGGGCGCCGCGAGCAGCACCTTCGCCTTCTTGGCGCGCGCCAGCTCGACCACCGAGCGCACCGTGAAGGACTTGCCGCAGCCGGGCCCGCCGGTCAGCACCGCGACCCTCTCGGTGAGCGCGAGCCGCACCGCGTCCCGCTGCTCGGGCGCCAGCTCGGCCCCCGTGCGCGAAGCAAGCCAGCCCAGCGCGGCGTCCCAGTCGACGTCCGCGAAGGCGGGCAGCCGGTCCTCGTCCGCGCGCAGAAGCCTCGACACCTGGGCCGAGAGCGCCACTTCGGCGCGGTGGAAGGGGACGAGATAGACCGCGGTGACGGGCTGGCCGTCCTCGCCGGGGACGGTCTCGCGTACGACGCCCTCCTCCTCTGCGGCGAGCTCGGCGAGGCACTCGATGACAAGCCCGGTGTCGACCTGGAGCAGCTTCACCGCCTCGGTGATCAGCCGCTCCTCGGGCAGGAAGCAGTGGCCCTGGTCGGTGGACTGGGACAGGGCGTACTGCAGCCCGGCCTTCACCCGGTCGGGGCTGTCGTGCGGGATGCCGACGGACTGCGCGATGCGGTCGGCGGTCAGGAAGCCGACGCCCCAGACGTCGGAGGCGAGGCGGTAGGGCTGGTTCTTCACGACGGAGATGGAGGCGTCGCCGTACTTCTTGTAGATGCGCACGGCGATGGAGGTGGAGACGCCGACGCCCTGGAGGAAGACCATGACCTCCTTGATGGCCTTCTGCTCCTCCCAGGCCGCGGCGATCTTCTTGGTGCGCTTCGGGCCGAGCCCCGGGACCTGGATGAGCTGCTGCGCGTCCTCCTCGATCACCTCCAGGGTCGCGGTGCCGAAGTGGTCGACGATCTTCTCCGCCGTACGCGGGCCGATGCCCTTGATCAGCCCTGAGCCCAGATAGCGGCGGATGCCCTGGACGGTGGCGGGGAGGACGGTCGTGTAGTTGTCCACGTGGAACTGGCGCCCGTACTGCGGGTGCGAACCCCAGCGGCCCTCCATCCGCAGCGACTCGCCCACCTGCGCGCCCAGCAGCGAGCCGACGACCGTGAGCAGGTCGCCGCCGCGGCCGCCGTCGACCCTGGCGACGGTGTACCCGTTCTCCTCGTTCGCGTACGTGATGCGCTCAAGGACCCCCTCGAGCACGGCGGGCTGGAAGGTCATGAGCAGACGGTAGCCCCCGCCTCCGACAGCGCGGGAGTCCCCGGCTCCGGTTCCGGGCGGCGCGGCATCACGGGTGTCATGGCATGTCACGGGCGGCGCGTCATGTCACGGGCGGATTCACGCCGTTCGGCAACTTCCGGCGCGGCAGGGGTATTTGGCATGATCACGCCTTTGTGCGGCACACCGCGATGGACCGCGCGCGGCGTGCCGCGTGACCGGACGGAGGGGAATGCATGGCCACCGACACCGAGAAGACGTCCCAGCCACCGCCCGCCCCTCCGGGCAGCAGAGGATTCCGACTTCCGCCAGTCGTACGGAGGCTGCTGCTGGACAACGGCGCGCTGAGCGGCCTCGTCGCGCTCACCCTCGCGCTGGCCCTGCTCTCGCCCGACTTCCTCAGCACCAGGAACCTGCTGAACGTCGGCGTGCAGGCGGCCGTCACCGCGATCCTCGCCTTCGGCGTGACCTTCGTGATCGTGAGCGGCGGCATCGACCTGTCGGTGGGCTCGGTCGCCGCGTTCTCCGCGATCGTGCTCGGCTGGACGGCGACCCAGCAGGGCTGGCCGGGCTGGCTCGGCGTACTGGCCGCGCTCGCGGCGGGCGGCGCCTGCGGCCTGCTCAACGGCGCGCTGATCGCGTACGGGAAGCTGCCCCCGTTCATCGCGACCCTGGCCATGCTGTCCGCCGCACGCGGATTGGCGCTGGTCGTCTCGCAGGGCAGCCCCATCCTGCTGCCGGAGTCGGTGGCCTGGGTGGGCGGCGACCTCGGCGGGACCCTGCCGGTGCCGGTGCTGGTCCTCGCCGCGACCGGGCTGCTCGCCGCACTGATCCTGGCCCGCACGTACACCGGGCGCGCGATGTACGCGATGGGCGGGAACGAGGAGGCGGCGCGGCTCTCCGGGATCAGGGTGCGGCCGCAGAAGCTCGCGGTGTACGCGCTGTCCGGGCTGTTCGCCGCGGTCGCCGGGATCGTGCTGGCCTCGCGGCTCGCCTCGGCCCAGCCGCAGGCGGCCACGGGGTACGAACTGGACGCGATCGCCGCCGTGGTGATCGGCGGGGCGAGCCTCGCGGGCGGGGTCGGCAAGGTGTCGGGAACGCTGGTCGGCGCCCTGGTGCTGGCCGTGCTGCGCAACGGCCTCAACCTCCTTGCCGTGTCCGCCTTTTGGCAGCAGGTGGTCATCGGCGGCGTCATCGCGGTCGCCGTTCTCATCGACACATTGCGCCGCCGCACATGATCCGTACGATTCACATCGCACACACAATCTGCACCACTCGCACCACAGGCACCACCCAGGCACCACCCCGGCCGGTCAGGCCCGGCCGGGCGCACCACTGAGCGCCACGGGACAGGCACGTCGTTCCGCTCCCCTGCCACCGACTGCAAGGAATGCAGCAATGAGCAAGAGCAACAGACAGCGCACGGCCGCGGCGGCGGTTCTCCTGACCGCCTCGCTCGCACTCGCCGCCACCGGGTGCGGCACCCAGAAGACGGCGTCGGGGGGTGAGAAGTCCCCGGTGAAGCTGGGCATGGCGCTGTCCACGCTCAACAACCCGTTCTTCGTGGAGATGAAGAAGGGCGCCGAGTCCGAGGCGAAGACCGAGGGCGCCGAACTCACCGTGCAGGACGCGCAGGACGACGCCTCCCAGCAGACCAACCAGGTGCAGAACTTCACCTCGCAGAACATGAAGGCCGTCATCGTCAACCCGGTGGACTCCGACGCGGCCGTGCCCGCCGTGAAGGCCGCGCAGAACGCCGGCATCCCCGTGGTCGCCGCCGACCGCGGCGTGAATGGCGACGGCGTGAAGACCACGGTGGCCTCGGACAACGTGGGCGGCGGGAAGATGGCGGCCGACCAGGTCAGCGAACTCCTGGACGGGCAGGGCGAGGTGCTGGTGCTGCGCGGCACCCCGGGCACCTCGGCCTCCAGGGAGCGCGGCGAGGGCTTCGCCAAGGGGCTGAAGAAGCACTCGGGGCTCAAGGTCGCGGCGCGCCAGACCGCCGGCTTCGACCGCGCCAAGGCGCTGGATGTGACCACCAACGTGCTCCAGTCGCACCCGGGCGTGCGGGCCGTGTTCGCGGAGAACGACGAGATGGCGCTCGGCGCGGCCAAGGCGCTCGGCCCGCGCGCCGGGACCGAGGTCAAGATCGTGGGCTTCGACGGGACGCCCGAGGCGGTCAAGGCCGTGAAGAAGGGGACGCTCAGCGGCACGATCGCCCAGCAGCCGGGCGAGCTGGGCAGGATGGCCGTGCGCAACGCGGTGCGGGTGGCCAACGGCGACAGCGTGGAGAAGTCCATCCAGGTGCCGGTGAAGGCCGTGACGAAGAAGAACGCCGACCGCTTCTGAGCGTGCACGCGCAGCGGATGTGGAAGGGCCCGGCACCGTTCCCGGTGCCGGGCCCTCGCCCCCCCATTTCCCCCTCGGCCTCCCCGCGAGCCCCCCTCAAAGGAAGTCCGATGCCAGGTATGACACGCGTCAACGGCCAAGGGTTGTAGACCCGGAACGAGAAATTCAGAACGCGTGCCGTGAAGGTCAGAAGGCGTGCCGCAGGTACCGCTCCGCGGTCTCGGCCAGCACCTCGGCGCCGTCCCGCGCCCAGAGCCGCTCGTTGAACAGCTCCACCTCCACGGGCCCCGCGTACCCCGCGGCGTCGACGGTCTCGCGGAACTCCCGCAGCGGCACCGCCCCGTCCCCGAGCTGCCCGCGCCCCACCAGCACGCCCTCGGGCAACGGCGTGACCCAGTCGGCCAGTTGGAACAGCGCGATGCGGCCCCCGGCTCCCGCGCGCGCGAGCTGCTCCGGCACGCGCTCGTCCCACCACAGGTGGTAGGTGTCCACGGTCACCCCGACCTGTTCGGCGGGGAAGCGTCCGGCCAGGTCCAGCGCCTGACCGAGGGTGGAGACGACGCAGCGGTCGGCCGCGTACATGGGGTGCAGCGGCTCGATCGCCAGGCGCACGCCGCGTTCGGCCGCGTACGGGGCGAGCTCGGCCAGCGCGTCGGCGACCCGTTCGCGCGCGCCCGCGAGGTCGCGGCTGCCGGCGGGCAGGCCCCCGGAGACCAGCACCAGGACGCCGGTGCCGAGCGCGGCGGCCTCGTCCAGCGCGGCGCGGTTGTCCTCCAGCGCCCGGCGCCGCTCCCCCGGGTCCTCGGCGGTGAAGAAGCCGCCCCGGCACAGCGAGGTGACGGTCATCCCCGCGTCCCGCACGAGCCGCGCGGCCTTCTCCAGCCCGAATTCGCGTACGGGTTCCCGCCACAGCCCCACGGCGCCGACGCCCAACCTGCCGCACTCGGCGACCAGTTCGGGAAGCGCGAGCTGCTTCACGGTCTGCTGGTTGATCGAAAAGCGGGACAGGTCCCGGGTGCCGGTCGTGGCGCGGGCTTCGGTCATCGCGGGACTCCGTACACGGCGAGCAGCTTCCTCATGCGGTCGAGGGAGAGGTCCGGGTCGGGGAACAGGCCCAGGCCGTCGGCCAGTTCGTACGCGCGGGCCAGGTGCGGCAGGGAGCGGGCCGACTGGAGGCCGCCGGGCATCACGAAGTGCTCCTGGTGGCCCGCGAGCCAGGCGAGCAGCACCACGCCCGTCTTGTAGTAGCGGGTGGGCGCGCCGAACAGGTGCCGGGCCAGGGGGACGGTGGGGGCGAGCACGGTCCTGAAGCCCTCCGTGTCCCCGGCGTCCAGGGACCGCACCGCCTCCGAGGCCAGCGGCGCCAGCGGATCGAAGATCCCCAGCAGGGCGTCGCTGTGCCCGCGCTCGTCCCCCGCGATCAGCTCCGGGTAGTGGAAGTCGTCGCCCGTGTAGCAGCGCACGCCCTCCGGCAGCGCGCGGCGCAGCGCCACCTCGCGGTCCGCGTCGAGCAGCGAGACCTTCACGCCGTCCACCTTCTCCGGGTGCCCGGCGATGATCGCCAGGAACGCGTCGGTGGCCTCGTCCAGGTCCTCGCTGCCCCAGTAGCCGGTGAGCGCCGGGTCGAACATGGGGCCCAGCCAGTGCAGCACGACCGGGCGCGCGGACTGCCGGAGCAGTTCGCCGTACACCCGCGCGTAGTCCTCGGGGCCGCCGGCCAGCGCCGCGAGGGCGCGGGAGGCCATGAGGACGGGCTGCGCTCCGGCCTTCTCCACGTGGCCGAGCTGCTCCTCGTACGCCGTCCGCACCTCGTCCAGGGAGCGGGCCGGACCCGCGAGGTGATCGGTGCCGACCCCGCAGGCCAGGTGGCCGCCCACCGCGCGGGCCTCGGAAGCGGAGCGCTCGATCAGCTCGGCGGCTCCGGCCCAGTCCAGGCCCATGCCGCGCTGCGCGGTGTCCATGGCCTCGGCCACGCCGAGGCCGTGCGCCCACAGGTGCCGCCGGAAGGCGAGCGTCGCCTCCCAGTCCAGCGCGGCGGGACCGTCCGGCGAGGTGTCCGCGTACGGATCGGCCACCACGTGCGCAGCGGCGAGCACCGTACGGGACCGGGGCGGCCCGGAGGCGTCCGGGCGGCGCACGGCGGGCTCGGCGCGCGGGGTGTACGCGCGCAACCGCCCTCCCGCGTCCGGCAGTTGGATGCTGCGGCCGCTCACAGCGCCAGCTCCGGCACGTCCAGGCGGCGCCCCTCGGCCGAGGACCGCAGGCCCAGCTCCGCGAGCTGCACGCCGCGCGCGCCGGCCAGCAGGTCCCAGGTGTACGGGGTGCCGAGCGCCATGTGCCGCAGGAACAGCTCCCACTGGGTCTTGAAGCCGTTGTCGAACTCGCCGTTGTCCGGCACCTCCTGCCACTGCTCGCGGAAGGACTCGCCGGCCGGGAGGTCCGGGTTCCACACCGGCTTCGGCGTGGCCGACCTGTGCTGCGCGCGGCAGCGCCGCAGCCCCGCGACGGCCGAGCCCTCGGTGCCGTCCACCTGGAACTCCACCAGCTCGTCGCGGAACACCCGCACCGCCCAAGAGGAGTTGATCTGCGCCAGGACCTCCTCGCCAGCCGGCCCGTCCAGTTGGAAGACGCCGTACGCCGCGTCGTCCGCGGTCGCCCCGTACGCCTCGCCGTTCTCGTCCCAGCGGCGCGGTACGTGGGTGACCGCGTGGGCCTGCACGGTGCGGACCCTGCCGAAGAGGTTGTGCAGCAGGTACTCCCAGTGCGGGAACATGTCGCTCACGATCCCGCCGCCGTCCTCGGCGCGGTAGTTCCAGGACGGGCGCTGTGCCTCCTGCCAGTCGCCCTCGAACACCCAGTAGCCGAACTCGCCCCGTACGGACAGGATCCGGCCGAAGAAGCCGCCGTCGATCAGCCGCCTGAGCTTCAGCAGACCCGGCAGGAACAGCTTGTCCTGCACCACCCCGTGCCGCACCCCCGCGTCCCGCGCGAGGCGGGCCAGCTCCAGGGCGCCCGCCAGGCTGGTGCCGGTGGGCTTCTCCGCGTAGATGTGCTTGCCCGCCGCGATCGCCTTGCGCACCGCCTCCTCGCGGGCCGAGGTGACCTGCGCGTCGAAGTAGAGGTCGATCGAGGGGTCGGCGAGCACCGCGTCCAGGTCGGTGCTCCACTCGTCCAGGCCGTGCCGCTCCGCGATGGTCTTGAGGGCGTGGTCGCGGCGCCCCACCAGCACGGGTTCGGGCCACAGCACCTCGCCGCCGCCCAGGTCGAGGCCGCCCTGTTCGCGGAGTGCCAGCACCGAGCGCACCAGGTGCTGGCGGTACCCCATCCGTCCGGTCACGCCGTTCATGGCGATCCGCACTGTCCTGCGTGTCACGTGGTTCCTCTCTTCTCCCCCGGCCGGCGTCGGCCCGGATACAGCAAGCGCTTTCTCCCGCGGCACGCTAGGCCGCCCAACTTCCGCCCCACAAGGGCGCTTTCGGTGACGCCGGACCTCTCACCCGGCGCGCGTCTCGACCCCCGTCAGCGCGCCCGCCAGCGGCCCCGGCACCAGGAACAGCACCGGCGGCATGGCCCACGCGCACACCGCTGCCGTCGCCAGCGCGAGCAGCACGAGGCCCGAGCCGGGAAGGTCCCGCGCCGCCTGCGAGGCCCCCTCGCGGGCCGCGCGCCGCCACCCGTACGAGGGCTCCTGCACGACGCAGGCGCGCAGCCCCACCACGGCGGCCACCGACCCCGCCACGGCGAGGAACACCGCGAACGGCACCGCGAACGGCAGCCCCGCACCGGCCAGCCCCGCATCGGCGGCCAGCAGGGCGCAGCCGGCGACCAGCAGCGCGCCGGCGCCCAGGTCGGCGCGCCACCGCCGGGCGCGCAGGGCGGTGACGTACCGGCCCGCCGTGCACGGTTCCCCGTACAGCCGTCGCCGCCGCAGCAGCGCGCACGCGGTGGCCAGCGCGGCGGGCACGGTGACCAGCGGCAGGCAGGCCAGCGCCGTGGCCAGGCCGAGGGCCAGCACGTCGGCGAACAGCTCGAAGCGGGGGCCGAACAGCTCGCCGCGGTCCCGCACTTGTGCGCTCATGGGGGCTCAGCCCTTCATTCCGGAGCTGGCCATGCCCTCGACCAGCAGCCGCTGGAAGGCCAGGAAGAACAGCACCACGGGCAGCAGCGCCAGCACCGACATGGCGAACATCGGGCCGTACGCGGACTGGCTGGAGGTGTCCACGAAGGTGCGCAGGGCCAGGGTGAGCGTGTACTTCTCCGGCTCGAAGAGGTAGATGAGCTGCGTGAAGAAGTCGTTCCAGGTCCAGATGAAGGTGAAGATCGCGGTGGTCACCAGCGCGGGCCTGGTCAGCGGCAGGATGACCCGCGCGAAGGTGCGGAAGGGCCCGCAGCCGTCGATCTTCGCGGCCTCCTCCAGCTCGCGCGGGAGCCCGCGCATGAACTGCACGATGAGGAACACGAAGAAGGCGTCGGTGGCCAGGAACTTCGGCAGCACCATCGGCCAGAAGGTGTTCACCATGCCGAGCTGGTTGAAGACGATGTACTGCGGGATCAGCACCGCGTGGTGCGGCAGCATGATCGTCGCGATCATGAAGGCGAAGAGCGGCCCGCGCATCCTGAACCGCAGCCGCGCGAAGGCGTATGCGGCGAGCGAGCAGCTCAGCACGTTGCCCAGCACGGCCCCTGCGGAGATCGTCAGCGAGTTCGCGAACAGCCGGAGAAGCGAGACGCCCTCGATGCCCTCCGCCGCCGTCCCGTAGTTCTCCGCCGCGAGCCGCGAGGGCAGCAGCGCCAAGCTGGAGAGCATCTCGTCGGCGGGCTTGAAGGAGGTCGCCACGAGCCAGGCCAGCGGATAGAGCATCACCAGCAGCACGGCGAGGCAGGCGGCGTGCACGGCCAGGCGGGGCCAGTCGACCGGCTTCCTCCGGCCCGTACCGGGCGCCCCTCCGGCTCCTTCGGTACGCGGCGAAGGCGCCGGCGCTTCGGTTGCCGTGGTCATCAACGCCCCTCCCCACTCGTGCCGTTGGACGTGTCGTTCGCGTAGAAGACCCAGGCGCGGGACGTGCGGAAGAGGACCGCCGTGACCACCGCGATGGCCAGCAGCAGCATCCACGCCATCGCCGAGGCGTAGCCCATGTGCGAGGCGGTGAAGCCCCGGTCGTAGAGGTAGAGCGTGTAGAAGAGCGTGGAGTCGGCCGGGCCGCCCCTGCCGCCGCTGACCGCGAACGCCGGGGTGAAGACCTGGAACGCCTGGATGGTCTGGAGCACGAGGTTGAAGAAGACCACCGGAGAGAGCATCGGCATGGTCACCGAGGCGAACTGCCGCCACCTGCCCGCGCCGTCCACGGCCGCCGCCTCGTACAGCTCCTGGGGTATCTGCTGGAGTCCCGCCAGGAAGATCACCATCGGGGCGCCGAACTGCCACACGGTGAGCAGCGCCACGCTCAGCAGCGCCCATCCGGGCTGGTTGATCCAGCCGCCCATGTGGACGCCGAGACCGCTCAGCACGCTGTCCACGGTGCCGCCGTCGTTGAACAGCGCGCGCCACACCAGCGCGATGCTCATCGAGGCGCCGAGCAGCGAGGGCGCGTAGAAGGCCGAGCGGTAGAAGCCCTTGCCGCGCCGCATGGACTTCAGCGCCACCGCGACGGCGAGCGCGAAGGCGAGCTGGAGGGGCACCGCGATCACCACGTACAGCAGGGTGTTCAGGACCGAGCGCAGCAGCCGCGGATCCTCGGTGAACATCTGCCGGTAGTTGCGCAGCCCGACCCAGGACGGCGGGTCGAAGAGGTTGTAGTCGGTGAAGGACAGGTAGAGCGAGACCGCCATCGGCAGCAGGGTCAGCACGACGGCGCCCAGCACCCACGGGGAGAGGAACACCCAGGCGGCGCCCTCCCGTTCACGCTTGGGGCGGCGGCGCGGTCCGCCAGGGGGTTCGAGCCCTGGGCCCGGCGGCGCGGCCCGCGTCCCGGTCGCGGTGGCTGCGGACATCGCTGGGGACATCAGGGCCTCAACTCCGCTCGTGCCTCGGTCAGGAAGTCCTCGGCGACCTGGCGGGGCGTCGCGCGCTCGAAGGCCACCTGGTCGTAGTCGCGGCCGAAGACGGACTGGAGCGCGTTGTCGCCGCGCGGCGGCGCGGCGGGCGGCTCCTTGAGCCTCCCGGTCAGCTTCTTCTGGAGGTCGGCCATCTCCTTCTGGAAACCGGTCAGCTTCGGTACGACCCGGGCGCGCGCCGTGGCGTTCACGGGCAGCCCGCGGTCCACTCCGAGGATCTTCGTCCCCTCGCGCGAATTGAGCAGGAAGTCGATGAACTGCGCCGACTCCCGCGGGTGTTCGCTGTTCGCGGCGATGCCGACCAGCATCGCGGGCTTGAAGTACTGGCCAGGGGTGCCGTCCGCGCCCGAGGGCATGGGGGCCAGCGCCAGGTTCTTGCCGACCATCGCCTCGTAACCGGCCGACGGCGCGTCCCAGTTGAACTCCGCGACCGCCTGCTTGCGCCCCATCGGCGCGTTCTCCACCGAGCCGTCCATCTGCGTCGTGGAGGTCGCGGGGCTGACCAGCCCCTCCTTGCGCAGCTTCGTCGCGTACGACCAGAAGCGGTCCAGGTCGCCCGCGGTGAAGGCGGCCTGCCCCTTCGCGTCGTACAGCTCCTTGCCCCGGCCGCGCAGCCACACCTCGAACCAGTCCTCGAAGGAGCCGGGGTCGGTCATCCCGTACACGCCGTTCGCCTTCTTGAGCCGGCGCACCGCCGACTCCCAGTCGTCCCAGGTCCAGCCCGGCTTCGGCTCCTTCAGCCCGGCCTCGCGCCACGCCTTCCTGTCGTACGCCATGGCCTGCGTGCCGACGCCCATCGGGAGCGCGTACTGCTTGCCGCCCACCCGGCCCGACTTGAGGAGGCTGTGCGGCATCGCGCCGGTCGGCAGGGTGCGCCGCACGGTGCTCAGGTCGCGCAGCACGCCCGAGCCCGCGTACTGGCTGATCTGCCGGTAGTCGAGCTGCATCACATCGGGCGCGTCCCCGCCCGCGGCCTGGGTGGCCAGCTTCTGCTTGTAGGACTCGTACGGCGCGTACGAGGTCTGGATGTCGATGTCCGGGTGCGTCTTCTCGAACGCGGCGACCGCCTTGTCCGTGAGCGCGGCGCGGTCGGCGTTGCCCCACCACGTGAAGCGGAGCGTCACCTTGCCGCCCGCAGCGCCGGCGTCGCCGCCGCAGCCCGCGAGCGCCGCGCACAGCGCCAGCGCGGTCGCGGCGCAGGACACCCTCGTCCTGGTACCGGGCATGCCAGGGCCCTTTCGGTTCGGTTGGCCTTCGGGGATTCCGCGCTCACTCGCCGTAGTACGGGAGCGTGGCGCCCGGCAGCTCGTACTCCTCGCGGCGCCCGCACATGCCGTAGCCGCCGTGCCGGGTGGGCCCCGCCGCGTGCGCGCGTGCCGTCGCCAGGTGCGAGGCGTCGCCCTCGGCAAGGGCGTCCAGGTGCTCACCGGTGCGCTCGGCGGCGGCGAGCGCACCGTGCCGCCAGCGCTCGCGCCAGGCCGCGATCCTGGGCGCCACGAGCCGCGCGGCCGCCCGGTGGAAGGCGTGCAGCGGCGCGTGGTCGCCCTCCCGCGTCGCCTCGCGCAGCCGCAGATAGCCCTCGACCGCGAGGTCCCTGCGCTTGCGCGCGGCCGCGTCGGCCTCGGGCCCCTCCTTCGCGGGCAACGCGGCGGCAGCGGCGTACGCCTCCGGGTCGGCCAGCACCTCCGGCGGGAAGGTGAACACCGCGTCCCCCGCCTCCGGGAGCCCGCCGTTCTGCATCAGCACCGTGACCCGCAGCCCGTCGCCGTTCACCATCCGGTGCACGGTCCCCGGCGCGAACCAGGCCAGCGCCCCGGGCTCCAGCGGCGTCTCCCCGTACCCGTCGCGCGGGCTCAGCGTCTGCACCGCGCCGCGTCCCGCGGTCACCACGTACGCCTCGGTGCAGGCCAGATGGATGTGCGGACTGCCCCCGCACACGCCGTCGGCGGCCTCCCAGTCGTACGCGCTGATATGCGAGAGCCCGATGCCGCCGGGCAGGGGCAGGTCGTACGCGGAAACCTCGCTGTTCATGGCCGACCCCCTCACCAGGCCAGGGACTTCAGATGGCGGGCGATGTCCGGTGCCTCCCACGCGCCGTCCGCCACCAGCACGCGGTAGCGGTACGCGAAGGAGGCGCCGGGCGGCAGCGCGAACTCCTCGAAGAAGGCCCAGGAGAAGGCCACCGAGGGGATCGGCTCGGACCGCACGAACCAGTGCGAGGCGTGCACGCCCTCCGCGTTCTCCGGCGCGTGCGCGAAGGCCAGCGTGGAGTGGCCGTCCACGTCGTCGTGTTCGCCGGTGAAGGCGATCCACGGGCAGCCGTCCGCCGGAGTGCCCATCGTCCGCTGGTCGGTGCTCGGCCCCTCGGGCGTCAGCACCCGCCCGCCGGTGAAGTCGCGCGGCCCGCGCCACTGGAGCCCCGTGTAGCCCGCCATCTCCCGCCCGTGCGTGGTGGGCGACCCGAAACGCAGCTCGCCGCCGTGAGTGTTGGTCAGCGCTATGGACCAGTCCACGGCGTACGAGGAGGTCTCGGGGTCCACCGAGTGGACGGCGACTCTGCGCTGCTCACGGGCCCATTCCTCGCCCCCGTACGCCCGCCAGGTCAGCTCCTCGGTGAAGTCGAGGCGGTCGTCCGCCGCCTCGAAGGAGGAGAAACCGTCGTGGCGCATGGAACCGACGCGTTCGTGCAGCGGCAGGTAACCCTCGCCGTGCACATAGGAGTTGCCGCCCCAGAAGTTCTGCTCCCTGCCGCCGTCCCGGGCCTGGACGGCGGTCACATGGCTCGCCGTCATCTGGAGGCCCTTGTGCCAGCGGTGGTCGTTGGGCCGGTAGCCGCTCACGGTCCGCCCGGCGAGGGTGCGCAGCGGGTGCACATAGGGCTTGGGCGCCTCGAAGGCCACCGGATCGGGCGCGTACACATACGACAGCAGCGCACCGCCGCCAGCGCCCACGGTGATGCGGTCGCCGTGCGCGTGGGTGACGGTGAGCTTCCGCTCCGCTGAGGATGCGGCGATTTCGGTGTGCGAGGTCAACTTTTGCCTCCTGTGCGCGCGTTCGTCATCGACGTCGTACGGATGGGCCCGCGGCTCACGTGCGCGGGGCCCACTCGGGGTGACCGCCGTGCATGGCGCGGTAGTAGGGGTCGCCGGGGCCGATCTCGCCCGCGCGTACGGGGCTCCCCGTGTGCGCCGACTTGTAGAGCGCGGCCAGGAATTCGAGGGTCCTGCGGGCCTCGGCGCCGCTGCCGGGCGGCCGCTCGCCCTTCTCCATCGCGCCCAGGAACCCGCCCAGTTGCGCCGCGTGCGAGCTGGGCACATCGGCGTCGGGGGAGCTCCAGCGCGCGGTGCGCCGCACCTCCTCGCGTACGTGCGGCGCGGGCGTGTAGACCCAGTCGTCGTTGCCGTGCCCGTACAGGTGCGTCAGCTCGACCGTGGCGTCCGCGCAGTCGATCCGTATCCGGCTCACCTCGTCCGGGCTGAGCACGCTGTTGACCACGGTGGCCAGCGCGCCGCCCGCGAAGCGGACCAGCGCGGTGCTGACGTCCTCGCTCTCCACGTCGTGGACCAGCCGCGCCGCCATGGCCCGCACCTCCGCCCAGTCCCCGAGCAGGTGCAGCAGGAGATCCATCTGGTGGATGCCGTGGCCCATCGCGGGCCCGCCGCCCTCGGTGGCCCACCGCCCGCGCCAGGGGACGGAGTAGTAGTCCGCGTCCCGGTACCAGGTGGTCTGGCAGTGCGCCACGAGCGGGCGTCCAAGATCGCCGCCGCGCAGCAGGTCACGCGCGTGCACGGCGCCCGACCCGTACCGGTGCTGGAAGATCACGGACGCGTACGGGCCGCCCTCCCCCTCGGCCGCCGCGATCCCGTCGTACTCCTCCAGCGACAGGCACAGCGGCTTCTCGCACAGCACCCAGGCGCCCGACTCCAGCGCGGCGACGGCCTGTTCGGCGTGCAGGGCCGGCGGCGTGCCGATGAGCACCAGGTCGGGGCGCTCGGCCGCGAGCATCCCGGGTACGGACGCGTACCCGGTCACGCCGCCGCCCGCCTGCGCGGTGAACGCGGCGAGCCGGTCGGCGTCCACGTCGACGGCGGCCACCGGGCGCACCCGGTCGGCGTGTTCGCGGAGCGCGGGCAGGTGGCTGCCGGTGACGATGCCCCCGGTGCCGACGACGGCGGCGCGGAGGGGGCGTCGGGGTTCGCCGGTGCCGGGCGCGGTGCCGGGTGCGGGGTTCTCGACGGTCTCGGCGTTGCCGGTGTTGTCAGCGCTGTCGGCGTTCTCGACGGGCATGCGGCGGGGCCTCCTTGAGCTGGGGCGGGCACGGAGGGAGTGGCGGCGGGGCGTGGCGACAGGGGGTGGTGCGGTGCCGGGCACACGCGATAGAAAGCGCTTGCCGTCGAGAAGGGACCGTAGAGCCGCCGGACGCGGGCGGGCAAGAGATGCGCACGGGAATCGTGAAACGTATCAACGGCCGTGCGGGGGCGGCCCGTTCGGCGGGTGAGACCATGACGCGGGCATGCGCGCCCGCGTGTGGAGGACTTCGGAGGTGGGACGCGATGGCAGTGACCCTGGCCGATGTGGCGGCGCGCGCCGGCGTCTCCCCCGCCACCGTCTCGCGGGTGCTGAGCGGCAACTACCCGGTGGCCGGGGGCACGCGGGCGCGGGTGCTGCGCGCGGTCGAGGACCTGCAGTACGTGGTGAACGGCCCGGCCAGCGCGCTCGCCGCCGCCACATCCGACCTCGTCGGCGTGCTGGTCAACGACATCGCCGACCCCTTCTTCGGGATCATCGCGGGCGCGGTGCAGAGCGAGATGGGGAACGGCGCCGGCACCGACGCCGGGCCCGGGCAGAAGCTCGCCGTCGTCTGCAACACCGGCGGCTCCCCCGAGCGCGAACTCACCTACCTCACCCTCCTCCAGCGCCAGCGGGCCGCGGCCGTGGTGCTGACCGGCGGCGCGGTGGAGGACGCCGCGCACCGGACCGCGCTGGCGGGGCGGCTGCGGCAGCTCGCGGAGGGCGGCGCGCGGGTGGTGCTGTGCGGGCGGCCGCCGTTGCCGGGCCCTGTGGGCGAGGACGGCGGGAACGGTCCCGTCACACTCGCCTTCGACAACCGCGGCGGGGCGCGGCGCCTGACCGGGCATCTGCTGTCGCTGGGCCACCGCAGGATCGGGTACGTGGCGGGCCCCGCCGAACGCACCACCACCCGGCACCGGTTGGAGGGCCACCGCGCGGAACTCTCCGACCGCGCGCCCGGCCTCCTCGCCGAGGCCGACCGCCTGACCGTGCACGGGGGTGCGTACGACCGGTCCTCCGGGTACGACGGCGCGCTGGAGGTGCTGCGCCGCGACCCCGGTGTCACCGCGCTGCTCGCGGCCAACGACACGGTGGCGCTCGGCATGTGCGCGGCGCTGCGCGAGCGGGGGCTGCGGATTCCCGAGGACATATCGGTGGCCGGTTACGACGACCTCCCGTTCAGCGCGGACGCGTCCCCGTCACTGACGACGGTCCGGCTGCCGCTGCAGGCGGCCGGCGCCCGGGCCGGCCGCCTGGCCCTGGGCCTGGAGCCCCCACCCCCTGGCGGCGTGGCCACGGTCCGCGCGGACTTGATGGCCCGAGCGTCCACGGGTGCGCCGCGCGCCACGTAACTCGCCGCGTAGCCCCCCCCCTCCCTGCCCCGCACCCGCCCGGCCGCGCACCCGACGGACCCGGCGCGCAGCCCCCGGTGCGGCATTCTTGTCGGCGGCACTCTGCTTCTGGTGCTGTGTGAGCATGCGACTCGCGTTCTCGACTCTCGGCGTCCCCGGAGTTCCCGTGGGCGAGGCCGCACGCCTCGCCGCGGGCAGCGGCTTCGACGGCCTGGAGCTCCGGGCCCACCCCGAGGAGCACGTACACCTCGGCATGAGCAAGGACGAACGGCGCGCCGCACGGCAGGAGATCGAGGACGCCGGCCTCGAGACCCTCGCCGTCGCCGGCTACCCGAAGGTCGCGGCGCCCGGCGAGGACGAGCCCGTGTACGGCGAACTCGGCGCCCTCCTGGAGCTGGCCCGCGACCTGGGCGCCCCGTACGCGCGGGTCTTCCCCGGCGCCGGGGAGTCCGAGGACGGCGACGCCACCGCCGCACGCCGCCTCGCGCACATGGCCCCCCTCGCCGCCGACCTCGGCGTCCGCATCCTGCTGGAGACCCACGACTCGCACCGCACGGGCGCCGACGCGGCGCGGGTGCTCTCCGCGGTCGGCCACCCCTCGGCCGGCGCCCTCTGGGACGTCCTGCACACCTGGCGCGGCGGCGAATCGCCCGACACCAGCTTCCGGCTGCTCGCCCCGCACCTCGGCTACGTACAGGTGAAGGACGTCGCGTCAGCGGAGGACACCACGCCGCTGCCGCCAGGTGCGGGGGTGCTGCCGCTGCGCGAGGTGGTGGATCTGCTGGGGCACGCGCGGGAGCGCACGCCCGCCACTTCGGGCGATCTGGAGGGCGTGGAGGCGTCCCAGTACGGGCTGCGGCCGGACTCCGGCGGCTGGCTGTGCTGGGAGTACGAGAAGCGCTGGTACCCGGAGGTCCAGCCGCTGCCCGAGCTGTTGCCGCAGGTGGGAGCGTATCTGCGGGAGTTGCTGGACGGTTCGCACACGCGGTGAGGCGGATCCGGCGCGCGTCCGGTCGTCCAACGACCCTGCCGGGGGCGACACTTCGCACCCTCTCCCCGTCTCCGACGCTCGCCCCGTTTTCTCCGGTTCCGGGGAACCCGGTCCCCCCGGCCTCCGTCAGACTGACAAGCCGCCGGAGAGTCCCCGCAGTGCGGCGTCGGCCTCGCTGCTGGCTGCGTTGCTGACCACCCTCTCCAGTCGCCTGCGGCCGGCGGCGGGCCGTCACCGATGCACACCCCCCTGAAGCCGCACCGGTGACGGCCCCATACACGGCCGCCTCCGCATGGCCGTCGGCAATCACGTACGGGCTCCACTCGGCAACCACGCACGCGCTCCGCGGGGCGCCCGCGGCGTTCGGGGGCGCGCGGGCACTATTGACCAACCGCCCAACAGTGCGCCGCAAAAGGGGAGTTGTACGGCGTACTTCTCCGGGAACTGCGCCTTTCCCTCCGCGGGGAATTCCCTTCCCTCCACGAATTCGCATGGCCGTGCGCTTCCGCTGACATCTGCGCGAGCGCGGCCCATGGCGGAATACGGCACCTCGTGTGCGGGGCACGGCGGCTCGCTAGGCTCCCCGTTCTCGCGGCGCGCCGAGGCGTTTTCCGGCCGCCCCGCGACGAATTACGAGCCCGCGTTCCCCGCCCCACTCCGCCCGAGCGATCGGTAGAGAACCCAGATGGAACCTGCCACTTCCCCACCCGAGGCCCGGTTTCCCACCGCCTCGCACGCCTGGTGGTCCGTACCCGCCGGGATATGTGCGGCCACGGTCGTCACCCTGACGGCGGGGCCCGACGGCGCCTGGCTGCCCGTGCTCATCGCGGGAACCGTGGCCACGGTGACCACGGCGCTCTGCGTCGGCCGCCTGCTGAAGGCGGAACGCCGGCTGCGGCACGCCGCCGCGCAGCACACCGCGCAGTCCGAGCAGACACACCGGCAGTGGCAGCAGTGGCTGGACACCGTGGAGAAGAAGCACTCGGCCGAGGTCTCCACGCTGCGCGAGAAGGTGGAGCGGCAGTCGGAGCTCATGAAGGCCGAAGTCATGCGGCTGGCCCAGGAGTTCCTGCCCCGTGCGGTCACCGAGCTGCGCGACGGCGAGGCCGTCGACGACGTGCTCTCGCCGCTCGCCGAGGACCCGGACGTGCCGGAGGAGTTCCGCGCGGCCTTCCGCAAGGTGCTGCTCACCTCGATCCGCGCCATCGAGGAGGAGTTCGACAGGAGCTGCGCCGCCCGCCAGTCGGTGGTGAGCATCGGCAGCCGGATGCAGGTCTACACGAACAAGCTCCGCGCCCAGCTCCACGAGATGCAGGGCGAGCACCAGCACCTCGCCGACGTCGCCCGGGACCTCATGTCGCTGGACCAGGAGATCGGCCCGGCCGACTGCCTGGCGGCCAGCATCGTGGTGATCGGCGGCTCGGACCGCCCCGGACGCCAGTGGCAGACACCGCAGCCGCTGCTCAGCGTGGTGCGGGGCGGCCTGGGGCGGATCAAGGAGTACAAGCGCGTACAGCTCAGGCGGCTTCCCGAGACCGGCGTGGACGGCCGGCTGGTCGACCACCTCACGCTGATCATCGCCCACCTGCTAGACAACGCCACGCGCTATTCGCCCCCGTCGGAGCAGGTGATCCTCTCCGCCAGGGAGGTGCCGAACGGGATGAGCATCGAGATCCTGGACGTCGGCACGGGGCTGAAGGGCGAGAAGAAGGAGCGCGCCCTGGAGCTGCTGCACGGCCGCGCGGCGGGGCCAGGCCCCGGAGGGATCGAGGAGAACGCGCAGCTCGGCCTCATCGTGGTCGGCAACCTCGCGCGCAAGCACGACATCACGGTCACCTTCGACGACTCGCCCTGGCTCGGCACGGCCGTCATCGTGCTGGTGCCCCACCGGCACTTCAAGCCCCTGTCCCTGAGCCCCATCCCGGTGCCGGGAGAGCGGCACCGGGCCGCCGTCCCCGCGCAGCGCGCCGATGACGTCGACCACGCGGTGACCGTCGTGCCCGCCGCCTCGGGCGAGCCCTTCGCGCCCTTCCCCGACGATCCCGAGGACGACGAGCCCTTCATGGGCTCCACCACGCCGGGCGGGCTGCCCATGCGGACCCGGCAGTCCTCGACGGAGTGGGGCGCGCCGCAGAGCGCGCAGCGGCACGAGGGCGGGGACACGGAGCCGGTGGACACCTCTTCCGTACCGCCGGAGGAGTCGTTCACCGGGCTGGCCGCCTTCATAAGCGGTGAGAGGCACGTGGAGACGCCCGCCGAGAAGCAGGCGGAGACGCCCGCCGAGAGGCACACCGAGGGGTCGGACGAACGCCCCGAAGACCAACCGGAGAGTGACTAGCCACATGACGCACCAGACCGACCTGAGCTGGGCACTCCGCGAACTGGCGGAGAGCATCCCGGAGATCCACTTCGCCCTGGTGGCCTCCTCCGACGGGCAGGCCATCACCGCGTACGGCGCCGACCCCGACGACGCCGACCGGTTCGCCGCCGTCGTCGCGGGCCTGCAGTCGCTGGCGCAGCCCGTCGCCAAGCAGTTCCCCAAGAAGGGCGGCCAGTTGCGGATCGCCGGGATCGAAGTCGACGGCGGCCACCTCTTCGTGGTGCGCGCGGGCAACGAGACCTACCTCGGGGCCCTCGCGAACAGCGGCATCGACCAGGGCCTGCTGGGGCACCAGATGCGGGACTGCGCCCGCCGCATGGGCGACATCCTCGGCACGCTTCCGCGGCAGGAGCTGCTTGGATGAACGAGCCGCACCGGGGCGCGCATTCGCTGGGGCTCGAGCGCTATTACGTCCTCACCGGCGGCCGCAGCAAACCGGCGGGCGCGGGTGCCCTCGATGTGGCCACCCTCGTCGCCGCCCGCACACCGCCGGCGCCGGGAATGCAGCACGAGCACGCGGCGATCCTCCGGTGGTGCCGCGCCCCGCTGTCCGTCGCCGAGATCGGCGCCCACCTCGGGCTGCCCTTCAACATCATCGCGGTGCTGGTGGCCGACCTGCTGAAGAAGGGGCACGTGGAATCCCGCGACCCGCTGTCCGGCGCTGAGGGCCACGGTCCGGGCCTCGCGCTCCTCGAGGAGGTGCTCAGTGGACTCCAACGGCTTTGACCGGCCGGCCTTTCCGCGTACCGCTGCCCCGGGTACCGCTGCCCCGGCGGCGTCGCTGCACGCGGAGAGCCGCTCCGTCAAGGTGATGGTCGCGGGCGGCTTCGGCACGGGGAAGACGACCATGGTCGGCTCGGTCAGCGACATCGCGCCGCTCACCACCGAGGAGACCCTGACCCAGGCGAGCGTCGGCGTCGATGACCTGGTGGGCGTGGCGGACAAGCGCAGCACCACGGTGAGCCTCGACTTCGGACGGATCAGCCTCAACGAGCAGTTGGTGCTCTACCTGTTCGGCACGCCGGGCCAGGAGCGCTTCTGGTTCCTGTGGAACGGCCTGTGCAAGGGGGCGCTCGGCGCCGTCGTGCTGGTGGACACGCGGCGGCTGCGCTCCAGCTTCCGCGCCATCGAGGAGATGGAGCGGCTGGACGTGCCGTTCGTCATCGCGCTCAACGTGTTCCCCGACGCCAAGCGCCATCCGCTGGACGAGGTGCGGGAGGCGCTGGCCGTCTCCCCGCGCACGCCGATCATCTCCTGCGACGCGCGGGACCGGCTGTCCAGCCGCACCGTACTGATCGCCCTCATCCGCCACCTCAAGGAGCGGTCAGCCGCCGCAGGGGAGCACCGATGAACACCCAGCCCTCCGACCGCCCGCGCCAGGGCACGCCCCCGGAGCCGCCCGCCGGATGCCCCGCGGGGCGCCGGGGCCGCGCGGGCGCCGGCGGCACGACGCGGCTGTACGGCCCGGAGGCGTCGCACGCGCCGTACGAGATCTACGCCAGGCTGCGCAAGCAGTACGGCCCCGTCGCACCCGTACTGCTGGAGGGCGACGTGCCGGCCTGGCTGGTGCTCGGCTACCGGGAGAACCGGCGGGTGCTGGACAGCCCGGGGCAGTTCAGCCGGGACTCCCGCAGGTGGCGGGACTGGAAGGAGGGCCGGATCGCGGAGGACTCGCCGCTGGTCCCGATGCTCGCCTGGCGCCCCGACTGCGTCTCCCAGGACGGCGCGGCGCACCAGCGGCTGCGCAGGGCGGTGAACGACAGCATGGCCTTCGTGACCCGCCGCGGGATACGCCGGCACGTCCTCCACTTCGCCCACCGGCAGATCGACGACTTCGCGGCGGCTGGGCGCGCCGATCTGGTGATCCAGTACGCCGAGTACCTGCCGATGCTCGTGCTGACCCGGCTCTTCGGGCTCCCGGAGACCGCGGGCAAGAGCCTGGCCTACTCCAGCGCCGCGGTGATGAAGGGGGGCGAGGACGCCATCACGCACAACGAGAGGATCATGCGGGTGCTCGCGGAGCTCACCGAGCACAAACGGGCCGAGCCGGGGCCCGACTTCACCACCGGTCTCCTCCAGCACCCCGCCGACCTGGACGAGGGCGAGGTCCACAACCACCTGCGCCTGGTGCTCATCGCCGCCCACACCACCACCAGCAACCTGCTGGCGCGGGTGCTCCAGCTCATCCTCAGCGGCAGGGTCCGGCGGGCCGACGTCGTCGGCGGGCAGCGGACCGTCACGGCGCTGGTGGAGGAAGTGATGTGGAACACCCCGCCGGTGGCCGTGCTCCCGGGGCGGTTCGCCACGTCGGAGGCCGAGCTGGGCGGCCAGCAGATCAAGACCGGCGACCTGCTCGTCCTCGGCCTGGCCTCGGGGAACTCCGACCCGGAGGTGCGCCCGCACACCGGGACCGCCGTGCAGGACAACCAGGCCCATCTCGCCTTCAGCAGCGGCCCCCACGAATGCCCCGGCCAGAACATCGGCCAGGCCATCATCGAGACGGCCGTCGAGGTGCTGTTCCAGCGGCTGCCCGAGCTGAACCTGGCCGTCGGGCCGGCCGAGCTCACCTCCACCGCCTCCACCTGGGAGTCGCGGCTGGACCGGCTGCCGGTGCTGTTCCCTTCATAGACGTCTCGCGCTTGTGAGGGCCCGTGACCGCTCGGTCGCGGGCCCTCTTCTCGCCTTCTCCCCAACACGGCCTGTGTCGGCTCGCCTTGGCACCGTAAACCCGGCACACTGACCCCAAATCCGCCACGTACCGGGGGAATTGGGGTCACCGATGGACAACAGGGTCCGTGCGGCCGCGTGCGCCGCGGGGCTGCTGCTCGCCGTCGCCGCCTGCCAGCAGCCGCGTACGGAGCAGGCTCATGCGGATCAGGCTCGTACGGATCAGGCTCGTACGGATCAGCGGCGGCCCGAAAGTGGGCGGGCCGACACCACGTTCCTCGCGCGCGGCGAGTGCAGCACCCGCGGGGGCGGGCCGTTCCGCGAGGTGTCGTGCGGGAGCGAGCACGCGGCGGCCAAGGTCGTCTCCCGGTACGAGGGCAGCAGGGCGAAGGGGCCGCTCTGCCCCGCGCACACCGACTTCGTCCTGCACGTCAGCGAGCGGATGCCGCGCGCCGACGAGGACGGCGACGGCAGCGTGCCGCGCGGGTACGCCTGCATGCGCAATCTGGAGCCGCCGCACCCCGGCGATCCGGGGCGCGGCGGCGGGCCCCGCACGGTCGCCGGGGACTGCGTCTACACCTCGCGGCGTGGCGAGGTGCGGGAGACGGCGTGCGACGGTTCCGGGAGCCGCGCGCCGGAGTACCGGGTGGCGACCGCGGCCGCCACCCGGGCCCAATGCCCGCCCGGCACCACGCTGTTCGTGGGGCTGGAGGGTCCAGAACCTGTGGGCTGCGCGCGAGGTGTCACGCGCTAGACGCCCACAACTCGCGTGTTACGGGCGCAGCTTGCGCTGGTCGTGCTCGCTGCGGTCCAGCTTCGCGTCGTACTTCGTCAGGCGCTTCGGCTTCCCGGGGGCCTGCTGCTGCTCCTTCTGCACGCCGGCCCACTTGAGCAGGGACGCGGTGGCCTTGGCGCGCTCGCCCTCGGTCAGCTTGGCGATGTTGGCGCCGTGGTTCTGGCCGGGTGCGACGTAGCGGTACGCGTCACGGTGCGCGCCATGGCGGCCGACGCTGAAGGGCTCGGCGCTCCACGGATCGTTCTGCCCGTTGACGAACAGCATCTGCGAGGAGCGGGTCCGCACCCAGCGGTCCACGTCCTTCATCGCGCCCTTGTCGAACTTCGGGAACGGAATGCTCTTCGGCACGTACGTGCGCGGCACGTTGAGCCCCGGGTACCTGCGGAACTTGTCGAGCAGCGGCTCCTCGTAGTCCGGCGAACCGAGCTGCGTCCCCGCCTGGTAGTAGTACGGCGTAAAGGACTCCATGCCCTGGTCGGTGCCGGATTCCCAGCCGCCGATGTCGTCCGCCCACTTGTAGAGCGTGTCGGTCGAGGCGTCCGGGGTGGGAACGGTCTGGCACTCCTTGCCGTCCAGGTGGTACTGCCAGTAGCCCCACACCAGGTCCTGCGCGGTGAGCTCGAAGGCCTTGTCGGCGCTGCCCGCGTTCTTGAAGGTGTACTTCTTCTCCTTGGCCCACTTGGCGAGCCTCTTCACCATCTCGCCGCGGCGCTCGAATATCTCGCGCTGCACGGCGTTGAGGCGGTTGCGGCACTCGTCGGTGCCGACGTTCCTGAAGAAGCGGTAGTACGCCGAATCCTCTTCGTTGTTCACGTCGTTGGGCGCGACGTAGGCGACGGTCCCGGCGAGGTCCTTCGGGTAGAAGCGGCGGTAGTACGTGGCCGTCATGCCGCCCTTGCTGCCGCCGGTGGATATCCAGGGCTTCTTGTATATCCGCTCGAGCGCGTCGTGAATGCGGTGCTGGTCGCTGGCCGCCTGCCAGATGTCCAGCTTCCGCCAGTCGGCCGGTTCTGGCCTGGACGGCGTGAAGAAGCGGTACTCCATGGAGACCTGGTTGCCGTCGATGATCTGTGTGGGCTCGCTGCGGGACGGGTTGGTGTTGAGGTTGTAACCCGAGGTGAAGAAGACGTTGGGCCGGTCCTCGCCCTTGTGCAGAATGGATATCCGCTGGTTGAAGGTGCCCTTCTTCCAGTTCCGGTGGTCCACCGGCTGGCGGTAGTTGAGCACGAAATAGCGGTAGCCGTCGACGGGCTTCTCCTCGATCAGGCTCATCCCCGGTATCGCGAGGATGCGGTCCTTGATGTCGGTGCCCTTTTCCTTGCTCGCGGCCTTGTCCGCCTGTCCGGCGTCCGCCGCGGTCGCGGCTCCCGCCGGCAGCCCGGCGGCTCCCACGCTGCCGATCAGCATCGCGGACGTCACCAGGCATCTGAGCGCTGTACGCATGATCCCTCCCCATGGGCCCCTGAAGGTGGCAAAGGTGGAAGGGAACCTATCCGCGCTTCACCCGCACCGCCAGACCTCGCCCGGTCACGGACGGCTCAACGGGGGACCCTGGCCGGGCGGCATACCACCCTGGCAGGCTGAGCGCATGCCCGAACCCGCACCCGCGCCGCCGCTGGCCACCGGTCCCCGCGGCATGGCGCTGCTCGGCGTCTACCGCCTGCCCGAAGGTCACGAGTTTTCTGACGCACCGGTCGCGTATGCGCTGGTCATCCTGCGTCACGAGGGCCGGTGCCTCATGGCGTACCAGCGGCAGCGGGGGCTGTGGGAGCTGCCCGGCGGGGGCATCGACCCCGGGGAGACCCCGCGCGAGGCCGCGGTGCGCGAGCTGTGGGAGGAGACCGGTCAGCGGGTCGCGCCGGATTCCCTGCATTTCGCGTGCTACACGCGCACCGCGCTGGGCGTCGAGCAGAACGTGTTGTACGGCGCCGTCTTCACCGCGGAGGCGGAGGGCCCGCTTCCCTTCGTGCCGAATGAGGAGGTGTCGGCGCTGCATTGGCGGCAGGGCGAGGAGCCGATGCCGGGTGGGGGTGCGGTGCAGACGGTGGACGAGTATCTGGTGCGGGTGTGTAAAGGCTGAGGGCGCCCGCGCCTCACGCCGGCCCGGTCATGTCCTCGTACGCCTCGCGGAGTTCCGAGGCCTCCGGCAGGTGGCGCGACTCCACCTCTCTGACGACCTCCAGGGCGCGCCAGTGGTTCGCGGGCAGGAGGCGGCCGGAGAGCAGGGCCTTCTGCGCCGCGTCGCACGCTTCGTCCAGCCTGTTGCAGGACAGCAGGGTCAGGGCCAGGTCCAGGTGTGCCGACACGGCGCGGCGCGGCCACACGGCGGCCGAACCACCCGGGGTCAGCCGCGCGATGACCTCCCGTGCGGGAGCCTCCGCAGCGGGGTCGCCCGCCCACGCCAGCGTGGTGGCCTCGTACGCCGAGGCCTTGGCCGGGTCGTACTGGTAGTGATGCTCGGGCCGGGCCCGCAGCTGCATGGCGGCGGCGAGGCCGCGCACGCGGTCTATGGCGCGGTACGCCTCCCTGCGCTCCCCTAGCCGTGCCCTGGCGCGCCCCTCCTGGGCGGTGGCCTGGATCTCGGCCGAGCCGCCGCGCGGCGCCATCTCCTGCGCCGCACGGGCGAGTTCGACGGCGCGCGGGTAGTCGCCCGCGGTGAGCACGCGCCACGCCTCGGTCTCGTACGTCCACGCGTGGATCTCGGCGTGCTCCGCGTGCTGGGCGAGGACACGCGCCGTACGCAGCCGTGCCGTTGCCGCGCCCGGCTGCCGCAGGTCGATGTGCAGGGTGGCGCCGAGCAGCGAGAACCACGCGCCGCTCGCCAGCAGGCACCGCTGCTGCGCGAGCGTGGCGCGCTTCTCCATGAGGTCCTGTACGTAGGCGCAGTGTCGGCGCACTTCGGACAGAAGCTGCGCCGGGGGCGCCGTCTGATACCGGACGGCGAGGTCGTCGAACCGCCCGTCGAGGTGGTCGAGGAACTCCGTTCCCACGTCGGACGCCTCCGCGCGGCGCGCCAACTCCGCGGCGTCGAAGTCGTCTTCGTACAGCGGCGGCGCGTCGCTCTCCCACGGCCGCGGCGCCAACCGCACCATCCGCCCCGGAATCCCCAACGCGTCGGCGATCGCCTCGACCTTCGCCACGGTCGAAATCGCGCCCTCGCCCCGCGCCAGCTCACACACCCGCGAGGATTTGATATCGCATGCCTCGCCGAGGCGGTTGTAGGAGATGCCCGCCCACTTGCGGAGCAGGAAAAAGACGCGGCCGAAATCGTGGCGGGACAAAGCCTGTTGGACGTCCGGGCGGGACAAAACCTCCGCCGGTACATCGATGCGCGGTTCCATACCAGCCCCCGAGGCTGACCGTCGGTGTCGGCTCAGTCTAGGCCCGGGGCGGGGCACCCACGATGGGGTAACGGCGAACACGTACCGGACACAAGGCTGACCGGCATGAACAGTGACGAACCCGTGTCCCGGATGACCCTTCGGATCTCCCGGGATTCCGGGTGCACTTGGGGGCCGCGACGGGAATTCCGTACCGGATACGGAACCGGGCGGGAGTGGCTCGCTCCCGCCCGGTTTCCGGACTGCGCATGCAAGAGGTGTCGGGCTACTTCGTGACCTTCAGCTCCGAGATGCCGGACGGCTTCTTCGCGTCCTTCGCCGTAACCGTCACCCGTACGTAGCGGTACGGAACAGCGCGGCCCTCAGCGGAAGCGGGCCGCCAATGGTGCCCGTCCCCCGAAACCTCCAGCTCGCGGCGCTCGGGCGCAGGCCCCGCGCCCTGGACCGCGATCTTGCCGCCGCGCGTCACGCGACCCAGGCCGACCGTGAGCGCGCCCTTCTTCCCGTCCGGCAGCCAGGCGGTGGCCGCCGAACCGTCCGTCGCCGCCCGCGCGTACTGCCCCGGCTGCTCCGAACTGGCCTCAGCAGAACGGCACCTGGCCAGGTCAGAGGTCTTCTCCAGGTCCGGGCGGCGGGTCTTGAGCACCGCCGGCGCCCCCTCGCTGACCGTCTGCTCGCCCTGGGGAGTGTCAAGGGTCATCGGCGCCCCGGAGGTCAGCCGCACGGTCGTCGCCTGCGCGCCGAGCGAGACCTCGTACGTACGCCCCTGCCAGTGCAGACCGCGCAGCGTGACGCCCTCCTTCAGCTCGGGCGGCAGCATCGGGTCCAGTTTCAGTTTGCCCTCGCGCAGGCGCTGGCCGGTCAGGCCGTGGGTGAAGGTCTGGAGGAAGCCGCCCTTTCCGGTGAGGAAGTCCTGGGCCGGGGAGCCGGAAAGCGGATCGTTGGCACCGGCCTTCTCCCCGCGCGCCTCGGAGAAATTGCCGAACTGCCGCATGAAGGGGCGCACGGAGCGCTCCATGTAGGTGTACGCGGAACAGCCCGGCTCCCCCGTGGCGGCGGCGTCGATGGCATGCACGGAGTCCGTCATCGCCGGCCCCTCGGGGTCCGTACGCCCCGCGTAATAGTCCAGCGTGCGACTGGCCGTCTTCCGCGACATGGGCCACTCCAGCGGATACATCATCAGCACCGTGTCGGCCTGCTTGATGACAGACCCCTTGTAGCCGTCGTACTGCTGGAACACGCCCTTCTTCTTGTTGAAGGGAATGCGGAGTTTGTCGGCGACCGCAGACCAGGACCCAGGAGCCTTCGCGCCGACCAACTGCGCCGCGCGCGCCGCCTTTCGCAGCGTGACCGCCGCGCCCGCGTTCGTGAAGACGCCGTCGTTCACGCCGTTGCTGTATTCATCGGGACCGGCCACGTCCTTGATGGAGTAGCTGCCGTCCGCATTCTTGTGCACGCGGCTCGCCCAGAATTCGGCGATGCCCTTGAGGACCGGCCAGCCGCGCTCCCTCAGCCACTGCCGGTCCCCCGTCGCGAGGTAGTACTGCCAGGTCGCGAGGGCGATGTCGCTCTGCAAGTGGTTCTGGGTGCGGCAGTGCGGCGGGTCCCAGCTATGGCACTCGCGCCAGGCGTCCCCGGTGCGGCCCGCGTTCCAGGCGTAGAACAGCCCCTTGTAGCCGAGCTTGCGCGCGTTGGCGCGGGCGCCCGGCATCGTGCGGTAGCGGTAGTCGACGATCGAGCGCGCCTGCCCGGGGTGGGTGGACAGCAGCCCCGGGTACATCCAGGTCTCGGCGTCCCAGAAGATCAGGCCCGCGTAGTTGTCGCTGCTCAGACCGGTCGGCGCGATGCTGTCGTCGGCTCCGCGCCGGGTGCTGGAGAGCAGCCCGTACTGCGCCGCGCGCAGCCACTTCTCCATCCGCGGCTGCCCGTTGACCTGGATGTCGGTGCGCCACAGCTTCCGCCAGGCGGCGGTGTGCACGCCCCGCATCCGGTCCCAGCCCCGGGCGGCGGCCTCACGGGATTGCGAAAGCGCGCTCGCCCGCGGCGACTTGGACGTCAGCCCCGTGTCCACGCCCACGTACTTGGTGAGCGAGTACGTGTGCCCGCGCCGGGCGTCGAACGACACGGACTGCCGCGCGCTCAACTTCCGTGCGCCGTCCGCCTTTTGTTCACCTTGTGTACGGATGTCACGGCCGGGCCGGAGAGTGGAGGCCACCGCTCCGGGGGTCCCGCTCCCCTGCGTACGGAAGGCCACGTCCATGGAGCCGCGGCCCCGGTCGCCGCCCCCGGCCGCGTCGAGCCGGCGCGCCCCGCGGCCGTCCAGCACGTCCGTGACCCGCGCGCTCCCGCTCCAGTGCGGGGTCACGGACACCCGTACCGCGCCCGCGTGCTGGTGAGCGCGGTCAGTGAAGACCTCGTACCGCAGATCCGTCTTCCGGCCGTCGGAAGCGGTCCAGGTCAGCGAGGTGCGGACGATGCCCTCGCGCATGTCGAGGGACTGCTTGTAGTCGGAGACCCGGCCCTTGGGGGTGGAGGAGGAGAACGTCTCGGCCGAACTCCCGGAGCCCGCCGCCACATTGAGCCCGGTCCAGTTCGGCAGCGCTGCGATCGCCGCACGGTCCTTCGCGGTCTTCTTGTCGTGTCCGTACAGGCCCGCCGCGAAGGAGCCGTCGTAGCGCGGGGTGTAGAGCGGGAAGCCGGTCTTCTCGCCGCTGGCCGAATAGCCCGCGCCGGCGGCGGCGACCCGCTGCCCCAGATAGCCGTTGCCGACGAACGGGCGGAACCCGTCCTCGCGGTCGTACGTGTGCGAGGTCCACACCCAGCCGCCGGACCCGCGCGGGCCCCCGGGGGACCGCTCCCCCGGGGGCCCGGCGGCCGATGCCTGCGGTACCGCGGCCACCAGTGCGCAAGCCAGCACCGGCACCAGAAGACGCCCTTGTCTCAGCATGCCGCGAACCTAAAGACGTGAACATGGCGAGTCAATAGAGAGCGCCGGAGCGTTCAGAGGTTGTCGGCAATCGGCTAGACCGCTGCCGAAGGCAGCACCTCGCTCGTCGCCTCGCCCGTGAACGTCCGCCACAGCCGCGCGTACGTCCCCTCCCGCTCCAGGAGTTCCGCGTGCGTACCGTCCTCCACCACGCGCCCGTGGTCCAGCACCACGACACGGTCGGCGCGGGCCGCCGTGGTGAGCCGGTGCGCCACGACCAGCGTGGTGCGGGTGCCGGAGAGCTGTTCGGTCGCCTCGTTGACCAGCGACTCCGTGGCCAGGTCGAGCGCCGCCGTGGCCTCGTCCAGGAGCAGCACGTCGGGGTCGACCAGCTCGGCGCGGGCCAGCGCGATCAACTGCCGCTGCCCGGCGGAGAGGTTGCGGCCCCGCTCAGCGACGGGGTGCAGATAGCCGCCGGAGAGCGCCGCGATCATGTCGTGCGCCCCCACCGCGCGGGCCGCCGCCTCCACTTCGGCGTCCGTGGCGTCGGCCCGCCCGTAGGCGATGGCGTCGCGCACGGTCCCGGGGAAGAGGTACGGCTCCTGCGGCACCACGCCGAGCCGGTGCCGGTAGCCGGGCAGGTCCAGCTCGCGCAGGTCCTCGCCGTCCACCCGTACCGCGCCTTCCGTCGGGTCGTAGTAGCGGGCGACCAGCTTGACCAGCGTGGACTTGCCCGCGCCGGTCTCGCCGACGAAGGCCACGGTCTGCCCGGCGGGGATCTCCAGGCGGATGTCGGAGAGCGCCTCCTCCTCGTGCGTGCCGCCGTCAGCGGTGGCGTACCGGAAGCTCACGTCGTCGAAGGTGATCTCGCCCCGCAGCTCCCCGGCCGCGCGCGGCGACTCGGACTCGGGCGTGGTGGTCCGCTCGCTCAGGAGCTGCTGGATGCGGCCGAGCGCGACGGACGCCTGCTGGTAGCCGTCGAAGACCTGGGAGAGCTGCTGCACGGGGGCGAAGAACAGCTCGATGTAGAGGAGGTACGCGACGAGCGCACCGGCGGTCAGCGTGCCGTTCCCGATCCGCTGGGCGCCGACGATCAGCACGGCCGCGGTCGCCAGCGAGGCCAGGAGCTGCACGAACGGGAAATACACCGAGATCAGCCACTGGCCGCGCACGCGCGCCTGCCGGTAGCGGTCGCTGCGCCGCGCGAAGCGGTCGGCGCCGTCCTCCTCGCGCCGGAACGCCTGCACCATCCGCAGCCCGGCGACCGACTCCTGGAGGTCGGCGTTGACCACGCTGACCCGCTCGCGGGCCAGTTCGTACGCCTTCACGCTCTGCCGGCGGAAGAAGACCGTGCCGATCACCAGCAGCGGCAGCGAGGCGAACACGACGAGCGCGAGCTGCACGTCGATGACCAGCAGCGCGACCAGGATGCCGAGGAAGGTGAAGACGGAGACGACCGCGGTGACGAGCCCGGTCTGGAGGAACGTGGACAGCGCGTCCACGTCCGTGGTCATGCGGGTCATCAGGGCGCCGCCCAAGTGGCGCTCGTAGTAGTCGAGTCCGAGCCGCTGGAGCTGCGCGAAGATCTTCACGCGGAGCGCGTACAGCACCCGCTCGCCGGTGCGCCCCGTCATCCGCATCGAGCCGAACTGCGCCGCCCACTGGGCGATCACCACCAGCAGGGCGATCGCTGACGCGGTCCACACCGCACCGAGCGCCGCCTTCTCCACGCCGTCGTCCACGCCGTGCCGGATCAGAATCGGGAGCAGCAGCCCGAAGCCGGCGTCCAGCGCGGCGAAGACCAGCGCGAAGGCCAGCGCGCCGCCGAACCCGGACAGCAGCCGCCGCAGCCCGTACGTCCTCTCCTCGCGCTCCGCGCGGCCCTCGTCCACCTCGGGCTCGTCGTCGGCCGGTGGCAGGGCCGCGACCTTGGCGAGCAGTTCGGGGCTGGCCGGCGAGGAGCCGAGCGCGGCGCCGAAGCTGCCGGGCGCACCGCTCTGCGCGGCGGCACCGAGTCCTCCGGCCTCCGCTCCGGAGTGCCCGGAGTCCTCCTCCTCGCGCACCCACAGCTCGGGGGTCACGCCGCTCTCGTCGCGGCGGTCCTCCTGGTGCCCGGCGGCGCCCGCCGGGTCGCGGTCCACCTCGCCGAGCTCGTCGGGGTCGGTGAGCAGCCGCCGGAACAGGCCGCAGCGCTCCTCCAGTTCGGCATGGGTGCCGATGTCCACCAGGCGTCCGCCGTCCAGCACCGCGATGCGGTCGGCGAGCGCGAGGGTGGAGAGGCGGTGGGCGATCAGCAGGGTGGTCCGGCCCGCCATCACGCCGCGCAGTGCCTCGTGGATCTCGTGCTCGACGCGGGCGTCCACGGCGGAGGTGGCGTCGTCCAGGAGCAGCAGCCTGGGGTCGGTGAGGATGGCGCGGGCGAGCGCTATGCGCTGGCGCTGGCCGCCGGAGAGGGTGAGGCCCTGTTCGCCGACGGCGGTGTCGTAGCCCTCGGGCAGGTCGCGTATGAAGCCGTCGGCCTGGGCGGCGCGCGCGGCCGCGTATATCTGCTCGTCGGTCGCGTCCGGGGCGCCGTAGGCGATGTTCTCGCGTATGGACTCGGAGAACAGGAAGCTGTCCTCGGGCACCAGGCCGATGGCCGAGCGGAGCGAGTCCAGCGTCAGATCGCGTACGTCGTGCCCGCCGACGCGCACGGCGCCCCCGGTCACGTCGTAATAGCGGGGCAGCAGCAGCGAGACGGTGGACTTGCCGCTGCCGCTCGTGCCGACCACGGCGACGGTCTCGCCGGGCTCGATGCGCAGGCTGAAGCCGTCCAGGACCGAGTGCTCGGCGTCATAGCCGAAGGTCACGTTCTCGAACTCGACCGAGGCGTCCGCCTCTTCGGGCAGCTCGTGCGCGTCGGGGCGCTCGGCCATCCGCGGTTCGGTGTCGATCAGCTCGTACACGCGCTCCACGCCGGCGCGTGCCTGCTGCCCGACGGTGAGCATCATCGCGAGCATGCGTACGGGGCCGACGAGCTGCGCCAGGTAGGTGGAGAAGGCGACGAAGGTGCCGAGGGTGATCTGCCCCTCGGTGGCCATCCAGCCGCCCAGCGCCAGCATGGCGACCTGCCCCAGCGAGGGGATGGCCTGCAATGCGGGCGTGTAGCGGGAGTTGAGCTTCACCGTGCGCAGCCGCGCCGCGAACAGCCTGCGCCCGATCGCGCGCAGCTTGCCCTTCTCCTGCGCCTCCTGGCCGAAGCCCTTCACGACCCGCACGCCGGTGATGGAGCCGTCCACCACCGAGGCCACGGCGCCCGCCTGCTGCTGTGCGTACCAGGTGGCGGGGAAGAGCCGGGTGCGGCTGAGGTTGGCGATCCACCACAGCGCCGGGAAGACGGCCAGCGAGACCACGGTCAGCAGGGGCGAGAGCGCCAGCATCACGACCAGCGCGACGGCGAACAGCAGCACGTTCCCGAGCATCATCGGGAACATGAACAGCAGGCTCTGCACGAGCTGGAGATCGCTGGTGCCGCGGCCGACGACCTGCCCGGTGGACAGCTCGTCCTGGCTGCGGCCGTCGAGCCGGACGATCGAGCGGTACATCTCGGTCCGCAGGTCGTGCTGCACGTCGAGCGCGAGCCTGCCGCCGTAGTAGCGGCGTACGTAGGTGAAGCCGTAGACCGCGAGCGCGGCCGCGACCAGCAGGCCGATCCACAGCCCGAGGCTGCCCTGCCCGCCGACCACCACGTCATCGATGATGACCTTGGTGAGCAGCGGCACCAGCGCGGTGACGCCCATCCCGGCCAGCGAGGCGCCGAGCGCGAGCAGGACGCTGCGTTTGTACCGCCAGCAGTACGAGGTCAGGCGCCGCACCCAGCCCGGCTGCTCCTGCTCCCCCTTCTGCTCCGTGCCCTTCTGCCGTATGCCCGCCACTGGGCTCCTCCCGCCGTCGGTGAACCGATCTCTTCCGCCGGGAGCTTGCAACGCGCGGACGTGGGGATTTCATCCCGTCGCAATGCTGGGCAATGCGGCGCAACAAAAGACCGGACCTCCGACCTAGGCCGGAGGTCCGGTGGATTCGCGAGGGATTCGCGAGGGGCCAGCGGGTGCGGCGGCTCAGCGCGGCGGCCGCACCGTCAGCCCGTACAGCCGGGTCACCTGCTGCGCGCTCTCGTTGTCGTCGCTGGCCAGCAGCACGCGCAGGCCGCCGTCGTGCACGCCACCGCCGTGCGCGCGCCCTGTCACGGTCATCGCCTCGATGTTGTCGAGCAGCGGGTTGGTCTGCCTGCCGGGGTGGTGCGCGCCGAGGTCGGGGCAGCGGCCCAGGTCGGCGAGGAGGGTCTTGCGCACGGGGGCCTCGGCGCCGGTCAGCTTCTCGACCGGCCGCACGTCCTGAGCTCGCCGCGGATCGGCCAGGTAGAGCCGTACGGTGTTGCCCTTCTCCTTGTCGAAGCCGCGCTCCAGCACCAGCAGCCGCCCGTCGCCGGTCGCGGCGGTCTCCGAGACCCCGGGCCCTTCCGGGCCGAGGTCGGTGTCCACCGGGTACGCCCACTGCTGCCCGGGCCTCCCGTGCCGGTCCCAGGTCTGGAAGCGCACGAGGGGGCGGCCGCGCGCGTCCTTGCCGTCGCCCTTGAGCGGTCCCTCCATGGAGGCCACGAGGGCCGTGCCGTGGCCGCCGCCGCGGAACGCGGTGAGCCCCTCGAAGGTCCGGTTCTGCTCGGCCCGCCCGGCGGGGGCGACCCGCAGCATGCCGGGCACGGGCAGCCGCCCCGTGAGCCTGCCGCTCTCGTCGTACCGGCGGATCGAGGGCTCGTTCTCCGAGGTCACGAGGCGGCTGCCGTCGCGGCGTACGACCAGGCCCTCCGAATCGAGCGGCTTCCCCCTCTCGTCGGCGAGCGGCACGGCGCCCGCGACCCGCTTGCCGCGCAGGTCGAGGGAGTAGAGGGCGGACCGGTCGGAGAGCGCCGCGAGGCGCCCGCCCTCCTCCGGCGCGATGGCGGAGATCCCGCCGACCGTGTGCCCCTTGTGCTCCGCCTTGTCGAAGGCGTCGGAGTAGCCGTCGAGGTGCGCACGCGGCGAGCAGTCGCCCCCGCGTACTCCCGCGCCGTGGGCCGCCGCTGCCGGCGCGCAGGTCAGCAGGGCCAGTACGGCGGCGGTGAGGGCGAGCGGGGCGCGCGGGCGAACGGTCACGGTGACTCCCTCGGAGGCGGTCGGCCGGCCGCGGTCGTGGCTGCGGCCGTGCGTACGGGATCGGCAGCGTCGGCCCCGTACGGTAATGCCGCGCGGCGGCGGTGTGACCACGGCGCGACGCCGCGGAGACCGTTGAGGGAGAAGCCGGGGAGAAAGGGCCGGCGGGGGGGGCCCGGGCGCGGGCGGCGGGCGGGGGCCCCCGCCGCGCCCGGGGGGCGGGGGGGGGGGGCGGCG
>NZ_JBCFOK010000035.1:0-32377 GCF_039605595.1 Streptomyces odontomachicola
GCCGCTAATCGCGCGGGCCGCTGCTTCCGTTTTTCGGGGTTGGTGTTGATGGGGGGGGGGGTAATGGGGGGGCCGCGCCCGCCGGTTTGGGGGGGTGGGGGGCGGCGGCCCCGCACCCCCTCTTTGCGTGCCACGGCGCTACGACATCGTCCAGAAGCGCTGCACCAGCACCCCGAGGAAGAGCATCAGCAGCGGGAGCGAGAACCAGAAGGTGCTCTGCAGCCACGCCGCCCTGCGCTCCGTCGCCGGGGTCGCCACCCGTACGACCTCGCGGGCGCCCAGCAGGAGCAGCAGGGCCACCGCGGCCAGGCCGCCCATCACCGACCAGGAGGTCCAGGTGACCTGCGGGCCGATGGGGCCCGGGTCGGCCGGCTCGGCCTTGGCGCCCGAGGGCTTGCTCAGGGTGTAGACGACGGCGTCCTCGTTGGACAGCACCCTGCGCAGCTCGGGGCGCTTGTCGAGGGCCTTGGTCACCCGCTGCTGCCAGTTCTGCGGGTAGCCGGCGTCCAGGTGCAGATAGGTGCTCTGGCTCTCGTTGACGATCAGGTACGAGTTGGGGCCCGCCTCCCGCAGCGACTCGACGGCGGGAGCCACCTTGGCCGGGTTCACCGGCGCCTGGGTGGGCTTGTACTCGATCCGCTCCATGTCCTTCTCGCCCCACGGCATCGCCGGAGTCACGTCCTCCACCGTGTCGTTGGTGAACCACAGCAGCCGCAGCGTGGGTTTGTCGTGCTGGTAGAGGTAGTCCATCGCGGCGACCTCGCCCGTGCGGGTGCGCTCGAAGGACTCGTTGCCCCACCGGGCCACCAGGAAGCCGAAGATCAGCACCAGGCCCGCCAACAGGGCGGCCAGCGGCGGCAGATGGGCCCGCCACCTGGAGCCCTCGCGGTGCCCCGAGGGGCGCGGCCAGAACGCCAGCGCGGCCAGCACGCAGGCGGCGGGCGCGGCGAAGAGGAACACCCGCAGCGCGATCTCGCCGCCGTACGACTGGGCGCCGAACGCGAGGAACGGCAGGCCCGCGAGGACCAGCAGCGAGCGGTCCGAATAGCCGGCCCAGCGGCGGCGCAGCAGGCCGAAGCCCGCGAAGAGCAGCGTGCCGCCCGCCAGCGCGACGCGCACGTACAGCACCAGCTTGTGCGTCGGGTCGCCGCCCTCGATGCGCCCGGAGACCGAGGAGGAGACGTTGCCGCCCACCCCGCCGATGCCGCCGAAGAGGTCGTCGAAGTGGCCCGCCCAGTACGGCTCGGCGAGGAAGCCCACCCACACCGCGACCAGCACCGCGCACAGCAGCGGCATCCCGTACAGCATGGTGCGGCGTGCCAGCGCGAGACCGATCAGGACGCCGGTCATGACGAACGGGGTGAGCTGGTGGCCCGCGACCGAGGCGACGAACAGCGACATCAGGACGAGGACCAGCACCGCGCGCTCGCGGCGGCGTTCGGGCCCCGGCACGTCGTCGGTCTCGCCCGGGCGCAGCTTTCCCTTGCGCAGCGCGCGCGGCTCCCTGAACCACACCAGCAGCAGCGCGATGAACAGCAGATAGAAGAGGACCGTGAAGCCCTGCGGCGAGAAGTAGTCCTGGCCCACCCAGCCGCACAGCGCGAAGAACCACAGCGCGCACCACTTGGCCCGCCAGTGCGCCTTCACGGCGCGCAGCATCACCGCGAGCGGCGCCAGATAGGCGAGCTGGATCACCGTGGGCCACCAGCGGATCAGCCCGGACAGATCGTGCACGCCCGCGGCCTGCACCAGGAACGCGGCGCCGGCGAAGAACCCGGGCCAGCTCCACCGCGCGTCCATGTCCGGTGCCGTCGTCCCCGTACGTTCGATGAAGTCGAGGAATCCCAGGTGCTGCCAGGCCGTCGGGAAGCGCGGCTGCGCCTCCATCAGGGACGGTACGGCGTGCAGCGAGACCACCGTCAGCACCAGCGCGACCACCAGGAACACCCGGTGCGGCCGCGCCACCCACAGACCCGCGGCGAAGGCGCCGACCAGCAGCGCGGCGCCCAGCAGCGTGACCCCGGGCAGCACGGTGATCAGCCCGAGCCCGCCCATCCGCTCCAGCTCGGCCTCGCCCATGCCGTGCAGCGGCAGCCAGTACAGGAGCAGCGCCACGGCGAGCAGCGACCACAGCAGGGTGCCGGGGCGTTTCAGCCTCTCCGTGAGCCCGCGCAGGTCGATCGAGGGCCGCAGCGGCGGCTCCGGTACGTAGGTTCCGCGCGGCGGCGTGATGCTCGGGTGCCGCTCCAGGTGTTCGGCGTCGGCGCGCAATTGAAGCGTCGGCTCCTCGTTCTCGTGCGGTGCGGTCCTCGCCGCCCAGCTCGGGGTGTGCCTGACGGCGGCGTCCTCGGGGCCCCTGCCCGCGTCGCCGTGCGCCGCCAGGTCGGCCAGGTCGCCGTCGGGCGCCGGGACCGCCCCCGCCGGCACCTTGGGCGCGGCGCGCAGGATCCGGTACAGCTTCCAGCCCGCGATCGAGGCGACCAGCGTCAGGCTGCTGATCTCCGCGACGCCCGCGCCGGTGAGGCCCATCCGGGGCAGCAGCGCCACGGTCAGGCTCAGCACCAGCACGCACAACAGGCCCTGCAGATAGGCCAGTCCGGAGGTGCGGCTCTGCGCGCGCAGCACCCCGTAGTAGACCTCGATCACCACGCGCAGCACCGCGCCCACCGCGTACCAGCGCAGCAGCGGGGTCGCGGCGTCCGCGTAGCCGGGGCCGAAGACGCCCAGGATGTGCGGCGCGAGCAGGAAGAGCAGGGCGCAGATCGGCACCATGATGGAGGCCATCCGGCGCAGCGCGGCCCGGCAGTTGGCGGCCAGCAGCGCCGGGTGGTGCGAGCCCTCGACGGTGAGCGAGGCGCCCATGTTGATGGCGAACAGGTTGATCGTGCCGCCGATGGTGGTGGTGATGTAGAAGTACGCGTTGTCCTTCGAGTCCACCTGCGAGGCGACGATCACCGGCACCAGGTAGACCACCGCGAGCGAGAACAGCGCCCCGGTGTAGTCGCCCGCGAGGAAGCGGCCCATCTCCCGGTAACCGGCGGGCTGCGCGATGTCCTTGGTGGCCTCCACGTGCCGCGGCACCAGGCGCCGGAACACCAGCCAGCCCAGCGGAACGATGGAGAGCGTGATGCACAGCCCCCACGACACGAAGACCCCGGTCGCGGGGATCACCGTGGCGAGGCCGACGAGCAGCACCAGCTTGGCGGTGGAGAAGACGGTGTTGCCGACCGGCACCCACTTGGCGCTGCGCAGCCCGGTCAGCACCCCGTCCTGGAGCGTCAGCAGCGACCAGCCGACGACCGCGGCGACGAAGCCGACGGCGTACAGCCAGTCGTGCAGGAAGGCGTACGAGGGCCCCCACCAGTCGAGGGTGGCGAGGAAGATCACGGAGGCGAGCGCGACGATGGCCGAACTCCAGCCGTACACCCGGAGTATGAGCCCCCGGGTCGTCTTGCCCGCCACCGGTATGAACCGCGCCAGCCCGCCGATCAGCGTCACCGCGGTGATGCCGGCCAGGAACTTCATGGCCGCGATGGCCGCCGAGCCGCGCCCCACGTCCGCGTCCGAGTAGAAGCGGGCCGCCACCGCCCAGTAGCCCAGGCCCAGGACGGCGGAGACGCCCGTGTTGAGCATCAGCGCGTACGCGTTGCGGAAGAGCTGGCTGCCGCTCTTGCCCTTGCCGTCCGTCGCCCCCGGCCGGCCGCCGCGCCCGGTGCCGGAATCGGCGGCGGACCGTGCCGGGGAGGTGGTGTCAGTCACGTGCGATGCGTCCCTCTGCTGCGGATGTGCCGGCCGCCGCTGAGGCGCCGGTCGCGTGCCAGACCGAGGTCAGGGCCCTGCGGGAGCGCCGCACCACGGCGTACCCCTTGCCCAGCACCCGGTCGCGGGCGAAGGTGCGCCCGAGGTCCCGCCCCTCCAGCAGCCGCTGGAACTCCTCGGCGTCCGTGGAGCGGCGCACCGTGAGCCGGGTCAGCGCGTACGGGCCCTGACAGCGGGCCGCGAGCGCGTTGTTGACGGCGAGCGACTGCCCGAAACCGCTCTCCCGCACGGCCCGCCGCACCCGGCGGCTGGAGTAGCCGTACGGGTAGGCGAAGGACACAGGCTTGGTGCCGGTCTCCTCGGCCACCAGCTCGCGGCAGTGCCGCAGCTCGTGCGCCAGCACCTCGTCCTCCAGTTGGTCGAGCTGCGGGTGGGTGTGGCTGTGCCCGCCGATCTCGACGCCGTGCGCCTCCAGTTCGCGCACCTGGTCCCAGTCGAGCATGGTGTCCAGCGCGCCGCCCGCCTCGTGCGGGCCGCGCAACCAGCCCGTCGTGACGAACAGCGAGGCGCGGAAGCCGTGCTTGCGCAGCGCGGGCAGCGCGTGCCGGTGCACGCCCTCGTAGCCGTCGTCGAAGGTGATCAGCAGCGGGCGGCGCGGCAGCACCCCGCCGTTGCGCCAGGCGTGCGCCAGCTCCTCGGTGGTCATCGGCGTGCAGCCGTGCTGCGCCACCTGCTCCATCTGCTCCGCGAAGGCCCCGGGCGAGACGGACAGCCCGTACGCGGCCTTCGCGGGCGCGTGCCCGACGGCGTGGTACATCAGCACCGGCACGCGCTCCGGAGTGCACGCGCGGCCCGGTCTCCCGCCGCCGCGCGCGTTCACGAGCATGCTCATGCGACCGCCCCCTCATCGTCCACGGCGCCGCCCGCGCCACCGGTTCCCGAGGGCTCCCCGGCACCGGCGTCCTGCGGCGAATTCCCGCCACCGGCAACGGCCTTGGGCAGCTCCGGGACCTCGAAGTGCGCCCCGCTGCGGCGCGCCCGCAGCCCGCCGACCGCGTAGCCCGCGGCCGCCGCTGCGACACCGGCCACGATCGCCCCGGCCCTGCCCGCGCCGCCCGGGCGCGCGTGCAGCCAGTCGCGCACACCGCGCGCGACCCCCGCGGGCAGCACCCGCGTGGTGTAGCTGCGCTCGGTGGACAGGCCGTCCTGCGCGCCCACCGACGCGGACACCAGTGCCTTCGAGATCCCCTCCGCGTACGCGCGCTTGGGCAGATAGCCGAAGCGCTCGCGGTCGGCGGGAACCCGGTGGTGGATCACGGCGCGGTCGTCGATCAGCAGCACCGCGTCCGGCACGGCCCGGCGCAGCCTGATGCACAGCTCCGTCTCCTCGCAGCCCAGCGGGAGCCGGTCGCCGTCCCGCCCGATGCCGCTGGCGAAGCCGCCGGCCGCCTCGAACGCACTGCGCCGGAACGAGGCGTTGCCGCCCAGAACGTTGCGCACCTGAACCCGGCCGGCGGGGTGGCCCTTGTACATGCACCCCACCACCCAGTCGAACTCCGCGGGGAACCACGCGGGCCGCCGCCCCGACTCCCAGGCCGGTTCGGTGCGCCCGCCCACCGCCATCACGCGCGGGTCCCCGTAACCGGAGGCGAAGTGCCGCAGCCAGTCGCGCTCGGCGACCGCGTCGTCGTCCAGGAAGGCCACGAACTCCCCGGCGGACGCGGCGATCCCGGTGTTCCGGCCGGCCGAGAGGCCGCGGGGGCCCGCGTTCGCGAGCACCCGCACCTCTCCCGCGCCCGCCGGACCCTGCTCGCCGGCGTAGTGCTTCTCCAGCCGCTCCAGCAGCGCCGGATTGTGGTCCACGACCAGCAGGGTCTCCAGCGCCGGGAGCGACTGCCCGCGCACCGAGTCCACGGCGGCGAGGATGTCGGCCCAGCGGTCCTCCGTGTAAGCGCAGATCACCACGGAGAACCGCAGGGAATCGGGGGCGGGCAACGGCTGCCCGCCCTTGTGCGGCTGGCTCACCTGCCCTCCCGCAGCATCGCCGCGCGCACCGCGCTCGGGCTGGCGGCCGCGCGCCGCTGCCGCCCGCTCCGCTCGCGCAGTATCACTTTCAGCACCCGCAGCCCGTCGCGGACCGCGCGCAGATTGCTGGTGCCGTGGATGCGCTCGAACTCGTGGCTCGGGATCTCCTGCACCTTGAGCCCGGCCTTGACCACGCGGATGTTCATCAGGGTCTCGACCTCGAACCCCGTGCAGTCCAGCGTGATCTCGTCCAGGCAGTGCCGCCAGAACGCGTTGTAGCCGTAGCACAGGTCGGTGTAGCGGGCCCCGAACTTGCGGTTCACCACCGTGGTGAGGACGGCGTTGCCCAGCTTTCTGATCGGCGTCATGTCGTCCGTGCCGCCGCCGTTGGCGAAGCGCGAGCCCTTGGCGAAGTCCGCGCCACCGACCAGCGCCGAGACGTAGGAGACGATCTCCTGGCCGTCCATAGAGCCGTCGGCGTCCGTCATCACCACGATGTCGCCGGTGCTCGCCGCGAACCCGGTGATCAGCGCGTCGCCCTTGCCCTTGCCGCGCTGCGGCACGACCACCACGTCCGGGCGCAGCTCCCGCGCCACGGCCACGGTGTCGTCCGTGGACCTGCCGTCCACCAGGACCACTTCGTGTATCCACTCGGGCAGCGTCTTGAAGACGTACGGAAGGTTCTCGGCCTCGTTCATGGCCGGGATCACGACGCTGACCCGGGGCGCTATCGCCATGTGCGTGGAGACCGGCCGGTACTCGGGGCGCTGGCCGCCCTCGGGGTCCTCGGGCGTCGGCTCCGTTAACGGCCGTGCGACGAAGGTCATGATGTTGTTCCCTCTCGTCCGGTGGACCGCCCACCCCCGGGCGGTCCGGCATCCGTGTCCGGTTCGAAAGGGGGGTTGCTGCTCCCTCAGACGTGGAGCGCTGGCATGCGTAACTTCCCGCGCGGCCCGTGTCCCGGCGGCGGTCCTCTGCGGCGCGTGCGCCGCTGTGCGACCCGTCGGATACGGCACCCCCCTACCGCGCCCCGCCTCTGCCGCCCACTGCGGCCGCCCTCCCCAGAGCCGCTGCCCGTGAGCCCCCGTGGAATCGGGGTCGATGCGGGTGGATGTACGACAGTATTGACCCTTCAACCCCTATGGCAATACCTGGAGTTGATCCTCCCGGTTTGTCACAGAGCCCGCCTCACCCCCTCCCCGCGCGCAGCGCGCCGACCCGCTTCAGCAGCCGGTCGGCCGGGCCGAACAGCTCCGGGCGCGCCTGCACCGTGTTGCGCAGCGCACGCAGCGGCGCCCGGTGCGCGCGGCGGGCCAGCGCCACCGGATGCGGACGGGTCACCCAGCCCTCGTGGACGGTGAGCTCACGCGTCTTGAGGGAGTCCTTGTAGTGCTTCTGGCCGCGCCCCAGGTCCAGATACGACAGACCCTCGGCGGCCGAGGCCTCCGCCAGGTGCAGGAAGGTCGCCATGCCCGGCGAATAGCGCCCGAACTCCGCGTCGTACGCCGGGAACCAGCAGGACATCACCCGCTCCGTACGCAGGCCGAAGTGCGCCGAGACCGGCCTGTCCCCGGCGTAGAGCACCGAGAGCTGGCCGGCGAAGGAGCCGGAGCGCGAGTGGAAGAGCTGGTCCACCAGCGAGACGATCCAGCGCCTGGCGAACCTGTCGGAGCGCCCGGTGCGCCGGTACTGCGCGGACTTCCACTCCATGAGCTTGCGCAGCACCGCCGGATCGCGCTCGTCGTGCACATAGCGCACCTCGCCCACCTGGCGGCCCAGCTTCCGCTCCTTGTAGCGGATGCCGCGCACCAGCGAGGGGTGCCGCTCGCGCAGTCGGGCCAGGTACGCCTCGTACCCCTGGTCCAGGTCGATCACCGGCGAGGCGAAGGCGCCCCGCACCCCGCCGCCGAACCCGGGCTGCCCGGCGACCAGATGGTCGAACTCCCACATGGACAGGCCGCAGGCGCGCAGCAGTTGCGCCGCGTCCCAGGTGAAGCCGGGCCGGTGCACGACGCCCTGGCAGTCCGAGAGGCCGAGTCCCACGGCCTGCCCGACCCCTAAGGCGCCCCGCTGGAACGGCAGGAAGGCGGCGGGCTCCCCGTCGCCGTCCCGGAACACCGCGATCCGCACCCCGCCCCGGCTGCGCGCCACGGCGAGCGCGAACTCCGGGGCCAGGAACGGATCGGCGAGCTGCGGTGAGCCGTGCAGATGGGCCTTGGCCTGGAGGGAGGACCACGCGGCGCGGTCGGCCGCGGTGAGTTCGCCGGGGCGGCACACCTGGATCTCCACGTCAGCCGTCCCGTCTGGGGCGCTGCCCGGGGCCGGGGGCTGAGCCGGAGTGTCCGGTGCCCGGGCCGGAGCGGCCGGCGCCGGGGGAGGAGTGCGCGCCGCGGGCACCGCGGTCCGGGGGAGCGGTGGCCAGGGTGAGCAATAACAGCGCGGCGCTGAGCACGCCGACCGCGAGTACCCCGCCGCGCACGGACCACACATGGGTCGCGAGCATGACCTGGGCGACCAGCAGGTCGAAGGCGGCGGCGCCGATCACGGCGGTGACCGTGCGGATCAGCGGGTCCAGACTCCGCAGCGCGGCGGCGATGGCCGTCGCGGGCGCGGCGAACAGGAAGAACAGGGTGAACGGCGCGCGCAGCGGAGAGTCCACGTCCGCCAGCGCCAGCGCGGCGCCCACCCCGCCGATGCCGACCGCGGCGCCGGCGAACAGCGGCAGCGACTCGGACAGCGCGTACGAACGCGTCGGGCCCGAGGGGGCGTTGGCGCCCGCCGGGCCCGAAGTGCCGGATGGTCCAGAGGTGTGGTGCGCGTCGGTTGCGCCGGACGTGCCCTGCGTACCTCTGGCACCGGATCTCTCGAAGATCTGCATTGGTGGCCTGTCCCCCCGGAATGCCCCATGAAGAGCAGGATGCCGCAGGATGCGACGATTCAATGTGACGTGGTGGGAGCGGTTCCGTCAAGCGGGTCAGGGGACTCTGACCGAGACCCGGTGAAGCCCTCCCGCCCGGTATCCGGACGTGCTATGAGCGCATGCTGGCTTGTTCCCGCCGCAGGTTCCCGCTCGGATGCCCCGCTCAGGCTCGCGCCTCAGTAGCCGCCGCCCGAACTCCCGTCGCCGCTCCCGCCGTTGGTGCCCGTGGTGCCCGTGGTGCCCGCGCTGCCGCCGGTGCCACCCGTGGCTCCGGGGGTCCCCGTGGTGCTGCCGATGGTGGTGCCGCTGGTCCCGCCGGTGTCGTTGCCGGTCGAACTCCCGGTGCTGGTCCCGCCGTTGCTGCTCGTGCTGCCGGTGGTGCCCGTGCTTCCCGTACTGCCTGTGCTCCCGGTGCTCCCCGTGCCGCCGGTGTGCCCGCCCGAGCCGCTGCCTCCGCTTCCGGAGCCTCCGCTGCTCCAGGAGCTCCCGCCGCTGCTCGTGGAGCCACCCGTGGAACCCCCGCCGTGGCTTCCCGAGCTGCTGCCGTACGAGCTCCCGCCGCCGCTCCCGCCGTGGCTGCTCTTCCCTCCGCCGGTGGCGGGCGTCGTGGTCTTCCCTCCGCCGGGGGTGTTGCCCTGGCCCCCGTAATTGCCCTGATCGTTTCCGCCCGTGCCACCCCCGCCGCCCGAACCACCGCCGCTCGTCTGCGAGCCGCCCGAGGACCCTCCGCCCCCTCCGCCGCCCGGCGAACCGCTCGGCGCCAGCGCCCAGATGAGCCCGCCGACCAGCAGCGCGACGGCCAGCGCCGCCGCGAGCAGCCACACGGTCGGCGTCCGGCGCCGCGCGCCCCGTGCGGGAACCGGCGCCTCCGGGTACGCCGCGGGACCGTAGCCGTCGTGCGTCCCCGGCGGCTCCGCCCCGTGCGCGGCCACCACGTCAGGGGCCGCCGAAGGAGGGGGCGTTGCGGCAGGGGCCTTCGCCGTCGCGGTGTCGGCCGCGGGCGACAGGGTGGGCCACGAGTCGCGGGCCTGCACGGTCGGCGAGTACGCCGGGGGCAGGGGGTGCGCGGGTGCCGTGCCGGAGTGCCGCGGATCGCCGCCGCGCGCCACCGTGTCCAGCAGCGGAGCCGCCTCGGCCGCCGGCATCCGCTCGTCGGGGTCCTTGCGCAGCAGCCCTTCGAGCACCGGCGTCAGCGGACCGGCGAGCCGCGGCGCCCGCGGCTCCTCCTCCACGATGGCGCGCATCGTGCTGAGTACGGAGTCGTACCGGAACGGGACGGTGCCCTCCACCGCGGAGTACAGCATCACCCCCAGCGACCACAGGTCGGAGGCGGGGCTCGGCGGCCTGGCCAGCGCGCGCTCGGGCGGCAGGTACTCGGGCGAGCCCACCAGTTGGCCCGTGAGCGTGAGGTGGGTGCTGCCCTCCACCACGGCGATGCCGAAGTCGGTGAGCACGGTGCGGCCGTCGTTGCCGATCAGCACATTGGGCGGTTTCACGTCCCGGTGCAGTACGCCCGCCGAGTGCGCGGCGCGCAGGGCGGCCAGTACCTCCGCACCGGTGGCCGCCGCGCGTTCGGGCGGCTGCGGCCCCTCGGCGCGCAGCACCTGGTCGTACGACAGTCCGCGCACCAGTTCCATGACGATCCACGGGCGGTCCTGCTCGGTGACCACGTCGTAGACGGTGACCACGTTGCGGTGCACGATGCGCCCCGCGGCCCACGCCTCCCGCTCCAGGCGGGCGTACAGGTGCTGGACCTCGTCCTCGCCGAGGGATTCGGGCGCGCGCACCTCCTTGACCGCCACTTCGCGGTGCAGCCGCTCGTCGTACGCGAGCCAGACCCTGCCCATGCCGCCGTGCCCCAGCTCCTCGCGGAGCCGGTAGCGTCCCGCCAGTACACGCTCTGCGCTCATGGCGCCCCCTCGTGCCCCCAGTGCTCGGATGCTGAGGGCCCGCGGCATGTTCGTCAACCGGCCTGTGGGGCAGGTGAATCCCGTGACCGGGATACACGTGTGTCGTACTCGGACGATAGGGTTACTCTGGCCGCGCGGCCGGGTGCCCTCGTACGGGTGGGGAGTGTCATGGAACAGATAACAGTGAGCAGCAGGGCGCGAGTGCCTGCGATCAAATGCGGGACGGGAGCGACCAGTTCGCGCCTCGACCGGCATCTGGCTGTGCTCGCGGGCCCCGCTGTCCCACAGGGCGAGACGCAGGAAGCGACCACGCTGATGCAGGAGATAACGCAGCGGGACGCTGCGCGGAGCCGGTCGAAGAACCGGGGCGCGCGGGTTTCGCTGTTGGCGCCGTTGCGGAAGCTTCGGCGGACTCTCTTCGGCGGCCGCGGATAGCGGACCGGCGGAGGTCGTGGTGACCTCCGCCGGGATCTCTCGGCGTTCGTTCCCGGGGCTTCGCCCCGGATTCCCCTTGCGTGCCTGGTCGCTTTCGCGTGCGGCCTGCGGTCCGCTGTGCCCACCCGTTCCGCCCCGCGGAACGATTGCCCACAGCTCATCTGGACTACAGCAGCGGCAACTGGCCGTCCGGGCCCTCCTCCTGGAGGTCCAGCACGGATGCCGGGGATCGTGACCAGCGTGGGGGTGGGAGTATCCCCGCCTCGCGCAAAGTTGATGCGGGCAGTTCGGTGCCGCGCAACCCCTCCCGTACCGCCGCTCGTTCCTCCTCCAGTTCGCTCAGCAGCGTCAAGATCGTGAGGAGTTCCAGGAGTTCGGAGGTCCACTCCTGGGGCCATTCGCGGGGGCGCAGGGCGCTCAGGGTGCCGCGTTCGCCCGTCGCGGCGCGCGCCGCGAACCAGTTCTCCACCACCCGTACACCGCCCGCCTCGTACTCCCACGCCGCGCGCTCCACCGGCGCCACCCGGCCGCTCTCGCCCACGTACAGGGACTGCTCCTCCTCGTCGTAGGACAGCTCCTCCATGCCCGGGCCGAGGGCGAGCGGCGAGCGCACATAGGGGCGCCTGCCGCCCGGCATGCGCGGCTTGCCGGTGCGTTCCCCGGTGCCGCAGCGCGCGCCGCGGGTGTGCAGCCACAGCGCCCGGCGGCCGAGTTCCACGCCGCGCTCCCACAGCGCTGGGTCGCTCGTGAACGGCACCTCGTGGCCCTCACCGGACGTGGCCGCGATCCAGGCGAGCAGGTCCTCGGCGGAGACCGGGCGGTCCAGTACGGAGGCGAGGTGGGGGAGCAGGCCCGGGGCGATGTTCGGTTCCAGGCCGCCGCGCCTGCGGTAGAGGGGGCGGATGCGGCCCGGGCGGCCCGCCGGTGACCAGCCGTCCGGGAGCAGCGCGGTGAACGCCAGCGCGGCGCCCGGCAGCCGGGGGTCGGCAGCGGCCTCCACCAGGCAGATCTGGTGCTCGTCGCGTACCCGCCACAGTTCGGGCCTGGCCGCGTCCAGGAGGCGGTTGTCGGGGAGCAGCCACTGCTGGTCGTACGGGCCGTGCAGCACGGGGACGGGCTCGGGGCAGCCGCCGGTCTCGTCACGCAGCCGTGCGGTGCGCGGCGCGGGCACCCCGGGCAGCGGGGCCACCGCCGTGTGCGGGGTGCGGGCGCGGCTCGGGCGGAAGAGCGCGGCGCGCTGCTCCTCGTCCCCGGCCCGCAGCAGCGCGGACCAGCGCCCGCGCAGGCTCCCGGGGTCCGGGGCCAGCACCCAGCCGCGCCCCGTGCGCAGCGGGGCGACCGACCAGGGCATCACCTCGTCGAGCTGCGGCGCGTCGCGCGGCCCTTCGGGAGTCTGTCCGGTGAGCTTCGGTGCGGTCTCGGTCACCGCTCGATGCTACGAGGGGAGTTCAAGCCCCTTCCACGGTGCCGGGTGATCACGGTGCCTCGACCGTGACCGAGAAGGAGAACTTGTCGCCCCGGTAGTGGATGCGCACCACGTCCACGACGCGGGACTGCTCGTCCCAGGTGACGCCGGTGTAGTGCAGGATCGGGCTCAGCAGCGGGACGCCGAGCAGCTTGGCGGTCTCCGGGTCGGCGAGGCGGGCCTCGACGGAGTCGGTGATGCGGCTGATGCGCACACCGGCCGCGTCCCGCAGCACCTTGGTCATCGGCCAGCCGCGCTCCAGGTCGGCGGGGTCGACGCGGGCCGCGACCTCGGGGTGGATGAGGTTCTCCGCCCAGTTGGTGGGCTCACCGGTCTCCGGGTCGTGGCGGAGCCTGCGGAAGCCGGCGGCCTCGGTCAAGCCGGGGAAGTAGCGGGCGAGTTCGGACGGTACGGGGGCCGGGCCGTGGTCCAGCAGCACGGTGCGGTCACCGGACTGCTGGGCCACGATCGCGTCCACCGAGCCCATCACCCGCACCGCGCGTTCTCCGCGCCGCGCCTCCGGCTCGATGAAGGTGCCGCGCCGACGGTGGCGGCTGATCAGGCCCTCGGTCTCCAGCTCCTTGAGGGCCTGGCGCATGGTGAGCACGCTCACCCCGTAGTGCGCGGCGAGGCGCTCCTCGGTGGGCAGCCGCTCGGGGGCGCCCGGCGGCCTGCCGAGTATCGAGGCGCGCAGCGACTGCGAGACCTGATACCAGAGGGGGAGCTTGCGGTTGAGCTCCACCGAGTCGGGAGCGAAGTCGGTCACGGCATCCCTTTCCCCGCCGCCCCGCCGGCCGGCGTCACTGCCCGAAGTGGCGTTCCAGACCCTGCCATACGGCGTCGTAGTCGTGCTGGAGCAGGTCGGTCCCGGCCGCCTGCCCGGTGAGCAGAACCGGCCAGCGCGTCTCGAACATGAAGGCAAGTCCGTCGTCCACCTTCTGCGGGACCAGCTCGGCGGCGCTGGCCGCGTCGAAGGTGGCCCGGTCGGGGCCGTGCGCGGACATCATGTTGTGCAGCGAGCCGCCGCCCGGCAGGAAGCCCTCCGCCTTCGCGTCGTACGCGCCCTCGATGAGGCCCATGTACTCGCTCATCACGTTCCGGTGGAAATACGGCGGCCGGAAGGTGTCCTCGCCCACCAGCCAGCGCGGCGCGAAGACCACGAAGTCGACGCCGGCCAGACCCGGGGTGTCCGAGGGCGAGGTGAGGACCGTGAACACGGACGGGTCGGGGTGGTCGTAGCTGATGCTGCCGAGGACGTTGAAGCGGCGCAAGTCGTAGACGTACGGGACGTGGTTGCCGTGCCAGGCGACGACGTCCAGCGGCGAGTGGTCGTACTCGGCGGCCCAGAGGGTGCCGCAGAACTTGTTGACCACCTCGACGGGCCGGTCCAGGTCCTCGTCGTACGCGGCCTGCGGGGCGAGGAAGTCGCGCGGGTTGGCGAGGCCGTTGGCGCCGATCGGGCCCAGCTCGGGGAGCTGGAAGGGCTGGCCGTAGTTCTCGCAGACGTAGCCGCGCGCTGTGCCGTCCAGCGGCTCGGCGCGGAAGCGCACGCCGCGCGGGATCAGGGCCACATGGCCAGGATCGGCGCTGAGCAGCCCGAACTCGGTGTGCAGGAGCAGCCCGCCCTGCTCGGGCACGATCAGCAGCTCGCCGTCGGAGTTGCCGAACACGCGGTCGCGCATGGGGGCGTTGGCCGCGTACAGGTGGATGGCCATGCCCGCGCGCTGCGCCGGGTCGCCGTTGCCGCCCAGGGTCCACAGGCCGGCCAGGAAGTCGGTGCCGGGGGCCGGTGCGGGCAGCGGGTTCCAGCGCATCCGGTTCGGGTCGGGCACCGTCTCGGTGAACGGACCGCCGCGCAGCCCCTGGTGGGTGGTGCGCGCGAAGCGGGGGTGCGCGGCCGAGGGGCGCACCCGGTAGAGCCAGGAGCGCCGGTTGTGGGCGCGCGGTTCGGTGAAGGCCGAGCCGCTGAGCTGCTCGGCGTAGAGCCCGAGCGGGGCGCGCTGGGGCGAGTTGCGGCCGATCGGCAGGGCGCCGGGTACGGCCTCGCTGCTGTGCTGGTTGCCGAAGCCGGAGAGGTAGCCCAGGCTCTCCGCCGTCTTGCGTGCCGTCTCTCCGCCGTGGTCCGTGCCGAGACTCGTCATCCTCGCCGCCGCTCCCGCCGTTCCCGCCCGGTGGACGGCCGCGGTGGTACGCCCGCGCGCCGCCCAATTCCTGTGCTGAACCATAGGAATTGGGGGAGCGGCCGTCAATGACGCCACGGGCCCTCCGTACGGAATCGGCCCGTGCGGGCCCGTCCCGCGCGGGTTCCGCGCGTGCTCAGGGCGCCGTGTGCTCGGGTGCCGCGTGCTCAGCCCGTGTGCTGGTGGGCGCGGGCGAGGAGGCGGGCCGCCGGGCGGTGGCCGCGGTACGGGCGCAGCGCGCGCCGCGCCTCGTGCAGCTCGCGCCGCGCGGCCCCGGAGTCGAGCCGCCCGTGCCGGTCCAGGAAGCCGTGCCACGCCTGGCACGCCTCGTCGAGCCGCCCGGAGCGCAGCAGCAGCCGCGCGAGCCGCGCCTCGGAGAGCGCCAGGCCGCGCACGTCCTCGGGGGCGCGCTGCGTGCGGGAGCGCTCCAGCGCCGCGATCGCGCCCGGAGTGTCCTCCAGCGCCTCCAGCACCAGCGAGCGCTGGAAGGAGAGCGCCGCCGCCGGGTACGCGTCGAAGGGACCGCCCGGCGCCCGCTCCTCCTCCTCGGCCACGGCGTGCTCGGCCAGCGACAGGCTCTCCAGCGCGTCCCGCCGCTCCCCGTACTCCGCGCGCATCACGGCCAGTTGGGCCAGCACATAGGCGCGGCGGCCCGGCGCGCCCGTACCCACGGCCCCGGCGGCGGCCTCGGCGAGCCGCAGTCCGTGCTCGCGGTGCCCGAGCTGCCGCGCCTGCGCGCTCATCATCCGCAGCGCGGTCGCCCAGGTCTCCCGGTCGCCCGCCTCGGTGGCGAGCTGGTGCGCGTACGTGAAGCAGCGCTGCGCCGCTCCGTGCCGCAGCGCGTCCGCGTACATCCGGCCCAGGAGCAGGCACAGCCGGCCCGCCGAGACCAGCACCCTGCGCCGCTCCCTGTGCGGCATCGGCGCGCGCAGCAGGGGCGCCACCTCCTCGGCCAGGCAGCAGGCGAGGCCCTCCCGCGCGCGGAGCCCGCCGTGCGCGTCGATCGCCCCGGCGAAGGAGCGCACCGCGCCGTCCAGCGCCGCAACGCGCGGCCCCGGCAGGGGAGTCGGGCCCGGGGCGCCGCACCCGCCGGAGGGTCCGGGCGGCACCCGCGCCTCCGCCGTGCGGTACGGGCGGCGCTGGAGGGGGAGCCCGCCCGGGGGCGCGGTGGCCGCCTCGCGCAGGGCGGCGATGCCGTCGACCGGGGCCGCGGCGGTGTCCGCGGGGGCGGTGTCCTCGGGAGGGGCGCCGTCCGCGGGGGTGCTGGTCGCGGGGTCTCCGCGGGAGCCCTCGGCGGCGGAGCCCGACCGGCCCGGCGCGCGGAACCCCGCCTCGCGCGGGGTGACCGTGCGGCCGGTGCGCCGGGACAGGGCCTCCGCGATGAGCTGCGGCACGGGTGGCCTGGGCGCGGTGCCGGTCAGCCAGTGCGCGACGGCCGAGCGGTCGTAGCGCAGCTCGTCGCCGATCTCGCCGCCGAGCGCGTTCACGGCGCGGGCCAGCCCCTCCTGCGTCCAGCCCGCCTCGGCGATCAGCGCACGCAGCCGTTCATTGGGTTCGCGCCGGTTGTCCATGATGTCTGTGTTCTCACGAGGGCTCGGGGGAGGGGAGAGGCGCACGGTCGCACCGGCCGGAACGGGTGTGCGCCACGATCACTCGTTCGGAGGCTGGCGGGCCGCGTTCAGCCGACTCCGAGTGGCCCGGCCCCCGGCCGCTGCGGACGGTCGGACCATGAACGACCCGCTCCTGTATGCCGAGATCGCCATGGACGAACCGGGGACCAAGGACACCCGGAGGCCGCCGCAGCGGCGCCGCTCGCCCCGCCTCATCCGCCTGCTGTGGCGGCTGCTGCCGATGCCCGACGGGGGCAAGGGGCGCGGCGGCCGCCAGGACTGACCGCACGAGGTGAGGCACCGCGCGGCGGAACGCCGCGTGACGTCAGGGAAGACCGCACGGGCCCGGCCCGCTGCCGGGAGGTGAACCCCCGGTGGCGGGCCGGAGCGCGTTCCGGCTGCCGCCGCGAACGCGCTCCCGACCTCGTAAGGTTCCTGAGCTGGGGTTTTGCTCTTATTGTTCACGGCAGCAAGTCTTGTGAACGCGAATTGGCAGAGCCTACGGTCGTCCGGCTGAACCTGGGATTCAGAACTCGGAGTTCAAGGGCGAACGTTGGGATTCCTATGCTGACCATTCTCGGCTTCGTCATGATTGCGACATTCCTCGTGTTGATCATGATGAAGAAGATGTCGCCGATGGCGGCGCTGGTGCTCGTTCCCGCGGTGTTCTGCGTCCTGGCGGGACAGGGCGCGCACCTCGGGGACTATGTGCTCAAGGGCGTCGAGGACTTGGCGCCGACCGCCGCGATGCTGATGTTCGCCATCATCTACTTCGGCATCATGATCGACGTCGGGCTCTTCGACCCGATCGTCCGGGGCATCCTGCGGTTCTGCAAGGCCGACCCGATGCGCGTGGTGGTCGGCACCGCCGTGCTGGCCGCGGTCGTCTCGCTGGACGGCGACGGCTCCACCACCTTCATGATCACGGTCTCCGCGATGCTGCCGCTCTACCGGCGGCTGAAGATGAGCGTGCTCGTGCTGACCGGCGTCGCCGCCACCGCGAACGGCGTGATGAACACCGTGCCCTGGGGCGGCCCCACGGCGCGCGCCGCCACCGCGCTCAAGCTCGACGCCTCCGAGATCTTCGTGCCGATGATCCCCGCGCTGGCCGTCGGCCTGGTCTTCGTGATCGGCCTCGCCTGGGGCCTGGGCCTGCGCGAGCGGCGCCGGCTGGGCACGCTGACCCTGGAGCGGGAGGCGGACGAGGCGCCGGAGGACGAGAAGGTCCTGGTCGGCGCGGGCAAGGGCGCCGGGAAGGGCGCCGGCAAGGGCCGGGGCGGCAAGTCGGGCGCGGCGAGCGGCGGTTCGGCAGGCGGCTCTGCCGGTGGTACGGCGACCGGCTCGGGTGACGCGGCGGACTCCGACGGCACCGCGGGCGACACGGCCGAGGACCAGGACGACGACAAGCTCGTGGGCCTCGCGCCCGACCGTCCGACCCTGCGTCCCAAGCTGTTCTGGTTCAACGCGGCGCTGACCGTCGTGCTGCTGGTGCTGCTGATCTCGCAGCTCCTGCCCATCGAGGTGCTGTTCATGATCGCCTCGGCCATCGCGCTGACCGTGAACTTCCCGCGCATGAAGGAGCAGAAGGAGCGCATCGCGGCGCACTCCGACAACGTCCTCAACGTCGTCGGCATGGTCTTCGCCGCCTCCGTCTTCACCGGCGTGCTCACCGAGAGCGGCATGGTCGAGCAGATGGCCCGCAACCTGGTCGGCGCGCTGCCGGAGGGACTCGGCCCCTACATGACCGTGGTGACCGGCGTGCTCAGCATCCCGTTCACGTACTTCATGTCCAACGACGGCTTCTACTTCGGCATCGTGCCGATCCTCGCCGAGGCCGGCGCCGCGCACGGCGTCAGCCCCGTGGAGATCGCCCGCGCCTCGCTGACCGGGCAGGCGCTGCACATGTCCAGCCCGCTGGTGCCGGCCGTCTACGTTCTGATCGGCATGGCCAAGGTGGAATTCGGCGACCACACCAAATTCACCGTCAAATGGGCCACGCTCACCTCGCTGGTGGTGCTCGCCGCCGGACTTCTCTTCGGAATTCTGTGAACGCTCCCGCACCCTCGCGCGGCTGGCTGCTGCGCCTGGTCATCGCCTTTGCTTTCGCGCACGGCGCGGTGTCCATGGCGCGGCCGGCCGTCTCGTACCACGCACTCGCGCTCGGCGCCGACGCACGTGCCGTCGGCGTCGTCGCCGCGCTCTACGCGCTGCTGCCGCTGGTGGCGGCGGTCCCGCTGGGCCGCCGCACCGACCGCGGGCGGTGCGGCCCGCTGCTGCCGCTCGGCGTCGCGCTGATCGCCGCGGGCTGCGCGCTGTCGGGAACGGCGGGCTCGCTCTGGACGCTCGGCGTGTGGAGCGCCGTCATGGGCATGGGCCACCTCGCCTTCGTCATCGGCGCGCAGTCGCTGGTCGCCCGGCAGAGCGCCGAGGGCGAACACGACCGCAACTTCGGCCACTTCACCATCGGCGCCTCGCTCGGCCAGCTCGTCGGCCCGCTCCTCGCGGGCTGGCTGGTCGGCGGCGGAGGGGCGTCAGGCGCCGAGGGCGCGGCGGTGGCCGCAGGATCCGGCGGCCCACTCGACGGCGCCCTGGCCCTGCTGGTCTCCGGCGCCCTCGCCGTCTGCGGTTTCGCCTCGCTGTGGCGCATCGAGGACCGCGCCGCGCTGGCCCGTACGCGGGACGAGGCGGACGGCGAGGGCGGCGCCGTACCAGTCGGGCGGATCCTGCGTACCAGGGGTGTGCCCGCGGGGATCTTCACCAGCCTCGCGGTGCTCTCGGCGACCGACGTGCTCACCGCGTACCTGCCGGTCGTCGGCGAGGCGCGGGACATCGCGCCGCCCGTCGTGGGCGCGCTGCTCGCGCTGCGCGCCGGTGCCTCCGTACTGTCCCGGCTCGTCCTGCCCCCGATGTCCAAGTGGCTCGGGCGGCAGGTGCTGTTGGTGCTGAGCTGCGTGCTCGGCGGCGCGCTCTCGGTGCTGCTCGCCGTCCCCGTACCGGTGTGGGCGCTGGCGCTCGCGCTCCTGCTGCTCGGCTTCTGCCTCGGGGTGGGCCAGCCGCTCACCATGACCACGGTGGTGCGGGCAGCGCCGGACGGCGCCCGTTCGACCGCGCTCGCGCTGCGGCTGACCGGCAACAGGCTCGGGCAGGTCGCGGCGCCGGCCGGGGCGGGCCTGGTGGCCGGAGTCGCGGGCGCGGCCGCCCCGTTCGTGCTGCTCGGCGTGCTGCTGCTGGGCGCCTCCGGGATGGCGGCGCGTGCGCGCACGGAGGGCGGGGAGGCGTGAGGCGGCGGCCGCCGCCTGGGCCTCGTACGTGATCCACAGCACTGGTGGGCGTGCTGACACCCCGTAAATACCGGCGCTAGTTTGGCTGTTCGCAGCCGCGACACGGCCGCGAAACGGCAGAGATGCGCAGTACAGCAGAGTTGCGCAGTGGAGACACGCCGCCGAGCCGCACCGCAGAGACGCAGAGAAAGGTAGGGCCCGCATGGTCCGCGCCGCCGTACTGTCCGGAGTCGGAGCACCCCTCGAACTGGCCGAGATCGAGCTCCCCGAGCCGGGCCCTGGCCGGGTGCGGGTGCGGCTGGCCGCCGCCGGCGTCTGCCACTCCGACCTGTCGCTCTCCAACGGAACGCTGCGCCAGCCGGTCCCCGCCGTGCTCGGCCACGAGGGCGCCGGCACCGTCGTCTCGGTCGGCGAGGGCGTCACCTCGGTCGCGCCCGGCGACGGCGTGGTCCTCAACTGGGCGCCCTCGTGCGGCGGCTGCGACTTCTGCGCGCGGCTCGCCGAGCCCTGGCTGTGCGCCAACGCGCAGGCCGCCACCACCGTGCCGTACGCGCACACCGCCACCGGCGACGACCTCTACCCGGGGCTGTCCACCGCGGCCTTCGCCGAGGAGACGGTCGTGCCGTCGAGCGCCGTGCTGCCGCTGCCCGACGGCGTACCGCTCACCGACGCGGCGCTGCTCGGCTGCGCGATGCTGACCGGCTACGGGGCCGTGCACTACAGCGCGCGGCTGCGCGCGGGCGAGACCGCCGCGGTGTTCGGCGTGGGCGGGGTCGGGCTCGCCACGCTCCAGGCGGCGCGCATCGCGGGCGCCGAGCGGATCGTGGCGGTCGACGTCTCCCCGGAGAAGGAGGAGCTGGCGCGCGCCGCAGGCGCCACCGACTACGTGCTCGCGGGCGAGACCACGGCCAAGGACATCCGCAAGCTGACTGGCGGCACCGGCGTGGACGCGGCGATCGAGTGCGTGGGCCGCGGCGAGACCATCCGTACGGCGTGGAACTCCACCCGCAGGGGCGGCCGTACGACGGTCGTTGGCATCGGCGGCAAGGAGGAGCAGGTCACGCTCTCCGCGCTGGAGATCTTCCACTTCGCGCGCACGCTGACGGGCTGCGTGTACGGGAACTCGGATCCGGCGCGTGACGTGCCGGTGCTCGCCGACCACGTACGCGCGGGCAGGCTGGATCTGGGCGCCCTCGTCACGGACCGCATCGGTCTTGAGGACATTCCCGCCGCCTTCGACGCGATGCGGGCGGGCCGGGGCGGCCGGTCGCTGGTGGTGTTCTGAGGCGGTGCTCCGAAGCGGTCCTCCGAAGCGGTGCTCCGGGACGGCGTTCTGAGGAACGCCGCTCCCGCATGCCCGCGTCCCCGTCCGGGAACGCCCCGCCGGCCGCCGTGTGAAGGATGCCCGCGGCAACGAGGCTAAGCAGCCGCTCAGGGCTGCGTGTAGGGTGTTCGCCCGGTCGCTGGGCTGGTCGATGGGAAGGGCGGCGAGTGATGGAAGCTGAGACGGGGCCCCTGGCCGCCGACGGCGGGCACGCGGAGGCCGACGACTCCTTCGCGGGCGTCACCCCGGACGCCGCGCGGCGGCTGCTGCTCGGCGCGGTGGAGGCGTTCGCGGAGCGCGGCTTCCACGCCACCACCACCCGGGACATCGCGGGCCGCGCCGGAATGAGCCCGGCAGCGCTGTACATCCACTACAAGACCAAGGAAGAGCTGCTCTACCAGATCAGCCGCGTGGGCCACGAGCGCTCGGTACGGATACTGAGCGAGCCCGCCGAGGGCCCCGGCACCCCGACCGAGCGGCTGGCCCTGGCCGTGCGCTCCTTCGTGCGCTGGCACGCCGAGCACCACACCACGGCGCGGGTCGTGCAGTACGAGCTGTCGGCGCTGAACGAGGAGCACTACGCGGAGATCGTCGGCCTGCGCCGCCGCAGCGAGGAGCTGCTGCGCGGGATCCTCGAAGAGGGCGAGCGCGCGGGCGAGTTCGCGGTACGCGACATCCGCGGCAGCACGCTCGCGGTGATGTCCCTGTGCATCGACGTGGCGCGCTGGTTCAGCCCGCGGGGCCGGCGCACACCGGACGAGATCGGCGGACTCTACGCCGACCTCGTCCTGCGCATGGTGGGCGCGGGCGACGGGGTCCGGCCCCAGTAGCCGCCCCGGGGGCTCGCGCCGCTCACCAGAAGTAGCGGCTCACCGTCTCCGCCACGCACACCGGCTTGTCTCCGCCCTCGCGCTCGACCGTCACCTTCGCCGTGACCTGCACGCCGCCCCCGGCCTCCGTGACCTCCTGGAGCTCGGCGCGTGCGCGCACCCGCGAGCCGACCGGCACGGGGGAGGGGAAACGGACCTTGTTGGTCCCGTAGTTGACGCCCATCTTCATGCCCTCGACGCGCATCACCTGGGGCACCAGGGACGGCAGCAGCGAGAGGGTGAGGTAGCCGTGCGCGATGGTCGAGCCGAAGGGTCCTTCCTTGGCGCGCTCCGGGTCCACGTGGATCCACTGGTGGTCGCCGGTCGCCTCGGCGAACAGGTCGATGCGCTTCTGGTCGATCTCCAGCCAGTCGCTGGCGCCCAGCTCCTCGCCGACCGCGGCCGTCAGTTCTTCCGTCGAGGTGAAGACCCGGGGCTCCGCCATTGCTGCTACCTCCCGCGCGTGAGAATACTAAGCGGTTGGTCAGCATTGTCGCGGAGCCCCGCGCCTGTCAACGCCCGCGCCGCACAAGGGCCCGCGGCTGCGGGAGGGTCACCCCATGGGTCGCCGCGCGGGTCACCACATGGCGGGCTTGCGGTGCGCCCACGGCGCGGCCTCCTCCAGCGCCGCGGACAGCGCGACGAGCTGCGCGTCGGCCCCGTACCGCCCGGCCAGCATCACGCCCACCGGCAGCCCCTCATCCGTCCAGTGCAGCGGCAGCGAGACGGCGGGCTGGCCCGTGGAGTTGTAGAGCGCCGTGAACGGGGTGAAGTGGCTCAGACCCGCGAACTCCGCGTGCGGGTCGCCGGGATGGCGCAGCGAGCCCACCGGCGCGGGGAGCTGTGCCAGCGTGGGAGAGAGGATCATGTCGTACCCCGAGCCCCGCGGCATCAGCGCGTCGGCGATGAGCTGGCCCGAGGCGCGCAGCGCATACAGGGCGCGGGCGAACTCGGGCCCGGGCACGTCCTCGCCGCGCTCGCGCAGATAGCGGGTGAGCGGCATCAGCAGCTCCTCGCCGCCCTCCGGCACGGGCCGCATGGCCGCCATGACCGACCACACCTTGGTGAAGGAGACCAGCAGGTCCTGGTTGGCCGGGAGTTCCAGGTCCTCGACCTCGTGGCCGAGGCCGCGCAGCAGCTCGGCGGCCTCCAGCGAGGCGGCCTCGCACTCCGGGTGCAGCTTCACGCCGGGCACGGCGGGCCGCGTCAGCCGCGCCACCTTGAGACGCGAGGGAGCGCGCCGCGGGTCGGCGTACGCGCGGAACGTCTCGCCCTCGGGCAGCGAGGGAGCGGCGTACGGGTCGCCCGGCATCGTGCCCGCCAGCACGTCGAGCAGGACGGCCGCGTCCTCCACGGTGCGGGCGAGCGGGCCCGCCGTGGCCAGTCCCGTCACGTCGTGCAGCACGGGGCCCGAACTGATCCTGCCGCGGCTGGGCTTGATGCCGTACAGACCGCAGACGGACGCGGGGATGCGGACCGAGCCGCCGCCGTCGCTCGCCTGCGCCACGGGGGCCAGGCCGGCAGCGACGGCCGCCGCCGCGCCGCCGCTCGAACCGCCCGCCGAACGCGAGGTGTCCCAGGGCGTGCGCGCGGGCGGCGCGACCTCGTTCTCCGTGTAGCACGGAAGCCCGAATTCCGGGGTATTGGTCTTCCCGGTCATCGGGCTTCCGCCGTCGCGCAGCAGCCGGACGATGTGGTCGTCGGTCTCCGGGACGTAGTCCTCGAAGGCCGCGGAACCGAAGGTGCAGCGCACTCCGGCCACGTGGTTCAGATCCTTGACGGGGACCGGCACGCCGTGCAGCGGCGGCAGGTCCCTCCCCTCCCTGCGGGCGGCCAGCGCCTCGTCCTCCGCCTCCGCCGCCTGCTTGCGGGCGAGTTCCGGTGTGGTGGTGACGAACGCGCCCACCTGCTCGTCCAGTTGTGCCATGCGGTCCAGATAGTGCTCGGTCAGCTCGACGGGCGAGACCGAGCCCTTCCGTACCGCCTCCGCCTGCTCGCTCGCCGTCAGGTCGTGCAACTGGGCCATCGCCGTAAGTTCCCTCGTGGTCGCGCCGCATGCGGCTCACGGGGCGCATGGGCTGGTCCTGTCGGTCTTACGGCGCATCCTCGCACCGGCCCGGGTGCGTGACCACGGAGCGGGCGGGCCGGGGCTCACTGATCACGGGGCTCAGGGCGTGACCACGGGCCGGGCGTTCGAGCCGAACCGCGCCCCCTTCCGCAGGCCCAGGCTGGAGCGGTTGTCCATGGCGGCGATCATGCGGCGCAGCACGTCGGCCAGCCGCGGCGCGGGGGGCGCCGAGGGGTCGCAGGGGAGCAGGGATCTTCCGCCCCAGGTGAGGCGGTGCCACTCGTCGAGCGAGGTGGGCTGTCTGATCCCGTCCCGCTTCTCCTGCCTGCGCCGCGCCCGCACCTCGGCCTCGTACGCCAGCCAGACGGCGCGCGCCTCCTCCAGCTCCTCCAGCGCGCGCACCAGCAGCGCCGGGTCGGGCTCACGGTCCTCCGGGTCGATGCCGACGGCCGCGCACAGGTGCCGCCAGGTGGCCCGGTGTCCGTACGGTGCGAAGCGCTCAAGGCACTTGCGCAGCGCCTGGCGGCGCTGGGCAGGCTCCCTGGCGGGGTCGCGGACCTGCTGTGCGAGGGCTCTGAATCCGGCCAATCATCCCACCTCCGACGGAGAGGACCGACTCGTCGGGGATGTGACGTACGGGCCGCCCGATCGGCTCCCGTCCGCACGGGCGGGATCCGGCCTCTCCCGGGCCGCCAACCCCGCCGAGTCGGCGTCTCTTTCGCGTTGCGCATGTGCGCGCCGTTGCGCAAAGCCGCTCGGAACGGGCGGAGTACCCCCAATTCGCGGCCTCTACCTTCTGTACGAAGGAGAGTTCCATCGAATTCCCGGAAGCGGCCTCCGTCTGCGGGTTTCCGGATGAGAGTTTCCTGAGAAGCGGATCAGGGCGGGGCGGGACGGGGGATTACGCGTGCCGAGTCCGGCATGTGCGGTTCGGGTGCCGGGCCCCGGACGCCGGGATATGCGTACGGCCGCGCCGGGACCCCTCCCAGCGCGGCCGTACGCGACTGAACTCAGGTGCCTAACCGCGGCTCACTTGCCGGCCAGCGCCCGGAGCTGCTTCTTGTCCGGCTTGCCCGCGTCGGTCAGCGGGAGCGCGTCGACGAAGGTGATCTGCGCGGGCTCGTACATCGTGCCGCGCTGCTCGCGCACCATCTCGCGCAGCTCGTCCGCGCCGGTCTCCGCGCCCGGGGCGCGCACGACCGCGGCGTGCACCCGCTCCATCCGGTCCTCGTCGCGCACGCCGAAGACGGCGCTCTGGAGCACCTGCGGGTGGGAGTTGAGCAGGTCCTCCAGCTCGGTCGTGTACACGTGGCCGCCCACCACGACGATCATGTCCTTGAGTCGGTCCACGATGGTCAGGTAGCCCGCGTCGTCCAGGAAGCCGATGTCGCCGGTGTGCGCCCAGCCGTCCTTGAGGACCTCGGCGGTGAGCTCCGGCTGCTTCCAGTAGCCCTGCATGATGTGCTCGGAGCGTACGCAGACCTCACCGTGCGTGCCGTTGGGCACCGCGTTGCCGTCCTCGTCGCGGATCTCCACCTCGACGCCGTCCAGCACCTTGCCCGCGGTGCGCAGCAGTTCGTGGTTGTCCGGGTCGTGGTCGTCGGTGGTCAGCACGCTGATGCCGCCGGCCTCGTTCTGGCCGTAGAACTGGAGCAGCACGGGGCCGAGCCTGCGCACCGCGTCCGCGATCCTGGCGGGCGAGGACTGGCAGCCGCCGTAGAGCAGGCAGCGCAGGCTGGAGGTGTCGGTGTCCTTGGCCGCCGGGTGGTCCATGAGCTGGTAGAGCAGCGGGGGCAGCAGGAAGAGGTGGGTGATCCGCTCGCGCTCGATCGCCGCCAGGGCCTCGGCCGGGTCGAAGTCCTCGTGGAGGATCACGGCGCCGCCCTCGGCGAGGGTGTTGTCCGCCAGCATCCCGCCGGCGTGCGCCAGCGTGGTGCACACGAGCTGGCGCGGCGCCTCCTCGGTCTCCGAGTAGGCCGTGATCATCCGGGACCGCCGCATGTCCTGCATCTGCCGGTAGGTGGAGCAGATGCCCTTGGGGTGTCCTGTGGTGCCGCCGGTGTGCCGGATCGTGCAGATGTCGTCGGGCTCCGCGCGCCCGGGGAAGGGCTCGGCCGACTGCTGCGCGGCGAGCTCCAGCAGGTCCTCGCCCTCCTTGGCGGTGCCGAGCTCCAGCACGTGCCGCACGGGGGAGGCGGCGGTGATCTCCGCGGCGCGCTCCGCGTAGCGCGGGTCCACGATCAGGGCGGCGGTCTCCACGTCCTCGACGATGGTGGCCTGCACGTCGGCGGAGAGCTTGTTGTAGAGGTGGTTGACCCGGGCGCCGAGCAGGTTGGCCGCGTAGCGGGCGGCGACGGTCTCCGGGAGGTTGCCGCAGAGCAGGGTGACGGTCTCCTGGCGCCCCACGCCCTTGGCGTCCAGCGCGCGCGCCATCCGGTAGACGAGGTCCCGGAACTCCCCTGCGGTGACCCGCTGGTCACCGTGGACGAAGACCTCCCGGTCGGATATCCCCTCCAGGAAGTCGAGGGTGTCTTCCACGTGATCGCGGAAGTGCGGTGCGGAGCCGGACATCTGTGGTTCCTCCTGTGCCGTCGCGCTGGTCTGGCGCGCGGCTCGCGGTACGAGTGCGGGTCCCGGAGGCGGCCCGCGCGCCGGGGCGAGGGGGCCGGCCGGAAAACGGTTGCCTTGGCGAAAACTGGTTGCCTTGGCGAACCAAAGTACGAGGGTAGGCCGTGCCGCTCCCCGGCACCAACTCGGCGCCCCGACGCCGCATGTGTGCCCCAACGCCCTGCGCTTGACTCCGCGTTGAGGTGCGTCGCCGCACCGTACGGCGGTTGCGGCGGGGCGAGTGCGCCCCCGATGTCCGCGCGCTCTCCCGGCGCGGCCGCGGAATTTGCCGCGCTCCTGGAGATCTTTTGCCGACCTATTGCCGAGTGTTTGCTGCGACTGGGGTGCCCGTACGTACGGACTTCACAGCATGGCAAACGTTGTTGCGCGGCACGGGAGTTGGGGGCGGGGCTGGTGTGCGGCCGGGTGCGGGGGCTGTGCGCGGGGCCGTTGTCAGTGGCCGGTGTCACACTCGGCGACATGACACCAGCAGGCATCCCGGCGGGGAATCACGCACAGCAGTGGGACGGCGGCGCCCGCCCGCCGCTGCCCCGCACAGGGGGCGAGCGCGAGCTGCTCACGGCCTATCTCGACCGGCACCGCGCCACGCTCGCGCTGAAATGCGAGGGCGTGCCGGCGGAGAGACTCTCCGAGCGCGCCGTGCCGCCCTCGGGGCTCTCGCTCCACGGGCTGCTCCGGCACCTCGCGGGCGTCGAACGCTGGTGGTTCCGCGTCCAGTTCGCGGGCGAGGACGTCCCGCTCCTCTATTACTCCGACGACGACCCCGAGCAGGACTTCACCGCTCTCGACGGCGATCCGGCGGAGGCGTACGAGGTGTGGCGCGCCGAGTGCGAGCGCTCCCGCGCCATCGTCGCCGCGACGCCCTCGCTGGACGCGGAGGGCCCGGGAGTGGAGCCGGCGGGTCCTGTGTCGCTGCGCCGCGTGCTGATCCACCTCATAGCGGAGTACGCCCAGCACAACGGCCACGCCGACCTGCTGCGGGAGCGCCTGGACGGGAGGACGGGGCACTGACCGGCTGACTCCCGCGCGGCGGGCGGGGGTTGGGGCCGGGTGCTGGGGCCCGGGTGCTGGGTTCGGCGGTCGTCGGCAGTTGTCGGCGGCTGGGGTGCCGGTGCGCCGTCCGGGCGCCAGGGGGTCCAAGAGCCCTGTGAGGGGACCTTCCCTCCGTACATACCGACTGGTTAGTCTGCCGACCGTACGTACGGGGACCGCACATGCGAAGGCGCAAGTGAAGAGGAGCCGGTATGGAGTCGTTGCGCGACAGCGGAGTGGTCGTCACCGGGGGCGGGGGCGGCATCGGTGCGGCCCTCGCGCGGGCCTTCGCCGGAGCGGGTGCGAGAGTCGTGGTCAACGATCTGGACGCGGAGAAGGCCGGGGCCGTCGCCGCGGAGATCGGCGGCACAGCCGTTCCGGGCGACGCCTCCCGGGTCGTCCCCGCCGCGCGGGAAGCACTGGGCGACACCCCCATCGACACCTTCTGCGCCAACGCGGGCGTGGGCACGGGCGGCGGTCCCGAGGCGCCGGACGCGGAGTGGGACACCGCCTGGGACGTCAACGTCATGGCCCATGTGCGCGCGGCCCGCGAGCTCGTTCCCGAGTGGCTGGAGCGCGGCCGCGGACGCTTCGTGGCCACCGCCTCCTGCGCGGGGCTGCTGACCATGATCGGCTCGGCTCCGTACAGCGTGACCAAGCACGCGGCCGTCGCCTTCGCCGAGTGGCTGTCGCTCACGTACCGGCACCGCGGCATCGAGGTGCACGCGATCTGCCCGCAGGGTGTGCGCACGGACATGCTCGACGGCACGGGAGCGGCGGGCGACCTGGTGCTCGCGCCGGGCGCGATCGAGCCGGAGGAGGTGGCGAGCGCGCTGTTCGCCGCGATGGAGGAGCAGCGCTTCATGGTGCTGCCGCACGAGGGGAGCGACCAGCTCTATGCGGCCCGCGCCGCCGACCCCGACCAGTGGCTGCGCGGCATGAACAAGCTCCAGCGGAAGCTGGAGGAGCGGCTGGCGGCCGACGCGGCGGGCGCCGTGGATGTTTCCGGGGAGCGGGAGGGCGCGCGGTGACCACGTACGAGGACCGGCCCTGGCTCGCGCAGCTCAGCGAGGCGCAGCGCGCGCCCGTGCAGCCGCCCGAGAGCTTCCCGCACGCCTTCCGCACGGCCGTCGAGAAGGCCCCCGAGCACACCTTCCTCGCCTATTTCGACGGGCGGTTGAGCTATGCGGAGACCGACGCGCTGACCGACGGGATCGCCGCGCACCTGGCCGCCGAGGGGCTGCCGCGGGGCGGCAGGGTCGCCGTCGTGCTGCAGAACAGCCCGCACTTCGTGCTCGCGCTGCTCGGGGTGTTCAAGGCGGGCGGCATCGTCGTGCCCGTGAACCCCATGTACAAGCAGCGCGAGGTCGGCCATGTGCTGCACGACGCCGAGGTGTTCGGGCTGATCTGCTCGGACCGCGCGTGGGAGGGGCATCTGCGGGAGACCGCTGCCGACTCGCCGGTGCGCACCGTGCTCACCGCCTGCGAGCTGGACCTCCAGACCCGGGACGACGCGCGGGTGCTCAACTTCGAGCGGGTGCCGGGTATCACGGACGCCACCGATCTGCTGGAGGCCGCGCGCAGCGGCGCACAGGCTCCGGCGGGCCGTGATCTCGCGGCCGGGGACACGGCGTTGATCAGTTACACCTCGGGCACCAGCGGCGCGCCGAAGGGCGCGATGAACACCCACGGCAACCTGATGTACAACGCCGAGCGCCAGCGCACCGGCGGCAGGCTGCGGGAGGGGTCGTGCGTGTTCGCGCTGGCCCCGCTGTTCCACATCACCGGCATGGTGGCGCAGCTCGCCGGGGTCGTGGCCAACCGCGGCACCCTCGCGCTCGCGTACCGCTTCGAGGCCGGCGTGGTGCTCGACGCCTTCCTGGAGCACCGGCCCGCCTTCACCGTCGGCCCGTCCACCGCGTACATGGCGCTGGCGGCCCATCCCGACGTCACGCGGGAGCACTTCTCCTCCTTCGAGTTCGTGTCCTCGGGCGGGGCGCCGCTGCCGCCCGCGCTGGTCGAGGGCTTCCGCGAGCGCTTCGGGCTGTATCTGCGCAACGGGTACGGGCTGACGGAGTGCACCGCCCCCTGCGCCTCCGTGCCCCCGGAGAAGGAGGCGCCGGTCGACCCGGCGTCCGGGACCCTCGCGGTCGGCGTCCCCGGGCCCGACACGGTCGTGCGCATCCTGGACGACGACGGCGAGCCCGTGCCCTTCGGCGAGCTCGGCGAGATAGCCGTGCGCGGTCCCCAGGTGGTGCCCGGCTACTGGCGGCGCCCCGAGGAATCGGCCGCCGCGCTGCCCGGCGGCGAACTCCGCACGGGCGACATCGGGTTCATGGACCTGGACGGCTGGCTGTATGTGGTCGACCGCAAGAAGGACATGATCAACGCCTCCGGCTTCAAGGTGTGGCCGCGCGAGGTGGAGGACGTGCTCTATCTGCACCCCGCCGTGCGGGAGGCCGCGGTGGTCGGCGCCGTGGACAGCTACCGCGGCGAGACGGTCAAGGCGTACGTGAGCCTGCGCCCCGGCGCCGAGGCCGAGCCGCAGGAGCTGATCGCGCACTGCAAGGAGCAGCTCGCGGCGTACAAGTACCCGAGGTCGGTCGAGGTGCTGCCCGAGCTGCCCAAGACGACCAGTGGGAAGATCCTGCGCCGGGAACTCCGTTCCCCAGGCGGACATCCGGCGTAGTCCGGCGGCACGAGCGAGAGGCGGGTGAAGGGCCATGGCCACGGCCAGGGCGACGGACAAGGGCGGCGGCAGGGCCGGGGACGGTGCGGACGGTGCTGCCCCCGTTCCGCAGCGGCTGATGGCGGCCGCCACCCGCCTCTTCGCCGAGCAGGGCTACGACCGCACCTCCGTGCAGGAGATCGTCGAGGCGGCGGGCGTCACCAAGGGCGCGCTGTATCACTACTTCGGCTCCAAGGACGATCTCCTGCACGAGATCTACGGGCGGCTGCTGCGGCTCCAGCAGCAGCGACTGGACTCCTTCGCCGACTCCGGGGATTCGCTGGAGGAGCGGGTCCGCGCGGCGGCGGCCGACGTCGTGGTCACCACGATCGAGAACCTCGACGACGCGATGATCTTCTTCAGGTCCATGCACCAGCTCAGCCCGGAGAAGCAGAAGCAGGTGCGCGCCGAGCGCCGCCGCTATCACGAGCGGTTCCGCGCGCTGATCGAAGAGGGCCAGAAGAACGGGGTGTTCACCACCGAGACCCCGGCCGAGCTGGTGGTCGACTACCACTTCGGCTCGGTGCACCACCTCAGCAGCTGGTACAGGCCGGACGGCCGGCTCTCGCCCGACGAGGTCGCGGGCCACCTCGCCGACCTGCTGCTGCGGGCGCTGCGGCCGTAGCGCCGCGGCCGGCTGATTCGGCCGGCTGCCGCGGTCGGCCGTCGCGGCCCGTGACGTGTTCCGTACGTACGAGATGAGGAGCCCCGCGTGAAGGCATGGCGCGTCCATACGAACGGTGAGCCGCGAGAGGTCATGCGGCTGGAGGAGGTCCCCGAGCCGCCCGCCCCGGGCGAGGGCGAACTCCTCGTGCGGGTGCGGGCCGCGAACGTCAACTTCCCCGATGCGCTGCTGTGCCGCGGCGAGTACCAGGTGCGGCCCGACTTCCCCTTCACACCGGGGGTCGAGCTGTGCGGTGAGGTGCTGGCGGCCGGACCCGGCGCCGAGGGTGCGCCCGGTGTGGGGGAGCGGGTGATCGCTCAACCCGTGCTGCCCGCGGGGGCCTTCGCGGAGCAGACCGTGGTGAGTGCGGCGAGTGCGCGGCCCGCGCCGGACGCGTTGGACGACGCGGAGGCGGCGGCGCTGCACATCGGCTATCAGACCGGGTGGTTCGGGCTGCACCGGCGCGCCGGGCTGCGGGCAGGCGAGACGCTGCTGGTGCATGCCGCCGCGGGCGGAGTGGGCAGCGCGGCCGTGCAGTTGGGCAAGGCGGCGGGTGCGCGGGTGATCGGTGTCGTGGGCGGGGCCGACAAGGCCGCTGTCGCCCGTGAGCTGGGCTGCGATGTGGTGGTCGACCGCCGCGAGCAGGATGTGATCGCCGCGGTGAAGGAGGCCGCGCCGGGTGGCGTGGACGTGGTCTACGACCCCGTGGGCGGTGACGCCTTCAAGCAGTCCACGAAGGTGGTGGGCTTCGAGGGCCGGATCGTGGTGGTCGGATTCGCGAGCGGGGCGATTCCGACGCCGGGGCTCAACCACGCGCTGGTCAAGAACTACGCGATCCTGGGCCTGCATTGGGGGCTCTACAACGCGAAGGACCCGGCGGCGATCCGGGCTTGCCACGAGGAGCTGACGAAGCTGGCGGCGGAGGGGTGGGTGAAGCCGCTGGTGTCGGAGCGGGTGCCGATGGCCGATGCGGCGGATGCGGTCCAGCGCGTCTTCGACGGCACGACAACGGGCCGCGTGACCGTTACCCCGTAGCCCTCCCCCCACTGAGGTGTGGGCGTGCGTTCCGCTAGGGGCGGAACGGGTGGGCACACCGGAACCGCCAGCCGCGAGGCCCCGTCCCCACGCACCCAAGTCCCGCGCTCGGCGCGGGCGTTCACGGGGCTGCGCCCCGAGCCCCCGTTGGCAACGTGGTTGCGCGGGAGCAGGGGGCGCAAGTCCGGTTGTGCCCACCCTCCCCCAAGCTCTCCGGCTTCGCTCCGAGCAGGGAGGTACCCCCTCGCCCCTGCGGAACGACTGCCCACAACCTCGTAGAGGGAGCGGGGGGGGGGTGGGCAAAGCCCCGGGCTTGACCTCCACCCACAACCTTGTGGGGGTGGGAGGGCGAAGCCCACCCAACCCCGGGGGTCAGGTGGGGTGCGTCAGTTGTCGGCGGGCCCGAGAGCGGTGGGGGGACACGGCCGGGCCGTCTGCGAGCTG
>NZ_JBCFOK010000036.1:0-29722 GCF_039605595.1 Streptomyces odontomachicola
CCTCGGGTGGTGTCCGCGACGGGTGGGGGGGGGACGACCCTCTCAACGTATTACCGCCCTGCGGGTTCCGGGCGGTTCGCCGCGAACATGGTTGTGGGGTCGGGGGCTTCGCCCCGGACCCCTTTCGCGTACCGGATCCGCTTCAGGTCGGGTACCGGATCCGCTTCAGGACAGAATCCGTACGCCCTCTGGCACCCCCGTCACCCGGGGCAGGCGGGGGTTGATTCTGAGGGTCCTCAGGTGGGGGAAGGCTGTCAGCCAGGTCATGTCGGGGGCCGACAGGTCGTAGGCCAGCCACAGGTGGGTGAGCTGCTCGGGGGAGAGGCCCTCCAGCAGCTCGTCGACCGTGAAGCGCCCCGCGATCTGCACCCGCTCGCGCCCGCCCAGCTTCCGCAGCGCGGCGAGCTCCACCCGGTCGGACACCGGGAAGTACAGGCCCTGCGGATCGAGGTGCTGGATCACCTCGGCCGCGTACCGCTCGGTCTCGAAATTGCGCCAGCCGCGGGCGAGTTCGGCGCGCAGCCGCAGCGCCGGGCGGTCCCTCAACTGGGCGAGGTAGTGCACGGCCGCGTCGTCGTTGATGCGGGTGACGGTCACGGCGACCCGGTGCGCCTCGTCGTCGGAGAGCGTGCGCGGGTCGGGAAGCATCTCCAGCACGATGGGGCCGACCCAGCCGAGTCCGCGCGCGGCGGCGACGGTCGAGGGGCGCACCATGTTGCGGGTCTCGCGGCGTATGCGCTCGTGGGTCTCGGGGTCGAGCTCCGTGATGTGTTCGAGGCACGCGGCGGCCAGCAGTCTGCGGCGGTTGCGCTGGATCCCGGTGTGGCCTGGGGCCAGCAGGCCGCGCAGCAGGTACGCGCACTCGGCGGGCCGCGCGTGGGCCACCGCCATGCGGAAGACCTCCTCCCACTCCGGCTCGTGCGCGTGCCGGAGCAGCAGGTCGAAGTCGCCCTGCTCCACCGCCTCCTTGGCGGAGAGGAAGTCCTGCACCGTGCGGTGCACGAACTCCACCGAGCTGTCCGTCTGCTCCCGCAGCAGCCCCGTACGGTGCAGCAGGTGCCGGTAGATCTGCTCGGCCCCGCCCTGCCCCGCGGCCGCGGGGATCGCGGCCAGCGCGTCGGAGATCACCGCGAGCGCCGTGCCGTGGTCCAGCTCGGCGCGCTCCTCCACCAGCATCCGGTGCGCCAGTTTCCGCAGCAGCCGCTCGCGGGCGCCGCGCCGCAGGTCGACGGTGTCGGCGTGCAGCACCCTGCGTTCCGCGTCGCGGCGCTGGAGCAGCATCTCCATGGCCGCCTCGTACAGCTCCTTGCGGTCCTGGGGGAGCGAACCCGAACGGTCCCTGTTCAGCGCGCAGATGAGGCCGCACATCAGCGGATTGGTGGCCAGCCCGCGCAGCTCCCTGTGCAGGGGGATGGAGCGCAGCAGCCGCTCCTTGTAACCGTCGAGGCGCGCGTGGTCGCGGCCCTCGTCCATGCCGGCCGCGGTGTGCCAGGCGGTGATGAACGCGGCGACCTGGTCGCGGTTCATGGGCGCGAGCGTCAGCTCGTTGAAGCCCTCGTCGGCCAGCCAGTCCTGGTGCACGGCGGGCGGCCTGGCGGTGACCAGGCAGCGGTTGCCGCTGTAGATGCGGAGGATGCGGCGAAGCTGGGCGCGCAGTTCGGGCCGCCGGTCCTCCGGTGCCTCGTCGATGCCGTCCACGAGCAGCAGCGCGCGCTCGTCGGTGAGCACGCGTACGACCCAGCCCTCGGGCGCCTCGTCGGCGAGCGGGTGGCGTATCGCGGACAGGAACTCGTCGGGGGAGGGGAAACCCTCGCGCGCGAACCTCCGCACCGGCAGCACGAAGGGGATCAGTCCGCGCAGCGGGCGCAGCTCATCGGGGAGTTCGTCGCGGGCCGTACGCAGTGCGAGGTACTGGATCAGCGTGGTCTTGCCCGAGCCCGCGACGCCGCGCAGCAGCACGCGTTCGTGGGCGGCGAGCGAACGGTCGGCGGCGTCGGACTGGCGGCCGCGCTCCTGGGCCTCCTGGCCTGCCTGCCCCTCCTGCCCCTCCTGTCCCGCCTGTCCCTCGGGCGTCTCCTCGAAGTCCGCGCCGAGGCTGAGGTACGTCGCGTCCAGCGGCCAGTTGTCCGGGGAGTTGGGGTTCGGCAGGTCGATCCCGTAGATCGTCACCCGGCTGAACCGCTCCACAAGGCTGTGGAGATAGCGCTCCTCGAACGGCGCGTCCTCGGCGGAGTCGGCCGAGGGCCCGGGCCTGCCCCGTACGGCCTCGGCGTCGTTCAGGTCGACGAGCTGGCCGATGCGGTGGCTGCGCTCGGCGAGCCGGCCTGCGAGTACGGGGGAGCGCTGGAGCAGCAGGTGGAGCAGGTGCAGGCACACCGTGACCAGCAGGCTGTCGTGGAACCACGCGGCGTCGTGCGGGAGCCCGCGGTCGGCGCCCGGCACGGCGCCGCGCAGCCGGCGCGCGAAGTCCTGCGGGCCGAGGCGCACGGCCTGCTCGTCGGTGAGGTCCAGCTCGCCGATCGTCCACAGGGTGCGGGCGAGCACGTCCTCGACGCCGTCCACCTTGGTGAGCATGGGCGGGAAGTGGTGGTGGGTGCGGGCGAGGCGGGTCAGCTCGCGGGCGGTGTCGAGGAGGTCCTCGTAGCCGAGCGCGGCGTCCGCGCCGCGGAAGGCCATGAGCGCGGGCAGCAGCTCGGGCCCGCCGGCCGGCCCCCGCGCCTCCCTGACCAGCCTCCGGATGACGGGCTCGGCCGCGGCCGAGGCGATGCGTACTGCGGGTTCCATGGGCGGTGCGGTTCTCCGGCCTTCGCGAACGGACGGCGGTATAGGGGAAGTTGAGCACACGCCCTCCCACCCTAGGCGGGCTACGGGCGGAGGGGGAGAGGGGATCAGGACGGGGGGCTTCCGGATGGGGGTGGGGGTGGGTTACGGGGTGCTGTGGGGCCGTAGCGGGGGCCAGGGGTGATGGTCACCTCCACGGTGCTTGGAACGGCATCGGCATTTCGCACGCGGGCCGGTCGGAAGACCTGGGCCGTTCTGAGGCACGGAAGGTCCGCCAGCGGCGCGAGGTCGATTTCCCCGGGGAGGCTTATGGCGATATGCCTGAGTGTGGGAAACAGCGTGCTCAGCAGACGGAGGTTGAGTTCCTCGCGCTCGACGAGCATGTACAGCTCGTGTATCCGCTCCATGCGTAGCCGCAATTCCGCGAGGTCCGCGATGTCTGTCGGACGGAGATTGAGCGAGGTCAGCCCAGGATGCTCTGCGACAGCATGCCAGTCCTCCGCGTTCGGCGGGTTTTCCTGGCTCCACAGGCCGAGGCGTTCGAGACCGGGTAGCACGCCGATGTCTTTCAGCCCGCGAGCGGAGGCCGGGAGGAACAGTCGCCGGATTCCAGGGGCATTGGCCAGGACGCTGAATCCGGGCCAGTCGATGTGCCCGTTCAGCGTGAGGTGTTCGACGCCTTCGAGTGCTCCGAGTCCTTCGCAGCCTGTCAGGCCGGGCATGTCGTTGAGGTGAAGGGACTTCACCTGGGCCGCGCTCAGCGGTCCGAGGTCCGAAACTCGGTGGCACTTCTGGAGCGATACGTTCTCAAGCTGGGGGAAAGCCCGCAGCGGTTCGAGAGAGGAGACGACCGCATTCTCCGTCAGCTCGATCGCTCTGAGCCTGTCCGGGGAGAGCGCTGAGGTGATCTCCTCCATGGTGAAGTCACCTTGCAGGGTCACTCGCTTGGCGCCGCCGAGTCGTCGCAGCACCGCGAGTTCGTCCTTCGACCGCACGGTGACGGCCGCGTCCTTGCGGTCCACCAGGTGGGTGATTACGGCTTCCGCGTACGCCTCGGTGTCGAATCTGTCCCAGTGGCCGCCGAGGTAGTTCGGAACGGAGCCGTCGAGATGGTGGCACCGCGCCAGGAACGGCAGCGCCGCGTCGGCGCCGGACTGCGCCGCGACGAAGGTGACCGCTTCTGCCTCGTGGCGGTCGAGTCCGGCCGGGTCCGGCAGGAGCTCCAGCACCACGGGCCCGAGCTCCGCCAGCACCTTCGCCTCATCCAGGCTCCTCGGCGGAATGAACGCCGCAGCCCGTTCCTCCACCGCCTCCCGCACCGCCGGATCCAGCTTCGTCGCGTGCTCCAGACACGCCATCGCCAACAAGTGCAGGCGCGCGCGATGCTCCTCCTCCCCGTCCCCGCGCGCGATCAACTTCCGCAGCAGTGACGCCCGCTCATCCGGCCGCGCGTGGGCGACCGCCATCCGTACGACGTCCTCCCACTGGTCCAGATGCGCGTGCCCCACCAGCACGTCGAAGTCGCGTTCCTCCACGGCGGCCCTGGCCCCCAGGTAGTCCTGGAAGGTGCGGTGGATGAAGTCCACAGCGCCCGGGGCCGGTTCGCGCAGCAGTCCGGAGCGCTCCAGCAGATAGCGGAAGACCGCCTCCGCGTCGCCCTGACCCGAGACGTACGGCATCGAGGGCAGCACCCTCCCCACCAGCGCCACCGCGTCGCCGCGCTCCATCTCCGAGCGCCCATTGCGTATCAGCCAGTACGCCAGCTTCTGCAACAGCTCGACCTGGGACTCCTCGTCCAGCTCCGGCGAGCCCTCGCGGTGCATGTCCCGCTCGCGGTCGCGCCGCTCCAGCAGCATGCTGAGCGCCGCGTCGTACAACGCCTTCCTCCCGCGCGGCAGGAACCCGCGCCGCTCCCGGTGCAGCGCGCATATCAGCCCGCACATCAGCGGGTTGGTGGCCAGCCGCCCCAGGTCGGGCTTGACGCGCACCGCCTCCAGCAGCGCGGCCCCCAGCGAGGGATCCGCGCCGGCCGCCGCGTGCCAGCGGTCGATGAAGACGGCGATGTCCTCGCGCTTCATCGTGGAGAGGGTCAGCTCGGAGAAGTCCTCGCCGCCGAGCCAGTCCTCTCGTACGGCGGAGGGGCGGGAGGTGACCAGCCACAGGTTGCCCGGGAACGCGGACAGCAGGTCGGCGAGCCAGCGCCGCGTACGCTCCCGGTCCTGCTCGGGCACCTCGTCGATGCCGTCGATCAGCAGCAGCGCGCGCCGCGCGGCGAGCACGCGGTCGGCCCATCCCTGCGGCTGCGAACCGGTGAGCGGGCAGCCCACGGCCTCCAGGAAGCGCCCGGGCGTGGGGAGTTGGGCTCCGCCCCTGGTCAGCGTGCGCAGCGGGAGTACGAAGGGGACCTTCCCCATCAGGTGTGCCTGCTGCGCGGGCAACTCGCCCTGCCGCGCGGTCGTGACCGCGAGCCACTGCACCAGCGTGGTCTTCCCCGAGCCCGCGACGCCGCGCAGCAGCACCCTGTCGTGCCCGGTCAATATCTGCTCGGCCGGTATCGCGGTGGTGCGGGGAGCGTGCTGCAGGCCCTCGGCCTCGGCCGCGGCGGAGGGCTCGGCGGCGCTCGCGGTCGCCTCCAGGCTCAAATACGCGGTGTCGAGCGGCCATTCGCGCTCGTCCCGCAGGTCGACCCCGTAAATGGTCAGCTTGCCGTGTCTGCGGGCCAGATAGTCCGCGTACTGCTCCTCGAAGCGCATGTCCTCGGCGGAGCGGGAGGGTATCCGCTCGATCAGCAGGTCCAGCTTGGCGACCGCGTCCCGCAGCTCGCGGCTCTGCTCCACCAGGGTGCGCGCGACGAAGGTGGAGCGCTGGGTGAAGAAGTTGAGTATGTGCAGGCAGGCCACCTGGAGCAGGGAGTTGTGCAGCCGGAGCCCGTCGGCCGACAGGAACAGCGGTCTGCGTGCCTCCTTCCGCAGCAGCCAGGAGAGCTGCTCGGGGCCCATCCGCACGGCCTGCACGTCGACCATGTCGAGCTCGCCGAGCACGTGCAGCGTGTGCATCAGGGTCTCGGCGACCATGCGCTGCTCGTCCACGGGGACCGGTGGGTCGTGCGGTCCTGCCTCCCGCACCGCGCGCTCGACGAGCTCGCCCGTGAGCTTGCGCATGTCCTTCTCGGTGAACGTGCGCTTCTCGCCCATGAAGGAGACCAGCCCCGACACCCGCACAGGCTTGTCCACCAGACCGGCCCCCGGCCCGTCCTTCACGAACAGCTTCTTCACCAGCGGGGCCACGGCACCGGAAGCGAGCCGCGCCCCAACTGCCCCCGCATCCATACCAGTCAGACTAGGCGCCCCCACTGACAACGGTCACCGGCACAGCACGCAGCGGCACGGCGGGTACGCGATGGACGTCGGCAGAGGAGCGCCGACGGCGGGCGGGCGCACCGCGCGGAAACGCAGATGGACACGGCTGCCGTCGGCTCGCACCCGGTACACACGCATGGTCATCCGCGGCCGGCTCACAGCGGCGCCCCGCCCACCGCGATCCCGTGGATGACGCGCGGCCCGACATCGACCCCGTCGAGGGCGAGCACGAGCGCCGTACGCCGCTCCTCTCGCTCGTACGCGACGAGATACGGCCGCACGAGCGGGACGGCGTCCGCGCGGAAGGGCGCGGCGGGGAGGCCGTACGGGGAACGGGCGCGGGGGAGTGGGCCCCGGGCCGGAGCGGTCAGGAGGGTTGAGGCGGGCCGGTGTTGGACCGGTCCGCGGCGTGGCGGAGAGGCCACGCGTGCGATGAGCCGGCGGATAGCCTGGAACATGTCGGCGCTCCGAGGAAGCGTTGGCCACGCCCCCGGGCCGTGGCAGCGGTCGCGGGGGCACCTTGTGGCACGCCATCTTTCCGGCGCAGAGAGCCCGTGATGTTCCTGTACGGGGAACACCCGGGCCGTAACCCCCTTGGCCGGCACTCGCGCTACATGCCCACCCACGCCGCCAGTGAGGACAGCCCGGTGGGCGTGCGCCGCTGCCGACGTACCAGCACGCCGATCGTCGAGCGCATCAGCGGGTGGTATCTGGCCTGCTGCGGAGCCGCTTCGCGCGCCAGGTGCAAGGCGCGTTCTGCGGCCCCGGCCTTGCCCATCTGCGCGTAGGCGCGGGCCATTTCGATGTGATACCTGCCGACGCGCGTCTTCGGATGCTCGGCCGGGAAGCGCACATGCCGCGCCTTCTGGGCCGCCTCACCCAGCTTGCCCAGCTCCACGCAGTTGGCCACGTCGAAGTGGGCGACGCTGGTGGCGCCGAAACCGCTCCAGTAGACCTGCGGGACATCGCGGCCGATGCGCTCGGCCGCGCGCCTGGCCAGCTCCATGTTGCTCTGCACGACGTCCTCGTTCCGTGCCTGCGCGGCGGCGATCGCGGCCGCCAGGTGCAGGCTTCCGGTGACCGCCAGCCCTGGGGTGTCGTCCGCGCCGTCGTGCTGTGCGACCAGTTGGTGCGCGCGGTCGACCACACGCAGCGCCATCTGGTTGTCGCCCCGGCGCAGCAGCATGCTGGAGCGCTTGGTGAGGCGGATGGCGAGGAGGAGCGGGTCCTGCGCCTGTTCGGCCGTCCACCCCATGCGCTCCAGCGCGATGGAGGCCAGGTGGTGATAGCCGAGCCTGTACGCGAACTCGTACGCCATCCAGTAGCACCAGCTCAGCGCGGCGGCGATCGCCTGGGTCTCGCGCACCGGCGGTGCCGCGTCGAACGCCGTCGTCAATTCGGCGAGCAGGCCGGGGAGTTCAGCCCCCACTCTCCTGTATTCGGTCGCGCAGGTCGCGGCGCACAGCGTGTCCACCTCTGCCGTGAGCCGTTCGATGGGCCGGGGTGTGATGTCGGGATCGGGCCCGAGGTCGTACGCGTCGAGCGCGTCGGAGAGCGGAGCGATCATCCGGTCCAGCCGGTCCTGCTGCATCTCCGCGAGGTACGGCTGCCCGTTCAGCACCGCGACCTCCACCTCCAGGACGCGCGCGACGGCGGCCACCATGGCGGGGGAGGGCGGCGTCAGCCCGGCCTCGATCTTGGCGATGGTCCCGCGCGAGACGAAGGCCCGCTGGGCCAGCCCGACTTGGGTGAGCTGTCGCAGCTTGCGGTAGTCCGCGATGCGGGCTCCGGTGTGCTCGTCGGCCGGATGCACCATGCCGGACTCCGTTCAGAGGGGACAGCCACTCAGGACGGTACTCCCCGACCGCCGCCGCGTCGGCCGGTACGGGAAGGTGCCGCGAGCCAGAGCGGATGGGCCGGTTGCGCGCTGTCGTGCGTGAAGCCGCGCGGGAGGGCGGGCGCGACACCTGGGCCGCGCGGGCCGCTACCGCCCACCCCTCTCCCCGCCCCGCTCCCCGTCCCTGGCCCGATCCAGCGCCCGGTGCCCCGACCACGTCCCGACCAGCGCCAACGCCACCGACAGCGCGGTGCCGCCCAGCACCGTGGCCACCCAGACCTCGCCGCTGCGTGCGGGCACCGCTCCCGTGCCGCCGAGCAGCAGGGCTGCGCCTGAGGCGTAGGACCAGGGGGCCGCCGCCCTGTGCACGGTGCGCCACGACTCCTCGTCGGCCAGTGACCTGCGGGTGCGGATCCCCGCGATGCGGTTGCGGCGCAGCCGTCCGTCGGCGCCGAGCCTGCCGATCACGCCGATCAGCAGGCCGCACGCGCCGAAGACCACGGCGAGCACCGCCCGGCTCAGCGTGTCGGGCCCTCCTGGCGCGCTGGTCACGCTCGCGGCGAAGAACATCGGCGATCGGCCCCCCGGCTCGTCGGCACGGTGCGGTGGTCGGCCGCACCGGCGCCAGAGTACGGCGACCGGCCGCCCGCGGTACGGCCCCTGCGAAGCCCGCGCAGAAGCCCAGGCGGCAGCCCGCGCAGGAGCCCCCGTACGGCGTGAAGCAGCGCACACGCGCAGCCCCCACACCCCCAGCCACAGGTGAGCTCGGGCACAGGACGTGCGTCACATACGAGGGCCGGTAGGAGGAACGGTGCCTCCGCGTGAACCGGTGACCAAAGGTCCACGCGTGGGTCTTGAAGGTGAATTATCCGGAAAGTCTGGCAAGACCTTCACGGCCCCTACGGACGGTTTTAGTAATAAGGGGCGTTGTGTACGAAGAACGTCCCGGGTTACCAATGCACTTGCTCCCGGGCCGAACAGCCCAGCCGGCACATGCGGCGCATGAGGCCGGCACAGCACGTGCAGCACGTACGACGCCGTACGGCACCCGCGATGAGACGGGACGGCACACAGGGACCGGCGAGCAGTTCCCCGCCAGCCGGCGCGCACCGGAACGCCCGACCCCCGGGCACCGTGCGCCCGACGGAGCGCGCCCCCGAGGCGCGCCGTACCCCCACCGCTCCGGAGGTAGCCCCCGCATGTCGAAGACCACCACGAACCGCCCCGCCGTGACCGCCGCCCGCACCAGGGCCGCCGTGCTCGCGGCCGGGTTCGGCGCGTCCATGGCCCTGGGGACCGGCGTGGCGATCGCCGCCGACGCGGGCCACGCCCAGGACCTCTTCGCCGGTGACGCCGCCAAGCTGGCCGCCGCTTCCACCCGCGGCCAGGCCGACGCGCAGAACGCCGCCGTCGAGGCCAAGAAGAAGGCCGAGCAGCGCGCGAAGGAAGCCAAGGCCAAGGCGGCGCGCGCCGAGAAGCGCAAGGCCATCGAGTGGTGGAAGCCGCTCTACGCCTCGCAGTACAAGCTCGGCCCGGACTTCGGCAAGGGCGGCAGCCACTGGAAGCACAAGCACTCGGGCCAGGACCTCGCCGCCAAGGCCGGTACGAACGTGATGTCCGTGCACGGCGGCACCGTCGTCAAGGCCGGAGGCAACGGCGCCGGCGACGGCCCCGCGTACGGCAACGCCATCGTGATCAAGCACGCGCCCGGCAGCTACACGCAGTACGGGCACCTGAAGTCGATCAACGTGCACCCGGGCCAGAAGGTGAAGACCGGCCAGGTCATCGGCAAGGTCGGCTCCACCGGCAACTCCACGGGCCCGCACCTGCACTTCGAGGTCCGCAAGGCCGCCGACTACGGCTACGCCAAGGACCCGGTCCCCGCGATGCGCAAGGCCGGCGTCCACCTCTGAGGCAGCCGCCACCGAGGCATGCACATGGGAGGCGTTCGCCTCTGAAGAGCCCGTCCCCGAGGCGCGCGAGTGCCCTGTGGTCCGTGGCTCAGGTGAGGGGCAGGCGGTAGGTGCCGCCGCCCAGCGGTTCCACGAGCCCGTCCGCGACCAGTCCGTCCAGCGCCCTCGCGCGCTGGACGGGGTCGTTCCACACCCGGTCCAGGTCCGCCTGGGGCACCGGCTCGGCCGCCTCCCGCAGCACCGCCAGCAGCTTCCCGCGCACCTGGCGGTCGGTGCCCGCGTAGGTCTGGGTGCGCCGCGCGGGGCCCTCGTGCTCCGGCGCCCCGGCGAGCTGCCAGGCGCACTGCTGCGCGATGGGGCAGCGCGTGCACTGCGGCGAGCGGGCCGTGCACACCAGTGCGCCGAGCTCCATGGTCGCGGCGGCCCAGCGCGAGGCCGTCGGCTCGTCGTCCGGCAGCAGCGCGCGGGCGAGCTTGCGCTCCGCCGCCGTGGTCGCGTTCGGCGGATACTGATCGCCGTTGACCGCGCGCGCGAACACCCTGCGCACATTGGTGTCCAGGACCGGATGCCGCTGCCCGTACGCGAAGGAGGCCACGGCGGCCGCCGTGTACTCGCCGACGCCTGGCAGCGCCAGCAGCTCCGCGTGCTCCTCCGGTACGTCGCCGCCGTGCCGTTCCGCTATGGCGGCCGCCGCGCCGTGCAGCCGCAGCGCGCGGCGCGGGTAGCCGAGCCGGCCCCAGGCGCGCACCGCCTCGCCCGGCGCCTCCTCGGCGAGGTCGGCGGGGCGCGGCCAGCGCTCCATCCACTCCTCGTACACCGGCAGCACCCGGTTCACCGGGGTCTGCTGCAGCATGAACTCGCTGACCATGACGCCCCAGGCGCCCGCCTCTGGGCGGCGCCACGGCAGGTCGCGGGCATGCACGGAAAACCAGTCGTTGACGGGGGAGTGCAGAGCGCGAGCGGTCTCGACGACGGCCGCGGCGGCGGAATCGGTGGTCGCAGTCATGGCACGCCCGATCCTGGCACGAACACACCTGCCGGAGAAATGTCCGCATACCCGCCGGGGGCCGGGGGGCCTCCGCGGGGGCCGTACGGATCTTCGGCGCGCGATACGGCGTACCGTCAACGCCCGTGCGGCGGGCGGCAGTTGACCGTCCCGCCTGCGTACGCAGGGTAGTCGCTCCGTCACTTCGGGCGAACGGAACCCCCGTTCGCTGACGTTCGGTCAGCACGTCGCCGCCTTTCCCTGGCCGCTCATCGGAAAAGTTGCTGATCCTGCGGCGGGTACGGGTCTGTGGTGCGGGTGATGTCTCGTAAGGTTTTCGGCGTGGGATCTCTGCGCAATCCGATCGGGCCGCTGCCCTCGTCCATTTACTGGCGACGCAGGGCGGTCGCCCTTGCCGTGCTCGCGCTGCTGGTCCTGCTCATCGTGTGGGCGTTCAGCCTCGGAGGCGGTGGGGGCAGCAGTGATCAGGGCAAGGGCGGAAACGGTGGCGGCCCGGCCAACTCCATCACTCCAGGACCGACCGATTCGGGGCCCGCGATCAGCGAACGGCCCGGCGGACGCGACGAGGTGGGCTCCGGCGGTTCCGGCGCCGACGCCGGCGGCGCGGGTACGGGCGGCGGCACGGGCGCCGACGCGGGAGGCGGTTCAGGCTCCGGCGGCTCGGGCGACGCGGACGGTTCGGGCGCCGGCTGGGCGCCGGGCCCCGGCTCGGGTACGGACGCGGAAACCGGCACCGACGGGGGCGGCGGCGGGGCCGACGGCTCCGGCGGTTCGGGCTCCGGCGGCGGCGGTGCCGCCGGCGCGGGCGGCGCGGTCAAGAGCCTTCCCGCCTGCAGTCCTTCCGCCGTCGACGTCTCGCTGAACAGCGTCAAGGACACCTACGAGCCGGGCGAGAAGCCGAAGTTCGAGCTCACGGCGAAGAACAAGCAGGGCGCCGCGTGCAAGATCGACCTCAGCCGCACGGCGACCGTCGTGACCATCGAGGACGCGGACGGCAAGAAGGTCTGGGCCTCGGACGACTGCCCGCGCGAGAAGCAGCCGGTGATCGCCGAGATCCCGGCGAACGGCGAGTCCACCCACACCCTGACCTGGCTGCGCAAGCCCAGCGCCGACAACTGCGGCACGCCGCCCGCGGGTTCGGCGAAGGCGGGGTCGTACGAGGTGAAGGTCTCGCTTCATGGGATGAAGCGCCTCACTGCGAAGTTCGCCTTGGCGTAGCGTTCCGCTCCGGGGCGACGTTCGACCGCCGGTCGGGCCCGCTTCTTGTCGCTTCCCGCTGCGGCGGGATGTGGGTTGGGTGGTTGCGCCCGACTTGTGAGTTACGGCCCGGACGGAAACGCTCCGCGCCCCCGACCGGGCCTCCGCCCGGTCTGCGGCGTCTCCGGGTGACGAATGAACGAGCCGTCGCGCCCCGCTGCCGGTCGCCGCGCCCCGCGCGACTCGCTGCGGGCCTCCGCTACACGTAACGCTCGAGGATCGAGGACTCCGCGAGGCGGGACAGGCCCTCGCGGACCGACCGCGCGCGGGCCTCGCCCACGCCGTCCACCGTCTGGAGGTCGTCGACGCTCGCGGCGAGCAGCTTCTGGAGGCCGCCGAAGTGGTCGACGAGCCGCTCGATGACAGCACCAGGCAGCCGCGGCACCTTGGCCAGCAGCCGGAACCCCCGCGGTGACACCGCGGAGTCGAGCGTCTCGGGCGAACCGCTGTACCCCAAGGCCCGCGCAACCGTGGGCAGTTCGAGCAGCTCGGAGTGGGTGAGCCGGTCCAGCTCGCCGAGCGCGTCGGCGACCGTACGCGACCGCCGCCCGCTCGCCTGCGGCACATAGTCGCGCGCCACCAGCTCCCGCTCGGGCTCCACGCCCGCGATCAGCTCGTCGAGCTGGAGGGAGAGGAGGCGGCCGTCGGTGCCGAGCTCGACCACGTACTCCGCGATCTCGGTGGCGATGCGGCGCACCATCTCCAGGCGCTGCGCCACCGCCGTCACGTCGCGGACCGTCACCAGATCCTCGATCTCCAGCGCGGAGAGGGTGCCGGCGACCTCGTCGAGCCGCAGCTTGTACCGCTCCAGCGTGGCGAGGGCCTGATTGGCGCGGGAGAGGATCGCGGCGGACTCCTCCAGCACACGCCGCTCGCCGTCCACATACAGCGCGATCAGCCGCATCGACTGGCTCACCGACACCACGGGGCAGCCGGTCTGGATGGACACGCGCTGGGCGGTCCTGTGCCGGGTGCCGGTCTCCTCGGTGGGGATCGCGGCGTCCGGCACCAGCTGCACGCCGGCCCGCACGATCTTGGTGATGTCGCGGTCCACGATGAGCGCGCCGTCCAGCTTGCACAGCTCGCGCAGGCGGGTCGCGGAGAAGTCGACGTCGAGGACGAAGCCGCCGGTGCACAGAGGCTCGACGTTCTTGTCCATGCCCAGGACGATGAGTCCGCCGGTGTTGCCCCGAAGGACCCGCTCCAGCCCGTCGCGCAGTCCGGTGCCCGGTGCGACCGCGCTGAGCGAGGCACGCATCAGACCATCGGAACCGGAACTCCCGCCGGCCCTGCCGGAAGCTGCTGCCCGGTCGTTGGCTGCCACTGCACTCCTTCGGTCGTGCGTCTGCGTCTTTGCGTCTGTCCGACTGGCGGTGACTGGGCTCCCGGACCGGTGGCCGGTGAACGGAGGCCGTCGTCCGGAGTGCCGGTCCTTGTGCCCCGGCCCCGTGCGCCGGTGCGGCGCTCCGAGCAATGCTCCGGTGCTCCGAGCAATGCTCCGATGCCGTACGCCGGTGGGGTGCCGGGGCGAGAACGGGGCAAAGTCTACCGGCGTCAGTCCCGCGCCCCGGCGGCCTCCGCCCCCTCGTCCGCCGAGGAACGCTTCGAAGGCCGCGGCGGACGCGAGGGGAGCACACGGAGCGCCTCCCCTATGTCGGCGACTTCACGCACCCGCATGCCCTCGGGGATCTTCCCCGGGTCGGCCGGGACCAGCGCGTGGGTGAAGCCCAGCCGCGCCGCCTCGGCGAGCCGCCGCTGCACGCCCGTCACCCTGCGCACCTCTCCTGCGAGGCCGACCTCGCCGATCGCGACGAGGTTCTTCGGCAGCGGGGTGTCGCTCGCCGCGCTGGCCAGCGCGAGCGCGACCGCGAGGTCGGCGGCGGGCTCGGAGAGCTTCACGCCGCCGACCGTGGCGCTGTAGATGTCGCGCTTGCCCAGGGCGTTGATGCGGCCGCGCTGCTCCAGAACGGCCAGCGTCATCGACACACGGGAGGTCTCCAGGCCCGAGGTGGTGCGCCGCGGCGAGGGGATCTGGCTGTCCACCGTCAGCGCCTGCACCTCGGCGACCAGCGGTCTGCGGCCCTCCAGGGTGACCGTCAGACACGTGCCGGGAACGGGCTCGTCGCGGCGGGTCAGGAACAGGCCGGAGGGGTCGGCCAGCCCCGTGATGCCCTCGTCGTGCAGCTCGAAGCAGCCGACCTCGTCGGTGGTGCCATACCTGTTCTTCACGCCGCGCACGAGGCGGAGTCTGGCGTGCCTGTCGCCCTCGAAGGCCAGCACCACGTCGACCAGGTGCTCCAGCAGGCGCGGGCCCGCGATCGAACCGTCCTTGGTCACATGGCCGACCAGCAGGGTGGACATGCCGCGCTCCTTGGACGCGCGGATCAGCGCACCCGCCACCTCGCGCACCTGGGACACCCCGCCGGGAGCGCCGTCGATCTCGGGGGAGGCCACCGTCTGCACCGAGTCGAGGATCAGCAGCGAGGGCTTCACCTCGTCGAGGTGCCCGAGCACGGCGGACAGGTCGGTCTCGGCGGCGAGATAGAGGTGGTCGCTCACCGCCCCGATCCGGTCGGCGCGCAGCCGCACCTGGGCGGCCGACTCCTCGCCGGTCACATAGAGCGTGCGCTCCGACGAACTGCTCGCCCTGGCCGCCACGTCCAGCAGCAGCGTGGACTTGCCGACGCCCGGCTCGCCCGCCAGCAGCATCACGGCGCCGGGCACCAGACCGCCGCCCAAGACGCGGTCCAGCTCGGCGACGCCGGTGCTGCGCGCGGTGGCCTGCTCCCCGTCGACCTGCCCGATCGGCACGGCGGAAGCGGACACGCGGCCGGGAGCGGTGGTGCGCACGGCCGTGCCGCCGCCCGTCTCCTCGACCGTGCCCCAGGCGTGGCACTCCGGGCAGCGGCCGAGCCACTTGGCCGTCTGCCAGCCGCACTCGGTGCAGCGATAGGTCGGGCGGTCCTTCGCGGACGTCTTTCGGGCAGCCATGACGGTCACCGTATCCGCCGCCTCCGACAACGCCCCCGGCACTGCCGCGCGGACCGCTCCCGCCGCCCGGCACCGCCGAGCGGACGGCCTCCGCCCGCTCGCCGTACGCCTCAACTCCCGTACGCGCGCCCGGGGTCGCGTCAACCTCCGTGCGCGCGGCCCGGTGTGGGGGACGGGCCCGAACACCGGTCCGGCACCCGCGTGACAGCGCCGGAACGTACCCCCTGTACCCCATCGAAGGAGATAGTCACCCGTACGAATTAAACCCGTGCAAGCGGGTCCAGCAGGACGCCATCATCCGCCTACCGTCGCCGAGTGATGAGCACCAGGCGCGAGCACCCCACGGACACCACCGGCGCACACCGGGCGCACCCGGTGCGCGAGCCGCAGCGGCACGCCGACTCCGCGCGGACGGCCGCCGGCGGTGCCGCGATCCCCGACCCGCGCCGCTCCGACCCGCCCGGCACGCAGGGCCCCGCCTTCCCCATGGAGCGCTACGACCCGTATCTGGACGGCCTGTTCACCTACTGCCTGTCCGTGATGTGCGAGCACGAGGCGGCCACCGCCGCGCTCGGCGAGGGCCTGGCACTGGCCGAGCGGAGGCACGAGCGCGGCCGGGTCCCCGAGGAGCGCGGACTCTACCGCCCCTGGCTGTACGCGCTGGTCCGCTGGGCCTGCCTGCGCAGGCTCGCCGAGCGCCGCGAGGAGGACGGCGGCAGCGGAGGCCCGGCGCCCCCACCGGGCGCCACCGGCGAGCTGTCCACGGCCGCCGCCAATCAGCGCCGCCGCGAGCTCGCCGCCCTCGCCTGGCCCGAGGCCGCCGGCACGGCGCCCGAGCAGCGCGAGGCCCTGGAGCTCGCCGTGCGCCACGGCCTCCCCGCCCACGAGGTGGCCTCGGTGCTCTCGCTCGCCCCCGACGCCGCCAGCGCCCTGCTCGCCAACGCCGCCTGCGAGGTGGAGCGCACCCGCGCCGCGCTCGCCGTGGTCAAGTCCGGCGGCTGCCCCGCGGTCGCGCGCCTCGCGGGCGACGACCACCTGCTGCTCGGCACCGCGCTCCGCCGCGAGCTCGTACGGCACGTGGACGAGTGCCCCGAGTGCCGGCGCGCCGCCGAGCGCGCGATGGCCGGAGTGGGCTGGCCCGGCACGGCGCCGGCCGGCACCGCGCAGCTCGCCGTCCTGGAGGCGCCCCGGCCCGCGGTGCTCGCCGCGGTCGCCGCGGTGCGCAGGGCCCGCGCACAGCACAGCCCCCGGTTCGCCAAGTCCGGCTTCCCCGCGCAGGTCAAGGACCGTGAGGCGCGCCGCGACCGGCTGCGCAGCCGCGCGGTCACCACCACCGTGGTCGCCACGGTGCTGGCCGCGCCGGTCCTCGCGCTCTGGGCGGCGTACAGGGGCGCACCCCTCACCGGAGAGCCCGACGGCGCTTCCGTGACGGCCACCGAGCACGACGCGCGCAAGGGCCTGGAGGGCGAGCCGTACGAGCAGGCGGCGCAGCACTCCACCCCGGCCGGCGGCGGCCCGACGGACGACGGACGGCGTACGGGGAGCGGCGAGCCCGGCCACGGACCCGGCCACCGGCACGGCGGCGCGCGCGGCGGGGAAGAGGGGCACCGCAGCCCCTCGGGCTCGCCGGGCGGCGGGGACCGCGCGGGAGCGCCCCGGCTCACCGTGGACGCCCGGCCCGACGGGGACAGCACCCTGATCACGCTGCGCGCCTCGGGCGACGGCGACCGCCCGGTCCGCTGGAGCGCTTCGCCGGACGCCGAGTGGCTGAGGCTGAGCCGTACGAGCGGTGAGCTGCGCCCCGGGGGCACCACGACCGTGCGGGTCACCGTGGACCACGCGAAGGAGCCGGCCGGCGACTGGTCGGCGCGGGTGCGCATCGCGCCGTCCGGCGCCGTGGTGACGCTGGAGGGCCGGGGCGCCTCGACGCCGACGCCGACCCCGACGCCCAGCGAGCCGACGACGCCGCCGCCCTCGCAGGACCCGACGCCGAGCGATCCGCCGTCGTCCTCGCCGCCGCCCTCCACGGGCTCCCCGGCACCCGAGCCCACGGACTCCGGCTCCCCGTCCGGGGGTTGAGCGGGAGACCGGTCCGTACGCGGGTCCGGGAGCCGGTCCGTAAGCCGGTCCTGAAACCGGTCCCGAAGCCGAAGCCGGTCCCGAAGGCGAAGCCGGTCCCGAAGGCGCGTCGCGCGCCGGTCCGGACAGCGGAAAACCCGGGGCCGGAGGCCCCGGGTCGTGATGCGGAGGTGCGGCTCCGCCCGCCGGTTCAGCCCTGCTTGCCCGGCATCTGCGGGTCGGCCACGTGCTTGGATCCCGTGCCGTCGGTGGGGTCGGGCTCCGTCGATGTGTCCGGGTCAGGGTCGGCCGGGTGCGGCGCCAGCAGCGGCAGGCCCTTGGGCAGCGCCGCGAGCCGCTCCTCGCACAGGGCGGCGAGCACGGCGTAACCGCCCTCGCCCATCAGCTCGGTCAGCTCCGGCTGGTACGACACGTAGACCGGCTTGCCCGCGCCGTGCGCCGAGGGCGCCGAGGTGCACCACCAGTGGAAGTCGTAGCCGCCGGCGCCCCAGCCCCCGCGCTCGTACTCGCCGATCGAGACGATCAGCTTCTGCTCGCCGTCCGGGCGCTCCACCCACTCGAAGGTGCGCCGCACCGGAAGCTGCCAGCACACATCGGGCTTGGTCTCCAGCGGCTCGCGGCCCTCGCGCAGCGCCAGCGCGTGCAGCGCGCAGCCGTAACCCCCGGCGAAACCGGGCCTGTTGTGGAAGATGCAGGCGCCCTGCCAGCGCCGGGTCTGCCGGTCGCCGTCCTCGTCCACCTGCGTCCAGCCCGACTCCGTACCCACGTCGTGGAACTGCCAGGTCTCGGGGGTCAGGCGCGCGACGTGCCGGGCCACCCGCTCCTCGTCCTCCTCGTCCGCGAAGTGCGCGCCCAGCGTGCAGCAGCCGTCCGAGGCGCGGCCCGGCTGGATGCCCTGGCAGCCCTGCCCGAACACGCAGTTCCAGCGCGAGGTCAGCCAGGTCAGGTCGCAGCGGAAGACCTGTTCCTCGTCGGCCGGGTCCTGGAACTCCACCCAGGCGCGCGGGAAATCGCCCTCGACCTCTTCGCTGCGGGGCTCCGGCACGGACCGACCGCCGTCCGCTTCCGCGGAACCGCCCTGCTTCTTGTACTTCGCCGCTTTCGTCTTACCCACGCCCACAACCCTACGGGCCGTCCGGCGCCGCGCCACGACGCCGGGCCCGGCGGTCCCCGTCGCCTCGGGGCGGTCTCGTACGCGGCCTCGTACGCGGTGTTCAGCCGGGGGAGCTAGCGTGCTGTACATGAGACTCGGTGTCCTCGACGTGGGCTCGAACACGGTCCACCTGCTCGTGGTCGACGCGCACCCCGGCGCGCGGCCGCTGCCCGCCTACTCGCACAAGGCGGAGCTCAAACTCGCCGAACTCCTCGACGAGGACGGCGCGATCGGCGCAGCGGGCCTGGAGCGGCTCACCGCCACGCTGGAGGACGCGCTCCGGGTGTCCGAGGACATGGGCGTGGAGGACCTGCTGCCCTTCGCCACCTCGGCGATCCGCGAGGCCGCCAACGGCGAGGAGGTGCTCAGCCGCCTCGGCGAGTCCACCGGGGTCAAGCTGGAGGTGCTGTCCGGCGAGGACGAGTCCCGGCTGACCTTCCTCGCGGCCCGCCGCTGGTTCGGCTGGTCGGCGGGCCGGCTGCTGGTGCTGGACATCGGCGGCGGCTCGCTGGAGGTCGCTTACGGCCTGGACGAGGAGCCGGACGCGGCGGTCTCGCTGCCGCTCGGCGCGGGCCGCCTCACTGGCGCCTGGCTGCCCGGCGACCCGCCGGACCCGGGCGACGTGCGCGAGCTGCGCCGCCATGTGCGGGCCGAGATCGGCCGGGTGGTGGGCGAGTTCAGCCGGTTCAGCCCGCCCGACCACGTGGTGGCCACCTCCAAGACCTTCAAGCAGCTCGCCAGGCTCGGCGGCGCCGCGCGCTCGGCCGAGGGCGTGTACGTGCAGCGCGAGCTGACCCTGAAGACGCTGGAGGAGTGGGTGCCGAAGCTGGCCGGCATGACCGAGGAGGAGCGCGCGGCGCTGCCCGGCGTCTCGGAGGGCAGGGCGCGCCAGCTACTGGCCGGGGCCCTGGTCGCGGAGGGCGCGATGGAGCTGTTCAACGTGTCCCGGGTGGAGGTCTGCCCGTGGGCGCTGCGCGAGGGCGTCATCCTGCGGCGGCTGGACCACCTGCGCTAGGGCCGGCCCCGCGCCGGGGGCGGCTCCGGGCCCCGCGGCGTGGGTTCAGGGGCCCGTTGCGAGGGGTCGGGAGCCCGCGCTGCGTCCTAGCTCACGTCCGCTGAGCGGTCGGCGCGGCGCGCGTACGTTCTAGGCTGTCTGTCGTGGTGTCCCCAGCAGTGCGCGTACCCGGTGCGAAGGTCGCGCTGTCCACGGCCTCGGTCTACCCCGAATCCACCGCGACGGCCTTCGAGATCGCCGCCAGGCTCGGCTACGACGGAGTCGAGGTGATGGTCTGGACGGACCCGGTCAGCCAGGACGTCGAGGCCCTGCGCAGACTCTCCGACTTCCACGGCGTCCCCGTACTGGCCGTGCACGCGCCCTGCCTGCTGATCACCCAGCGGGTCTGGTCGACCGACCCGTGGACCAAGCTCCAGAAGGCCCGCGCTGCCGCCGAGTCGCTGGGCGCCTCCACCGTCGTGGTGCACCCGCCCTTCCGCTGGCAGCGCAGCTACGCGCGCGAGTTCGTGAACGGGATCTGGCGCATGGCGGACGAGACCGACGTCCGCTTCGCCGTGGAGAACATGTACCCCTGGCGCTACCGGGACCGCGAGATGATGGCGTACGCGCCCGACTGGGACCCCACCCAGGACGACTACCGGCACTTCACCCTCGACCTCTCGCACACCGCGACGGCGCGCAGCGACGCCCTCGCGATGCTGGACCGCATGGGCGACCGCATCGGCCACATCCACATCGCCGACGGCAACGGCTCGGCGAAGGACGAGCACCTGGTGCCGGGCCGCGGCAAGCAGCCCTGCGGCGATCTGCTCGGGCGGCTCGCCGCGCAGGGCTTCGACGGCCACGTGGTGGTCGAGGTGAACACCCGCCGCGCCATGTCGGGCGCCGAGCGCGAGGAGGACCTGGCCGAGGCGCTGGCGTTCACCCGGCTCCACCTCGCGGCGGCCTCCGACCTGCCGACCCGTCCCGCGCGGGACCTGCCGTGAGCGGCCGCCCCGCCAAAGCCGCGCGCCGGAGGGGCCGCCCCTCCACCGCCGAGCTCGCCGAGGGCGCCCCGGCGGCGCGTGACCGGATCCTGAGCGCGGCCCGCGCCGAGTTCGCCGAGCGGGGGTATGAGAAGACCTCGATCCGCGGCATCGCGCGCGGAGCGGACGTGGACCCCGCGCTGGTGCACCACTACTTCGGGTCCAAGGAGGAGGTCTTCGCCGCCGCGGTCGAGGGCGCCTTCGCGCCCGCGCTCCAGGTGCCCGAGCTGCTGAGCACGGGCACGGCCGAGGACATGGGGGAGCGGCTGGCCCGCTTCATGTTCGGGATCTGGGAGAACGAGGCGACCCGCGAGCCCCTTCTCGCGATCATGCGCTCGGCCGTCAACAACGAGACCGCGGCCCGCATCTTCCGCGGCCTCATCAGCCGCCAGCTCGTCACCCGGGTCGCCGGCGAGCTGAAGGGCCCGGACGCCACCCTGCGCGTCGAGCTCGCCGTCTCCCAGCTCGTCGGCAGCGCCCTCCTCCGGTACGTGATCAAGGTCGAGCCGCTGGCCTCGGCCGACCCCGAGGAGCTGGTACGCAGGCTGGCGCCGGTGGTCCAGCACCATCTGGTGGGGGAGCCGCTGGGGGACGGGACGTCCGGGGCCTAGACCTCGTACCCGTACCGTCCGCCCCCCGCCGTACTGTCCGCACTCCGGCCCCATATCTCATATCCCGGTCCCCCCGTCCCGGATCATGAACCCGGGGCGTAGTCTCGGGAGACACCCTCATTCCGTACACAAGGAGTGGAGCAGTCATGCCCGAGATGAGGTCCCGCACCGTCACCCACGGCCGCAACATGGCGGGCGCGCGCGCCCTTATGCAGGCCAGCGGCGTAGCGCGGGCCGACATCGGGCGGAAGCCGATCATTGCGGTGGCCAACAGCTTCACCGAGTTCGTGCCGGGCCACACCCACCTCGCCCCGGTGGGCCGGATCGTCTCCGAGGCGATTCAGGAGGCCGGCGGCATCGCGCGCGAGTTCAACACGATCGCCGTGGACGACGGCATCGCCATGGGCCACGGCGGGATGCTCTACTCCCTGCCGTCCCGCGACCTGATCGCGGACTCCGTGGAGTACATGACGGAGGCGCACTGCGCGGACGCGCTGATCTGCATCTCCAACTGCGACAAGATCACCCCCGGGATGCTGAACGCCGCGATGCGGCTCAACATCCCCACCGTGTTCGTGTCCGGCGGCCCGATGGAGTCCGGCACCGCCACGCTGACCAACGGGACGGTCAAGAAACTCGACCTGATCACCGCGATCTCCGAGTCGGCGAACGAGGGCGTCTCCGACGCGGACCTCAAGACGATCGAGGACAACGCCTGTCCGACCTGCGGTTCCTGCTCCGGCATGTTCACCGCGAACTCGATGAACTGCCTGACCGAGGCCATCGGCCTCTCGCTGCCGGGCAACGGCTCCGTCCTGGCCACGCACACCGCGCGCAAGGCGCTGTACGAGAACGCCGCGCGCACGGTCGTCGAGGCGGCCAACCGCTACTACGGCGAGGACGACGAGACGGTCCTGCCGCGGAACATCGCCGGGCGCCCCGCGTTCGAGAACGCCATGGCCCTGGACATCGCCATGGGCGGCTCGACCAACACGATCCTGCACCTGCTGGCGGCGGCGCAGGAGGCCGAGCTCGACTTCACGATGAAGGACATCGACAACCTGTCGCGGCAGCTCCCCTGCCTCTCCAAGGTCGCGCCGAACGGCGCGTACTACATGGAGGACGTGCACCGCGCCGGCGGCATCCCCGCCATCCTCGGCGAGCTCTACCGCGCGGGCCTGCTGAACGAGGACGTGCACTCGGTGCACAGCCCCTCGCTCGCGGACTGGCTCAAGTCCTGGGACATCCGCGGCGGTTCGCCGTCCGCCGAGGCGGTCGAGCTGTTCCACGCGGCCCCCGGCTGCGTCCGCTCCGCCGAGGCCTTCTCGCAGTCCGAGCGCTGGGAGTCGCTGGACACCGACGCGGCCGAGGGCTGCATCCGCGACGTCGAGCACGCGTACTCGCAGCAGGGCGGCCTCGCCGTGCTGTACGGCAACCTCGCCGAGAACGGCTGCGTCGTGAAGACCGCCGGCGTGGACGAGTCGATCCTGACCTTCACCGGGCCCGCCGTGGTCTGCGAGTCCCAGGAGGAGGCCGTCGAGCGCATCCTCAACAAGGAGGTCAAGGAGGGCGACGTCGTCGTCATCCGGTACGAGGGCCCCAAGGGCGGCCCCGGCATGCAGGAGATGCTCTACCCGACCTCCTTCCTCAAGGGCCGCGGCCTGGGCAAGGCCTGCGCGCTGATCACCGACGGCCGCTTCTCGGGCGGCACGTCGGGCCTCTCCATCGGCCACGCCTCCCCGGAGGCGGCAGCGGGCGGCGCGATCGCCCTGGTCAGGGACGGTGACGAGATCGCCATCGACATCCCGAACCGTACGATGCGGCTCGTCGTCCCCGACGAGGAGCTGGCGACCCGCCGCGAGTCCCTGAACGGCCGCTACGCCCCCCAGAACCGCGAACGCAAGGTCTCCACGGCCCTCCGCGCCTACGCGGCGATGGCGACCAGCGCCGACAGGGGAGCGGTCCGCGACCTGAAGCAGCTGGGGCTCTAACTCCGTACGGAGGTGTGGGCAGTCGTTCCGCAGGGGCGGAACGGGTGGGCACACCGGAACCGCAGCCCCCGGCCCCCACGCAACCCCGTTGCCAAGGGGGCCCGGGGCGCAGCCCCGCACGCACACACCCCGCATAATCGGCACCGTGACGAGCAACGAGCCCCCCAAGGAACCCCAGCCGGAACCCCTCCGCTTCTTCGGCACCACCTGGCTGGACCACACCGACGGCTACGCCGCGCGCCGCGCCGCCCTCGCCCTCGGCTCCCTGCTCGGCGCGGTCGCCGGCGCCTTCCTCCTCCGCCTCGCCTACCAGGGCCTGGCCATCGCCCAGGTCGGCGGCTGGATCAACATCATGATCGTGCTCGCCTTCGCGGTCTGCAGCTCGCTCGCGTTCTCCCGCACGCTCACCGGCTTCACCCGCAGCCCGGAGGAGGCGGCCGCCGACCGCACCCCCGAGTCCTCGATGCGCAGCATCAAGGCCATCGGCTTCATCGGCGTCCTGCTCGCCTACGCCTGGCGCTGCGTGATCGAGGCCCCCGGCGAGAAGCAGCACCGCCGCGCGTACGAGGAGGCCGTGGCCCGCCACGAACGCCTGCGCTCGTCCCGTACGGGAAACCCCGCCAGGTCGAAGGCCAAGAAGAAGAACAAGAAGCGCTGAACGCCCCGCGCTGAAAGCGCCGAAGGCGCCGAACGCGCTGAGGGCGCCCGCCCCCGAAGGGACGGACGCCCTCGACCCCTAAGGGATCAGCGACGGCGAGGCGCTACACCCCGGACCGCTCCCGCTCCGGCTCGGCGGCGACGTCCGCCCCCGCGAAGCCGTCGGTACGGCCCGACCGCGCGGCCTCCCTGTTGTGCTCCTCCTCCCAGTTGGAGAGGGCGAGCCCGCACGCGTGGTCCACATGCCGCAGCCCGGCGAGATGCAGCTCGACGGACCGCTCGGCGGGCAGCGACTCGAGCTGGTCCAGCAGCTTCGGCAGCCGCAGGAACGTGGCGTTGCCCTGCACCTTGACCCGCAGCGGGCGCCCCTCGCCCGGGTCCTCGGTCTCCACGTGCACGTGCGAGGTCTCCCAGGCCAGCTTGAGCACGGACATCAGCAGACCGATCAGCACGCCCTCGAACATGTCGGTGACGACGATCGCGATCGCGGTGCTCGCCAGCACCACGGCCTCCGCCCTGTGCTCCCGCCACAGCGGACCGAAGTCCTTGACGGGCATCAGCTTCCAGCCCGCGTGCACCAGCACACCGGCCAGCGTGGCCACCGGGATCAGCTCCAGTACCGCGGGGAACGCCGCGGCGAAGAGCAGCAGCCACACGCCGTGCAGCACGCGCGAGGCCTTGGTCTTCGCGCCGGCCTGCACGTTCGCGGCGCTGCGGACGATCACCGCGGTCATCGGCAGCGCGCCGAGCACACCGCACACGGTGTTGCCCACGCCCTGCGCCATCAGCTCCTTGTCGTAGTGGGTGCGCGGACCGTCGTGCAGCCGGTCCACCGCCGCGGCGCTGAACAGCGACTCCGCCGAGGCGATCAGCGTGAAGGCGAGCACCGTGCCGAGCATCCCGACCGAGGCGAGCCCCGCGAACTCGCTGAGCGGAGGCGGCTGGATGGACTCGACCAGCCCCTTCACCTCGATCCGCGCGATGGGCAGGTCCATGGAGACGGTCGCCACCGTCGCCAGCAGCACCGCGGCCAGCGGCGCCGGCAGCACCTTGGCCCCGGCCTTCCACTTCGGCCAGAACACCAGCACGAGGATGGTGCCCACGCCGACGGCCAGCGCCGTCATGGCCTTTCCGTCCGCGAGTGTGTCGGTGACCAGCCCGCCGAGGCCGAACACCTTGTCCAGGCCGCTGCTCGGCTGTTCGGCGTCGGCCAGCGCGTACACCTGCCCGGCCATGATGACCAGGCCGATGCCCGCGAGCATGCCCTGCACGACGGCCACGGATATCGCCCGGAACCAGCGGCCGAGCTTGAACGCGCCCATCACGAGCTGGAGCAGGCCGGCGGCGAGCACGATCACGCCGAGCGCGGCGAGCCCGTACGTCTTGACCGCCTCGTAGCAGAGCACGGTCAGACCGGCGGCCGGGCCGCTGACCTGGAGCGAAGAGCCCGGCAGGAAGCCGGTGACCAGGCCGCCCACGATGCCGGTGATCAGGCCCAGCTCGGCCGGGACGCCGGAGGCGACGGCCACGCCGACGCACAGCGGCACCGCGACCAGGAAGACCACGAGGGACGCGGTGAAGTCCGCGCGCAGCGTGCCCCGGCTCCGCAGGGGATTGAGCTTGTCCGTCAGGGAGGTTGGTGAGTTCTGAGTGTTCTGTGTGTTCTGAGAGTTCTGGGAGTTCATGGTCGGCACCTCAGACCGGCAGGAAGGCGTCGGCGTGTGGCTGGTGCTCCAGCACCAGCCCGGTGTCGATGGCGTAGAACCAGCCGTGCAGGTTCAACTGCCCGGCCGCCTCCCGCTCGGCGATGCACGGGTAGCCGCGCAGCCGCTCCAGCTGGGCCCGCACATGCCGTTGTACGGCGGCGGACACGTCGGGTTCGTCCTTCTCGATGTGGTCGGCGAGTTCGGCGGGCTCGGCGAGCTGGCTCGCCAGCCAGCCGTCGACGCAGGGAACGGCGGCGAGATCGTCGCCCCGGACCCGCGCGCCCACGGCGCCGCAGTGCGAATGGCCGCACACGACGATGTCGGGCACGCCGAGCACGCACACCGCGTACTCGATCGTGGCCGCCTCGCCGCTGGGCAGCGGCTGCTCCGACGTGCCGTACGGGGGCACCGCGTTGCCCGCCGTGCGCAGCTCGAAGAGCTGGCCCGGCCGGGCACCGGTGAAGACCGACGGCACCACGCGGGAGTCGGAGCAGGTGATGAAGAGGGCTTCGGGGGCCTGGCCCTCGGCCAGCCTGCCGAAGGTCTCGCGTTCCTCGGCGCGAGCGCTGATGCGGGAGTGGAAGTCGCGTGCGTGATGGATGAAGGACTGCATGGGGGTTGCCTCCACCCCGGCCCTGCCGCGCACAGCGACACCTGTCCACGGCCCTGCGGCTCCATTGCCGGAGGAGTGGACTGGGACGGGTGCCTGCGCAGGACGGGGTCGGTTCGTAGCGTCGGATTCGGCGTTACGGACAGGGGTGCGCGCGGATGCGCGGGCCCTCCGCGCGGTGCAGAGCAGGCGCGGGGATGCGAATACGCGGCTTCACGGACGGGGCATCGACGTGCCCGGGGCGAGCACCGGAGTGCCCTGGTGCCCTGGTCGGATACCGGAGTGCCCTAGAAGGACACCGGAGTGCCCGGGACGGACACAGAGGTGCCCGGGGCGGTCGTCGAAGCGCCCGATGTCCGGATCAGCAGCGGAACACCTGGTGAAGCAGGGGGATTTCGACAGTTCTCCCCCGGGAGAACCCTTCACTCCCCGTGATCGCGGCCACGGCCTTCGGGGCCACGCTGGGGCCGAAGTGGCACACGCACATGTGCAGTGGATTCACCGTCGGCGCCGGGGTGTTGACCGGGTTGCGTGCTCCGCGGTGTGACTGGCAGTCGGCCGGGATGGTGTCGCGTTCCGCTTCGCCCTGGATCTGGCTCTGCTGGATGGAGGCGACACCGTGCTCCGAGGCCGGGACGACCTGCGCCGCCGCACTGTCAGCGGCAAGCAGCGCGGTCAGGAGGAGGGAGACGGCGGTGACGAACGCGCGTATGACGGTCCTGCGACGCCGCATCGCAACCTCCTTCCAGTCACTCTCGACAGTGAACTCCATTGTGTCCAAAGGGCTATGACAGTTTGCAAGTCGCTATGTGAACGCTGCGTGAACCCCGACGCAGAAATGGCCGGATAGTGCCCTCTCGCCCGTTAGGCGATCCGCCCCTGCGCCCCACCCGTGCCCCCGTGCCCTTGACGCGCCCCGCTGCGCGGAGGATTATTCAACACATGATGAATAACTCCCGCGCCCCGAACGGGCACCCCGCGCCCGACCGCCCGCCCGACCGGACCCCGGCCCTCCGCGCCGCCGGCCTCTCCGTCGTGCGCGGCGGCCGCACCGTCGTCGACGACCTCGCCTTCGACCTCGCCCCCGGCACCGTCACCGGACTCCTCGGCCCCTCAGGCTGCGGCAAGTCCACGCTGCTCCGCGCCATCGCCGGCACCCAGGCCAAGGTCACCGGCACCCTCGACGTGCTGGGGCTCCCCGCGGGCTCCGCCGCGCTCCGCTCCCGCACCGGCTATGTGACCCAGGCCCCGAGCGTCTACCGCGACCTGACCATCCGTCAGAATCTCGACTACTACGCCGCCGTGCTCGGCATCCCCCGCCGCGAGCGCCCCGCGCAGACCGACCGGGCCCTCGCCGACGTCGACCTCGCCGCGCACGCCGACCGCCTCACCGGCAGCCTCTCCGGCGGCCAGCTCTCCCGCGTCTCGCTCGCCGTCGCCCTCCTCGGCAGCCCCGAGCTCCTGGTGCTCGACGAGCCCACCGTCGGCCTCGACCCGGTGCTCCGCCGCGACCTGTGGGACCTCTTCCACCGCCTCGCCGCCGAGCACGCACCCGACGGCGCCCGCCGCACCCTGCTGATCTCCTCGCACGTCATGGACGAGGCCGACCGCTGCGGCCACCTCCTGCTCATGCGCGAGGGCCGCCTCCTCGCCTCCGGCAGCCCCGACGAGCTGCGCACCCGCACCGGCACTGGCTCCGTGGAAGAGGCGTTCCTCAAGCTCGTCGACGAGGCCCGCGCCACCGACACCGAAGACACCGGCACCGACTCTCGTACGGGGAGCCCGCGATGAACCCCGCCCGCACCCTCGCCACCGCACGCCGGGTGCTCCGGCAGCTCGCCCACGACCCGCGCACCGTGGCCCTGCTCCTCCTGGTCCCGGTGCTCCTCCTCGTACTCCTCTATTACGTCTTCGACTCCCAGCCCCGCGGCTTCGACGGCATCGGCGCATCCCTGCTCGGCATCTTCCCGATGGTGACGATGTTCCTGGTCACCTCCATCGCCACGCTCCGCGAACGCACCTCGGGCACCCTGGAGCGCCTGCTCTCCATGCCCCTCGGCAAGGCCGACCTGATCCTGGGATACGCCCTCGCCTTCGGCCTCCTCGCCGTGCTCCAGGCAGGCATCGCCACCGGCGTCGCGGTCTGGCTCCTCGACCTGAACTTCGCGGGCTCGCCCTGGCTCCTGCTCCTGATCGCCCTGCTCGACGCGCTCCTGGGCACCGCGCTCGGCCTCTTCGTCTCGGCCTTCGCCGCCTCGGAGTTCCAGGTCGTCCAGTTCATGCCGGCGGTGATCTTCCCGCAGCTCCTCCTCTGCGGCCTCTTCGCGCCGCGCGACACCATGCAGCCGGTCCTGGAGTACGTGTCCAACGTGCTGCCCATGTCGTACGCCGTAGACGGCATGAACGAGGTGCTCACCCACACCAGCCCCACCGGCGACCTCGTGCGCGACGTGCTCGTCGTCGCGGGCGCCGCCGCCCTGGTCCTCGCCCTGGGAGCGGCCACCCTGCGCCGCCGCACGCCGTGACCCCCGCAGCCTTCGCCGCCTTCCACCAGTCGGACGGCCCCGGCCCGACCTCCGTACGCAGTGCGAGTATGGCCGCGACGCACGCACGCACTGGACGAGGTGAGCCGCCCCATGACCCAGAAAGTCGCAGTCCTCGGCACCGGCAAGATCGGTGAAGCCCTGCTCTCCGGGATGCTCCGCGGCGGCTGGTCCCCGTCCAACCTGCTGGTCACCGCCCGCCGCAAGGAACGCGCCGACGCCCTCCGCGAGCGGTACGGGGTCGAGCCGGTCGGCAACGCCGAGGCCGCCGAGCACGCCGACACCCTGATCCTCACGGTCAAGCCGCAGGACATGGGCACGCTCCTCGACGAGCTCGCGCCGCACGTCCCCGCCGACCGCCTCATCATCAGCGGCGCCGCCGGCATCCCCACCTCGTTCTTCGAGGAGCGCCTGCACCAGGGCACCCCGGTCGTCCGCGTCATGACCAACACCCCGGCGCTGGTGGACGAGGCCATGTCCGTCATCTCCGCCGGCACCCACGCGACCGAGGCCCACCTGTCGCTCACGGAGGAGATCTTCAACGGGGTGGGCAAGACCCTGCGCGTCCCCGAGGGACAGCAGGACGCGGCCACCGCTCTCTCGGGGTCGGGGCCCGCGTACTTCTACTTCCTGGTCGAGGCCATGTCCGAGGCCGGCATCCTGCTGGGGCTCCCCAGGGACAAGGCCCACGAGCTGGTCATCCAGGCCGCGGTCGGCGCGGCCACGATGCTCCGCGACAGCGGCGACCACCCGGTCACCCTCAGGGAGAACGTCACCTCGCCCGCCGGCACCACCATCAACGGCATCCGCGAGCTGGAGAACCACCGCGTGCGTGCCGCGGTCATCGACGCGATCGAGGCCGCCCGCGACCGCAGCCGCCAACTCGCGGGCGGCAAGGGCTGATCGAGCGCCGGCCGAGCGCCCGAACGCGCCCGCGCCGCGAGGTTTGAAGCTCCGCGCGGGCATGTTGTAGGCTTACTGAGTTGCCACGGAGGCGGACAGCTTCCACGGCAGCCATCCCGCCGTCCGACGGCATCCACTACACAGCACGATCTCCCTTCGCGGGAAGCTTTTCGGCATGCCGGAAAACGATCGCGGACGCTGATTTTGATCAGCCGGGGAAATCCACTAACGTAGCGGCCACGCCGGAAGGCACCCCGCCGACAGGGGAAAAGCAGGAACGAATTC
>NZ_JBCFOK010000037.1:0-19842 GCF_039605595.1 Streptomyces odontomachicola
CGCCGAGGGGGGCCGCCCCCCACCCGCCCCGGGCTCCCGGCGCCCCGCCGCCGCGGGCCGCACACCGGGCGGCGGGCCCGCGCGGGGCGGGGGCCCGCAGCGAAACCGGGCTCACCGCCCCCGTAGAGGCGGCGGCGACCGCCCTACTTCTTCTTGCGCTTGCCCTTCTGCGCCTTGCGCCGCTCCGCGCGGGTCATGCCGTCCGCCTCGGAGCGGACCGGGCCCCCGGCCTCCATCTCGCCCTCGACGACGCCGCCCTCGGCGGTCGGGGCGGAGAAGTGCAGGCGGTCCGGGCGCTGCGGCTCGTCCAGGCCCTTGGCGTGGATGGCCGGAGCCGCGCCGGCGGGGGCCGCCTCGCGGGGCGACTTGTCCTTCGGCGCCTCGTCCTCGGGCGCGCGGTCCTCGACCGGCACCTCCTCGACCTGCTGCTCGACCTGGACCTCCAGGTTGAACAGGTAGCCGACGGACTCCTCCTTGATGCCCTCCATCATGGCCTGGAACATGTCGTAGCCCTCCCGCTGGTATTCGACCAGCGGGTCCTTCTGGGCCATCGCGCGCAGGCCGATGCCCTCCTGGAGGTAGTCCATCTCGTAGAGGTGCTCGCGCCACTTGCGGTCGAGGACCGAGAGGACCACGCGGCGCTCGAGCTCACGCATGATCTCCGAGCCGAGCTCCGCCTCCCGGGCCTCGTACTGCTCGCGGATGTCGTCCTTGATGGACTCGATGATGAAGTCGGCCGTGATGCCCTCGCGGTCGCCCGCGGCCTCCTCCAGCTCCTCCACGGTGACCTTCACCGGGTAGAGCTGCTTGAACGCGCTCCACAGCCGGTCCAGGTCCCACTCCTCGGCGAAGCCCTCGACGGTCTCGGCCTGGACGTACGCCTCGATGGTGTCGTTCATGAAGTGCTGGACCTGCTCCTGCAGATCCTCGCCCTCCAGGACGCGGCGGCGCTCGCCGTAGATGACCTCGCGCTGCCGGTTGAGGACCTCGTCGTACTTGAGGACGTTCTTCCGGATCTCGAAGTTCTGCTGCTCGACCTGCGACTGCGCGGAGGCGATGGCGCGGGTGACCATCTTGTTCTCGATCGGGACGTCGTCCGGGACGTTCGCCATCGCCATGACGCGCTCCACCATCTGCGCCTTGAACAGGCGCATCAGGTCATCGCCCAGCGAGAGGTAGAAACGGGACTCGCCCGGGTCGCCCTGACGGCCGGAGCGGCCGCGGAGCTGGTTGTCGATGCGGCGCGACTCGTGCCGCTCCGTGCCCAGGACATACAGCCCGCCGAGCTCCTTGACCTCCTCGAACTCGGTCTCGACCGCCTTCTCCGCCTTCTCCACGGCGGCGGGCAGCTGGGCCGACCACTCCTCGGCGTGCTCCACCGGGTCCAGGCCCTTGGCGCGCAGCTCCTTCTCCGCCATGTCGTCGGCGTTGCCGCCGAGCTTGATGTCGGTGCCGCGGCCCGCCATGTTCGTCGCGACGGTGACCGAGCCCTTGCGGCCTGCGTCGGCGACGATCGCGGCCTCGCGCTCGTGGTTCTTCGCGTTCAGCACCTCGTGGCGCACGCCGCGCTTGTTGAGCTGCTGCGAGAGGTACTCGGACTTCTCCACGGAGGTCGTGCCGACCAGGACCGGCTGGCCCTTCTCGTACTTCTCCGCGATGTCGCTGACGACCGCGTCGAACTTGGAGACCTCGGTGCGGTAGATCAGGTCGGCCTGGTCGATGCGGCCCAGCGGGCGGTTGGTCGGGATGGGGACCACGCCGAGCTTGTAGATCTGGTAGAACTCCGCGGCCTCGGTCATCGCCGTACCGGTCATGCCGGAGAGCTTGTCGTAGAGGCGGAAGAAGTTCTGGAGGGTGATCGTGGCGAGCGTCTGGTTCTCATCCTTGATCTCCACTCCTTCCTTCGCCTCGATCGCCTGGTGCATGCCCTCGTTGTAGCGGCGGCCGGCGAGGATACGGCCGGTGTGCTCGTCGACGATCATGACTTCGCCGTCCATGACGACGTAGTCCTTGTCCTTCTTGTAGAGCTCCTTGGCCTTGATGGCGTTGTTGAGATAGCCGACCAGCGGGGTGTTCACCGACTCGTAGAGGTTGTCGATGCCCAGCCAGTCCTCGACCTTGCTCACGCCGGCCTCGTGGATGGCGACGGTGCGCTTCTTCTCGTCGATCTCGTAGTCGCCGGTCTCGGGCTTCTGCGTACGCGGATCGCCGGCCTCACCCAGGTCGAGGCGCTTCACCAGCTTGGCGAAGTCGCTGTACCACTTGGTGGCCTGGTCGGCCGGGCCGGAGATGATCAGCGGCGTACGGGCCTCGTCGATCAGAATCGAGTCGACCTCGTCGACGATCGCGAAATTGTGGCCGCGCTGGACGAGTTCGTCCTTCGACCAGGCCATGTTGTCGCGCAGGTAGTCGAATCCGAACTCGTTGTTCGTGCCGTAGGTGATGTCGCAGTTGTACATCTCACGGCGCTGCTGCGGCGTCATGTTCGCGACGATGCAGCCGACGGAGAGGCCCAGGAAGCGGTGGATCCGGCCCATCCACTCCGAGTCGCGCTGCGCCAGATAGTCGTTGACGGTGATGATGTGCACACCGTCGCCGGAGATCGCGTTCAGATACGCGGGAAGGGTGCCGACCAGGGTCTTGCCCTCACCGGTCTTCATCTCCGCGACGTAGCCGTAGTGCAGGGCGGCACCGCCCTGGAGCTGCACGTCGAAGTGGCGCTGACCCAGCACTCGCTTGGCGGCCTCACGCACCGTGGCGAAGGCCTCGGGCATGATCTTGTCGAGGCTCTCGCCGTCCGCGTACCGCTCCTTGTACTCGTCGGTGAGCGCCCGGAGCTCGGCGTCCGACAGGCCCACGAAGTCCTCTTCGATGGAATTCACCTGCCGCGCGACGCGGTCCAGCTTGCGCAGGATCTTCCCTTCACCTGCGCGCATGAGCTTGCCGAAGACGGACACTTGGGGTGGCTCCTTGCCGGTCGGGCCTGGCACGGTCGGTGCGCGGTTTCTACGGCGCCCTCGTCCTCGACGGGGCATTGCCGCACCGGCCATCGTATGCGAGGGGCGACGGCCCCTGTACCCCTAACGTGCCGGAGCCCCCGAAGGTGCCGGGAGGCACAGCGGGCCGGAAACCGGCCGCCGATGTGCACATCCCGGCCACGGCGGCGGCACCGCGGCGGCACAATCAGGGGGATGGAGCCGATCACCCTGAGCACCGGCCGTCTGACGCTGCGCCCCCTGGAGGAGCGGGATGTGGACGCGGTGACCGCGGCCTGCCAGGACCCCGAGATCCTGCGCTGGATCCCGCTCCCCGAGCCGTACGAGCGCGAGCACGCCGAGCAGTTCGTGCTGGAGGTCAGCGGCGCCGGCTGGCACGAGGACACGATGTACAACTTCGGCGTCTTCACCAAGGAAAGAGCAGAAGAGGAAGAAGAGGAAGAGGACGGCGGGGACGGCGGGGACGGCGGCGGCGCGCTCGTCGGCTCGATGGGCCTGGTGCGGATCGGTCAGCTCAGCTCCCCTGAGCGGCAGGCCGAGATCGGCTTCTGGACGGCCAAGGAACACCGCGGCCGCGGCTACACCGCCGAGGCCGCGCGCGCCGTCGCCGGCTGGGCCTTCGACGCGCTCGGCGTGGAGCGCCTGGAGTGGGTCGCGCAGGTAGGCAACGTGGGGTCACTGGCGGTCGCCGACCGGCTCGGCTTCGTACAGGAGGGTGTGCAGCGCGCCCGGATAGTGCACCGCGGCACCCGCAGGGACGCCTGGGTCGCGGCCCTGCTGCCCTCCGACTGGGACCGCCCCAGCGACACGCCGTACCTGCCGTCCCGCACCGGCTGACCCCGCGGCGCACCGGCCTCATCTCCGTTACGGGGAGCGGGAATTGCCGTACGCGTGTCGTACGAGATGAGCGGTGGCCGCCTCCCGGGCCTCTTGTCAGAGGCGGCGCCTAGGGTGTGCCGCATGACCGACTCCGCTCTTTCGCTCTCCGCTGACGAGGCCCGCCGGATCGCGCTGCGCGCACAGGGGCTGCTGGGCGCCCCCGACCGCAGAGCGGGGGTGCGCGGGGTGCTGCGGCGGCTCGGCGCCGTGCAGCTCGACACGATCTCGGTGCTGGCCCGCTCGCACGAGCTGATTCCGTACGCGCGGCTGGGCGCGGTGGGCAGGGACGCCGTCGAGTCGGCGTATTGGTCCGACGCCCACAGCTTCGAATACTGGTCGCACGCCGCCTGCATCCTGCCCGTCGAGGAGTGGCCGCACTTCGCCTTCCGGCGGCGCGCCTTCGTCGAGCGCGGCCGCCGCTGGCACCTGATGCAGGACCGCGAGGGCTCCTGCGCGTACGTACGCGACCGGCTGAAGACCGAAGGCCCGCTGACCACGGCCGAGTTGGGCGGCGGCCGCAACGGCGGCGAGTGGTGGGACTGGTCCGAGACGAAGATCGCGGTGGAGTGGCTGCTGGACACCGGCGAGGTGGTGGTCACCGAGCGCCGCGGCTGGAAGCGGGTGTACGACCTCGCCGAGCGGGTCATCCCCGACGGGCTGCTCCACGACGACCTCGACGACCACGATTGCCTGCGGAGGCTCGTGGCGCAGGCGGGCGCGGCGCTGGGCGTGGCCACCCGCTCCGACCTCGCCGACTACCACCGGGTCAGGAACGAGCAGGTCGATTCCGTGATCGCCGACACCGGTCTCGTCCCGGTGGACGTCGAGGGCTGGGGCGGCAAGCGGGCCTGGGCCGATCCCGCAGCGCTGGAGTCGGCGCCGCGCGGCCGGCACCGCACCACGCTGCTGTCCCCCTTCGACTCGCTGATCTGGGACCGGCAGCGCACCGAGCGCGTCTTCGGCTTCACCCACCGCCTCGAGGCGTATGTGCCGAGGCCGAAGCGGGTGCACGGCTATTTCGCGATGCCGCTGCTCGCGGGCGGCAGGCTGGTGGGGCGGGTGGACCCCGCGCGCGAGGGCGGCACGCTGGTGGCGCGCCAGGTGTCCATGGAGGGCCCGAAGGCGGTCCCCGCGATGGCCGCGGCCCTGTGGGAGGCGGCCTCGTGGGTCGGCTGCGAGGAGGTCCGCGTGGACCGCTGCGACGACCAGGTCCTGGCCGCGGAGCTGCGCGCGGAGCTGGGGTAGGGGCCGGGGGCTCCGGCCAGGCTGGGTGCCGGTCACGCCGCGGTCTCCGGCTCACGCTGGGGTGGCGGCCACACTGACGATTCCGGTCACGCTGCGTGTGCTCCTCACGCAGCGTGGCGGGGCACGGGCTCAGCGGATTTCGAGGATCTTCTCCCGCATCGCGTAGACCACGGCCTCCATGCGGGAGTGGAGCTGGAGCTTTTCCAGGATGTTGCGCACGTGGTTCTTCACGGTGTTCTCGCTGATGAAGAGCTCCTTGGCGATGTCCCGGTTGTTCATGCCGGTGGCCACCAGCTTGAGCACCTCCAGCTCCCTGTCGGTGAGCTTGGGCGCCGGGACGAGCTTGCTCTCGTCGGTGCGCTGGATCATCGACTTGAACTCGGTGAGCAGCTTCGCCGCCATCGACGGGCTGATCTGCGACTGCCCGTCGGCCACCGCCCGGATCGCCGCCGACACCTCGTCCGTGGAGATCTCCTTGAGGAGGTAACCGGTGGCGCCCGCCTTGATCGCGTCGTAGAGATCGGCCTCCTCGTCGCTGATCGTCAGCATGATGATCTTGGCGCTGGGGGCCACCTCCTTGAGCGAGGTGCACGCCTCGATGCCGCCCCGCTTCGGCATCCGCACATCCATCAGCACGATGTCGGGAAGCAGATCGGCGGCCTTCTCCACGGCCTCGGCGCCGTCTCCGGCCTCCCCGATGACCTCGATGTCCTCCTCCTGCGCGAGGACGATCTCCAGTCCGCGCCGGAACAGTTCATGATCATCGACCACCAGCACCCTGATGGGTTCCTTGCGCGGCCTCTCCGGTGGAAGATCCTCCTCCGCGGGCCCCGGGTGTGCGTCGGGCACGGGCATCATCGGCCCGAAGCTGTCCACCATCGTTCCTCCCCCAGCGAGCTCCTCCGCACCAACCGGGTTGCTGCGGGCGCCGGTTGGCGTGTGGGGCCATACTTCCATGCCCGCGCCCCCGGCCGGGCTCTCGACCCGGCCGGGGGCGCACCTCGGGTACTTCCGCGCTCACCCGCCGAGGGCGCCGCCCGCGCCGTGCGGGGGCTCCTGGGCGAAGGGGTCCTGTTCCAGATGGATCACGCCGTAGTCGTAGCCGTGCCGCCGGTAGACGACGCTGGGCTGCTTGGTCTCGGCGTCGACGAACAGATAGAAGTCGTGCCCGATCAGCTCCATCTCATACAGAGCCTGGTCGAGCGACATCGGAGCCGCGGCGTGTGTCTTCTCCCGTACGACGAGGGGGCCGTCGCCCTGCACCACCAGGGGTCCCGTCTTGCCGGCCTGGTCCTGCCCGTCGCTCTCGGGTGCGGCGGCCGCCGCTGCCGCCGCGTCGAGTTCTCCGTTCAGCTCGGCGGCCAGGGGGGCCGTGGCCGCCGCCACGCTCACCGGGTTGCGGCTTCCCTTACGCCGTACACAGCGCTTGTCGTGCTGCTTCCGCAGCCGCGCCTCCAGCTTGTTGGTCGCCAGGTCCAGCGCCGCATACGGATCGGAAGCCGCCGCCTCCGCCCGGATGACCGGTCCACGGCTGCGCAGGGTGATCTCCACCCTGTCGGAACGGTCGGCCTGCCGGGGGTTGGGCTCCTTCGCCACCTCGACATCCAGGTTGATCACCTTGCCGTCGAGCTTCTGGATCTTCTCCAGCTTTTCGGCCACGTGCTTGCGGAACCGGTCGGGCACCTCGGTCTTCCGGCCCTTGACGACGATGTCCACGCAGAACTCCGTTCCCGGATGAATACCCCGTACCGTCCACGGGCGAGATCACTGCGCATGGAGTACGGAGCGCATCCTTTGTGCACTGACACCGGAGGTCGGTCGCTGTCGCAGCCCTCCGGCATGACGTCGGCTTGCGACTTCACCTCCTTCTCCCCCGAAGGGAAGATCGTCACCCCAATCCGAACGTACCTCCACCGGGGGATACTCGGCACCCCCTACTGGGACGTACCTCCTTTCCAGTGCCGTCTGAGGCTTACTACCAGCAACGATGCTCAGTTTCTGATAGTTCCGGCAAGGGATTCACGGGAGGCGATCACCGCCGCCCCCGTCACTTCCGCCCCGGCCGCACGCACCGCACGGGCCGCCTCGGCCAGCGAGGACCCCGTGGTCATCAGGTCGTCCACCAGCACCACGGGCCCCTCGGCGAGCAGCTCACCGCCGCCGGGCCGCACCTCCAGCGCGCCCGCCAGATTGGCGCCGCGCTCCCGCGCCGTCAGCCCCGACTGGTCGGCCACGGCGCGCCGCTGCCGCAGCGCGGACAGCACCCGCACCGGGGCGCCGTCCCCGCGCAGGCGACGCGCGGCGGCCAGCGCCATGCGGCGCACCGGATCGTGCCCGCGCGCCGCGACCGCACGGGGCGCCGAGGGCAGCGGCACCAGCGTGAGCGGGGCAACGCCGGCGCGTGCGGCGAAGCTCCGGGGCGCAGCACTCCGAGCTCCCACATCGCGCGGCCCCGCACCCCGCGGCTGGGCACCCCGCAGCCCCGCGCCAGGAGGCACCGCACTCCGGGCCACCGCACAGCTCACCGTCGCGGCCAGCGCCGCGCCCAGGGGCGCGGCCAGGCGCAGCGCGCCGCGCTCCTTGTGGGTCAGCAGCACGGCCCGCGCCTCGTCGGCGTACGGGGTCGCGGCGTACACCGGCGGCAGTCCTGAGGGGACAGGCGTGGGCCACACCCGGCGCGGCACGGCCTGCGTGAGCGCGCGGTCGCAGTCCGGGCACAACTGCCCCCGCACGCGCGGCAGTCCGCACCCGGCGCAGTCCACGGGCAGCGCCAGGCCGGTGATTTCCTGCTGGAGCGCCTTCCACAACTCCCGCATGGGCACCACTCTCGCAGTGATGCGGCGGCCCGGCCACCCCTGTGGATAACTTGGAAAGTGCCTGGCCGGAGCACCGTTCCGAGGGGATCAGCCCGGGTAGACAGGGGCGCTGCCGCTGTCCGTCAGCGTCTTCCAGTTGGCATCGGGCGGCAGGCGTACGATGCCGTCCTCCGAGTCCGCGAGCAGCGGTTTGCTCTCGTCCTCCGATGCGGCGACGCCCGTCACGTCGTTGATGCCGGGCAGCGTCGGCTGGTTGGAGACCGAGCCGTCCACCTCCATGTATCGGAGCTGCTGCACGCTTCCGGACTCGCGCCCGACCACCACCAGTCGGCTGCCGCCCGCCCAGGACGCGGCTATGACGTCCTCCATCTGCGGTGCGCAGTTGCGGAGTTGATCGACGGCGAGCCGCGGCTTGTCCGGCGTCCCCGCGCGCTCGACCCGGCCGAGCTGGAGCGTGGAGCGGCCGTCCTTGCCCTTGACGCGCAGCGCTATCCGCACGCCGTCCGAGGCGATGCGCAGCGACTCGATCCGCTCGCCCTTGCGCAGCCCCGGAACCCGCACCTGTTCGGGCCGCTCCTTGCCGCCGCGCAGCCGCAGCAGCCGCGGCCGCTTCGGGTCGCGGTCGGCCACCCACAGGTCGCCGAGGCCGTCCCAACTGGGCGTCGTGAGCCGGTCCTTCTCCTTGGCCGCCTTGCTTTCGAGTACGGGTTTGCCCAGGTCACTGCCCTGCGCGAGGGGCGACACATACAGCGACTTGCCGCCGCGCGTGACCGCGGCGCCCTCGCGCTCGGAGCGGCTGACGGCAACGGAGCCGAACTCCGTACCGCCCGTCCCGAGCGCCCCCTCGACGGGCCGGTGCTTCTCGCCGAGGCCGGTGAAGGCCGCGACGCGGTGCTTGCTGTCGATGAAGTACTGCCGCTCGACACGGCCGTTGAGCCTGCCCGGCTCGTACACCTCGGCCTGCTCGCGGGTCTGCTCGCACAGCGTGTCGTCCCCCGGGCCGGCCAGCCGCACCTTGCTGACCCGCGCCGAGGCCTGGTTCTGCACGGTGTGCAGCACCTGCGCGGCCATGCGGGCGCACTGCGCCTTGCCCGCGCGTGCGCCCTGCGCGTTGAGGCGCACGGAGAGCGCGCCCGAGTCGTCGAGCGACAGGTGCTGCTTGTCCGCGAGGCGTGCGCCCGGCGGGAAGGCCGAACTGACCACCGGGTCGAGCCAGTCGGTGGGGCCGCTGAGCAGCGCGGACACGGTCTTGGTGACCGGGTCGATGCGGCGCCGCAGGTAGATCGAGTCGGAGACCAGCACGTCCTTGCCCCCGGCCACGCTCTCGGCGTCCGGGCCCAACTGGGCGTAGTAGTACGCGCTGATGGGGCGGTAGATGCGCTGGAAGTCGGACTCGCCGAGCACCAGCCCGTCCGGGAGCTGGTCGATCCGCCACTCGCCCCGCACCTTCGAGAGGTGGAAGTCCCGCGCGTACTTGCCCTCGTCGGCCGAGTACGCGTGCTTCCTGTCCACCTCGGCCATGCGGTCGCCGGTGACCCGCACGGTGTAGCCGGTGCGGTAGCCGCTGCCGCCGCGGCTGAGCTCGGGCTGCGCCGCACCCGGGCTCGGACCGTCGGAGAGCACGGTCGTCCGCACGTCAGGATTCCAGTGCTGGACCATGTCGTCCGTCAGGTACTCCTTGGCCGTGCTGAACGTGGCCTCGTCGCTCGTGGTGGCCTCCAGGAAGCCGCGCACGATCTGCTGCGGCTCCTCGCCCTTCTGCGGGCTCACCCCGAACACCCGTACCTGCGAGTCCGGTTCGGCGCGGTGCGAGGAGTCGACGCGGTTCACCGAGCCGTTGTCCGGCATCGAGACGCAGCCGGTCAGCACCAGCGCGGACGCCATGAGGAGCGCCCCGGCGGCACGGCGGCGCGCACGACGGGCCGCGCGCCCCCGCAGGCCCCCATGCACCTCGCGCTCAGCGCTCATCGTGGTCCTCCTCCGCCGCGCCCCCGCGCGGATATGCGCGCACACCGTCCGCGTCCTCCGTGCCACCCTCCAGGCCGCGCCGGTCGTCATCGCCCCGTTCACCTGCGCCGTTGCGTGATTCGCCGACGCCACTGCCTTCGCCGACACCAGCGCGCGACGTGCCGCCGCCGTTCCCCGTACGGCCGCTCCCCTCGGCTCCCGTCCCGGGCGTGCCCGCTTCGGAGGCGCGGGGCAGTGCCGTACGCGTACGCGGGCCGGGCAGGGCGGCGAGGGCGCCGGTGCTCTCCGTGCCCGCTCCGTTCGAGGCGCCGGACGCGCTTCCGGAAACATCGCCGGCCAGCCCCCGCCTGCGGCGCGAATCCGCGGGCTCCAGCGGGATCGGCGAGGTGCGCAGCGGGCCGCCCACCGTGGTCGGCAGGGTCAGCCGGAACTGGGTGCCGCCGCCCGGCTCGCCCCACGCCTGGAGCCAGCCGCCGTGCAGATGCGCGTCCTCGCGCGCGATGGAGAGGCCGAGTCCGGTGCCGCCCGTGGTGCGGGCGCGCGCGGGGTCGGCCCGCCAGAAGCGGTTGAACACCCGCTCCGCCTCGCCCTTCTTCAGGCCGACGCCGTAGTCCCGTACGGCCACGGCCACGGCGCCCTCGCCGACCGCCAGCCGGACCACCACATCGTGTCCCTCGGCGTGCTCTATCGCGTTGTCCACGAGATTGCGCAGCACTCGTTCGATGCGCCGGCCGTCCGCCTCGGCGACCACGGGGCGCTCGTCGCCGCGTACGAGGATCCGGCAGTCCTTGCGGTCGGCGAGCGGCTCGCTGCCCTCCACGACCCGGCCGACCACGGTACGCAGGTCGATCGGGTCTGCTTCCAGGTTGGCCGCGCCCGCGTCGAACCTGCTGATCTCCAGCAGATCCGCGAGCAGCGACTCGAAGCGGTCGAGCTGCCCGAGCAGCAGCTCGGCCGAGCGCGCCGTGGCCGGGTCGAAGTCGTCGCGCGCCTCATGGATCACATCGGCCGCCATCCGCACCGTGGTCAGCGGGGTGCGCAGCTCGTGCGAGACGTCCGAGACGAAGCGGCGCTGCATCCGGGACAGCTCCTCGAGCTGCTGGATCTTCAACTGGAGGTTCTGCGCCATCTTGTTGAAGGACTCGCCGAGCCGCGCGATGTCGTCCTCGCCGGTGACCTTCATCCTCTCCTGGAGCCTGCCGGCCGCCAGCCGCTCACTGATCCCCGCCGCCATGCGTACGGGCGTGACCACCTGCCGCACCACCAGCCAGGCGATCGCGCCGAGCAGCACGACGACGAACACGCCGGCGGTGGCCAGCGTCCCCTTGACCAGACTGAGCGACTCCTCCTCCTGGCTGAAGGGGAAAACGTAGTAGAGCTGGTACGGGTTTCCGGCCGCGTCGTTGAGGCGCTTGCCGACGACCAGGCCGGGCTCGCTCTCGCCGTCGAGCTTGTAGACCCGCGCATACACGTGGTGCGTGCCGGGGCGCTCGTCCAGCGCCTTGCGCAGCTTGGCCGGAACGCTCTCCTCCGGCCTTATGTCGCCGGAGGCGCGCGGCCCGCGCGTACTGGTGCTGCCGTTGCCGACGAGCGGCGCCTCGTTGTTGTCCGAGCCGAGCGCGACCACCGAATACGTGCCCTGACCGCCGCTGGCCAGCTGCTCGACCAGGTTGTTCAGCCAGGTGCCGGTGTTCTGCACGGAGCCCGTGCCGCCGCCGCGCGGGTTGGGGCCGGCGGAGTTCTGCCCGCTGTGGCCGCTGCCGGAGCTGTCCGCCATCTCCTGCGCGGAGGCGAAACCGCCGGTGGCCTGGCTCTGCGCGGTCTTCTCCTTGGCGTCCAGCAGGCCGTTGCGCACCTGCACGATGACGACGAGGCCGAGCAGCAGCACCACGGCGAGGGACATCAGCAGGGTGGTCATCACCACTCTGAGCTGGATGTTCCGCCGCCACAGGCGCAGTACGGGAAGCAGCGGGCGGCGCACCCAGCGCACGAAGATCCGCACCAGCGGATGCGCCCGCGGCCCCGTCGCGCCCTCCGGCAGCAGCCCCTCGGAGAACAGGGCGCCGCTCCGCCAGAGCCGCGCCAGCCGGGACACCCCGGACAACAAGCCTGACTTATTGGACAATTCGGACTCGCGCTCCGCGGCTCCCCCCGCACCGGACCGGTACGGGGCGGAGCCGTTGCGCGTCATCTAGCTGGGCCCGGCCTTGTATCCCACGCCGCGCACGGTCACCACGATCTCCGGCCGCTCCGGGTCCTTCTCGACCTTGGAACGCAGCCGCTGCACATGGACGTTGACCAGCCGCGTGTCCGCCGCGTGCCGGTAACCCCACACCTGCTCCAGCAGCACCTCGCGGGTGAACACCTGCCACGGCTTCCTGGCCAGCGCGACCAGCAGATCGAACTCCAGCGGGGTCAGCGCTATCGACTGACCGTTCCGCTTCACCGAGTGCCCGGCGACGTCGATCACCAGATCGCCGATGGTCAGCTGCTCGGGAGCCGGCTCCTCGGACCGGCGCAGCCGCGCCCTGATCCGTGCCACCAGCTCCTTCGGCTTGAACGGCTTGACGATGTAGTCATCGGCCCCGGACTCCAGGCCGACCACGACGTCGACGGTGTCGCTCTTGGCGGTCAGCATGACCACCGGCACCCCGGACTCGGCCCGGATCAGCCTGCACACCTCGATACCGTCCCGTCCGGGCAGCATCAGGTCGAGCAGCACCAGATCGGGCTTGGTCTCGCGGAAGGCGGCGAGCGCCTTGTCGCCGTCCGACACGAACGACGGTTCAAAGCCTTCGCCGCGCAGCACAATGCCGAGCATCTCTGCCAGTGCGGTGTCGTCGTCGACGACGAGGACGCGTCCCTTCATGGGTTCATCATCCCATTACCCGTTCGTGACTCTTCCGTTCGTGACGTGGAACACAAAACGGCCATGCTCCCCGCCGTCACAGGCGACACCACACCCCGCTCCGTGACGATCGCCGTCACCAGCTCGGGCGGTGTCACATCGAACGCCGGGTTGAACGCCTGCGCCCCCACCGGCGCCACCGGGATGCCGCCCTGCTCCGCCGGACCGCCCCCGACGGCCTCGCCGCGGGAGGCCGCCAGGAACGGGGAGGCCACCTCCGTCACCTCGTGCCCGGGACGCTGCTCCACCTCGATGTCGGACCCGTGCGCAGTGTGCGGATCCACCGTCGTGACCGGCGCCACGACCAGGAACGGTACGTCGTGATGGCGCGCCAGCACCGCCAGCGGATAGCTGCCGACCTTGTTGGCCACCGAGCCGTCCGCCGCGATCCTGTCGGCGCCGATCAGCACAGCGTCCACCTCGCCCGCCGCGAACAGCGCCCCCGCCGCGTTGTCCGTCAGCACGCTGTACGCCATGCCCTCGCGCGCCGCCTCGTACGCCGTCAGCCGCGCGCCCTGCAGCAGCGGACGGGTCTCGTCCACCCACAGCTTCCGCAGCTCACCGGCACGATGAACGGCCCGTACGACGCCGAGCGCGGTGCCGTGACCGCCGGACACCAGCGCACCGGTGTTGCAGTGCGTCAGCAGCCGCAGCCCGCCGCCGGGCACCAGCTTGTCCAGCAGCTCCCGCCCGTGCTCGGACATGCGGTCGCTCGCCTCGGCGTCCTGCCGGTGCAGCGTCCGCGCCTCGGCCAGCGCCTCGGCGGCCGCGCCCCCGGCACCGGCTCCGTCACGCAGCGCCGCCAGATACGCGTCCTGGGCACGGCGTACTCCGTAGGCCAGATTGACCGCGGTCGGGCGCGCATACGCCAATTGCTCCGCGGCGTCCGCCACATCGAAGCCACGCGCCGCTGCGAGCGCCACACCGTACGCGCCCGCTATGCCCAGCAGCGGCGCCCCGCGCACGGAGAGGTCACGGATCGCCGTGACCAGCGCGGGCACGTCCGTACACACCAGCTCGACTTCCTCGGCGGGCAACCGCATCTGGTCAAGCAGCACCAGAACCGGTCCCTCGGGCCGCTCTTCCCAACGCAGCACCGGTACACACTGATCAGCCATTCGCACAGTCTGCCCCGGCGGGCAGCTCCGGTTGAAGGCTGTCAAAGCCCGTGGGGCCTGGCCCCGGCGGGGCACGCGCGTGGCACGATGGCAGCCGACCAGGCGTTGGAGCGACCGGCTCTCCCAAACGACCGACTCTCCGAGGTGACGACACGTGAACGACTCTCCGGGCTGGACCTCGCCCGGATCCTCTCCGTCCGACCGTCCCCCGGAAGAGAACGGTGAAGACCGGAAGAACGAGCAACAGCAGCCCCAGGACGAGCTGCCCCGCAACTGGTCCGCCCAGCAGCCGCCGCCCGCGCAGCAGGGCTGGGGCGCGGCGGCCCCTCCGCCCGGGCAGGGCGGCCAGCCCGGCCAGGGCGGTTACGGGGGCCCTGGTGGACCCGGCGGTCCTGGTGGGCCCGGCGGTCCGGGCTTTCCCGGCGGAGGGCCCGGCTGGGGCTGGCAGCAGGGGTGGCAGCAGCCCATGGCGGCCAAGCCGGGCGTGATCCCACTGCGGCCGCTCGGCGTGGGCGACATCCTGGACGGCGCCGTCACCACGATGCGCGCCCACTGGCGCACCATGCTCGCCATCTCGCTCACCGTCTCCGTGGTCATCCAGCTGGTCGCGACCGTCGCCACCGGCGCCTGGCTGCCGCGCGGCGACCTGGAGGAGCTGAGCCGCGACCCCAACCCCTCGCCGAACCAGGTCATGGACGCCTTCGCCGGCACCTTCAGCGCCGCCGGCGTGGCCGCCCTGGTGCAGATACTCGGGACCGTTGTCGCCACCGGGCTGCTCACCGTGGTCGTCAGCCGCGCCGTGCTCGGCCGCGGCATCACCCCCGGCGAGGCCTGGCGCGAGTCCCGCTCCCAACTCCCGCGCCTGCTCGGCCTGCTGATCCTCGTACCCGTACTGATCTCGCTCGCCATACTCGTCTGCTGCCTCCCGGCCGTCGTCGCCCTCGTCACGGGCGCCGAGAAGGCCGGCATCGCGCTGCTGATCGTCGGCCTGGCGGGCGGCCTGTGCGCGGGCGTCTGGCTCTGGGTCCGCTTCTCGCTCTCCACCCCCTCGCTGATGCTGGAGAAGCAGGGCGTCTTCGCCTCCCTGCGCCGCTCCGCCAAGCTCGTACGGGCCAGCTGGTGGCGGATCTTCGGCATCCAGCTCCTGGCGGGGGTCATCGTCTCGATGCTCCAGTCGGTGATCCAGCTCCCGGTGACCGCCGTCGGCGCGCTCCTGAGCGGTGGAGGCGGAGGCTCGGTCCTGACCGGCACGGCCCCCACGACCGGCTGGACCTACCTGATCTTCGCGGGCATCGGCACCATGATCGCCTACACCATCACCCTGCCCATCAGCGCCGGGATCACCGCCCTGCTCTACCTGGACCAGCGCATCCGCCGCGAGGCCCTCGACCTCGAACTGGCCCGCGCCGCCGGCGTACCCGGCTACGAGAACCCGCAGCCCGACGGCCCCTCCCCCGGGAGCTGAGGCGATGCCGGGGGGCCTGACGACGAAGGCGCTGTCCGCGCTGCTCAGCGCGGCGCCGGGCAGCGCCCCCGGCGACGACGTGCCGGTGACCACCCCGCGCACGCCCGCACGGGAGGCGGCCGAACACGAGCTGTCCGACCCCGCGTACCACCAGAACGACCCCAGCCTCCTGGCGCGCATCCTCGACTGGGTCGTGGACCGCATCGACTCCCTCCTCTCCCGCGCCGCCGAGGCCACCCCCGGTGGGTGGATCGGCATCACCGTCCTCATCGCCCTCGCCGTCCTCCTCGTCGTCGCCCTCCGTCTCCGCCTGGGCAGGCTGCGCCAGGCCACCGGCACAGGGCCGGACCACCTCTACCCCGACGGCCCCCGCAGCGCCGCCGACCACCGCGCGGCCGCCGAACGCCACGCCACCGAGGGCCAGTGGAACGAGGCCCTCCAAGAGCGCATGCGCGCCATCGTCCGCTCCCTCGAGGAACGCGCCCTCCTCGCACCACGCCCCGGCCGCACCGCCGACGAGGCCGCCACCGAGGCGGGCGACGCCCTCCCCGACCACGCACAGCACCTGCGCGCGGCCGCCCTCGCCTTCGACGAGGTCACCTACGCCGACCGCGACGCGGACGAGAACCGCTACGCCCGCATGCGCGACCTGGACACCGAACTCCAGAACGCCAAGCCCCGGCTGACCCCGACCGGCGGGGGAGCCCGGTGACCACTTCCACCGGCACCTCCCTCTCCCCCACGGGCCGCCAGCTCTGGCTCCGCGTCCGCGGCTTCCTGCTGGCGGCGGCGGTCCTCGCCATCGCCGGCGTGATCGTCGCGGCCATACGCTCCGGCGGCGACCACGGAGCCCTCGACCCACGGTCGCCCGACCCCACCGGCAGCCGTGCGATCGCTCAGCTCCTCGCCCAGCGCGGCGTCGACACCAAGGTCGTCACCTCCGCGAGAGAGGCCGCCGCGGCCGCCGGCCGCGACTCCACCCTCCTCGTGGCCAACCCGGACGCAGCCGGCTCCGACCAGCGCAAACAGCTCCGCGAGGCCGCAGGCCGAGGCGCCCGCACCGTGCTGCTCGCCCCCGGCCCCCACTCGGTCGGCTCACTGGCACCCGGCGTACGGGCGGACAAGCCGTCCGACGTCCAGCCCACCGCACCGGACTGCGACTTCCCCGCCGCGACCCGAGCAGGCAACGCCGACCTCGGCGGCTACCGCTACACGACCGGCGGCTCCGACGCCCGCAAGGACAGCCTGGACACCTGCTACCTCCGCGGAGAACTGCCCACGCTGATGCGGCTGCCCACCGGCACCTCCGGCGGCGACACCGTGCTGCTCGGCGCTCCCGACCTGCTCCACAACAAGCAGCTCGACAAGCACGGCAACGCCTCGCTGGCCCTGCAGCTACTCGGCTCCCGGCCTCACCTCGTCTGGTACCTCCCTTCCCCCGCCGACGCCTCCGCCGGCGACGGCAACGACAACCGCAGCTTCTTCTCCCTCCTCCCCGACGGCTGGTCCTGGGGAGCGCTCCAACTCGCCATCGCCGCCGTGCTCGCCGCCCTCTGGCGCGCGCGCCGCCTCGGCCCCCTGGTGACGGAGCAACTGCCGGTCTCCGTACGTGCCTCGGAAACCACCGAGGGCCGCGCCCGCCTCTACCGCAAGGCCAACGCCCGCGACCGCGCCGCCGAGTCCCTCCGCACCGCGGCCCGCTCCCGGCTGGCGCCTCTCGTCGGCGTCGCCCAGCACCGGGCCGACGACCCCGAGGTCCTGGTGCCGGCCATCACTTCCTATGCGCCTCCGCGCCAGTCCACCGCGACCGGTGCCCCCGCCCAGAGCCCGCAGACCCCGAGCGACACCGCCCCCGTTCGCTCCCTCCTCTTCGGCCCCGCGCCCACCGACGACGAGGCCCTGATCCGCCTCGCGGACGAGCTCGATCAACTCGAACGACGCGTCACCAGCACCGCGACCACCAACCCGGCGCCGACGTCCCCCGCACCTCCGACAGACAAGGACAACACCAGGTGAGCGCCCCCTCAGCAGACAGCGCCCGCAGCGCCCTGGAAGCGCTGCGCCTCGAGATCTCCAAGGCCGTGGTCGGCCAGGACGCCGCCGTCACCGGCCTCGTCGTCGCCCTGCTCTGCCGCGGTCATGTCCTGCTCGAAGGCGTCCCCGGTGTCGCCAAGACCCTCCTCGTACGCACCCTCGCGTCCACTCTTCAACTCGGCACCAAGCGTGTGCAGTTCACCCCCGACCTCATGCCGAGCGATGTCACGGGCTCACTGATCTACGACGCCCGCACCGCGGAGTTCTCCTTCCAGCCCGGGCCGGTCTTCACCAACCTGCTGCTCGCGGACGAGATCAACCGCACTCCCCCGAAGACCCAGGCATCCCTGCTCGAAGCCATGGAGGAACGCCAGGTCTCCGTGGACGGCACGCCCCGCAGCCTCCCCGACCCGTTCCTGGTGGCGGCCACGCAGAACCCCGTGGAGTACGAGGGCACCTATCCGCTGCCCGAGGCCCAACTCGACCGCTTCCTGCTCAAGTTGAACCTGTCGCTGCCGGACCGCGACGACGAGATCCGCGTCCTGACCCGGCACGCGGAGGGCTTCGATCCCCGCGACCTGGATGCCGCCGGCGTCCGTGCCGTCGCAGGTCCCGAAGAGCTCGAAGCTGCTCGCGCAGCCGTGGCCAAGACCTCGATCTCCCCCGAAGTCACCGGCTACATCGTCGATATCTGCCGTGCCACTCGCGAATCCCCCTCACTCTCCCTCGGAGTCTCCCCCCGAGGCGCCACCGCGCTGCTCGCCACCGCTCGCGCCTGGGCCTGGCTCACCGGCCGTGACTACGTCATCCCCGACGACGTCAAGGCGTTCGCCCTGCCCACACTCCGACACCGCATCCAACTCCGCCCCGAGGCAGAGATGGAGGGCGTCACCCCGGACAACGTGATCAGTTCGACCCTCGCCCATGTGCCGGTGCCGCGCTGAGCGCTGTCGGCCGACCAGAAAACTCCTTCATGGCAATCACCGGACGTACAGCTCTTCTTGCCGCAGTCGGCGCTCTGCTGGTCGGTCTCCTGCTGCCCAGTTGGACCGGCATCCTCGCCGTCGAACTCCCGTTGCTCATTGCAATCCTGTACGACCTTGCCCGAGCAGCACCAGTAAATCGGCTCCACTTCACACGTTCTGGTGATACATCGGTTCGACTCGGGGAACAGGCGTACGTACACCTCGTCGTGGCGAACCCGTCGCAGCGCAGGCTCCGTGCCCAGATCCGGGACGCCTGGCCGCCCAGCAGCTGGCCCGACGACGCCCGCCAGGGCCAAGGCCAGCACCACTTCAGCCTCGCCCCCGGAGAGCGCCACCGCGTCACCACCCACCTGCAGCCCGTACGACGAGGCGACAGGAAGGCGGAGCGCATCACGGTCCGCTCCCTCGGTCCCCTCGGGCTCGCAGGCCGCCAAGGCAGCCACCGCGTCCCGTGGACGGTGCGCGTGCTCCCGGCCTTCACCAGCCGCAAGCACCTCCCCGGCAAGCTGGCCCGGCTCCGCGAACTCGACGGCCGCACCAGCATCCTGACTCGCGGCGAAGGCACGGAATTCGACAGCCTCCGCGAATACATCCCGGGCGACGACACCCGCTCGATCGACTGGCGCGCGACCGCCCGGCAGTCCACGGTCGCCGTCCGTACGTGGCGGCCCGAACGCGACCGCCGCATCCTCATCGTCCTCGACACGGGCCGCACCTCGGCCGGCCGCGTCGGCGACGCCCCGCGCCTGGACACCTCCATGGACGCTGCACTGCTCTTGGCCACTCTCGCCTCACGTGCAGGCGACCGAGTGGACCTCCTCGCTTACGACCGCGTGCCCCGCACAACGGTCACCGGGCGTACGGCGAACAACATGCTTCCAGCATTCGTCGAGGCCATGGCTCCTCTGGAGCCGGCCCTGGTCGAAACCGACGCCCGCAACATGGCTTCCGCCGCCCTGCGCACCGCGGCTCGCGGTTCGCTGATCGTGCTCCTCACGAGTCTCGACCGAGCAGCGGTAGAGGAAGGCATCCTCCCGGTGCTTCCTCTCCTCACCCAACGCCATACGGTGCTGATCGCCGCAATCACCGATCCTCAGCTCCAGGAAATGGAACGCGGGCGGGGAAACGTCGAGGCTGTTTACGAGGCAGCCGCCGCGGCACGCACACGCACCGAACGCAATGACACCGCCAACACCCTTCGCCGCCACGGAGCCATCGTCATCGACGAACTCCCCTCGGCCCTGGCACCTGCACTGGCCGACACCTACCTCGCGTTGAAGGCAGCGGGGCGTCTCTGAGGGATGAGGGAGCGGCCTCCTCTAGCGGAGCCCACCGCTAGAGGCCGGCGGTACTTGCTTGTACGGGGAAAGGGCGTACGCCCTTTAAGGCTCGGGGTAACGCAAAAAAAGCTCCGGCCCGAACCCCCT
>NZ_JBCFOK010000038.1:0-17461 GCF_039605595.1 Streptomyces odontomachicola
GCCGGCCCCCGCCCCCCCCGCCCCCCCGGCTGGGGGGCCCCGCCGCCCCCCGCGCCGCCCCCGGCGCCCCCCCGGGGGGGCCCCGGGGCCCGCGACGGCTACTCGCGCAGCATGCGATCGGCGACCGCGCGGGCCGCCGTGCCGTCGTCCAGGTCGCAGAACGTGCGGCGGAACTCCTCGTACGCCTCGGCGTGCGGGGCCGCCGCGCGCTCCGGGTCCCGCAGCGCCTCGATCAGGTCCTCGCCGCTCTGGATCAGCGGGCCCGGCGCCTGCGCCTCGAAGTCGAAGTAGAAGCCGCGCAGGGTGTCCCGGTACCGCTCCAGGTCGTACGTGTAGAAGAGCATCGGGCGCCCCGTCTGGGCGAAGTCGAACATCAGCGAGGAGTAGTCGGTCACCAGCGCGTCGGATATGAGCAACAGCGAGGCCACGTCCGGGTAGTTGGTGACGTCCCGCACGAAGCCGCCGTCGTCGGCGCCCGGCACCGGACCGCACACCATGTAGTGCTTGCGCACCAGCAGCACCGTGTCGTCGCCGAGCGCCTTCTCCGCGGCCTCCAGGTCGAGGCGGAAGTCCAGTTCGTACTTCTGGAAGCCGAGCGGGCGGTCCTCGCGCCAGGTGGGCGCGTAGAGCACGAGCCGCTTGTCCTGCGGCAGCCCCAGGCACTCGCGCACCTCGGCCGCCGCCTTCTCGCGCGCGGCGGAGAACAGCAGGTCGTTGCGGGGGTAGCCGGATTCCAGGATCTCGCCCTCGTAGCAGAAGGCGCGGCGCAGGATCGGCGTGCTGAAGCTGTTCGGCGACACGAGCAGGCTCCACTGCGCGGAGCGCTCGTGCAGCGAGGCGATGTAGGCGGGGTTGGAGAACTCGCCGCCCTCCAGGTCCTTCCCGATGCGCTTGAGCGGCGTCCCGTGCCAGGTCTGCACGACGAACTGACCGTCCCGCTTCCTGAACCAGTCGGGGAGCTGACCGTTGGTGACCACGTACCGGGATCTGGCCAGGGCCTCGTACCACTCGGCGCTGTTCCGCCGCACCGCCCGTGTGCCGGGCGGCACCTCGGCCTGCTGGTCGGCGACCGTCCACAGGTGGTCGAGGCCGGTGTCGCGGGAGGCCAGCTCCTCGTACACGGCGCGCGGCGAGTCGGAGAACTGCCGCCCGTCGAAGCTGCTGTAGAGCACGGCGTCGCGCAGCGGGCGCTCGCGGAGCTTGTCCGCGTACCGGGTGCGCAGCTTGCGCTGCCGGTAGCCGCCGCGCTCGTCGGGCGCCAGCACGGACCCGGAGACCAGCAGCAGCCGGTCGTGGAAGCGCCGCTCCAGCGAGAACTCGCGCCCGCCCGCCGTGCGGGTCAGCGGCAGCGCGTTGTGCTCGGCGGGCAGCAGCCGCACCGGCGCGTCACGGTGCAGGTCGGTGGCGCCGCGGTCGCGGAAGAAGAGGTACCAGTGGCCCTCGGCGAGCGGTAGCCGCGTGCCGGGCCCCGGGATGGCGCCCGGCCGCACTCTGGCGCGAAACCGCCCGTCCGTGAGGGTGACCGGGAGCACGGCCTCGGTGAGCGACTTGCTGTGCCGCAGCACGAGCTGGACCGACTCGGAGTCCTCGGCGCCGTCGCTCTCCTCGCGCGGGAAGCTGCCCTCCAGCACGAGCTCCGCTCCGCTGCCGTCCTCTTCCTCGCCGGGCTCCCAGTGGGCGCCGTCGGTGACCGGCTGGAGCGTCTGGTCGCAGAGGACCAGGTTCCCGTACGCGCTGACCGTGACGCACAGTTCGCGGGACAGGCCGCCGAGCCTGTGGTCCAGGCCGAGCGGATAGCGGCCCAGGTCGGTGCGGCCGCGCACCGCGAGCGAGAGCTGCCGCCCGTCGTCCTCGTCCGTGTCCGGTTCCGCCTGGGCGCCCAGCACCAGCCGTACGCCCCACGGCTCCGTGCGGCGCGGCTCGGCGTCGCGCGCGGGCCCCCGCGCGGGCAGCGGCATCCCGGCGCGCGCCTCCTCCAGCTCGGCGAGCGGCACACGCGCGGTGAAGGAGCGCCACGCGCCCGACTCCCCCTCGCGGCCGCCCCACTCCACGGGGCACGCGGCCCCGGCCTCGGAGTGCCAGTGCCGCAGCCGCAGCGCGGCGGGACCTCCCACGCCGGGCTCGTCGGCGCGCACCGCGCCCTCCAGCAGGACGTGCGCCCCGTCCCTGCGGTGCCCGTCCAGCCGCGCGGCGACCTGCTCCACCTGGAGCTGGAGCCGCTTCTTGCGGAAGGAGGGGACCACCCTGGTGTGCTCGTCCAGGTAGTGCACGGCGGGAGCGGTCACGCCGCCGTCGTTGCCGAGCCCGCCGCGCCGGGCCAGGCCGCCGTGCAGCAGCGCGATGTCGAGCTGCCACGCGGCGCTGCGCCGCTTGGTGCGCAGCCTGCGCGGGTCGACGACGATCTCGAAACCGGCACGGTCGTAGCGGTGCAGGTCCTGTCCTGACTGGTACGTGGCCTCAGGCGAGCGCACGGTGCGCACCCGCAGCGGCAGCACGCGCTTCTTGCCCAGCCGCGCGACGGCGGTCTTCAGCGCGCGGTGCGGGGCGTCGGCGGGGAGGTTGCGTATGTAGGCGTAGCCGCGCAGATACAGCTTGCCGTCCCGCCACACGGCCTCCTGCAGGCGGCTGACCAGCGGAAGGTCGCCCTTTCCGAGGGTGAGCAGGCGGCGCGGGACCAGACCCTTGGGCACGGTCGGATACCGCGCGAATCTTCGCCGCAGCCCGCGCACCGCGAACGCGCGGTGGTTGTCCTGCTCGAACTCCAGCAGCTCCAGCAGCTCGGGCAGCCGCCGCTCGCGCACCAGCCGCCACTTGACCCGCAGGTCCAGGGGCAGCCCCTCCTGCACGGCGGCGCCCGCCTCCTCGGCGATGGCGCCCGCGTGGTCGAGGAACGCCTGGCGGAACGTCTCGTCACCCTGCGGCAGCCCGTCCAGGAAGGGCCACAGGTGCCAGGAGAGCGCCTGGCCGTCGAAGTCGCGCCGGTGCTCGGGCGCGGCCTCGCCGTAGTGCTTCCCGAGGAACGCGCTGACCGAGCGCACCGCGGCCGCCCGGTCCCGTACGCCCTCGGGCGAGGTGCGCCGCTCCTGCGTGGCCGCCTGGTGCGCGCCGGTGCGCTCGCGCCAGTGGTAGACGGGCTCGGCCAGCACGTCCACGGCCGTCGCCAGGTGGTGCGCGGGCTGCACCACGGGCAGCGCCTCGTCCCTGCCGTCCTCGGGAAAGGCCAGCTCATGGGCGTCCCAGAAGGACCTGCGGAACACCTTGTTGCACACCGTGCGGTCGTACCGCAGCAGCCGGTCACCGGTGATGTGCGTGGCGAGCCGGGTCGTGCGGGCCGGCCGGAACAGCCAGGAGGACTGGCGCAGTTCGCCGTTGGTGCGCAGCCGCATCACATTGCCGACGGCCAGATCGGAGCCCGACTCCTCCAGCGCGTCCAGCATCAGCCCGTAGGCGTCGGGCGGTACGACGTCGTCGCCGTCGGCGAAGGCCAGGAACGCCGCCTCGGCGTGCGCCGCGCGGACCCCCGCGTTGCGGGCCGCGCCGGGCCCCGAGTGCTCCTGCTCCAGCACCCGGAACCGGGGGTCGCCGTCGGCGAACCGCCGGGCCACCGCCGCCGTCCCGTCCGTCGAGCCGTCGTCCACCACCACGACTTCCAGCGCGTCCACACGCTGCTCGGCGAGCGAGGTCAGACACGCCTCGATATAGGGCTCGACATCGCGTACGGGGACGACGACGGACAGGCGGGGCACCATGCGCGCGGGACCTTTCTCGGCGGATGTCAGCGGCCGTGTGCGGATATGAGCCCGCTCGGCAGATCGCTGAATGAGGGATTCCGGCACTTCATGCGCGGACAGTACGCCCCGCTCGAAACCCTTGTCACATCAGCCAACTGCCCACAGCTCGCGCTTACATGGGCCTCACAAGGTGCGCCGCGCGCAATCTCGTACATACGCCGAGGGGCCCGGGGGAGGCTCCCCGGGCCCCGTCATGCGACGTGGACGGTCGCGGCGCTCAACGGCGCTTGCGGCTCCGCACGATGGCGCGCGTGACGATGGGCGGCAGCAGGTCCTTCGCCAGCTTCTTGGCGCGCGAGGAGGCCGGCGCGGGGACGGCGGCGCGGGGCGCCGCGCCGTTGCGCGCTTCGGCCGGGGTGGCCTGCCTGGCCACCTTCGCTGCGCCGCTCTTGGCGTGCTTCGACACCGGCAGCGCGGGGCGCTTGGCCTTCTTGCCGACGGCCAGCAGCAGCTTGTGCCCGGCGACCTCCTGCATCTGGAGCCAGCAGTCGCCGCGCTCCTTGAGCTCCTTGTAGAGCTCGTCCTGCACGGGCTTGGGGTCGCCCCAAGTGCCGTAGAACTTCTGGCCGCTGACGCAGATGGGCTTGAGGTCGCCCTCGGTCACCGCCTGCCAGACCGCGCAGGAGACACCCGGGGTGTGCTCGGAGCGGTAGTCGTCCATGACCACGATGCCGTCGTCCTTGAGCGCGTTGCGCGCCGCGGCGATGTCCGGCCACACGTGCTCGTACAGGTGCGAGGCGTCGATGTGGATGAAACGGCAGCTGTCGTCCTCCACCTCGTCGGGTACGACGGAGGTCGGCGCCTGGATGATGCGCGGCAGCTCGTCGTGGAAGGAGAGGTAGTTGGCCTCGAAGGCACGGCGCGTCAGCGTGGAGTAAGAGCCGTGCATCTCGCTCTGGTTGTGCTCGTCGGGAGCATCGGAGTCGAAGAGGTCACACACGGTGAACGTCTCGTCGTCCCTGAGGTAGGAGCGCATCATGATCGCGCTCTTGCCCATGTAGGCGCCCATTTCGAGCAGGTCGCCGTGCTGGTCCAGACGTGCCTGGCGCTCCAGGAACCAGTCGAACAGCACGATATCGCCGTTGAAGAACCAGCCCTTGACGTCGTAGAAGCTCTGCGGCTTGGGCAGCTTCTCGGCGTCGGCGTCGGCGGAGTTGGTGGAAGGTGTTGCTGCGGTTGTCATGCGGAGCGCATCTCCTCAGACGACGGGAGCATCTCTGGGCAGCGTAAGCCCATCGGCCCTGTATATAGGGCCCGTGCCGGCATTCGCGAATCGAACCCCGCCCGACCGGGAGGCGTTCCACCGGGCGACCGGCGGCGTCCACTGAAGGTTCAACTGCCGTTGGACGCCCGGGTAACGGGAGCCGTCGGGTCGAAGGCGTCAAAGGCCGTGCGGCGGTGCTGTCCCGGCGAGACCGGTTCCAGCCAGCGCGGGAACCGGGGTTCGACGAGTGGGCGGAGAGCGTAACGCACGGGCGCGGTGCTCAGCAGCAGTGCCAGCGCAACGGTGGCGCACACGAGCACGGCTGCACCGAGGATCCCCGCGTTGTACACGGTCTCGTAACCGCCGAGTCCCTCGAATGTCTTGAGCGCCAGGCCGTGCAGCAGGTACGGGAACATCGTGGCCGCGCCCAGCGCGGTGATCGGCAGCTCGCGCCGCGGGATCAGTGCGAGGAACGCGAGCGAGAGCACCGCGCTGACCCCGAAGAGCGCGATGCGCATCCCGATGTAGACCGGCGCCGAGACCCCGAGCGTGTCGTTGTCCATCTGCATCAGGAGCCAGTTGGAGGTCACGTACGGGGCGACCGCCCAGGACCCTGCGAGCGCGAGGACCATGGTCAAGAAGGCGTACCGCTTGGGGATGCGGGCGCGCAGCGCGCGGAAGTGCTCGCGGCGCAGCTTCAGTCCGAGCACGAACCAGGGGAGGAAGGTCAAAACCCTGGAAAGACTCAGTTCATAACCGGCATTGACCACGCCGGACAGGATCGAGAGCCCGATGGCGATCGCCACGGGCCAGCGCACCGAGCGCCACAGCGGAGCGGTGATCCGCCAGATGAACAGCGCGACCATGAACCAGAGCAGATAGTCCGGCGTGAGCAGCGTGGTCTTGAACTCGCGGCCCCAGGCGATCTTGTAGACCGCCTGGTACAGCACATAGAAGATCACATAGGGGACCAGCACCCCGGAGATCAGCTTTCTGATCTGGTCGGGGCGGCCGGTGAAACTCCGCGAGAAGTACCCGCACATGAGCACGAACACCGGCATGTGGAACGAGTAGATCACCATGTACACCGCGGTGACCGCGCGCATGTCACCGGCGATCGGGCCCAGGCCGTGCCCCACGGCGACCAGTACCACCAGCAGGTACTTGGAGTTGTCGAAAAACGGGTCGCGGCCGGCGGAACCGCCCGCCGGCTGGGAGACCACGGCGGGCTTGGCGGACGCCTCAGGAGCGGGGGGCGAGGCGTCCGCGGGAGCGGAGGAGAGACGGGGGAGGTTGAAGGTGTCGGTGGACATTGCCTCAGACGGTAAGCGCGAAAGCTGTGTTTGGGGACATGGGCCATGCAATCGGCAGCCCGAAAGAGCGAAATCGGCCATCGTCCGGGCACCGGCGACCCCCGGAACCGGGTCGAATCGCCCCGGCGAAACGGTCATAGAGCCTTGATCGTCCAGATCCTCCCTATACGTCAAGTCACACGAAGTCGCATCGTCAACCCAGGAAAGGAACAATACACATGAAGCGGACATATACCGACGTACGGGGACCTCCACGGGCAAGGAAGCTGGACGGCAGATGAAAATCCTGGACGCCAGATGAAAATTGCGTTCCTGCTGGACAACGCGTACGGCATCGGCGGGACGATCAGGTCCGTCGTGAACCTCTCCGGAGCGCTCGCCGGCCGGCACACCGTCGAGGTGGTCAGCCTCCGCCGGCACGTCGCGCGCCCTGCCCTGCCCTTCGACCCGCGGGTGACCCTGACCCCGCTCATCGACCTGCGCCCGGACTCGCCCGCCTATGACGGCGACGACCCGCTGCTGCACCGGCCCAGCGAGCGCTTCGCCGAGGGCGGCGACCACTTCAGGCGCTCCATCGCGACCCGCCTCGGGGACGTGCGGGTGCGCGGCTGGCTGCGCGCGACCGACGCGGACGTGGTGATCGCCACCCGCCCCAAGCTCAACGACTACCTGGCCGCCTACGGAGACGACCGCTATCTGCGCATCGGCCAGGAGCACCTCACCCACGCGATGCACAGCGCGCACACCCGCTCACATCAGGACACCGCCGTCGCCGGCCTGGACGCCTTCGTCACGGTCTCGTACGCGGACGCCGCCGACTACCGCGCCGCCGTCCCCGGCAGCAGCGACCGGCCCGCCGCGCGCGGGGTCACCGTGGTCTGCGTGCCCAACGCCGTGCCGGCCCCCGGGGTCGAACCCTCGGACGGGGAGAGCAGGTTGATCGTCGCGGCGGGCCGCCTGATCAAGGTGAAGCGCTACGACAGGCTGCTGCGCGCCTTCGCCCTGGTGGCCGAAAAGCACCCCGACTGGACGCTGCGTCTGTACGGCCGCGGCAAACGCGAGGGGGCGCTGCGCGAGCTGATCGACCGCCTCGGCCTGTCCGACCGCGCCTTCCTCATGGGTGCGCACTCCCCGCTCGACCCCGAGTGGGCCAAGGGCGCCGTCGCCGCCGTCTCCTCGGACGCCGAGTCCTTCGGGATGACCCTGGTCGAGGCGATGCACTGCGGCGTCCCCGTGGTCAGCACCGACTGCCCGTACGGCCCCGGCGAGATCATCACCAACGGCCGGGACGGGCTGCTCACCCCGCTCGCCGGCCAGGAGAGCACCACCGTGCGCGCGTACGCCGACGCGCTGCTCCAGCTCATCGAGAACCCGGAGCAGCGGCGCGCGATGGGCGCGGCCGCGCTGGAGAAGGCGCAGCGCTACGCGCCGGAGCGGATCGCCGCCGAGTACGAGCAGCTCATCGAGGGGCTGAGCGCGGCGCGCTCCATCCGGCGCAGGAACGCCGCCGAACACCCGCCGCCCGCCTCCCCGTTGCCGGCGCGGGCCGCGCCCCCGCCGCTGCGCGCCCGGCTGCGCCGCGCCCTCGCCCCGTACGCGCGCCCCATCCTGCGGGTGCTGCGCGGGAAGCGGCCCTCGGACGGGCGCCCGCTGCCCGCGCAGCACGCCAGGGTGCGGTCCTGTGCCGACGGCTCGCTGACCGTCCTGCTGGACGCCGCCGGACTGCCGCGCGGCGAGCTGTCCCTGCTGCTCCGCGCCCGCAACAGGCCGGAGGCCGAGCCCGTACGGATCCCGGTCGACCGCTCCCGCACCCGGGACGGCATGACGGAGGTACGCGTCGAGCGCGGGGCACACCGGCTGCTGCCCGAGGCCCGCTGGGACACGTACGTGGAGCGCGCCGCCGACGGCCGCCGCAGGCGCGTCCGCGCCGAACTCGTGGAGACCGCGCGGCTGTTGACCTCCCCCGCCCCCTACGACCCCGAGGACGGAGCGCTCGCGCCGTGGGTGCCGTACACGACCGTCGACGGCTTCCTGGCCGTACGCGCCTGGCACCGCCCGTCACACGCCGAGGTCACCGGCATCGCCCTGGAACGGCGCGGCTACCGGGTGCGGGCACGGCTGTACGGGGAGGCAGGCGCGGGCGAAGAACCCCTGGTGGTGGGGGTGCCGCGCGGCGAGAAGGGGCACGGCTTCGAGCTGCCGGTGCGGATCCTGGCGGGGCCCGACTCCGGGTCGGGCCCGGTGATCGAGTGCGAGATCCCGTACGAGCTGCCGGCCGCGCTGGACTCCGGTGGCGGGAAGGCCACCTGGGACCTGTGGCTCCGCCCCTCCCCCGAGGCGCCGGCGATCCGCCTGTCCCGCCTCTTGGACGACCAACACGACCGCCGAGCAACGGATGTGACCCCACAGGTACCGCTGGGAGACACGGGGTTGGGAGTACGCCTGGCGTTCTCTGCGGCTAATGATCTAGCTCTCCGCCTCACAGGCGTGGGCAGTCGTTCCGTCGGGGCGGAACGGGTGGGCACGCCGGAACCGCAAGCCGCGAGGCCCCCGCAACCCCGCACCTGACCAGGCGAAAGGGGGCGCCCCCTAGGGCGCCCCCATCGGTTCACCTGTTGCTGCGCAGCAGCGTCCGCATGGTCCGCATCGCAACGGACAGATTCGCGAGATCGAAGCTCTCGGACGACTGGATCTCATCCAGCGTCGCCCGCGCCCGCGACAGCACCGTCGCGTTCTTCGCCTCCCACGCCTCGTACCGCTGCGAGGGCGTCGCCGAGTCGTCCGGCGCCGCCAGCACGTCGGCGGTGAGCAGCTGGTGCGCCGCGTACAGGTCCTCGCGGATCGCGGCGCGCGCCATCGACTGCCAGCGGTCGGTCCGCGGCAGCTCGCTCACCCGCTGCTGGAGCTGGGTGATGCCCAGCTCGTCGGCGAGGTCGTAGTACACCGCGGCGACGTCCAGCAGCTCGTGTCCTGTGCGCTCGGCGACCGCGACCACGTCCAGCGCGGGGAAGGCGGCGGAGAAGCCCGCCACCCGCAGCGCCAGGTCCGAGGGGACTCCGGCCGACTCCAGCTGCTCGTACACCTCGCGGTGCGTCTCCTGGTCGTCGCCCTTGAGGAGCTTGGGCAGCTCGGCCCAGACCTCCTCGACCCGCTCGCCGAACAGCTCGATGGTCTCGGCCAGTTGGAGCGGCTGCGGGCGGTTGTTGAGCAGCCAGCGGGTGCCGCGCTCGACCAGGCGCCTGGCCTGCAGCCTGATGCTGGTCAGCACCTCGTCGGCGACCTTGTTGTCCAGGGCTTCCGCGGCGTCCCAGATCTCGTTCAGCCGGAAGATCGCGCGAGAGGCGGTGTGCGCCCGCACGATCTCCTCGGTCGAGGCGCCAGACTCCTCCTTGAGGCGGTGCAGGAAGGTCGTACCACCGGTGTTCACCGTGTCGTTGACCAGCAGCGTCGTGACGATCTCGCGGCGCAGCGCGTGCTTGTCGATGTGCTCGGCGAACCGCTCGCGCAGGGCACGCGGGAAGTACACGTGCGCCAGCCGCGCCAGATACGGGTCGTCCGGCAGGCCCGTGCCGATCAGCTCGTCGGTCACCGTGATCTTGGTGTACGCCAGGAGCACGGCGAGCTCGGGCTGGGTGAGGCCCTGCCCGTTGGTCATCCGCTCGCGGATCTGCTTGTCGCCCGGCAGGAACTCCAGGCCGCGGTTGAGCTTGCCGTCCTTGACGAGCTTCCGCATGTACCGCTGGTGGGCGTGGAGCAGGCTCGGGGAGCCCTCGACGGCGTTGGCGAGCGCGGTGTTCTGCGCGTAGTTGTTGCGCAGGACCAGCTCGCCGACCTCGTCGGTCATCTCGGCCAGCAGCTTGTTGCGCTGCTTGACCGTCATGTCGCCCTCCCTGACCAGGGAGTTGAGCAGGATCTTGATGTTCACCTCGTGGTCGGAGGTGTCCACGCCGGCGCTGTTGTCGATCGCGTCGGTGTTGACCCTGCCGCCCTGCCGCGCGAACTCGATGCGGCCGAGCTGGGTGAGGCCGAGGTTGCCGCCCTCGCCGACGACCTTGGCGCGCAGGTCCTGGCCGTCCACGCGGATCGCGTCGTTGGCCTTGTCGCCGACGTCCGCGTTCGTCTCGGTGGAGGCCTTCACGTACGTGCCGATGCCGCCGTTCCACAGCAGGTCGACCGGCGCCGAGAGGATCGCCTTCATCAGCTCGGCCGGGGTCATCTTGGTGACGCCCTGCGCGATGCCCAGCGCCTCCCGCACCTGCGGGGTGATCGGCACCGACTTGGCGCTGCGCGGGTGCACGCCGCCGCCCGCGGAGATCAGCTCGGTGTTGTAGTCCGCCCAGGAGCTGCGGGGCAGCTCGAACATGCGGCGGCGCTCGGCGTACGAGGTGGCCGCGTCGGGATTCGGGTCGAGGAAGATGTGCCGGTGGTCGAACGCGGCCACCAGCCGGATGTGCTCGGACAGCAGCATGCCGTTGCCGAACACGTCACCCGACATGTCGCCGACGCCCGCCGCCGTGAAGTCCTCGGTCTGGGTGTCGTGGCCCAGCTCGCGGAAGTGCCGCTTGACCGACTCCCAGGCGCCGCGGGCGGTGATGCCCATGCCCTTGTGGTCGTACCCCGCCGAGCCGCCGGAGGCGAAGGCGTCGCCGAGCCAGAAGCCGTACGCCTCGGCGACCTCGTTGGCGATGTCGGAGAAGGTCGCGGTGCCCTTGTCGGCCGCGACGACGAGGTAGGTGTCGTCGCCGTCCCTGCGGACCACGTCCTTGGGCGGCACGACCTCGCCGCCGACCAGGTTGTCGGTGATGTCGAGCAGACCCGAGATGAAGGTCTTGTAGCAGGCGATGCCCTCGGCCTGCCAGGCGTCCCGGTCCACCGAGGGGTCGGGCAGCCGCTTGCCGACGAACCCGCCCTTGGCGCCGACCGGCACGATGACGGTGTTCTTCACCTCCTGCGCCTTGACCAGCCCGAGGATCTCCGTACGGAAGTCCTCCCTGCGGTCCGACCAGCGCAGACCGCCGCGCGCGACCTTGCCGAAGCGCAGGTGCACGCCCTCGACGCGCGGCGAGTAGACCCAGATCTCGAACGCGGGCCGGGGCGCCGGGAGGTCGGGGATCTCCTGCGGGTCCAGCTTCATCGAGATGTAGTTGTGCGGGCCGCCCTGCGAGTCCTTCTGGAAGTAGTTGGTGCGCAGGGTGGCCTGGATGACGGTGAGGAAGGAACGCAGGATGCGGTCCTCGTCCAGGCTGGCCACCTGGTCGAGGGCGCCGTTCAGCTCCTCCATCAGCCCGTCGGTCAGCTCGTGCCCGGCGCCGGTGCGCTCCGGCGACATCCGGGCCTCGAAGAGGCTGACCAGCAGGCGCGTGGTGTGCACGTTGTGCCGGAGCGTGTCCTCCATGTAGCTCTGGCTGAAGGTGGCGCCCGCCTGGCGCAGATACTTCGCGTACGCGCGCAGCACCATCGCCTGACGCCATGTCAGGCCGGCGGACAGGACGAGGGAGTTGAGCCCGTCGTTCTCCGCCTGGCCCGTCCAGACCGCGGCGAACGCCTCCTGGAACCGCTCCCTGGCGTCCTCGCCCAGCTCCTGCGGGTGGCGCTCGGCCATCTTGGAGGGGAGCCGCAGCCCGAAGTCGTACACCCAGGCGCGGGTGCGGTCGGAGGCGCGCAGCTCATAGGGCCGCTCGTCGACGACCTCGACGCCCATCGCCTGGAGCACCGGCAGCACGGCTGACAGCGACACCGGGCTGCCGGTACGGAAGATCTTGAAGCGGCGCTCGCCGGGGGCCGCGCCGACCGGCTCGTACAGGCTCAGCGAGAAGTCGCCGTGCGCGCCCTCGCCCGCCTGGCCCTTGGCGCTCGCGGCCTGGACCTGCTCCCTGCCGCCGCCCTCGGCCACCCGCTCCAGGTGCTCGATGTGCTGGAGGTCGGCGACGGCGGCGCGCGGCGGGAAGTCCGCCTTGTACCCCTCGGGGAAGGCGTTGGCGCCCCAGCGGTGGGTGAGCTCGGCCGCCTGCTCCTCGCCGCACTCGGCGACCAGCGCCTCGGCGAAGCCGTCGGCCCAGGAGCGCGCGGCCTCGGCGAGCCTGGCCTCGATCCGGTCGGCCTCCGCGTCGGTCATCTCGGGCAGCGAGGCGCCGGGCTCCACGCGGATCACGAAGTGCAGCCGGGAGAGCACCGATTCGGTGTTCCAGGCGGTGAAGTCGACGTTGGTGCCGCCGAGCTCCTCGCTGAGGATGTCGATCAGCCGCAGCCGCACACCGGTGGTGTAGCGGTCGCGGGGCAGGTAGACCAGCGCCGAGAAGTAGCGTCCGTACTCGTCGCGGCGCAGATACAGCCGCAGCTTGCGGCGCTCCTGCAGATAGAGCACCGAGGTGACGATCTCGCGCAGCCGGTCGGCCGGGGTCTGGAAGAGCTCGTCGCGCGGATACGTCTCGAGGATCTGGAGCAGGTCGCGGCCCGCGTGGCTGTCCGGCGTGAAGCCCGAGGTGGCCAGCACCTCCTCGACCTTGCGGCGGATGACGGGGACCCGGCGCACCGACTCGGTGTACGCCGCGGAGGAGAACAGGCCCAGGAAGCGCCGCTCACCGACGACGTTGCCCTCGGCGTCGAACTTCTTGACCCCGACGTAGTCCAGATACGAGGAACGGTGCACCGTGGCGCGGCTGTTGGCCTTCGTCAGCACCAGCAGCCTGTGCTCGCGCGCCTTCTTGCGCGCGTCTGCCGGCAGCCGGTTGAACGACGGCGAGACCGGGTGGCCCTCGTCGCTGTCCTCGCTGTGGTGCGGGTCGGAGCGCAGGATGCCGAGGCCCGTGCCGGGCACCGGGGAGAGGATCAGCTCCTCCTGGTCGTCCGCGCGCTCCTCGGAGAGCTCATACTCCCGGTAGCCGAGGAAGGTGAAGTGGTCGTCGGCGAGCCAGCGCAGCAGCTCACGGGCCTCGCCGACCTCGCGCTGGTCGAGGTCGGCGGCCAGCGGCTCGCCGTCCAGCTCCTCGGAGATGCGCTCGGCGGCGCCGCGCATCTTCTGCCAGTCCTCGACGGCCTCGCGCACGTCCGAGAGCACCCGCAGCAGATCGCCATTGATCCGCTGGAGGTCTTCACGGTCCGTCTCGCGGTCGATCTCGACGTGGATCCAGGACTCGGTGACCGCGTCGTGCGGCAGCTCCTCGCGCTGCCGCCCGCCGTCGGGGGTGTACGGGTCGCGCCCCGCGTCCAGCACCTCCAGGAGCGTGCCGGTCACATCGCGGCGCACGACCACCTGCGGGTGGATGACCACGTGGATGCCGCGGCCGACGCGGGACAGCTCGTTGGTGACCGAGTCCACCAGGAACGGCATGTCGTCGGTGACGACCTCGACCACGGTGTGGGTGCAGGTCCAGCCGTGCTCGTCCACGGTCGGGGTGTAGACCCGCACGTTCGCCGTGCCCTGCGGGCGCTCCTGGGCGAGGCGGTAGTGCGCGAGCGTGGCGCCGAGGATGTCGACCGGGTCGCGGTCGGCCAGGTCCTCCGGGGCGGTGTGCAGGTAGTAGCGCTGGAGGAGCGCCTCAAGGGCGCCGTTCTCGAGCCCCCGGACCGGATGGTTTCCTCCGGCGGAACTCTGCTCGGCTACCCGGGCGGCTTCCGCCAGCCGCTCGGCCTTTGCTTCGTCCAGCTTGGTCTGCATGTCCTCTGGCTCCTGTCGCGCGCCGTTGCGTGACGTCGGGTACGGCGGTGGCACGGCGCGGAACGCGGGATGTCGTCCGTTCGGATTCGGCGCCGGGCCGTGGGATACGACCAGCGGCGCCCCGAGCGCTGTTGCGCGGCGGGCGCGGCTCCGTGACGCCGCTGCGGGCGTCTCCGGGAGATATCGCGCTGATCACGTACGTAAGGCTATCGCCCCGGGCCGGGAGCCCGTCATGGGCCGTATGTGTACAAAACCGGGGCCCTCTCTTTGACGATCCGGACAGCGCGCGGGAGCGCACTCGCATGCATGCCCGCGCGCCCCCGCGCTCCGTGCGGACGGGCACCTTGGCAACGGCCGTGTCCGCAGGCACCTTGGGCACAGGCGCGGGCCGAACCGTCCGCGGTCCGTGCGCGAGCGCACCACGGAGGTGGCCATGACCGCGAACATCCTGCTGGTGACCGGCGACGCCGCCGAGTCCCTCGAGGTGCTCTACCCCTACCAGCGGCTGCGCGAAGAGGGTTACAACGTGCACATCGCCGCCCCTTCCCGTAAGACGCTGCGCTTCGTCGTCCACGACTTCGAGGACGGCTTCGACACCTACACCGAGAAACCCGGCTACACCTGGCCCGCCGATCTGGCCTTCGCCGAGATCGACCCGGCGCACTACGCGGCGCTGGTGATCCCCGGCGGCAGGGCGCCCGAATACCTGCGCAACGACCCCGAACTCCGCCGGATCCTCAAGGCGTTCTTCGACGCGGACAAGCCCGTCGCGCAGACCTGCCACGGCCCGCTGCTCACCGCCGCCGTGGACGCCCTGGACGGCCGTCGCGTCACCGCCTATCCCGCGCTGGAGCGGGACGTGCGGACGGCGGGCGCGACCTTCCAGGACGCCGAGGCGGTGGTCGACGGGACCCTGGTCTCCGCCCGCACCTGGGCCGACAACTCCAGCTGGATGCGGGAGTTCCTGACGGTGCTGCGGGCGAAGGCGCCGGTGAATCCCTGAGCCTTGGGGCCCTGAGCCTTGGCCCTGTGGCTTTGTACGGGTTGCTGCGGGCGGTCGCTCAGCACTCCGTGGGCCGCCCGGCCGCCGCTCAGCGCCCCGTGGCAGCGGCGGCTATGCGCTCCGCCTCCTCGACGGCCTCCTCCAGGCTGTCGACCACCGGGACCCCGGCCTCCTCCAGGCTGCCCCTGCTGTGCGAGCCGCCTGTGTAGAGCACCGCTCCCGCGCCCGCGCCGCGCGCCGCCAGCGCGTCGTCGAGCGCGTCGCCGATCACCACGGTGCGGTCGGGCCGCACGCCGCCCACCGCGGCCAGCTCCCGCAGGTGAGCGGCCATCTGCGGGCTCTTGCCCGGACCCTGCGCGTCAGGACGCAGCGGGCCGTCCGCACCGTCCACCCGCAGGAAGTGCCGCTCGACGTCCATCGACCGCACCAGCGTGAGCAGTTGAGTGTGCGGGGCCAGCGAGCACAGCGACTGCGTGGAGCCCGCCGCGCTGCGCCTGCCCAGCAGCTCCGCCGCGCCCTCGGCGAGACCCACACCGGTCAGCCGCGTCTCGTACTCCCGGTGGAAGGTCTCGTCCATGACCTTCCACTCCTCCTCGGTGGGCAGCCGCCCCATGAGCCGCTCGTAGAAGCGCGGCACCGGGACGCAATACAGCTCCCGATAGCGCTCCAGCGAGATGCGCTCCATGCCCAGCGCCTCGAACGTGGCGTTGGTCGCCGCTATCACCGCGTGGATGTCGTGCAGCAGCGTGCCGTTCCAGTCCCAGACGATGTGCGCGCCACGTCCGTCGCCGTTCCCCAATCCCATGGACACGACCGTACGTGCCGGGTCTGACAACGGGGTACGGAATGCCGCCCACCTGCACCGGAGCGGACCGCTCCCCTTCGCCGGGGCCCCGCTGGGGTTCCCGCCTGAGCCTCGGCCCGGCCCTCAGCCGAGCAGGGTGGGGATCTCCTGCGTCGCGTACCAGAGCAGCTCGTGGTCCTCGGCGCCGTCCACCGTGAACGCGGCGTCCTCGTCGCCCTGGTCGGCCGCGCCCAGCGCGTCGGCCGCCGCCGTCACGTCGCGCTCCGCCGTGTCAGCGTCCACGTGCACGGCCGCGGCCTTGGCCAGCCGCAGCGGGCCCGCGACCCGCACCTCCCCGATCGCCTCCTCGCCGAGGGCGTCGAAGGGCGCGGGGGTCACCGTCTTGTCCTTGGCGTCCAGCGCCACGACCACGCGCCTGCGCGGCGCCCCGGGGTCGCCGGCCAGCAGCCGCAGCGAGGCCCGCGCGGCGCGGCCCAGCGCGGCGTACTCCAGCTCCTCCGCATCCTCGGACACGTACCACTCGCGGAGCGCCGGGGTGACCCCGTAGGCACGGATCTCTTCCTGCCCTGAACCCAACTCGCCCGTCTCATGGGCCTCTTCGAGTGCGGGGAGGGTCAGGGGGACATAGACGCGCATGGCTGCCGCTTTCGTGTGTCGCCGGACGGTCTGCCCCGCCAGGATACGGGCCGCCCCGCGCCGCGGCCCGGCGCAGGGCCCGCACGAAGCCGCAGGTGACCGGCGGGTGCGGTCAACCCCGCATGCCCCGGCACTCCTGATAGGTGAACCTCTCCTGGCCCCTCCGGCCCGTTCGAAGACGCATTGCGGCCCCGTGCCCGCCGGGCTACAACCGGGTCGAGCAGCCGCACCGGCGGCCGCGACCTGCACGTCACGGGGGACGTCATGACGCACGCACGCTCCACAGCCCTGCCCGCCGCGAACAGCGCGAACAGCGCCGCTCCGGCGATCCGACCGCGCCCCGCGGCGGGCCCTCCGGCCGGTCGCCCGCCCGTACGCCGCGACACCCGGCGTCCCGGCGAGCGCGGCACCCGCGGTGCCAGGCCGGCGCCGACGCCCGTACGCCGCGATGCGCGGAGGCCGCACCACTGGTTCGCGCAGCAGCTCATGCTGGTGCTGAGCGCGCAGCGCCCGGTCAACGTGCTCTTCGGGCACGCGGACGCCGCGGTCCTCGACGCGCTGATCCGCCTCGCGCCGAGCGCACCGCTGCGGCCGAGCGCCGCCGCCATAGCCGGATCCCGTACGAGTGCGGCACCCCGTACCGGCGCCCATCACGCCACCGGCGGCCCCGCCGATCCCGCCGTACCCGCCCTCGCCGGGCTCGGCGTGCAGTTCCCCCGCCCCGGCGTGGCCGAGGTCTTCGCGCGGGTCGCCGTGTGCGGGCGGCAGCGCGCCCTGGCCTTCCGCCTGGAGGCCGTCCCCGGGAGCGCCCGCTGGCGCTGCACCGCGCTCGAACTGGGCGGCCTCGCATGAGGGTTGAACGCCTGCCGACGGGGGCCGAGCACCGGGTGAGCCCGCCGACGGGGGCCGAGCACCACACGACCCGGGCGACAGGAGCCCCGCCGACGAGGGCCGGACACAGCGCTGCGGGGCCGCCCCCGGGGCGGGGCCCCCCCGCAAACCGGGGCCCCCCCCCCCCAGAGGGGGGGGGGCCCCCCCCACGGGTGGATTTG
>NZ_JBCFOK010000040.1:0-1330 GCF_039605595.1 Streptomyces odontomachicola
TGGGGTGGTGGGTGGCTGGTTGTTGTTTGAGAACTGCACAGTGGACGCGAGCATCTGTGGCCAAGTTTTTAAGGGCGCACGGTGGATGCCTTGGCACCAGGAACCGATGAAGGACGTGGGAGGCCGCGATAGGCCCCGGGGAGCTGTCAACCGAGCTGTGATCCGGGGGTGTCCGAATGGGGGAACCCGGCAGTCGTCATGGGCTGTCACCTCTGCCTGAATGTATAGGGCAGTAGGAGGGAACGCGGGGAAGTGAAACATCTCAGTACCCGTAGGAAGAGAAAACAACTGTGATTCCGGGAGTAGTGGCGAGCGAAACCGGATGAGGCCAAACCGCATGTGTGTGATACCCGGCAGGGGTTGCGTGTGCGGGGTTGTGGGAGTTTTCGTGATCGGTCTGCCGGCCGGTCGGTGAGTCATAAATTGCAGGTATAGGCGAAGGGCATGCGAAAGGCCCGGCGTAGAGGGTAAGACCCCCGTAGTCGAAATGTCTGCAACTCACTTGGAGACCACCCAAGTAGCACGGGGCCCGAGAAATCCTGTGTGAATCTGGCGGGACCACCCGCTAAGCCTAAATATTCCCTGGTGACCGATAGCGGATAGTACCGTGAGGGAATGGTGAAAAGTACCGCGGGAGCGGAGTGAAATAGTACCTGAAACCGTGTGCCTACAAGCCGTGGGAGCGTCGCGTTACGTGCTTGCACGTAACGTCGTGACTGCGTGCCTTTTGAAGAATGAGCCTGCGAGTTTGCGGCATGTTGCGAGGTTAACCCGTGGTGGGGGAGCCGTAGCGAAAGCGAGTCCGAAGAGGGCGGTCAGTAGCGTGTCCTAGACCCGAAGCGGGGTGATCTAGCCATGGGCAGGGTGAAGCGGCTGTAAGAGGTCGTGGAGGCCCGAACCCACCAGGGTTGAAAACCTGGGGGATGACCTGTGGTTAGGGGTGAAAGGCCAATCAAACTCCGTGATAGCTGGTTCTCCCCGAAATGCATTTAGGTGCAGCGTCGTGTGTTTCTTGCCGGAGGTAGAGCACTGGATAGGCGATGGGCCCTACCGGGTTACTGACCTTAGCCAAACTCCGAATGCCGGTAAGTGAGAGCGCGGCAGTGAGACTGTGGGGGATAAGCTCCATGGTCGAGAGGGAAACAGCCCAGAGCATCGACTAAGGCCCCTAAGCGTGTGCTAAGTGGGAAAGGATGTGGAGTCGCAGGGACAACCAGGAGGTTGGCTTAGAAGCAGCCATCCTTGAAAGAGTGCGTAATAGCTCACTGGTCAAGTGATTCCGCGCCGATAATGTAGCGGGGCTCAAGTACACCGCCGAAGTCGTGTCATT
>NZ_JBCFOK010000041.1:0-1068 GCF_039605595.1 Streptomyces odontomachicola
TGAGCTGGTGGTGGCCGCAGAGACCAGCGAGAAGCGACTGTTTACTAAAAACACAGGTCCGTGCGAAGCCGTAAGGCGAGGTATACGGACTGACGCCTGCCCGGTGCTGGAACGTTAAGGGGACCGGTTAATCAGGATTCGTCCTGGTGAAGCTGAGAACTTAAGCGCCAGTAAACGGCGGTGGTAACTATAACCATCCTAAGGTAGCGAAATTCCTTGTCGGGTAAGTTCCGACCTGCACGAATGGCGTAACGACTTCTCGGCTGTCTCAACCATAGGCCCGGTGAAATTGCACTACGAGTAAAGATGCTCGTTTCGCGCAGCAGGACGGAAAGACCCCGGGACCTTTACTACAGCTTGATATTGGTGTTCGGTTCGGCTTGTGTAGGATAGGTGGGAGACTGTGATCAGGGCACGCCAGTGTTCTGTGAGTCGTTGTTGAAATACCACTCTGGTCGTGCTGGATGTCTAACCCGGGTCCGTGATCCGGATCGGGGACAGTGTCTGGTGGGTAGTTTAACTGGGGCGGTTGCCTCCCAAAGGGTAACGGAGGCGCCCAAAGGTTCCCTCAGCCTGGTTGGTCATCAGGTGGTGAGTGTAAGTGCACAAGGGAGCTTGACTGTGAGACTGACGGGTCGAGCAGGGACGAAAGTCGGGACTAGTGATCCGGCGGTGGCTTGTGGAAGCGCCGTCGCTCAACGGATAAAAGGTACCCCGGGGATAACAGGCTGATCTTCCCCAAGAGTCCATATCGACGGGATGGTTTGGCACCTCGATGTCGGCTCGTCGCATCCTGGGGCTGGAGTCGGTCCCAAGGGTTGGGCTGTTCGCCCATTAAAGCGGTACGCGAGCTGGGTTTAGAACGTCGTGAGACAGTTCGGTCCCTATCCGCTGCGCGCGTAGGAGTCTTGAGAAGGGCTGTCCCTAGTACGAGAGGACCGGGACGGACGGACCTCTGGTGTGCCAGTTGTTCTGCCAAGGGCATGGCTGGTTGGCTACGTTCGGGAGGGATAACCGCTGAAAGCATCTAAGCGGGAAGCCTGCTTCGAGATGAGGACTCCCACCCCC
>NZ_JBCFOK010000042.1:0-786 GCF_039605595.1 Streptomyces odontomachicola
ACCAACCCCGTGGACACCACGGCCGGGGTCTCCGAGGAGCAACTGCACGCCTGCGTCGAGGCGTTGGCCCGCGCCGTGGACTGCGTACTGGTCGTGCTGGTGCCCACCGCACTGGCCGCCGCGACCGGCGAGAACCTCCTGCGCGCGGTCACCCACGCCGCGCAGCACAGCTCCTGCACGGTGGCCGCCGTCCTCACCGAGCAGACCGCACCCGTCGCCCTCCGCCGCAGCGGCGCGAAGCGTCCCGTACCCGCCTACGCGGACTCCCAGCAGGCGGCCCGCGCACTGGCACACGCGGTGCGCTACGCCCAATGGCGCGCACGCCCCGAGGGAACCGTCCCGCGCGAGGTCTCACAGCAGGAGCACGCGGATGCCGCGGGCGCGGAGGGCGGCCACGCCATCGCCGCCGCCTTCCTCTCCGCGCACCCCGAGGGCGGCTGGCTCAGCCCGCACACCTGCACCCAACTCCTCGACCACTACGGCATACCCCAAGTCCCCTGGCGCTGGGCCGAAGACGAGGACGCCGCGGCCAAGGCCGCGGCCCACCTCACCGACGAAGGCCACGGCCGAGTCGCGCTCAAGGCGTACTGGCCCGGCCTCCTGCACAAGAGCGACCAGAACGCCGTCCTCCTCGACATCACCGGCGAACAACAGGCCCGCACCGCCTACCGCGACCTGGCCACCCGCTTCGCCGGCCTGCTCAAGGGCGTGGTCATCCAGCCCATGGCGCCGCGCGGCATCGAACTGTTCGCCGGAGTCGTCCAGGACGAAGTCTTCGGCCCCCTC
>NZ_JBCFOK010000043.1:0-771 GCF_039605595.1 Streptomyces odontomachicola
CAGGGGGCCGAAGACTTCGTCCTGGACGACTCCGGCGAACAGTTCGATGCCGCGCGGCGCCATGGGCTGGACGACCACGCCCTTGAGCAGGCCGGCGAAGCGGGTGGCCAGGTCGCGGTAGGCGGTGCGGGCCTGTTCCTCGCCGGTGATGTCGAGGAGGACGGCGTTCTGGTCGCTCTTGTGCAGGAGGCCGGGCCAGTACGCCTTGAGCGCGACTCGGCCGTGGCCTTCGCCGGCGAGGTGGGCCGCGGCCTTGGCCGCGGCGTCTTCGTCTTCGGCCCAGCGCCAGGGGACCTGGGGTATGCCGTAGTGGTCGAGCAGTTGGGTGCAGGTGTGCGGGCTGAGCCAGCCGCCTTCGGGGTGCGCGGAGAGGAAGGCGGCGGCGATGGCGCGGCTGCCCTCCGCGCCTGAGGTCTCCCGTCGCGGCTGCGGGACCGTGCCCTCGGGGCGTGCGCGCCACCGCGCGTAGCGCACCGCGTGTGCCAGGGCGCGGGCCGCCTGCTGGGAGTCGGCGTAGGACGGGACCGCCTTCCGCGCGCCGCTGCGGCGCAGGGCGACGGGCGCGGTCTGCTCGGTGCGGACGACGGCCACCGTGCCGGTGCCGCGCTGCGCGGCGTGGGTGACCGCGCGCAGCAGGTTCTCGCCGGTCGCAGCGGCCAGTGCGGTGGGCACCAGCACGACCAGTACGCAGTCCACGGCGCGGGCCAATGCCTCGACGCAGGCGTGCAGTTGCTCCTCGGAGACCCCGGCAGTGGTGTCCACGGGGTTGGC
>NZ_JBCFOK010000044.1:0-539 GCF_039605595.1 Streptomyces odontomachicola
GCCCTGCTCGTGCTCTCCTCTGGCCTGGACGCCACGCAGTCGGGCGCACTGCTGGCCGCCTGCCGCCGCTACGGGATGCGGCTGGTGGGCCCCAACTGCCTGGGCCTGACCAACACCGACAGGGACACGCGACTGGACGCGACCTTCGCCGCACGCACCCCGGCCCGCGGGACGGCGGGGGTGGCCGTGCAGTCGGGCGGCGTGGGCATCGCCGTGCTCGACAAGCTCTCCCGGCTGGGCATCGGCGTGTCCACCTTCGCCTCGCTCGGGGACAAGCTCGATGTCAGCGGCAACGACATGCTCCAGTGGTGGGAGGCGGACGGCCGCACCGAACTCGCCCTGCTGCACCTGGAGTCCTTCGGCAACCCGCGCGCCTTCTCGCGCACCGCGCGCCGCGTCGCCCGCCGCATGCCGGTGCTGACCGTGGACGCCGGGCGCTCCGAGGCCGGCCGCCGCGCCGCCGCCTCGCACACGGCGGCGGCCGCCACCCCCACCATGACGCGGCAGGCCCTGTTCACCCAGGCCGGCGTGATCGCCAC
>NZ_JBCFOK010000045.1:0-344 GCF_039605595.1 Streptomyces odontomachicola
GGGTGTGGTGGAGCCGCCGGCCCGATCCGGTAGTAGGTGAGTGATGGGGTGACGCAGGAAGGTAGTCCATCCCGGGCGGTGGTTGTCCCGGGGTAAGGGTGTAGCCCGAGAGATAGGCAAATCCGTCTCTCATGGTGGGTGAGACCTGATGCCGAGCCGTTTGTGGTGAAGTGGATGATCCTATGCTGTCGAGAAAAGCCTCTAGCGAGGTGTGTGGCGGCCCGTACCCTAAACCGACTCAGGTGGTCTGGTAGAGAATACCGAGGCGTTCGGGTGAACTATGGTTAAGGAACTCGGCAAAATGCCCCCGTAACTTCGGGAGAAGGGGGGCCACGGCTGGTGAT
>NZ_JBCFOK010000046.1:0-287 GCF_039605595.1 Streptomyces odontomachicola
GACTGTGGGCGAGGTTCCTTTGAAACACACAGCGAGGACGCTGAGCACTGAGGGACTATTCCTCCCGATGTGCCGCTCTTACGTCGTGTGCGCCCCGATTACGGGGAAGCATTCACGGAGAGTTTGATCCTGGCTCAGGACGAACGCTGGCGGCGTGCTTAACACATGCAAGTCGAACGATGAAGCCCTTCGGGGTGGATTAGTGGCGAACGGGTGAGTAACACGTGGGCAATCTGCCCTGCACTTCGGGACAAGCCCTGGAAACGGGGTCTAATACCGGATACGAC
>NZ_JBCFOK010000047.1:0-279 GCF_039605595.1 Streptomyces odontomachicola
TGATGGGTAGGGGAGCGTCGTGTGCCGGGTGAAGCGGCCGTGGAAACGAGTCGTGGACGGTATGCGAGTGAGAATGCAGGCATGAGTAGCGATACATGCGTGAGAAACGTGTGCGCCGATAGACCAAGGGTTCCTGGGTCAAGCTGATCTGCCCAGGGTAAGTCGGGGCCTAAGGCGAGGCCGACAGGCGTAGTCGATGGATAACCGGTTGATATTCCGGTACCCGCTGCACAGCGTCCAACATCGAATCCGGTGATGCTAAGGCCGTGAAGCCCCCCG
>NZ_JBCFOK010000048.1:0-260 GCF_039605595.1 Streptomyces odontomachicola
GTGATGTTCGGACACGGCGGCACCGCCACCGAACTCCTCGCCGACCACGCCGCCCGCCTCGCCCCGCTCACCGACCGCGACGTCCACGACCTGATCACCTCGCCCCGCTGCGCCCCGCTCCTGTTCGGCTACCGCGGCGGCGGCCCCGTCGACCTGGAGGGCCTGGAACGCCTCCTCCACCAGCTCTCCTCGATGGCCTCCGACCTGCCACAACTCGCCGAGGCCGACCTCAACCCCGTCCTCGCCAGGCCCGACGGCGT
>NZ_JBCFOK010000049.1:0-245 GCF_039605595.1 Streptomyces odontomachicola
ACCCCAACAGGCTGAGTTCACCGGGACCGGCATACCGAAGACAAACGACCATCACGGCCGCGCCCTCAGACACCCAACAGCGTGCCCGACCCGTACTCACATGCCCTGGTTCCACGCCCCGAAGGGGCAGTACTAGAGGACCTGTTGAGCAACAGGCCGAGTAGTCAACGTTCCACCCATGAGCAAACCACCGTCAGACGTTCGCTGACGCTGTGGTCCCTGGACTGCCCGGAGGCAGCCAAAGC
>NZ_JBCFOK010000050.1:0-236 GCF_039605595.1 Streptomyces odontomachicola
CGGCAGAGCCGGTTCAGAGGCCAGTACATCAGCGAACGTCTGATGCTGGTTTGCTCATGGGTGGAACGTTGACTACTCGGCACACGCGGTTGGTTGTCGCCAGTACTGCTTCTCCGGAAGCGTGGAAAACGATCGTCAGCCTCGGGTGTCGGGCACGCTGTTGGGTGTCTGAGGGCGCGGCCGTGATGGTCGTTGGTCTTCGGTATGCCGGTCCCGGTGAACTCGCGCCGTGTGCG
>NZ_JBCFOK010000051.1:0-204 GCF_039605595.1 Streptomyces odontomachicola
GGCGCTCGCCCCGTCGGGCAGGAGTTCCAGCAGGTCACCGGTCACTGCGCCCAGGGGCGGCAGGCGCAGTCCGGCCTCGGCGCAGGCGTCGGCGGCCAGGACGCCGATGCCCCCGGCGTTGGAGACCACGGCGACCGAGTCGCCCGCGGGGAGCGGCTGGGAGTGCATCAGGGCGGCGGTGTCGAGGAGTTCGCCGATGCTGCG